>NZ_AP025497.1:0-634829 GCF_024347535.1 Vibrio kanaloae | reverse complement strand
TACTTAGCGTTGGCTTCTTCTTCGGCCTCAGCCAGCTTAACTTGCGCTATGTGCTCAGCTTTAAGCGTGGTGAAGATACGGCTTAACTCTAAGAAAGAGTAACGGTGTTCTACGTATTCATACACGTTAAAAGAAACCGCTAACTTGTACAAAGAGATAGCATTCGCGTAGTCACCATTCATATGGTAACGCTTAGCAAGGTAGAAGTACGTCTCTGTTAGGCGCTGCGCAAGTAGCGTGTTGTCGCGAGTACCGGTTAAGATCGCCTTGAAAGCCTGCTCTTCAGTGATGTCATCAAGCATAATCGCAACTAATACCCAGCCCCACTGCTCATCACGACTCTCATAACGTTTTTGTAAATCAAGCTTAGCTTGTTCTGGCGTTAGCTCATGCTGAATGATGTACAACCAAAGAGCGCGAAATGGATCGCTAGGATCATCGGCGTAGTGCTTCATCATCTCTTCATTGGCTAAGTCGTAACGCTCGCCATAATAAAGCGCGATAGAGCGGTTTCTTTCTGCGTAAGAGTTTGCAGGATCAAGCTCTAACGTAGAATCAAAAGATTCATAAGCCGCATCAAACTCCCCTACCTGCGTAAAGTAAACACCCAAAAGATTGAAGATATCAGGTTGAGCAGGGTTCAATGAAAGAGATTGGTTGAAATCAAGGCGCGCGAGATCACGCAGGCCAACACTGTCGTAGTAGTTACCACGTTCAAACAGCATCTTCGCTCGAACTTCATCGTTCAAATCTGGGCGCTGTAATAACTGACTAAGACGTGCAATTTGAACTTCTTGCTGAACGCTTGGTTGCAGTGGTACAGCCATCGGTGGATAAACCCAACGTGAGGTGTTATCTGATGTTGTCGCACAACCTGTTAGTACAAGCAGTAAACACATACTCGCGGTTTGAAACCATTTCACAAATAATTACTCCTGTTATGACCGCAATAAAAAAGGGGAGCGATATGCTCCCCTTTATAACATGCTTTGTTGACGATAGGTTAGAAATCACTAAAAAGCGATATCACCATCGACACACTGAGAATTACTCAGCAGCAGGTGCTTCGCCTTCAGCTGGCGTTTCAACTGCTTCTTTCATGCTTAGACGTACACGGCCTTGACGGTCAATTTCAAGAACCTTAACAGGCACTTCTTGACCTTCAGTTAGGTAATCAGACACTTTCTCAACGCGCTTGTCAGCGATTTGAGAGATGTGTACTAGACCATCTTTACCTGGAAGGATAGTAACGAATGCACCGAAGTCAGCTAGACGAGCAACTTTACCTTGGTAAATGCGGCCAACTTCAACTTCAGCTGTGATCTCTTCGATACGACGGATAGCTTCTGTAGCAGCTGCGCCTTCAGTAGCAGCAATCTTGATTGTGCCATCGTCTTCGATTTCGATTGTAGTACCCGTTTCTTCACAAAGAGCACGGATAACTGCGCCGCCTTTACCGATAACATCTTTGATCTTATCAGAGCTGATTTTCATTGTGTGGATACGTGGAGCGAATTCAGAGATATCTTCACGAGCACCAGAGATAGCTTCATCCATTACAGAAAGGATGTGCTTACGTGCACCTTGCGCTTGGTTAAGTGCAATTTGCATGATCTCTTTAGTGATACCTTCGATCTTGATGTCCATTTGAAGTGCAGTGATACCAGCGTTAGTACCTGCTACTTTAAAGTCCATGTCACCTAGGTGATCTTCGTCGCCAAGGATGTCAGAAAGAACAACGAAATCGTCGCCTTCTTTAACAAGACCCATTGCGATACCCGCAACAGAAGCTTTGATTGGAACACCAGCATCCATAAGCGCTAGAGATGTACCACATACAGAAGCCATTGAAGAAGAACCGTTAGATTCTGTGATTTCCGATACAACACGAACTGTGTATGGGAATTCTTCAACAGAAGGCATTACTGCTTGGATACCACGTTTAGCAAGCTTACCGTGACCAATTTCACGACGCTTAGGAGAACCAACGAAACCAGTTTCACCTACACAGTATGGAGGGAAGTTGTAGTGTAGAAGGAAGTTGTCTTTCTTCTCACCCATTAGGCTGTCGATGATTTGAGCATCACGTTGTGTGCCAAGCGTTGCAGTAACAAGTGCTTGAGTTTCACCACGAGTGAATAGAGAAGAACCGTGTGTACGTGGAAGAACACCAGTACGTACGTCTAGCGCACGAACCATGTCTTTTTCACGGCCATCGATACGTGGGTTGCCAGCGATGATGCGGCTACGTACTACGTTTTTCTCTAGAGAACCAAGCATGCCGCGGATTTCGCGCTCATCTAGGTTTTCGTCTTGTGCAATTAGAGCTTCAACAACGTCGTTCTTGATTGCGCCAACTTGCTCGTAACGCGCCATTTTTTCAGTGATCTGGTACGCGTCGGATAGACGAGTTTCAGCAAGTTCAGCAACTTGAGCTTTAAGCTCAGTGTTAACTGCTGGTGCTTCCCAGTTCCAAGCTGGAGTTGCGACTTCAGCAGCAAACTCGTTGATTGCTTTGATTACAACTTGTTGTTGGTCGTGACCGTAAACAACAGCTGAAAGCATTTCTTCTTCAGATAGGTTATCTGCTTCAGATTCAACCATAAGTACTGCGCCTTCTGTACCAGACACAACTAGGTCTAGTTTAGAGTTTTCAAGCTCAGTATTTGATGGGTTAAGAACAAGTTCGCCGTCGATGTGACCAACACGTGCAGCACCGATAGGACCATTGAATGGAGCACCAGAGATAGCAAGTGCAGCAGACGTTGCGATCATAGTGATCATGTCTGGGTTTACGTCAGGGTTGATAGAAACAACCGTAGCGATAACTTGAACTTCGTTTTTAAACGCACTTGGGAAAAGTGGACGAATTGGACGGTCAATCAGACGAGCTGTTAGTGTTTCGCCTTCAGATGGACGACCTTCACGCTTGAAGAAACCACCAGGGATTTTACCCGCAGCGTATGTACGCTCTTGGTAGTTTACTGTTAGTGGGAAGAAGTCTTGACCTGCAACTGCTTCTTTCTTAGCAACAACAGAAACGAATACTGATGTATCGTCCATAGTCGCCATTACAGCAGCAGTAGCTTGACGTGCCATTACGCCCGTCTCTAGAGTAACGGTGTGGTTACCGTACTGGAACGATTTTACAACTGGTTTTTCAAACATTGTATATCCTTAGCTCTAAAGTCATAACTTTAGATTAAGTGAATAATGACTCAAGATATTACCAATCGCGACTAGTGAAAAGGGACTTAGGATGGTGGCTCTTTGTATGTGTTCATACGCCGAATTAAGACCAAATCCGCCTTTGAATAGTCGCGACCTATTGGCCGACATCTGTGACTGTAATCTCTTGAGAGGGTTGATTGCCAAACGTTGAAAACGCTTTAGCCGGGCGTAGTATAAACTATTTTTATTAGGAGATATATTTCCTATCAGAAAAAGCCAGATGATATTCTGAGCATCTGGCCAAACATTTTCTTACAGACACAAAAAAAGGAGCACAAATGCTCCTTTTCTTCAAACTGTCTTCGCAGACATCGCTATTAGCGACGTAGGCCTAGACGCTTGATTAGGTCTTGGTAACGAGCAAGGTTTTTGCCTTTCAAGTAATCAAGAAGCTTACGACGGCTAGAAACCATACGTAGTAGACCACGACGGCTGTGGTGATCGTGTTTGTGTGCTTTGAAGTGACCTTGTAGGTGGTTGATAGAAGCAGTAAGTAGTGCTACTTGTACTTCTGGTGAACCTGTGTCGCCTTCAGATTGTGCGTATTCTGCAACGATTGCTGCTTTAGTTTCTGCATTCAGAGACATAAATCTCTCCTGATAAGAGTAAGTTTATATTTGTAGCAGCCAATCTCTGATTCAGCCGCTACGCGAGCCGAGGATTATAGGGAAGTTTACGTGTTGGTGCAATAACAATCGAACTGATGAAAAACGAAAAAAGCGAACCATTAAAATTAAGGGCTCGCTTTCTATATTATTGATTCGCTTTTCCAGGCTAAGCGCCAATACCTAACTAGGTTTCAGCGTTATGCTTGTGGCTCTTCATCTCTGAAAACAACCAAACGCTTCGGGGCAACTCGGCCATCTTCAGCAATTTGAGCAACGCCAACAAACAGCTTCTCTTCACCGCTTGTCATGCGAACGGTACCTTCAGCAGGAGCGCCTGCGACTTGAACGGGCATACCGTGCTGAACAAGATCAGTCAGTTCCGCATTCAGGTTAACTTCAGGTAAGTCTTCTACAGCCGTGTCCATTGGCATTAGCAATGGATCAAGCAACTCTTTAGGTGCAATCTCTTGCGCTTGTGCTTGCTCTAGGATCTCGTTTAACTGCTCCAAAGTCACCATACGCTCATAGGGGTACTTTGCTACACCAGTGCGACGAAGCATGGTCACGTGAGCACCACAACCTAACATTTCACCAAGATCGTCGGTAATTGTGCGAATGTAAGTACCTTTCGAACAATGTACTTCCATTTCAACTTCATCACCTTCAAAGCGAAGCAGTTCAATAGAGTAAACCGTGATCTTACGAGACTCTCGAGGCACTTCAATGCCTGCGCGAGCATATTCGTACAAAGGCTTACCTTGATACTTCAATGCTGAGAACATTGATGGGATTTGGGCAGTTTCACCTTTGAAGCTTGCAATGCAACGCTCAAGCTGCTCTTGACTCACATTCACTTCACGCGTTTCAACTACTTCACCATCAGAATCTGAGGTGTTGGTGCGCTCACCAAGCTTGGCTATCACTACGTAGCGCTTGTCAGAATCTAGCAGAAACTGAGAAAACTTCGTTGCTTCGCCAAGACAAATTGGCAGCATACCAGTCGCAAGAGGATCCAGAGCACCGGTGTGCCCTGCTTTCTCTGCAAAGTAAATACGTTTTACTTTTTGCAGTGCATCATTAGATGAAATACCTGTCGGCTTATCTAACAGAATTACCCCGTTAATTGGGCGACCTTTACGACGGCGAGCCATTACTCTTCGTCCTTAGACTGAGTTTCGTCAGTACGACCAGCTTCTTCTTGCTTACGCTTGTCGTCACTTAGTACTTCACTCACTAAGTTAGACATGCGCATGCCTTCAACCAAAGTGTTGTCGTAAGTAAAGCGAACTTCAGGTGTTAAGCGGTGACGAATACGTTTACCTAGCATCATACGTACTGGTACTTCGTGCTCTTTAAGCGCAGCTAAACAAGATTCAGGTGTCTGCTCACCGATACATAGGAAAGTCACGAATACCTTTGCGTAAGCAAGGTCACGAGACACTTCTACGTCTGAAATCGTTACCATACCGATACGTGAGTCACGAACTTCACGTTGTAGGATAAGAGCAAGTTCTTTTTGAAGCTGCTGGGACACACGTTGTGTGCGGCTAAATTCTTTTGACATTTTCTTTTCTCACTTAGAAAGATGGGGGGCTTGGTAATTACCAGCCCCCCATGGTGTATTCAACAACCGATTACTTATTACCTTTACTAGTAGTAATGTTAGTAACCTTAGTCAATATGTCGAGTCGTACAGACTGATTAGTCTAGAGTACGTTTAACCTCAACGATTTCGAATACTTCGATCTGGTCACCAACGCGAACGTCGTTGTAGTTCTTAACGCCGACACCACACTCGTAACCATTCTTAACTTCTTGAACGTCATCTTTAAAGCGACGAAGTGACTCTAGTTCACCTTCGTAGATAACAACGTTTTCACGAAGTACACGGATTGGGTTGCTACGCTTAATCGTACCTTCAGTAACGATACAACCAGCGATTGCGCCAAGTTTAGGCGACTTAAATACGTCACGAACTTGTGCAAGACCAATGATCTCTTGACGGAATTCAGGAGCAAGCATACCGCCCATCGCCTGTTTAACTTCGTCAATCAGTTGGTAAATGATTGAGTAGTAACGTAGATCTAGGTTTTCATTCTGAACCGTGTTACGCGCAGTTGCGTCAGCACGAACGTTGAAACCAAGGATGATAGCGTTAGAAGCTGCTGCAAGCGTTGCATCAGTTTCAGTAATACCACCAACACCAGAACCTACGATGTTCACTTTAACTTCGTCAGTTGACAATTTCAGTAGAGAGTCGGCAATCGCTTCTACAGAACCTTGAACGTCAGCTTTAAGTACAACGTTAAGCTCAGCTACTTCGCCAGCCGTCATGTTCGCGAACATGTTCTCTAGTTTCGCTTTTTGTTGGCGAGCTAGTTTAACATCACGGAATTTACCTTGACGGTAGTTCGCAACTTCACGTGCTTTACGCTCATCACGTACAACAGTCGCTTCGTCACCTGATGCAGGTACGCCAGAAAGACCTAGAATTTCTACAGGGATAGATGGACCTGCAGTTTCGATGTCTCTGCCGTTCTCATCGCGCATTGCACGAACACGGCCGTACTCTTGACCACAAAGAACGATGTCGCCTTTGTTTAGAGTACCAGACTGTACTAATACTGTTGCAACTGGACCGCGGCCTTTATCAAGACGGGATTCAACAACAACACCTGAAGCCATGCCTTCTTTAACCGCAGTAAGCTCAAGAACTTCAGACTGAAGAAGAATTGCTTCTAGAAGACCATCGATATTTGTGCCCTGTTTTGCAGAGATGTGAACGAAGATATTCTCGCCGCCCCACTCTTCAGGGATAACGTCGTATTGAGCCAGCTCATTCTTAACGTTGTCTGGGTTTGCACCCTCCTTATCGATCTTGTTCACAGCAATAATCAGAGGAACACCTGCCGCTTTCGCGTGCTGTATTGCTTCGATTGTTTGTGGCATTACGCCATCGTCTGCTGCAACAACAAGTACAACGATATCTGTCGCTTGAGCACCACGAGCACGCATAGCAGTAAACGCCGCGTGTCCAGGAGTATCAAGGAACGTAATCATACCATTGTCAGTATCCACGTGGTAAGCACCAATGTGCTGTGTGATACCGCCAGCTTCGCCAGAAGCAACGTGTGCTTTACGAATGTAATCCAGTGTTGAAGTTTTACCGTGGTCAACGTGACCCATGATAGTTACAACAGGAGCACGACCTTCTGCGATAGCATCGCTATCACGGTCAGCTAGTACTGCTTCTTCTAATTCATTTTCTTTACGAAGGATAACCTTGTGGCCCATCTCTTCAGCAACAAGCTGCGCTGTTTCTTGGTCAATCACTTGGTTGATAGTCGCCATAGCGCCCATCTTCATCATCACTTTGATAACTTCAGTTGCTTTAACTGACATTTTGCTTGCCAGTTCAGAAACAACGATAGTCTCGCCGATAGCAACGTCAGATTTAGCAACAGTTGCTGATTTATCGAAGCCTTGCTGCATTGAAGTTGGTTTAGCAAGTCTACCTTTACCACCACGACCACGTTGGTTACGACCACCACGGTTATTACCTGGCTGGTTAGCCGGAGCCGCTTTCTTCTTACGACGACGAGGAGCTTTCTCCTCTTTTTTATCTGCTGCATCTTCGGCTTCACGAGCGTAAGTAGAAGTCGTCAAATGGTAATCCGCAGATTTCTCTTGCTCTTTCTTCTTCTTCTCTTCTTCAGACCAGCGTTCTTGGTTTTCTTCAGCTAACTTACGAGCTTCTTCAACAAGCTTAGCTGCTTCAGCTTCTGCTTTACGAGTTGCTTCTTGCTCTTGACGAGCTTTAAGTTCATCCGCTTCTTTTTTCGCTTGTGCGTTAGCGTCTGCATTTTTTGAATTCATGTCTTTTTTAGCCTTTTCAGCTTGTGCGCGTTGAGCCTTCTCTTCAGCATCACGTTTTGCATCCGCTTCACGTTTAACTTTTTCTTCGGCTTCGCGCTGTGCTTTCTCTGCAGCATCACGTTTCGCTTGCTCTTCAGCATCGCGTTGTGCTTTCTCTTCCGCTTCACGATTAGCTACTTCCTCAGCTTCACGTTTCGCTTCATCTTCAATAGTGCTGCGTTTCACGTAAGTACGCTTTTTACGTACCTCGACTTGAACATCCTTACTCTTACCGCCTCCAGCGGCAACACTTAGCGTGCTGCGGGTCTTGCGTTGAAGAGTTAAACGAGTCGGTTCTGTTTCGCCAGAAGTATCGCCGTGCTCCTTTTTAAGGTGCGTTAGCAATGTTTGCTTCTCTGAATCAGTCACTTGATCCGACCCTGCTTTCTTCATGCCTGCATCAGCAAGTTGTTCAATTAAGCGGTCAACTGGCGTACCAATCTCTTCACTCAGTGCTTTAACTGTTAATTGTGTCATACCGCTTTCTCTCCTTGCTGAATTATTCTTCGTCGCCGAACCAACAGATGTTACGCGCAGCCATAATTAGCTCGCCTGCACGCTCTGCAGTTAGGTCTTCGATGCCTTCTAGTTCATCAACGCCTTGGTCAGCTAGGTCTTCCAATGTCGCAACGCCTTTTGCTGCTAGCTTATAAGCCATTTCACGCTCAAGACCTTCAAGTGCAAGTAAATCTTCAGCTGGCTCAACACCGTCGAAAGTTTCTTCTTGCGCTAGCGCTAGAGTAGTCAGTGCGTCTTTTGCGCGGTTACGTAGTTCTTCAACAATGCCTTCGTCTAGACCATCTACTTCAAGAAGCTCGTTCACAGGAACGTATGCTACTTCTTCAAGCGTAGAGAAGCCCTCTTCAACAAGCATTTGAGCAAAGTCTTCTTCAATATCTAGATGCTTCATGAAGTTTTCAATAGAAGCAACTGCTTCTTCTTGGTGCTTCTTCTGAAGATCTTCGACAGTCATGACGTTCAGTTCCCAACCAGTTAGTTGAGATGCTAGACGTACGTTTTGACCACTACGACCGATAGCTTGCGCTAGATTGTCAGCTTCAACCGCGATGTCCATTGAATGTGTATCTTCATCTACGATAATAGAAGCAACATCAGCAGGAGCCATAGCGTTGATTACGAATTGTGCCGGGTTATCGTCCCAAAGCACGATATCGATACGTTCACCGCCAAGATCGTTAGAAACAGCTTGTACACGTGCCCCACGCATACCAACACACGCACCAACAGGGTCAATACGTTTGTCGTTTGTTTTCACAGCGATTTTAGCACGAGAACCAGCGTCACGTGCAGCACCTTTAAGTTCAATTAGCTCTTCACCAATCTCAGGTACTTCAACACGGAATAGTTCAGCTAGCATTTCTGGCTTCGAACGAGTAACGAAAAGCTGGAAGCCGCGAGCTTCTGGTTTCACTGCGTATAGAAGACCACGAACACGATCACCTGGACGGAAGTTTTCACGAGGAAGTTGGTCATCACGAAGGATTACCGCTTCTGCGTTATTACCAAGGTCTAGAATAATGGTATCACGGTTAACTTTCTTAACTGCGCCAGTTACTAGCTCGCCTTCGTTATCAATAAACTGTTCAACAATTTGAGCACGCTCAGCTTCACGTACTTTTTGTACGATAACTTGCTTAGCTGTTTGAGTCGTAATACGGTCAAACGTTACTGATTCGATATCATCTTCGATGAAACCGCCAAGTTCGATCTCTGGATCATCGTACTTTGCAGCTTCAATAGAGATTTCTTTTGTTGGAAACTCAACTTCCTCAACAGCTTCCCAACGGCGGAAAGTTTCGAAATCACCCGTTTTACGGTCAATCTCAACACGAACTTCAATTTCTAGTTCGCTTTTCTTTTTTGTTGCCGTAGCAAGCGCGATTTCAAGCGCTTCAAAAATACGCTCACGAGGAACTGCTTTCTCATTAGAAACAGCTTCTACTACCGCCAAAATTTCTTTGTTCATTAATCTAGCCTCTTAAGCTCTTCTCTCTAGGAGAACTAAAATTTAGGGATCAGGTTAGCTTTCGCAATATTGCTAAGGACGAATTCTTCTTCTTGTCCTTCTACCAATACTTTCACTGTCTCGCCTTCGATAGATTGGATATTACCTTTCCATTTACGACGGTTGCCGACAGCCATTTTTAAAACGATGCTTACCTCGTGACCAATAAATTGTTGGTAATGCTCTGCTTTGAACAATGGTCTTTCTAAACCTGGTGAAGACACTTCAAGGTTATAAGCCACTGAAATTGGATCTTCAACGTCCATTACGGCACTGACTTGGTGACTAACTTCAGCACAATCATCTACATTAATACCGTTTGGTGAATCGATGTAAATACGTAGCGTTGAGTGCTCACCAGCACGAATAAATTCTAATCCAACTAACTCATAACCTGATGCTGCTACTGGAGCGTCAAGCATTTCAGTAAGTTGTCTTTCTAAACCAGTCATTTAACCACTCCAGAAACAAAAAAAGGGCTCAAAGCCCAATTTAAATTCCAAGCAAATATTATCTAAACGCATTTTAAAAATGCTTAGATAACAAAAAACCCCGTATAAGCCGGGGTTTTTATTGCTGGACCCTTATATGCTAAGAGTTATCATATTAGATATTCACTTAGCTCACAGTGAGGTTCACACTGTGCAAACTTGCCACCAACACATGCTACATTATAGCATTGAAAATTGGTTGCGGGAGCCGGATTTGAACCGACGACCTTCGGGTTATGAGCCCGACGAGCTACCAAACTGCTCCATCCCGCGTCCGACTTGTGAGCATTATACGCCCAACAAGATGTTTTACAAGTTTGTAAACATGGTGCCGAGAGAGGGACTCGAACCCTCACACCCTAAGGCACTAGCACCTCATGCTAGCGTGTCTACCAATTTCACCATCTCGGCATCAAATCTTTACAGATTATTGTGGAATTTCGTCGCCTTGCGTCGGAACTTCACTCACTGCATCTTCAGCTTGTTGAATTACCTGACCTTGGGTCGGGTCAATCCACTGAGACTCAGTTTTATGTGTAGACATATTACCAAGTACTAAGCTAAGGATAAAAAATGTAGTTGCAAAAACTGCAGTCATTCGGGTAAGGAAATTTCCTGAGCCACCAGCACCAAACACAGTGTTTGAAGCGCCAGCACCGAAAGAGGCTCCCATATCTGCGCCTTTACCTTGTTGAATCAACACTAGGCCAATTACACCAAGCGCTGCCAACAGGTAAATCACAAGTAGAACTGTAAACATTTTTCCACCTATGTTCCTAATTGTTGAGCCAGCGCCGTTCAAAAAATACTTTCATGAACAAGGCTAGCGGCCTCCTAACTGAAGGCCGAGCAATACTAGCGAATGCAGCGTGGCCTGACAAGAGGATTTTTCCAAAAAATAAGTCTTTACCAAGTGAGTGGTCAAAAAAAGGCCAAAAGCGACACTAAACACACTCAGCTCCCTTTAGCCCCTATATAACTCAACCATTTCTAATAACAGGGAACACTCAGTACGCCTGTTAAAGTTAAGGCTGATTAGCAGTTAGCTTTTACTGCATCAGCAATCTTCAGTGCAGATGATTGAACAAGTTCAGCGTCTTCACCCTCGACCATCACGCGCAGTAAAGGCTCTGTGCCAGACTTACGAAGTAGTACACGACCTTTCTCACCAAGTTCAGCTTCCACTTCAACCACAGCCGCCTTAACCGCTTCTGCTTCTAGTGGGTTTGAGTCTCCGCTGAAGCGAACATTTTCGAGAACTTGAGGGTATAAAGTCATACCTTGAGAAAGTTCATTCAATGTCATATTACTGTCCACGACTGATGCTAGTACTTGCAGGGCAGCAACAATAGCATCACCCGTAGTTACTTTATCCAACAAGATAACGTGACCAGAGTTTTCAGCACCGATTTTCCAACCTTTAGCCAGAAGCTGCTCCATTACATAACGGTCACCGACAGCGGCACGTACAAATGGAATACCTAGCTGCTTAAGGCCGTTTTCCATACCAAGGTTGGTCATTAATGTACCAACAACGCCCCCCTTCAGCTCACCACGACGCAATGCATCACGAGCAATGATGTAAGCGATTTGGTCGCCATCTACCTTGTTACCGAGTTCATCAACCATAATGATGCGGTCGCCGTCACCATCAAAACCAAGCCCTAAAGCCGCTCTCTCTTCAAGTACTTTAGCTTGCAGCGCTCTAACATCTGTTGCGCCTACTTCGTGATTGATGTTGGTACCGTTAGGCTCAACACCTATCGCAATCACTTCAGCACCAAGCTCTCTGAATACAGCAGGAGCAATATGGTAGGTCGCGCCATGTGCACAATCGACAACGATCTTCATTCCAGCAAGCGTCATCTGATTTGGAAATGTACTCTTACAAAATTCAATGTAACGACCAGCCGCATCGTTTAGACGTACTGCTTTACCCAGCTCAGAAGAATCAACACACTCAATGTCTTTATCTAGTTCTGCTTCAATGGCCAATTCAATATCATCAGGCAACTTTGTACCTTCCGAAGAGAAAAATTTAATGCCATTATCGTAATATGGGTTATGTGACGCAGAGATAACTATCCCAGCTTCCGCACGGAATGTTTGTGTTAGGTAAGCAACAGCCGGGGTCGGCATAGGGCCTGTAAAGGTCGCCTGAAGACCAGCTGCAGCAAGGCCTGCCTCTAAAGCTGATTCAAGCATGTAGCCAGAAATACGAGTATCTTTACCAATGATTACTTTCTTTGTACCCTGTTTCGCAAGAACACGTCCCGCAGCCCAGCCAAGCTTCAGAACAAAATCAGGGGTAATCGGGTATTGGCCTACCTTGCCACGCACACCATCTGTTCCGAAGTAACGTCTTTTATCTGACATGTGGATTTTCCTTAATTATTATTAGTGATTGTTATTCATCACTTCGATTATCTTCATCGCTTCTAACGTGTCTTCAACATCGTGAACGCGAATAATTTGAGCCCCTTTCATTGCTGCGATAGTCGCGCAAGTGACACTAGCGACCATGCAATCTGCTGGGGCTTTGTCTAGTAGCTTAAAGATCATCGATTTTCTCGACATCCCCGCTAAGACTGGCAACCCAAGCGTGTGAAATTTTTCAAGGTGCGCTAATAGGTGGTAATTATGCTCAATGGTTTTACCAAAACCAAAACCAGGATCCAGAATCAGCTGCTCTTTTGATATACCAACAGCCTCACAAGCCTCTACCCTTTCTTTTAAGAACGCTTCCACATCCGTTAGGACATCATCGTAATTTGGGTTGGCTTGCATGGTTCTTGGCTGACCTTTCATGTGCATCAGGCAAACTGGCACATTAGCATCGGCGGCAACTTGTAAAGCTCCGGGGTCTTGCAATGCGCGCACATCATTGATCAAATCAGCCCCCGCTTCAACAGCCTCGCGCATCACTTCCGGTTTACTGGTATCAATAGAGATCCAAACATCAAATTTAGCGCGAATTGCTTTAATTGTAGGAATCACCCGGGAAAGCTCTTCTTCTAGGGAAACGTCAGGTGCTCCTGGGCGAGTCGATTCACCACCAATATCAATAATGCTCACGCCAGCTTGAATCATTCGTTCTGCTTGCAGTAAGGCATTATCTAATGAATTGAATTTCCCACCATCAGAGAAAGAATCAGGGGTGATATTGAGGATGCCCATTACATGTGGGCGGTCTAAAACAAGAGTTTTATTGTTTGCTTTTAATATCATGAAATGCAGCTCTTAAAAAGTAAAACACTTAAGGCTATAAACAGAAAAACCCTGAGCATAGTCAGGGTTTTAATTTATAGATTAGTGATTAAGAATCTTTGTTTTGAGCATCATCTGATTCAGACTTAACTTCTTCAACTTTCGACTCTTCAGCTGTTGCTTCTTCTGATTTCGCTTCAGGTTTAGCTTCTTCCTTTGCAGGTTCTGCTTTCGCCTGATCACCCCAACCAGCAGGCTCACGAATGTCGTCTTTACGTTCCATCAAGTCATCAATCTGACCAGCATCAATCGTTTCAAACTTCATTAGCGCATCTTTCATCGAGTGCATGATATCCATGTTCTCTTCAAGAATTTGCTTCGCACGAGCATAGTTACGGTCGATTAGGATACGAATCTCTTCATCGATCAGCTTAGTAGTATCGTCAGAAACATGTTTCGCTTGGCTCATACCGCGACCTAGGAAAACTTCGCCTTCTTCTTCAGCATATAGAAGAGGGCCCAGTTTTTCAGAGAAGCCCCACTGCGTAACCATCTTACGAGCAATATCAGTTGCACGTTCGATATCGTTAGACGCACCAGTCGAAACTTTGTCTTTACCATAGATAAGTTCTTCAGCAAGACGACCACCGTACAAACTAGAGATCATTGACTCTAGATGTTGGCGAGACATGCTTATGCGATCTTGCTCGGGGAGGTACATAGTTACACCAAGCGCACGACCACGTGGAATGATTGACACCTTGTACACAGGATCGTGTTCAGGCACCAAACGACCAACAATTGCGTGACCCGCTTCATGGTAAGCCGTTGACTCTTTCACTTCTTCAGACATAACCATCGAACGGCGCTCGGCACCCATCATGATTTTGTCTTTCGCAAGTTCAAACTCAACCATAGATACATTACGCTTGTTACCACGAGCAGCAAATAGCGCCGCTTCGTTAACAAGGTTCGCTAGATCTGCACCAGAGAAACCTGGAGTACCACGAGCAATCAGAGATGGTTCAACATCACCTGATAATGGAACTTTACGCATGTGTACTTTAAGAATCTGTTCACGACCACGTACATCAGGTAGACCAACCACAACTTGACGGTCAAAACGACCCGGACGAAGTAATGCTGGGTCAAGTACGTCTGGACGGTTAGTCGCAGCAATAACAATAATACCCTCGTTACCCTCGAAGCCATCCATCTCAACCAGCATTTGGTTCAGCGTTTGTTCACGTTCATCATGACCACCACCAACACCAGCTCCACGTTGACGACCTACGGCATCGATTTCATCGATAAAGATGATACATGGTGCAGCCTTCTTCGCTTGTTCAAACATGTCACGTACACGAGATGCACCAACACCAACGAACATTTCTACGAAGTCAGAACCTGAAATAGTAAAGAAAGGTACTTTCGCTTCACCTGCAATCGCTTTTGCAAGCAATGTCTTACCAGTACCAGGAGGACCAACCAACAGAATACCTGTCGGGATCTTACCGCCTAGTTTTTGGAAACGACTAGGGTCACGAAGGTAGTCAACAAGTTCTTTAACGTCTTCTTTTGCTTCGTCACAACCTGCAACATCAGCAAACATCGTTTTAATTTGTTCTTCGCTCATCATACGAGCTTTGCTCTTACCGAAAGACATCGCGCCTTTACCGCCGCCACCGCCTTGCATTTGACGCATGAAGAAAATCCATACACCAATCAGTAAGATCATTGGGAACCATGAGATGAAGATAGTGCCAAGCAGGCTCTGCTCTTCAGGTGGTGTACCCTGAACTTTTACGTTTTGATTAATTAAGTCATCAAGTAGCTTTTGATCATAAACAGGCATGTAAGTTACATACTTAGCACCACCGCCACGACGTGTGAAAGTGATTTCGCTGTTATTGAACTGTGCGTCTTGAATCTGGCCTTGGCCAACTTCCTGTACAAACGTGGTGTAATCTACTGATCTGCCGTTACTTTCCCCAGGGCCAAAGCTCTGGAATACCGACATCAACACTACAGCGATAACAAGCCACAGAATTAAATTTTTTGCCATGTCACTCAAGGTGTCAGCCTCTCGATAACTAATTGTAATTAAAGGTAGGGTACTACAGTTTGTAACCTGTAGCCATATTGTTAACTCTAACTCTTAGAAGAGAATCGTTAACCTTTGTAACCAGTGGCTACGATAAACACTTCACGAGATCGAGCTCGAGAAGAGTCGGGTTTTCTAACTTTGACTGTTTTAAACATCTCACGGACGTCCTTAACATATTGATCAAACCCTTCGCCTTGGAATACTTTTACAACAAAACTACCATTGGTAGCTAGAACTTGTCGACACATATCCAAAGCTAATTCAACTAAATACATAGCTCGTGGCTGATCCACAGAATTATTACCTGCTATATTAGGCGCCATATCTGACATCACTACGTCGACCATGTTTGGCTGTATACGTTCCAGTAGAGCTTCTAGCACAACATCTTCGCGGAAATCGCCTTGTAAGAAACTAACCCCAGCAATAGGGTCCATTGGCAATAAGTCACACGCAATGATTTGTCCGCTGTCTCCCGCAATCTTAGCAGCATATTGAGACCAACCGCCAGGTGCGGCCCCCAAATCCACAATAGTCATCCCTGGAGACATCAATTTATCTTTCGTCTGAATCTCTTCCATTTTGAAATAAGCACGCGAGCGATAACCTTTTTTTCTTGCTTCGTTTGCGTACTTGTCGTCGAAGTGCTCCTTCAACCAACGGCCTGAACTAGCCGAATGTTTCTGTTTACTCATTGGATACCTAAATTAGAGGAAAGTACTAATTACTGAATAAATTATAGTCTTCAGCTTTAGATGGCGTTAAAATAGGTTTTTTCAACCCTAATAGTAAAGAAAATTGGCCGCGTAATGAACCTAAGTACCAAACAAAAGCAGCATCTAAAGGGCCTAGCTCACAGTTTAAAACCTGTTGTGTTAATGGGCGCAAATGGACTTACTGAAGCTGTTCTAGCGGAAATCGAATTAGCTCTAGACCACCACGAACTGATCAAAATTAAAGTTGCATCAGAAGACCGTGAGACTAAGCAACTGATTATCGACGCCATTGTACGTGAATCTAAAGCTGAGAAAGTACAGACTATCGGTAAGGTTCTAGTACTGTTCCGTCAGTCAGAAGCACGTAAAATCGAGATTCCACGTAAATAAGTTAGCGATATAATAAGCTAGCATCACAAAGAAAGATCTACTGCTCTTATCTTTTAGTGTAGCGTGAGAAACGAAAAAGGTCGCATTAAGCGACCTTTTTACTTATCAGAAACAAAGAAAATTCAATTAGATATATTCTACTTTGTCGATTTCGAAGTCTTTGTCACCTCCAGGGGTGGAGATTATTACTTCGTCGCCTTCCATTTTACCGATAAGGCCACGAGCAATTGGCGATTTCACAGAAATGCGACCCGTTTTGATGTCTGCTTCGTCTTCTGAAACGATTTGGTAGCGGAACTCATCATCTGTATCCACATCGATAAGCGTCACTGTCGTACCAAAGATAATCTTGCCCGTATTATCCATTTGCGTTACATCGATGATCTGAGCCAGCGATAGCTTGTATTCAATATCACGGATTTGAGCTT
This sequence comes from Vibrio kanaloae, assembly GCF_024347535.1. Taxonomy (NCBI): domain Bacteria; kingdom Pseudomonadati; phylum Pseudomonadota; class Gammaproteobacteria; order Vibrionales; family Vibrionaceae; genus Vibrio; species Vibrio kanaloae. The sequence goes on along the minus strand of NZ_AP025497.1, from coordinate 617,710 downwards.
CACAAATACCCTGCTCTTCACGAGCCGCGTGATATTCAGCATTCTCTTTTAGGTCACCTAGTTCACGTGCTTCACCAATAGCTGCTGAGATAACAGGGCGTAGCTTAAGTAGGCGATCTAATTCGTCACGTAGCTGCTGAGCGCCACGTACTGTCATTGGAACCTTTTCCATTTTTTACCTCTATGCCAAAGCTTTCTTTGGCCAACATAAATCCACCCAACGTATTTACTGGGTGGTAGAAACAAAACGATATGGCTTAGTGTAAACAAACTTGATAGCTAAATCATCTTTATTCAACTTTGCATTATAAAAGCTTTATCTAAGTCTAAATTACAGGCATCACAAAAATCAATACTAATCTCCCGACCAACAAATCGGAGATAAAATACCTAAAAATAACAAAAACAAACCAAATAAACATAGATCACACTTCAACTAAAATTATTTTAAAACAACAGTTTAAATAACAAAAAAACCAATAAAACAGCGTTCAGTATTTTTATTGATATCATTTTACTAACGAAGCATTGAACTTTAAGGGTAAAAAGAACCCCATGAATTGCTCTAGCAAGTTTTGCACTTTTGCTCTAAGCATGATTATGAAGCTTGATTAATACGAGTAATACACAAAAAGGATTCAAATCCTTGATAAATACCTTTATGGACAGTAATTAGGAATTAATAACATGAATAACAAGACTCTGATCGCTCTAGCAGTAGCAGCAACAGTATCAGCCGGCGCAAATGCAGCAAACGTATACAGCCAAGATGGCACAGAACTAAACGTTGGTGGTCGCGCGGAATTCCGTGGTGATTTCATTGGTAACGGCGGAGAAGAAATTGAAGGCACAATGGCTAACAACAGCCGTTTCCGTCTTAACGTTGGTGGTACTACAGAAATCAATGAATCACTAAGCGGCTTTGGTTTTTACGAAGCAGAGCAAACAGTAAACTCTTCTAGCGACAATGATGCGAATTCTGACTTCAAACAGCGTTACATGTTCGCAGGTCTTCAAGGTAACTTCGGCGCAGTATCATTCGGTCGTCAAGATACAGCGGCAGTACAAATCTCTCAAATGTCTGACGTAACGACATTTACTGGTGCTCAAAAAGAATTCATCAGCGCTGGTAACGAGCAAATCAACAACACAATCCTTTACACTGGTAACTTTGTTGATGCTCTAACAGTAAAAGCAAGTTTAGTTGCGGGTGAAGAAAAAGATACTGACGCTTACGGTGTTTCTGGTATCTACACTCTACCAATGGGTCTAGGCTTCGGTCTTGGTTACTCTGCTGGAGACAATGGCGAAGGCAACGGTTCTGGCGACGCTATCATCGCAGGTGTAAACTACACTCTTGATTCTCTATACTTGGCGGGTACATACACTACTGGCGAAGCAGACGATAAAGACAAATCAGATTTCAACGGTATGGAATTCTCTGCAGTATACGGCTTTGGTAACGGCTTCTCTTTAATGGGTGCTTACCAAAAAACGGATCTTAAAGTTAATGGTACTAAAGAAGATCAAAGCGATTTCTTCGAAGTTACTGGTGACTACCGCTTCAACAAAAACATTAACGCTTATGTTGCTTACCAATTAAATAACCTAGATAGCCAATACTCTCAGATTGCTGGCAAGAAAATCGAAGGCGAAGATACTCTACGTCTAGGTCTAAAATACGCATTCTAATGTGTTAACAAACACTCTGTTTGTTATATAAAAACCAAAGGTCTAGCAAAAATGCTAGACTTTTTTTATACCTCACCAAATTCACCACCTTTAAAGCACGCAGCCAAAGTAATTCCACCTTTACATTGAAATTTCACCCACATACGTGACCTTTGAGCCTCACTACGATAACTTAGCAATAGTTTTAGAACGGTTCTCATATTGGAATAAAAATGACTAGGTTTTATATACTTATCGTATCCTTACTATCGTGCTCTGCACTTGCCTACGCTCCTTTAAGTAAACTGCCCGCTGGCAGTAGCACAAGTTTAATCTTAGGATCTCTAAGTGGCGATTTAAATGAAATGGATATCGACAGTGGTGGCTTTTATCCACCAGCTAGCACTTTAAAACTGGTCACGGCTTTGGCGGCTAAATTAGAATTAGGGGATGACTTTCACTATACGACTAGCATTGCTCGTTCTAGTAAGGATGCAGTGATCTCATTTGGCGGAGACCCAACGCTACAGCGAGACGATCTAAAAAGCCTTTTAGCTCAATACGCTAAATCTCAATCCGGAACCATCACGGGCAACTTATACCTAGATAACTCGGCTTTTACGGGCTATCAACGAGCGGTTGGTTGGCCTTGGGACATTCTAGGCGTTTGTTACAGCGCGCCTTCTAGTGCAATGACGTTAGACAGCAACTGCGCACAAGCCTCTATTTATACGAAAGATAACGGTACCACACGAGTATATATCCCAGCTCATTATCCGATAGGCGTGACAACCACCGCAGCCACCGTAACTCGCTCAGGGCAGAAGGCCACACAATGCGACTTAGAGCTCATTACTACTCCAAACAATACTTACAAGCTTTCTGGTTGCTTGGTTGAACGTAAGAAGCCATTACCACTCAAGTTCGCGATTCAAAACCCAGAACTTTACACCTATCAAGTCGTCACTTCGCTTCTTAAAGAGCTGAAAATCCAAGTTAAAGGCGACGTAGTTATTGGTAAAAAAGCTAAAGTAAACAAAACCATATTAGTCGCGAGTCACCGTTCTGAAAAACTTCCAGAACTGCTCGATACCATGCTGAAGAAATCAGACAACCTCATCGCAGACAACCTAACCAAAACGCTTGGTGCAACGTTTTATGTCCAGCCCGGTAGCTTTAATAATGGTACTGAAGCAATAAAACAGATATTGCAGACCAAGGCCAACATTGACCTAAGCAAAGCGCAGTTGGTCGATGGTTCAGGGTTATCGAGGAATAATCGCATGACCTCACAAACCATGGCTCAGGTTCTGCGTTACATCTGGGATAATGACCAACAGCTCAACCTGATTGAGGCTATGCCTACATCGGGCACTGATGGAACGCTCAAATACCGTCAAAGCATGAGAAAAGCACCTACCCAAGGCAACATCATTGCCAAGAGTGGATCTCTATACGGCAGTTACAACATGGCGGGATACGGATTAGATCAGGCGGGAAAACCAAACTCTCTGTTTGTGCAGTTTGTCCGTGATTACTTCCCTGAAGAACAGAATCCAGACAAACCAGTAGAAGCGCCGATCACTCAGTTTGAACGTGCTTTCTACAAAGATGTGGTCGAGTTCAGTCAAACACAAAGCAAATCTAAGTAATGCGTAGTTCTGTGTAAGCATCTACTTAAACAATAAAAATGGCGCTGAAGACCTTCAATCTTCAGCGCCATTTTTGTTTCTCAGATGTATTTAACTATTTTTATAAGTGCCTATTTTTATAAGAGCTAAGCGATTCCTAGGAATGAGTTCACGACAGTGAAGTAGATCCACATTCCTGAGATATCAACTATCGAAGCAAGCACCGGACTCACTAACACCGCTGGATCAAGCTTAAACAACCTTGCTACGATCGGTAACCCAGCACCTAATACTGTTGATATCGTCACCTGAATAAATAGCGCCATCGCAATCGCAAAAGCAATCATATTGATGTCGTACTCCCCTGTTGACTGGTTATCACTAAACAATAAGATACGACCGATCATCACCACAGCTATAGCAAAAGCTAAGCAAATGGCGACTCTAAACTCCTTCCATAAAACTTGAGCCCATTGGCGTTTTTTCAACTCGCCGGTGGCTAAGGCTCTGATCACCAGAGTCGCGGCTTGTGTTCCGGTGTTACCACCAGCTGCGGCAATTACCGGCATGTAGATAGCCAAAAGTACCAACTGACTAAGAATGTCCTCATATTGAGCAATGATAAGTCCAGAGACGATTCCCAATAGTGCTAACGCAATAATCCAGCCGATACGCTGCCTAACGTGGCTCATGACTCCAGTAGAAAGGTAGCCCTGCTGAGGCTCCACCTCTGAATAAATCAGCCCTAGTTGGTGAGCTAGATGTCGAGAGCGCTTCTCAAAGCCTTGCTCCTCTAACCCACTCAGTAAGGCCTGAACCGCACTGAGAGAACATTGCCCAAGTACTAACACCGCATCCTCAAGTGGCATACGGTTCAAAAGGTTAATTTGTTGCTCACGTCCGTATTGCTGAAATGCATTAGATACAGCTCGGATGTCTTGCTCTGAATACAGAGCTTCAATAGATAAAAAAGTGTTGTTCATTACCGTCATGACGAATCTCCCGATTGGCAAAGGTAACGACCATCAAAACAAATAGCCTACACTAGTACACAAAAAGCATACCGCTAGGCGCACCAAGAGCTTAACGCACAGATGTGTCTATTTGTTAGAATCTAGAGTGTGGAAAAGAATGAGAGGGGAAAACAAAGATACCCTACCGGAACGGCAGGACAATAGATCAATACCGAGTCAGGTTATTCTTCTCCATTCAAACTAGGAGGATGGTCGGTATTGTTCATAAAAATCTCCAGAATTACTGCCAATTTGACAGCGCGCGCAGTGTAGCAGCTCACGTTCAAAAACTTTGTCAAATTTCGGTCAATAGTTCTTATTTTGAGGGGAATAAAAAAGGCATCCATAGATGCCTTTTCGATAAATCATCGAGCCTTAATATTACTTGATAGTAATACGAGCAAATTTACGCTTACCAACTTGGTAAACGGCGGTACCTGCTTCCGGTACAAATTTGCTGTCTTCAATCTTTTCGCCTTCAAGCTTAGCTGCGCCTTGCTTAATCATACGCATCGCATCAGAAGTCGAGTTTACTAGACCCGCTTCTTTTAGAACGTTAGCAATGGGTAGGCCTGCTTCGAATTCGAATTCAGGCATATCATCTGGTACTTGGTTCTTCGCAAAACGATTAACGAATTCTTGTTCAGCCGCTTCTGCGTCCGCTTCACTGTGGAAACGAGCAATGATCTCTTTAGCTAAAAGAACTTTCACGTCACGCGGGTTTTTACCTGCATCAACGCCAGCTTTTAGTTCCGCAACGTCTTCAAGTGGACGGAAAGATAGTAGCTCGTAGTAGCTCCACATTAGATCGTCAGAGATCGACATGATCTTACCGAACATCTCGCTTGGTGCTTCGCTGATACCAATGTAATTGTGCGCAGACTTAGACATCTTCTTAACACCGTCTAGACCAACCAACAGTGGCATCATCAATACTGTTTGTGGTTTTTGACCTGCCGCTTTTTGCAGTTCACGACCCATTAGAAGGTTAAACTTTTGGTCAGTACCGCCAAGTTCAACATCACTCTCTAGTGCAACAGAGTCGTGACCTTGTAGAAGTGGGTACATGAATTCGTGGATTGCGATCGGTTGACTACCAGCATAACGCTTTTTAAAGTCATCACGCTCAAGCATACGAGCAACGGTTTGGTTAGAAGCAAGACGAATCATACCTTCAGCACCAAGCTCAGATAACCACTCAGAGTTGAAACGAATTTGTGTTTTCGCAGGATCTAGAATCTTGAATACTTGCTCTTTGTAAGTTTCAGCATTCTTCAATACGTCTTCACGGCTTAGCGGTGGACGAGTGGAGTTCTTACCTGATGGGTCACCAACCATTGCAGTAAAATCACCAATAAGGAATGTCACTTCATGACCAAGCTCTTGGAAAGCACGAAGCTTGTTAAAGATAACCGTATGGCCTAAGTGGATATCTGGAGCAGTTGGATCGGCACCCAGCTTAATGCGTAAAGGACGACCTTCTTTTAACTTCGCTATCAGTTCGTCTTCTGGAATTAGTTCTTCTACGCCACGTTTGATCTCGGCTAGTGCAGCTTCAATACTCGCCATTCTTGTTCACTCCCACAGATTTGGCAAAAATATAATAATTAGACATCTTACTTGAATAGCGATGTATTTTGAAACCAGTTACACTATTCCATCGTCGATTTTCATCATATTTACAAAACGAACCGGAACATGTTATCAATTTTTGCACGTCTTCCTATTTTGCACCGGGCTTTTATCGCATTTTTTAGTGCTGTAATTTTCGTCGCGATTTTCTTACTCCCTGATGTCAACAGCTTACGTGACGACACTGGCGCTTTAGTCGTGGGAAAACATTACCCACTAGCTATCAATGCATCTATTCTTACCAATTCAAGTGACACACTACCAACATCAGTACTCAATTGGGAAAAATATACCGTTCGCTCTGGCGAAAGCACCTCTGTTTTATTCGAACGCATCGGCCTCTCATACCGCTTACTGATCACTCTACTTAATACCAATAATGATATTAAAAATCAGCTATCTAACCTAAGACCCGGCGATGTTTTGCAATTTGGTTTTGATGAAAATAACAACCTTATTCAGCTAAAACGACAGCTTAGTGCATTTGAAAACTTTAAAATCACCAAGTCTGGTGATTCCTTTTCCTCAAGTTTTGACAAAAAAGAAATTGCCTACCAATACAATTATGCCGAAGCCAACATTACGTCGAATTTCTGGAATGCAGGCGTGAGCGCAGGGCTAACCGCAAATCAAATGATGGAGCTAGCGGGGATCTTCGGTTGGGATATCGATTTTGCTCTGGATATTCGCAAGAACGATAGCTTCAAGATTTTATACCAAGAGAAAGTCGTTGAAGGCGAAGTGATTGGTCGCGGCAAGATTATCGCTGCAGTTTTCAGAAACCAAGGTGATTCATTTACCGCGATATTAGATGATAAAAGCGGCAACTACTTCGACGAAAATGGTCGTGCAATGAAAAAAGCTTTCCTACGTTCACCAATTGATTTCCGTCGTGTGACATCTAACTTTAATCCACGTAGAAAACACCCTGTGACAGGTAAGGTCCGCGCACACCGAGGTACAGATTACGCGGCGCCAGTAGGCACACCCATCTGGGCTGCTGGTGACGGTATTGTTCAAAAATCAGGTTACAACCAATTTAATGGTAACTACGTTTTCATCCGCCACAGCAATACCTATATTACTAAGTATCTGCACATGAAGCGACGTATGGTAAAAACAGGTCAGCGAGTGAAACAAGGCCAAACTATCGGTACTCTTGGTGGTACCGGTCGCGTGACTGGCCCACACTTACACTATGAATTCTTGGTCAACGGCATACATAAGAATGCACGGACGGTGAAACTGCCTCAATCAAAATCGTTGACCGGCAAAACGAAAACGACCTTCATTGCTAATTCAGGGCTCCGACTACAAAACCTTGAGCGATATGGTCAGTTGCTTGCGACCAATTAGATCGTTTACAGGTTTCAGCAACTTCACCGTAAAATAACCATATGAGAAGAGCCCCTATTTAGGTGCTCTTTTTTATTTTCGTCGAACCACAGTGTCTGTTATTTCAGATTTTTTGTTTCGCCCTATCATTAACAAACAAGGCGTCAGTACCAATGTCAGTACCGTTGCAAACGCCAATCCTCCTGCAATTGCCGTAGCCAATTGAGACCACCACTGCGTACTCGGAGCACCGAACTCTATTTTTTGATTTATCAGGTCGATGTTCATCTCTAAGACCATTGGCATCAAACCTAAAATGGTGGTTATCGTCGTTAACATTACCGGCCTTAAACGCTGAACACCAGTTCTTAGAATGGCATCTCGCTTATCTAGGCCTCTTTTAATTAACTGGTTATAGGTATCAATCAACACGATATTGTTGTTCACCACTATCCCAGCAAGCGCAATAACCCCAATGCCAGACATCACGATGCCAAACGGACGCTGGAAGATAAGCAAGCCAACAAACACACCAACCGTTGAAAACAACACCGCACTGAGAATCAAGAATGTTTGATAGAAGCTATTGAACTGAGTGATCAGAATCAACGCCATTACTGCAAGAGCAACCATGAATGCACTTTGTAAGAAGGCCGAAGAGTTTTCTTGTTCTTCATTTTGACCACGGATACGGAACTCAACGCTACTCGGCAGCCCCAACTCTCTCAGCGACTGTTCGATCTTTGGCAGTTCGAGGGCAAGGTTATAGCCCTCTTCCATATCCGCCATGATGTTCACTACTCGCTTACCATCAAGACGCTTAATCGTGTCTTGCTTATGGTCAGGAACAATCTGCGCGAAATTGGTAATCGGAACAAGACCTGCCGGTGTTTTGACTCTTAACTGGTCAAAGCGGCCAATGTCTCTCTTATCATTCGGGTAACGCACTAAGATGTCGACTTCTTCTGATGAGTCATCTGGCAGGTAATCACCAATCTTTAATCCATTGGTGACAAACTGAACGGTATTACCAACTAAGGTTGCATCCGCAGCAAAACGGGCAGCATCGTCTCGGCGAATATCCACCTTCCAATCTATACCGTCTTTACTCGCGGTATCACTAACATTGGTTAGCGCTTGGTTGCCGTCCGCCCAATGCCTCACAATTTTAGCCGCCTGATTAAGTTGCTCTGGTGTTTTTGCCGCCAGCTCAATCACTAAGTCGTTTTCAACTGGCGGTCCTGCATCGGGAAACTTGAATTCAATCTCAACCCCTGGGTAAGATTCAGTTTGTAGCTTCAACTCTTCAATGATCGCTTTAACACTACGACGATATTGCCAATCGACAGGTGTAATCGAGATCAAACCAATTTGATCGTCGCCACCCGTTCGTGTGTAAACAGTATCGAACTCATCATGATTCAGCATCATCTGTTCGATATCGCGCATAATGTCATCTTTTTCTTGAATTGAAAGATCACCATGTGAACGAACTTTGACGTTAAAAAATGGCGGATCGACTTCAGGGAAGAACTCAGCACCAAGCCCGGCCTTGGAGTAAGTAAAACCCACCGCAACCGCAAGTAATATCGCACCGAAAAGAATTTTAAATGGGTGACTAATCGCAATAGATAATGTGTGGTAATACGCCTTGGTTAAGCCCGTTGCTTGTGAAAAATCGCCATTATGCAAAGCCACCATTCGAGCTTGGCTCTGAGGAGATACGTATTGAGGTTTACCAATCAACCCGCCTAGTACGGGAACAAACAACAACGCCATGATCAATGAAGCAGTTAAGGTCGCGATCAGTGTTAATGGCAAGAACTTCATGAACTCGCCCGTTACATCTGGCCAAAACAACAACGGAGCAAACGCCGCCAAGGTTGTTGCCGTAGAGGCAGTGATTGGCCATGCCATACGCTTAGCCGCATCTCGATAGGCTGCTTTACGCCCTTCCCCTTCTTGCATCCGCCTATCAGCAAACTCAGTAACCACAATCGCGCCATCGACCAACATACCAACAGCCATAATCAACGAAAATAGCACCACGATATTGACAGTTAAGCCAAATACAGACAAAACCAATAACCCCGTAAGAAATGACCCGGGGATTGAAATGCCAACCAGTAATGCGGTACGAACACCAAGAATTGCGATAATAACGATCACCACTAAAATGATGGCGGATAAGATATTGTTTTGAAGATCATTGAGCATGATCTTCACATCTTTAGATTCATCCCAGGTGTATTTGACCAATAGGTTATTTGGCCATTCAGCTTGCTGCTGAGCACCAGCCATTACCGCTTTGACTAGCTCAACGGTTTCAATGATGTTTTCACCCGCACGTTTCTTGATATCCAAGACAACCGCGGATTTGCCATCTAAACGGGCAAAGCTTTCAGGATCTCGAAATGCTCGACGAACCGTAGCCACATCAGCGAATGTCACCACCTGTTTACCATCCACTTTGATAGGTAACTCAAGCACATCTTTTAAGGAGTCAAAAACCGAAGGAACTTTGACAGAGAAACGCCCATAACCCGTATCAACGAAACCCGCCGCCACGACTCGGTTATTCAAAGCAATCAGATTGTAGATATCAGCTTGATCGAGGCTGTAACTTTCCATTAGTAAAGGATCAACGAGAATCTCTACGATATCATCACGATCACCCGCAATATCGACCTCTAGAATTTGCCGGTAGCTTTCTAATTCATCACCAAGATCGCGGGCTATTTGCACAATAGTTCGTTCAGGGACAGTACCGAATAACACAACCGAAAGTACCGGCTGCTCTGAAGCAAGCGTCACCTCATTCACAGTTGGCTCATCACTGTCTTCTGGTAGCTTTGGCTTAGCAAGATCCACCGCATCACGAACATCGGCCATCGCTTTAGTAAGATCGACACCAACGTTAAACTCCAACACAACGGAGGCGTGGCCTTCTGCTGCAGTTGCTGTCATCTCTTTTACGCCTTCAATCGACCTCAGCTCTTGCTCTATCGGCCTAACCAATAAGCGTTCAGCATCGGTTGGCGAAATACCTTGGTGCCCAACAGAGACATAGATAATCGGGATAGTAATGTCTGGGCTCGACTCTTTGGGGATCGTGATATAGGTGACGACACCGGCTACAAGGATTAACGCCAAAAGGGAGAGCATTGTTCGAGCTCGAGACAAGGCTGCATCAATGATTGAATACATCGGCAATCTCCTACTCAGCGGTTACATTTGAGGGTTCAGCGCCTTGCGCAACCGCAATCACCGAATCGCCATCACGCACAAAACCTTGGCCTACCGTGATGATATCAACGCGTTGTCCAAGTCCTGTGAGCCACACGCCATCTTGCTCGGCTTTTACTAATTGGATGCCCACAAACTTCACCGTTGGTGAGTCACTAGCAGAGACCAAAGTTTTGACCCCGAGGTTACCCGCTTCATCCAGTGCCAGCATCGCCGGTGTTATTTTGATTGCATCTCTTGTTTCTAGGTTGAGTTTAACTTCGGCACTGACACCTGCTGGTAATAGACCTTTAGAGTTATCGATTTCTATCTCGATTGGGAAGGTATTGGTAGAGGCAGAAGAGATTCGAGAAACATAACGTAAGCGACCTTCCGCATCTTCTCTTCCCAACAGGCGAACCAAGGCAGACTGATTAACTAACAAATGCTGGATATGACGTTCACTGACATCGGCTTCGATGACCAAAGGGTCGAGGTCAATCACGCCTGCAACTGGATCGCCAACACCAACGAAATCCCCTAATTCAACCATCAAATCTTGAACCACGCCCGAAAAAGGCGAAGTAATAACGGTATTCTTTAGAGCCAGTTCCGCGTTGCGCTTCATGGCCTTTGCTTCCGTTAGTGAAGCCTCTGCGGTGGTATAGGCTATCTCGCCTTGCAGCCCTCTTTTCTTCAGTGACTGCGCCGCTTTGAACTCTTTCTGCTTCAAGCGATATAAAGCCGAGGCTCGCTCAAGTTGAATTTCTAAATCACCCTTATCTATCTGAGCAATGGCTTGTCCAGCTCTAACCATATCCCCCTTAACAACGTTCAATCGAACAATCTTTCCCGCGACTTCGGCTCCTAAACGAGCATGTCTATCTGGCGCCGTTCTGCCATAGAGATTAATACTTTTATAGGTAGGTGAAGAAGTGAATGTTTGAAAAGAAACCTTAGCCAGCGGAACCTCTGCCGTTTTTTTCTCTGGCGATTCTTCCGCTTGTCCCACTCCTAAACCAAGCCAAATAGACAACAACATCACGAGAATCAAAGAAACCAACCATGGCTGTTTAAGTTTCTGAGAAAGCAATGGGCCAGAAAAGAGAGAGGTCATAGCAAATCCTTTTATACTATATAATTAATTACGCCAATTAATTTAATATGTCATATACAACTTCCTGATGTACAAAAGTAACCTTAACAGACCAACGAAGAATGAAGTTGGACACGATCGACAGTTTAAAAAATATGCTGTTTACAAAAAGCCGGAATACTTTGAAAAATAATAAATTTAAAGTAGCAGTAAGTCTTTTTAAGGTTCCTCTAAAACAAAAACGCCGAACATCAGTCCGGCGTTTACAATCTTTCAAGCCCAACTTTCCACTAAAGCTAGACGCTAAATGATGCACCACAACCACATGTTGTTGTCGCGTTCGGGTTGTTCACAAAGAAACGTGCGCCTTCTAGGCCTTCTGTGTAATCAACCATGCCGCCCATTAAGTACTGTAGGCTCATTGGGTCAACAACCAGCGTTACACCGCTGTTTACAATGGTAGTGTCACCATCATTTACTTTTTCATCAAATGTGAAGCCGTATTGGAAACCACTACAACCACCACCTGTAATATATACACGCAGTTTTAGTTCTGGGTTTTCTTCTTCAGCAATTAGCGTTTGTACGCGGGTAGCTGCTGCATCAGAAAAAGACAATGGGATATTTACTTCGCTCACGACAACCTCTCTTACCTGTGTCAAAAACAACATGATACAAATCTAATTCGAGACCATAGTTGTTGAGTATTTTCTTATATTCAGCTGATTATCTAATACCTGACTGAAACGTTCAAGTATTCACCACCGGATCCTCCCTTTTACTGCTGTAAACTGGCAATTAAAACGTGTAACCACACAAAACAACCAGATTCGGATGATTATATCGGCGAAAGCATTCCTAGTTGGATTCGGGATAGGTACAATGCGTGCCAATTGGTCCGACAGTCAAAAGAGGATATATCAATGACCAAATCAGCAGAGCTATACGAACAAGCACAGCAAACTATTCCTGGTGGCGTAAACTCTCCAGTTCGTGCATTCAATGGCGTAGGTGGTTCGCCAATCTTCGTTGAACGCGCTGATGGCCCACTTATTTTTGATGCTGATGGTAAAGCATATATCGATTACGTTGGCTCTTGGGGTCCAATGATTTTAGGTCACAACCACGCCGTGATTCGTGATGCAGTCATTGAAGCAGCTCAACGAGGCCTTAGCTTCGGTGCTCCAACTGAAACTGAAATCAAAATGGCTGAACTGGTATCTGAGATGGTTCCATCAATGGAACAGCTACGTATGGTTAGCTCGGGTACTGAAGCAACAATGAGTGCAATTCGCCTTGCTCGTGGCTTCACTGGTCGTGACAAAATCCTCAAGTTTGAAGGCTGTTACCATGGCCATGCAGACAGCCTACTAGTAAAAGCGGGGTCTGGCGCATTGACTTTAGGTCAACCAAGCTCTCCAGGTGTTCCTGCTGATTTTGCTAAGCTGACATTAACGGCAACGTTTAACAACCTAGATTCAGTACGTGAATTATTCTCTGCAAACAAAGGTGAAATCGCATGTATCATCGTTGAGCCAGTGGCGGGCAACATGAACTGTATCCCACCAGTAGAAGGCTTCCACGAAGGTCTACGTGAAATCTGTGACCAAGAAGGTGCATTGCTAATCTTTGATGAAGTAATGACAGGTTTCCGCGTTGCTGAAGGCTGTGCGCAGGCTTACTACAACATCAAGCCAGACCTAACGTGCCTTGGTAAAGTGATCGGCGGCGGTATGCCTGTGGGCGCTTTTGGTGGTCGCAAAGAAGTGATGCAATACATCGCACCAACAGGCCCAGTTTACCAAGCGGGGACGCTTTCAGGTAACCCTGTAGCAATGGCAGCTGGCTACGCATGTTTGAACCTTCTACGAGAAGAAGGTAACGAAAAACGTCTAGCTTCGAAAACGAAACAACTAGCGAATGGCTTCAAGCAGCTTGCTGACAAGCACGGTATTCCTTTACTTGTACACCAAGCTGGCGGTATGTTCGGCTTCTTCTTTACAGATCAAGAAACCGTAACCTGCTACGAAGATGTAACTAAGTGTGATGTTGAACGCTTCAAGCGCTTCTTCCACCTAATGCTTAAGCATGGTGTTTATCTTGCCCCATCAGCATTTGAAGCAAGCTTTACTTCTCTGGCTCATGGTTCAAAAGAGATTGATGCGACACTAGAAGCGGCTGACCGTTGTTTCGCGATCATTGCTTCTGAAAGTAATTAATCGAAAGTCCTTTATAAGTCGCTAACCGATTGAATTTAGGGCTGCATTAACGCAGCCCTTTTTAGTGCGCCGAGTTATTCAGCCTCGAGTATTTCCACTTAGATTATCCGTCAATTTGTTCGAAAACTTAACAAAAAGCGTCTAACGTTCCCAAAAAAGGAAAACCAACAGCATCAACGTACCAAGGAACATTCTGAACCACGGGATCTCTTTTTTTATTTGCTGTTCTTCGTCTTGGCATTTCTTATCTTTGTCACAGCACCCCATAATCAAAACTCCTCATTGCTAACTCTCTGTTTTGCAGCCATTATAAACTTAGAATGCCAATATAGAGACCATTATCGTGTCAGAAAAAATTAAAATTAATTCTAGCCATTGGGTGATCATCATAGCCCTACTCGCGGCGGCTTTTGCTTGTTATCTGCTTATCGAACCCTATGTGAACTCAATAATAATGGCATTTATCATTTCACTTTTGATGTTCCCGATCCACGAGTGGCTTGAAAGAAAGATACCAAAGAAAAAAAACATCGTCTCATTGCTTTCTTGTGTGATACTGACTTTTATTATCGTTATTCCTTTATTAGCAGTGTTTGCTGCAATTGTTCAGCAAGGTTCTCTGTTTTCTCAAAACACCTATCAATGGGTAACACACGGTGGTATTCAAACTCTATTTGCCCACCCATTGGTGGTTAAAGCGCTGTCGTTTGTAAATAACTACCTCCCTTTTGACAACATTGAGCCTCAAGCCATCGCTCAAAAAGTCGGTGAGTTTGCTACCAGCTTTGGTTCAAAATTGGTTGGTATTAGTGCAAAAATTCTTGGTGATGCGACCAGTTTTTTGATGGATTTTTTCTTGATGCTGTTTGTTCTGTTCTTCTTATTAAGAGATCACGACAAAATCATCAGCGTCGTTCGCCATATTCTTCCATTGTCTCGTAGCCAAGAAGACAAACTTCTAACAGAGATTGAACAAGTATCGAAGTCAGCCGTAATGGGGTCATTCTTAACCGCAATCGCACAAGGTATTGCAGGCGGTTTAGGCATGTGGATCGCCGGTTTCCCTGGCCTATTCTGGGGCACCATGATGGGCTTCGCCTCTTTCATCCCTGTAGTCGGTACGGCGCTAATCTGGATTCCAGCCGCAACTTACTTATTCCTAACAGGTGATACCACATGGGCAATTTTCCTAACGGTTTACTGTGTGGCAATTGTTGGTTCAATTGATAATCTTCTGCGTCCTCTTCTGATGCAAGGCAGCGCAGGCATGAACACCCTGATGATTTTCTTCTCACTATTGGGTGGTATTCAACTGTTTGGCTTGATTGGTCTTATCTATGGCCCGTTGATTTTTGCTATAACGATTGTCCTATTCAATATCTACGATGAAGAGTTTAAAGACTTTTTAAACCAGCAAGACAAGAGTTAACCGATTCTTAGGCAACTTGCTGCCGAACGCGTATTAAACACTTCAAGCTTGGGGCGGATTATGCGAAAATCCGCCCTCATTTTTTGATAACAATTCAATAGAGTGTCCTATGTCCGCCTACATTGCCCCAAGCCAGATTGCTCAGCGTCAACTCGCCTACTTTGAAGGCAAACATGTTTTAGTTGCTGGTGAGGCCGAAGACTTATTCCCTGTTGAATTAGCGAAGCATTGTGAATCTGTCTCTGTGTTCACTTCTAATTACAGCTACTACCGTCAGCTTGAAGGTTGTAGCACCATCCAACGTTTTTACGGTGCTGAGTTTACCGAAGAGACCAAAGCTGACTTAGTGATGCTCTACTGGCCGAAAGCCAAGGCAGAAGCTGAGTATTTGTTGGCGATGCTGTTTGCCAAGCTAGGTAAGGACACAGAGATTGTCGTTGTCGGTGAAAACCGCTCTGGCGTGAAAAGTATTGAGAAGATGTTTGCGCCTTACGGCAAGGTCGTAAAATACGATTCAGCGCGTCGCTGTTCTTTCTACTGGGGCCAATGCTTCGAACAGCCACAAGCGTTCAACTTACAAGACTGGTTTAAAACCTACACGGTTAACATTAGTGAGCAATCACTTACCGTAAAAAGTCTTCCTGGCGTATTCAGCCACGGTGAGTTCGATGTGGGTAGCCAACTGCTGTTGGATACTTTGCCAAAACTAAAAGGCAAGGTACTGGATTTTGGCTGTGGTGCTGGCGTATTAGGTGCAGTAATGGCGTCTCGTAACCCTGATATCGAGCTAGAAATGTGCGACATCAGTGCATTTGCCGTGGCATCAAGCCAAGCAACACTGGAAGCGAATGGTTTAACAGGTAAAGTCTTCGCATCAGATGTCTATTCTGATACAGCACAAGACTACCAATTCATCATCAGTAACCCACCATTCCACTCAGGTTTAGACACCAGCTACAGTGCAACGGAAACTCTGCTGGCGCAGGCACCGAAGCACTTAAAGCGTGCTGGAGAGTTATTCATCGTTGCGAACAGCTTCTTAAAATACATTCCAATTATTGAACAATCTTTTGGAAAATGCGCGACTCTAAATAAGACCACCAAATTCGCGATCTATCACGCAAACAAATAACCTCTCTAGCACAGCGCAGGGTCATTATCTGCGCTGTCTGTTCATATTTTTGTCAAAACTCTATAAAAATGAGCTTTTGCACACGCTTTAAATACCACTTACTTGTCAAAGTAAAAAAACTCGTTAATTTCGTTAAATTGGAACCCGTTAATTCTATTCTCTGTACTTGTTTTCGACTCTTTTAGCAGTACATCAAAGGAAAGTAGTACCCAATTTATGTTTAGATTCTATCGTAAGCAGAAGTTTAAGCGCCTTCAAAATACTCTAATGCTGGCATTTCTTGTCCTCAGTATTACCCCAGTGACACTAATCGCAATATTCTTCCTCCAGTCGCACAGTCAAGATCTACAGGAACAAAGCACCTCACATCTTGTTTCGGTTCGTGATACTAAGCAACAGCAAATCGTCGATTACCTTCAAGCTCAAGAGTCCCAAGTCATGGGATTTGTACGATCAGAACTGGCTAATGCCAGTGGTGGGCGATTCTATGGATTGATCAATGCATTTCAAAGGCTCGGCCTAGATATTGACGAAGCACGTAGCAATGCACAGCAGCGTTATATTCAAGGATCAGGCGATCAAATCAAAACATCTATTCTTCCAGAATCGAACAGTTTTATTGGCAGTGAGCGTTATCGCCTACTACACAAACGCTACCACAACGCTTACCTAGAACTGCTTAAGCGCTCTGATTTTGACGATATCTTATTGATTGATATCAACGGTAACGTCGCTTATTCCGTATCTAAGCATGATGATTATGGCACCAATTTACTGACCGGTAAGTACAAGGATTCAAACCTAGGCACTACCTTTCAACAACTAAAAAAAGACGTAACCGACCGACGCAAATCTAATGAGGATTACACGCCTGTTATTGTCTCTGACTTTAAAGACGAGAATGGTAAACAAACAGCATGGTTAGGTGCGCCTATCGTACAGCAGGGCTATCTGCACAGCTATGCGATGTTTAGATTACCGATCAACGGCATAACGAAACTTATCGCGGATCTCAACAAGAGTTCAAATATTCAGACGCTGCTTGTGGGTGATGATCACCTGCCGCGTAGCCTTGCGCATTCGCAAGAATCGATCAACTTAAGCCTAGACGTTGTTGATAAAGCGCTTGCGGGCGAAACTGCAGTGGGTACGTTCGATAACACTCAAGATCAAGCGATCATAGCTGCCTATACGCCAATTGAACTCAAATATGCAACTTGGGCTCTCGTTGTCGAGTTGCCAGAGGAAGAAGCATTTTCCCGAATTCACCAGCTAGAAAAGATCTTCGTAATCGTAATGTTAACTGCAATCATTCTTGTATTTGTTTCATCGCATTACCTATCCAACTTCATCACATCGCCGCTCCTCAAACTCACTTGGGCAGCCGAGAAAGTATCTGCTGGTGATCTTGATGAAACGATGATCAATACCGAGCGAAAAGATGAGATAGGCCGCCTTGCAGTAAGCTTCGAACGAATGCAGCGCTCAATTCGCGAAAAGATGCAGCTGATAAGAAGCCAGAATGATGAACTTGAGGACAACCTTAAGACCATTCAAAAGCAAAACGAAGAGTTGCACCTTGCTAACAAACTAAAAGATGAGTTCTTAGCGACGACTTCTCACGAACTTAGAACACCACTGCATGGGATGGTTGGTATTGCCGAAGCACTAATATCTGGTGCGAACGGTCCAATTCCAGCTAACCAGAAATACCAGCTAGATATCATCATTAATAGTGGTCAGAGACTAGCAACACTGGTTGATGACCTGCTTGATTACCACAAAATGCGCTACGGCAGCTTGGATATTAAGAAATCTGCAGTTGATCTGTCTGCAGCAACCAGCTTGGTGCTTGAGCTGTCACATCACCTGCTGGGTAGTAAACCAATCCGCATTATTAACCAAGTTCCTAGTGATTTGGGGCTAGTTTCATCTGACCCTCAACGCCTTGAGCAAGTGATGTATAACTTGGTCGGTAATGCCATCAAGTACACATCAGAAGGTAAGATAGTCATCTCTGCAAGCGTTATTGACGACAACATTCGCGTGCAAGTTGTTGATACCGGACAAGGTATACCCGCTGAGTATCTAGAGCACATCTTTGAACCCTTAGTTCAAGCAGGTCAAGATGCAGGCAACTATCGTCAAGGTGCAGGGCTTGGGTTATCCATTAGCCGTCAACTGATTGAGCTTATGGGCGGGTCACTTTACGTAAGTAGTCAACCGATGCTTGGCACTACCTTCAGCTTTACGCTACCTTTAGCTACGCAAGAAGAATTGCAGAACTACAGCAAGTCTGGCAACTACTCACACTTTCAAGCTCCAGATTTAATTGATAATACTCAACAAGAAGACAGCGTTATCAATGAAAACCCTGACGGCCCACTCTTAGTAATCGCAGATGATGAGCCAGTAAATCTAAGAGTATTAGACAGTTTCTTGAAGTTAGAAGGTTTTCGAGTTCGTACCGCATGTGACGGCCCAGAAACCATTGAAATAATTGAAAAAGAGAAGCCTGAATTACTTCTACTCGACATCATGATGCCTGGTATGAGTGGCTACCAGGTTTGTGAGACACTGCGTAAACAATATGACCATGCACAGTTACCAATTATCATGCTTACGGCGCTTAACCAGGCAGAGGACCGAGTGCGAGGCTTCGAAGTCGGAGCCAATGACTACTTATCCAAGCCATTCAACAAACAAGAGTTAGCCGCTCGAATTACTGCGCACCTATCAGCAAGCAAAGCTGAGCAAAGACGACTTGAAAATGACCAACTGCAACTAGAGCTTAAACACAGAGCCATGGTTGAAGCTAATTTACTAGAGACACAAGGACGTTTACTAGAACAGTTAGAATCAGCCCCTGAAGCCATTATATGTACTCGTGATGATCAACGTATTCGCTTCGCCAACGAAGCAGCAGCGAAACTCTTTAGGCGTGGGCAAGAGCAACTTAAGCGTTCAATGGCTGACGAAATCATTGCTCCTAAGTACCTCAAAATAGAACAAGCCCACTACTGCGGTGATATTGATATCTACATAGATGACACACGTCAGCGCATTCCAAGTGATATCCTTAAGCTACCTGAAGGCTCAGGGCTCGACACCATGTACATCTTCAATGTGGGTGGTGGCGTTAACTCAAACCGAGTCAATAACCTTGAAACGGCGGTTGAGGCACTTTCAAGCTACGCCTTTGAAGGTGACAAAGATAAGCTCCAACAGCTGAAAGAGCTCGGAGGTGAGTTTACTCGTATCGCAGATAAAGCGAGCGGTGAAGGTAAAAATAAACAGGAATTAATGCGTGAAGTATTGGTTGATGCCATGACCAATGCCATCATTTACTGGGAATCAGTAACAGGTGAAACTAAGTTTGCCTTCGCAGAGAAGAGTGGCTTGTGGCGCGTCTACTTAGACCGCAGTACGCTGCAAACTCGAACACTAGACAAATACCTACGCGTAGAAACCCTACCGAAAACGCCTCGCTGGCGAACGGTACTGAGCTCAATCGAATTCATACTGGAACACTGCAAAGAACAGACGCCAGAAAGAACCCACATTGAGATGCTAAGGGATAAACTTCAGAAACTACTGACCAGTTAAACCCTGAACCAACATCACGATACTTTGAATAATGGAGCCCACCTAGCGTGGGCTTTTTTGTACGCCTAATAATCACAAAAAGTAGAATCCCAACACTTGCAACGCACTTTTTTTACGTCTTTAAACAAGGAAGAATTCACGCCAATTACGCACAGTGCGTCCTCGTAACCGTCAGTACTTTTCGTTCTATTCTCAATCATATCTGACCGTTAGCTGACTCTTTGTTGCAGTTTGAGAAGCGAGTCACAACAGAACGGCAGATTTAATTTTCTAGGGAAATTTAACGTAAAACTGGCAAGTGACCAAGATCTACAATTATACCAACGTAGGTTAAATCATTATAATAAAAAGCCTTTAACGTTAGTGACTACTTACACATAGCAAAAACCTCAAAACCAAATGCGAGTCACATCACCTTAACAATTGCGAACAAAAAACCACCAAAGCAACCTATTTTAACGTTAATGACGTGGGGTTGTGTATTTTTAACGTTTTTGACGGGAAACGAGTTTGATTAATTCATCGATAAGGTGTTTTCTTACTCCTGCCAAAGGCCTACAGGCCACTCTTACCACTTCTCGGAATCAGCGATGAATCTGGAGCAACGAAGAAGAAGAGGTAGGCCTTTAACCAGAGTGTGTATCTACTAAGCAAATTTAGCGACAGATAACATTCAATCCATTAGTGAAATGAAAGCAAATAGTAAGGAACAGCTATGCTTGCCAATATAAAAAAAACAGCAATAGCAACAGCAACAGCAATTATTGCAACTGCTACAACAGGTTTTGCATCAGTAGCAACCGCTGCAGAACGCAGTGAACTGACCGTTCACCCGAAAGAGTACACTACATTCGTACGTAACTTTAACCCGTACCTTGGTGCTACTAACCTACATACTACAACTGACTTCATGTATGAGCCGCTAGTAGTATTTAACGAAATGCACGGTAACACTCCAGTGTTCCGTCTAGCTGAAAACTTCAAGATGTCAGATGATCTGATGAGCGTTGTTTTCGACATTCGTAAGGGTGTGAAATGGTCTGACGGAGAAACTTTCTCTGCTGATGATGTTGTTTTTTCTTTCAACCTTGTAAAAGAGAAACCAGAGCTTGACCAATCTGGTATCAACTCTTGGGTAACGTCTGTAGAAAAACTGAACGACAACCAAGTTAAGTTCACACTAACCGAAGCAAACTCAAACGTACCTTACGAGATTGCTAAAGTACCTGTAGTACCTAAGCACATCTGGAAAGACGTTAAAGATCCATCAACGTTTACCAATGAGAACCCAGTAGGTTCTGGTCCATTTACAGAAATCGATACGTTTACAGCGCAACTATACATCCAGTGTGCAAACCCGAACTACTGGGATGCAGACAACCTAGATGTTGACTGTCTACGTGTTCCACAAATTGCGAACAACGACCAATTCCTAGGTAAAGTTGTAAACAGTGAAATGGACTGGACGTCTTCTTTCGTTCCAGATATCGATCGTACATACGCAGCAGCTAGCCCTAAACACCACTACTGGTACCCGCCGGCAGGTACACAGGCATTCATCGTTAACTTCAAGCACCCTGATGCTGCGAAGCATGAAGCATTGAGCAACGTTGACTTCCGTCGTGCTTTCTCTATGGCTCTTGACCGTCAAACTATCATCGACATCGCATTCTACGGCGGCGGTACTGTGAACGATTTCGCATCGGGTCTTGGCTACGCGTTTGAAGCTTGGTCTGATGAAAAAACTCACGACAAGTACAAAGGCTTCAACACTTATAACGCTGAAGGCGCGAAGAAGCTTCTTGCTGACGCTGGCTTCAAAGATGTAAACAAAGATGGTTTTGTTGACACTCCATCAGGCAAGTCTTTCGAACTAATGATTCAATCGCCAAACGGCTGGACTGACTTCAACAACACAGTTCAACTAGCGGTAGAACAACTGAACGAAATCGGTATTAAAGCGAAAGCTCGTACACCTGACTTCTCTGTTTACAACCAAGCAATGCTTGAAGGTACATACGACGTAGCATACACAAACTACTTCCACGGTGCGGATCCATACACGTACTGGAACAGTGCTTACAACTCATCACTACAATCTGGTGATGGTATGCCTCGTTTCGCAATGCACTTCTACAAAAACGACAAGCTAGATGGTCTTCTAAACAGCTTCTACAAAACAGCTGATAAGAACGAGCAGCTAGATATTGCACACGGTATCCAGCAAATCATCGCTGCAGACCAAGTGACAATCCCTGTGATGTCTGGTGCTTACATGTACCAATACAACACAACTCGCTTCACTGGTTGGTGGAACGAAGAAAATCCAAAAGGCCGTCCAAACATTTGGGCTGGTATTCCAGAGCGTCTACTTCATGTACTGGACCTAAAACCAGTTAAATAAGTAATCGTTCAATCCTTGCGGCGTAACCTCTTACGCCGCTTATAAAAATCCCCACTCTCTCAATTGAAAGTATGGCGCTAGTCGTCAGGGGATTTTTCGTTCCAAATTTCGCTAGGAGCGACCTGAATCCAGAAACAGGGAAACAATCTGGGTGAGTAAGGTGTGAGTTATGGGTTATTTTTTAAGACGTTTGTCATTTTATTTTGTCGCGCTATTAGTTGCAGCGACGTTAAACTTTATTATTCCAAGAGCAATGCCTGGTGACCCAGTTACCATGATGTTTGCGAACGCTTCTGTACAAGTTACTCCTGAGCGTATTGCTGCAATGAAAGAACTATTAGGCTTCGTTGATGGCGGCTATTTTGTTCAATACGTAGCGTACATGAAGAACATTCTAAGCTGGGAGCTTGGTACATCAATTCAATTCTACCCACTTTCTGTTAATACACTGTTGGGTGGAGCATTTGGTTGGTCGCTATTCTTAGCAGGCACCGCCGTTATTCTTTCTTTCTCTATTGGTTCAATCCTAGGTATTTTCGCAGCGTGGAAACGCGGCAGTAAATACGATGCCTTCGTAACTCCAGGAATGCTGATTCTACAAGCCGTTCCTCAAGTTGTTATCGCAATGATTGCACTATTTACCTTTGCAATTGGCTTGAAGTGGTTCCCAACAGGTTACGCCTATACCGCAGGTACGATTCCAGATTGGACAAGCTGGGCATTCATTAAAGATGTCGCTTACCACGCCTTTTTACCTTTGCTATGTGCATCCATTGTTCAAATTGGTGGCTTCCTAGTAAACATGCGTAACAACATGATCAACCTACTAGCCGAAGACTACATCACAATGGCGAAAGGCAAAGGCCTTAGCGAAAACCGAGTGGTGTTCAATTACGCAGCTCGTAACGCGATGCTACCAAGTGTGACAGCGCTTTCGATGTCTCTAGGTATGGCAATCGGTGGTCAGTTAATTATCGAAATTATCTTTAACTACCCAGGTCTTGGCAGCGTACTTTTCAACGCAATTAACGCTCGTGATTACCAAGTACTGCAAGGTCAGCTGCTTATCATGACGCTATTCATGCTGTTCTTTAACCTAGTTGCAGACATGCTTTACGTTGTTCTTGACCCTCGTCTTCGTAAGGGTGGTAAATAATCATGAAAGACTTTCTAAAACTCATTTGGCGTAACCCGATGGCCCTAACAGGCGTCATCATCCTAAGTATTTTTATTCTTGGCGCTATTGCAGCTCCATTAATCACCAAACATGTACCAGACAAGCGTACAGGTAACCCACACGAATATCCTGGTTTCGTGGTGAAGTCTGCACAAACTAACCCTGATGGCTGGGTTGCTCAAAACCTAGCAGACGACCGTCGTACATTGATCATGTCCAAAAAGGCAGACCACGTACTAGGTACAACTCGTATGGGTCGTGACGTTTGGTCTCAAGTTGTATACGGCGCACGCGTATCTCTTGCTGTAGGTTTTGGTGCGGGTCTAACAGTATGTTTACTCGCAACTGTTATTGGTGTTTCTGCAGGTTACTTCGGTGGCCGTGTCGATGACGTTCTAACAGCCGCAATGAATATCATGCTAGTAATCCCTCAATACCCATTACTGTTCGTAGTAGCTGCCTTTATCGGTGAGGCAGGGCCACTCACCATAACCTTGGTTATCGGCTTTATGTCCTGGGCTTGGGGCGCCCGTGTTGTTCGCTCCCAGACCTTAGCACTGCGTGAAAAAGAGTTTGTAAAAGCCGCTGAAGTTTTGGGTGAATCTTCATTCCGCATCATCTTCGTAGAGATTCTGCCAAACCTTATCTCTATCGTTGGCGCAAGCTTCATCGGTTCGGTGATGTACGCAATCATGATGGAAGCAACCATCTCGTTCCTAGGTCTTGGTGACCCGAACACAATCAGCTGGGGCATCATGCTTTACAACGTTCAAACCTCTTCATCAATGCTGATTGGCGCTTGGTGGGAACTGTTGGCTCCTTGTATCGCACTGACACTACTTGTAACTGGCCTTGCTCTACTTAACTTCGCTGTCGATGAAATTGCTAACCCGCAACTGCGTTCTCACAAAGGCATGAAGCGTTGGAAGAAACTAGCAGCTCAAGACAAAGAAGAACGTGAACCAGAACTACCACCACAAAATGCACTTTGGAGCGGAGATAAATAATCATGTCTGAACCACTAATTTCTATCCGCAACTTATGCGTGGATTACATTACAGAGTCTGGCGATGTTCGTGCGTGTAACAACGTAAGTTTCGACATCGCTCCAGGTGAAGTATTCGGCCTAGCTGGTGAATCTGGCTGTGGTAAATCAACGGTCGCTTTCTCTCTTATGCGTCTTCATAAGCCGCCCGCTTACATCAGTGGTGGTGAGGTTATCTTCAACGGTGAGAACATCCTGGAATACAGTGATGACCGTATGCAGTCGTTCCGTTGGAGCGAGATGTCGATGGTATTTCAGAGCGCAATGAACGCACTCAACCCAGTACTACCGATGGAAGAGCAGTTCTGTGACGTAATTATGCGTCACACCAACATGACTCGTGAGCAAGCTCAACAACGTGCTGAAGGTCTACTTGAAATCGTAGATATTCACCCGAGCCGATTGAGTGACTACCCTCACCAATTCTCTGGTGGCATGCGTCAGCGCTTAGTTATCGCTATCGCTCTCGCACTGAATCCAAAGCTGATCATCATGGATGAGCCGACAACCGCACTTGATGTGGTTGTACAACGCGAAATCCTACAAAAGATCTATGCACTGAAAGAAGAGTTTGGCTTCTCGATTCTGTTCATCACCCATGACTTGTCATTGATGGTCGAGTTCTCTGACCGCATCGGCATCATGTACTCGGGTGAGCTAATCGAAGTGGCTAACTCTCAAGATATTCTAGAAAACCCTTACCACCCTTACACCAAAGGGCTGGGAAGTTCTTTCCCTCCACTGACAGGGCCAAAGACAAAGTTAGCAGGTATTCCGGGTAACCCTCTGAACCTGTTAGAGATCCCTGAAGGGTGTCGTTTCCAAGCTCGTTGTGACCGTGTACATGAAACGTGTACCAAGGTGCCAACCAAGCTGCGTTCTATCGACCCGGGACATTTGTCTAACTGCCACCTGTACGGTGACCCAATAGTACAAAGGAAGCTATAGCTTGCACGCTGACTCAGCGTGAATAACGAACAAGGCGGCTCGACCGCCTAAAAACAAGCAAAGCGAATAAGGATTCTGGAGACAATTATGAGCAAAGATTTAGGTCAATTATTGGTGGAAGGCAAGAATGTCGTAAAAGACTTCCCAATAAGCAGTACCACCATTCAAACCCCAATGATGCGTGCAATTAACGACGTGTCATTCAAGATGTACAAAAGCCGCGGCCTAGCAGTGGTTGGTGAGTCTGGTTCAGGCAAATCAACAACCGCAAAAATGATCGCAAAAATGTATGCGCCTTCAGGCGGCACGATCGAATACAAAGGTCGTGATATCCAAGAGATCTCAAGCAGAAAAGATCTTATGCACTACCGTGAAGGCGTGCAGATGGTATGGCAAGACCCGTTTGGTTCATTGAACCCAACGCACAATATCTTCCACCACATTGCTCGACCACTGTTGATCCACAAGAAAGTATCTCCGGGTAACAAGAAAGAGTTAGAAGAACGCGTTTACGATCTTTTAGAGCAAGTAGGCTTAATCCCACCAAAAGAGACGGCGCAAAAATACCCTCACCAACTCTCTGGTGGTCAGCGTCAACGTGTCAACCTAGCCCGCAACATCGCGGTAGGTGCCGAAGTTGTATTAGCTGATGAACCAACTTCAATGCTTGATGTATCGATTCGTGCTGGTGTTTTGAACCTGATGGAAGAGATGAAGTTTGAGAAGCAAATGTCACTTCTTTACATCACTCACGATATCGCAACCGCTCGTTACATTGCTGAAGATCTTTCAGTGATGTACGTGGGACACATGGTGGAATGGGGCGATACCGATGACGTGATTGCTAACCCTCAACACCCTTACACTCAGCTATTGGTTTCGGCAGTTCCAGATCCTAAGAAATCGATACACGACCAACTAGCAGGTAACAAAGGGGAGATCCCACTTTGGACACCAGTATCAGCAGGTTGCCCATTTGCAGGCCGTTGTACTCACGCGATGGACAAGTGTAAAGAACAGCTGCCAGGAGTTACACAGTTAGCTGATAACCACTTTGTACGTTGTTACCTACACGAAAGCTAAGCAATAAAGTCCAAGTTAGGGCCTGCGGACCCTAACTATTTATATCCAAAACATTCAAGTACCTAGCCAATAGAAACTAGGACTGTCGGAGAATATTGATGCTGTTATTGACCAACCATATTGGCTATGAGTCCACAGGCCCAAAGCAAGCTATCTTACAAACAAAGAAAGCTCGTCTATCGAGCACTACGGCTTTACTCGTCTGTGCTGACAACCATATGACTGTCGGAAGTTTTGATGTGGTTAAACAAGGCCATGTAGCAAATTGGCATCAAGGACAATTCTTCACTATCGATTTCAGTTCAGTTACTGAATCTGGTCGCTACTACCTGCGCTTTGATAACCTACGCTCAGAAGTGTTCGAGATCGGGAGCAACCTATTAATGAAGCACACCTTTTCTGATGTGCTTCATTACTTCAAGTCACAACGTTGTGGCGGCACTTTTGACAAGAAAGATCGACAAGCAAAAATTCTCGGCACTGACAGATACGTCGATGTACACGGTGGATGGTATGACGCATCAGGCGATGTAAGTAAGTACTTTAGCCACCTATCTTATGGTAACTACCTCAATCCTCAACAGATTCCTATGGTTGTTTGGAACATGCTTAAAAGCGTGCGCTTAACCATCAATAACCCTGACTTCCCAAAATTCTCCATGACTCGTCTAACGGAAGAGGCTCTGTTCGGTGCCGACTTCTTAGTGCGCATGCAAGACGCTGACGGATACTTCTATATGACGGTATTCGACAAATGGAGTAAAGATATCAACCAACGCGATATCTGCGCTTATGCGACTCAAGAAGGTCATAAATCAACGGACTTACAAGCGGGCTACCGACAAGGTGCAGGTGTTGCTATTGCAGCATTGGCTGCTGCATCTGAGCTTGAAGCCTCTGGCAGCTACTCTAGCCAAACCTACCTTGATACAGCTGCGAAAGGCTATTGGCACCTTAAAGAACACAACCTTCAATACCTAAACGATGGCGAAGAGAACATCATCGATGAGTATTGCGCCCTACTCTCAGCCAATGAGCTGTATCGCGTAACTCAAGACCAGCAATACCTAACAGAAGCAAGAACTTGGGCGACTCGTTTAATCTCTCGTCAGCAATCCGATGATTCATTTGAGCACTTCTGGTCAGCTAATACTGATGGCTCTCGCCCATACTTTCATGCCGCTGAAGCTGGCCTTCCAGTAATTGCTCTATGTGAGTACATCAACAATGAAATCGATAGAGAGCTGAAAGAACAAGCTCGCATTGTTGTTGAACAAGCGTGTCAGTTCGAAATCAGCATCACCGATAAAGTAACCAACCCATTTGGCTACCCAAGACAGTACGTTAAAAATGTTGATGGTGATAAGCGCGATGCTTTCTTCGTCGCTCAGAAGAACGAAACTGGCTACTGGTGGCAAGGCGAAAATGCTCGCCTTGGTTCACTCGCAACCATGGCGTACTTAGTTCAGCCACACATTCAAGACAGCGAACTGCAAAAGCGTTTAATCCAGCTGTCACAGAACAGCTTAGATTGGATCTTGGGGCTCAACCCATACCACATGTGCATGCTTGATGGTCATGGTCATAACAACCCTGACTACCTACCGCAGCTTGGTTTTTTCAATGCTAAAGGCGGTATTTGTAACGGCATCACCGCTGGCTTTGAAGATGACCAAGACATTGCGTTCAATCCACCAGCACAAAAAGATGACATGCTCCAAAACTGGCGCTGGGGCGAGCAATGGATCCCTCACGGCGCTTGGTTCCTATTGGCAACCGCTGCGCAATTCAATTTCCTAGTACAGCGTAAGGAGCAATAATCATGACTCTTTACTACGTAGGTATTGATGGTGGTGGTACTTCTTGTCGTGCTCGTATTCGTAATGACCAAGGCAAACTGATTGGTGAGGCGAAAAGTGGCAGTGCCAACATCCTTTTGGGTGTTGATGTTGCAATGAGCTCAATTGTCGATGCCATTACTCAAGCGGCGCAGCAAGGGCAACTCGACTCAAATCATTTTTCAAATATGCATATTGGCCTTGCACTAGCTGGCGCTGAGCAAAAATCAGCATGGTTCGACTTCATGGCTCAACCACACCCTTTCGCAAGTGTGACGCTAAATACCGACGCTTATGGCGCTTGCATTGGTGCTCACAACCGCCAAAACGGCGCAATCATGATTGGTGGTACGGGTTCTTGTGGAATCTACCTAAAAGACGGCGAGCAACATGTGGTTGGCGGTCGTGAATTCCCGATTTCAGATCAAGGCGGCGGCGCGGTTATGGGCTTACGTTTAATTCAGCAAGTTCTACTCGCTGAAGATGGCATTCGCAACAAAACCCCGCTGACCAAACACGTTATGAATCATTTCAATAATGATGTTGATGCGATCGTGGCGTGGTCAAAAGGCGCGATTCCAAAAGATTACGGTCAATTTTCTCCAGTTATTTTTCAATTGGCTAATGAAGGAGATGAGCTGGCTATCGAGATGCTTAAGCAGACTGCAGCTGATATCGAAATGTTTGTCTTGGCACTTCATCGAAAAGGCGCTGACAAGGTGTGCTTAATGGGAAGTATCGCTGAGCGTATTCTCAACTGGCTATCACCACCAGTACAAAAATGGATCGTTAAACCTCAATTCGACGCTATTGAAGGCGCATTGATGTTTGCCGGAAAACCACAACACAACTTGTATCAACAGGCTTAGCAGGGAAGTTATATGAATTATCGCATCGACTTAGCTGTTCTTTCTGAACAAAAAAATAACTGTCGATTTGGCCTTACGGTACATAACTTAAGTGACCTCGACGTAAAAGATTGGTCTCTGCACTTTGCATTTGATCGATTCATCCTTCCAGAGAGTTTATCGCAAGGAGAGCTGACTCAAGTTGGCAGCTTTTGCTCGTTCACACCAAGTTCGTCAGTGTTAAAGGCCAACAACCATTACTACCTTGAATTCAGTATTCAAAGCGCACCATTCCGCTTCTATTCGGATGGCTTGAATGATGCCTTTATCCAATCGTACTCAAAGGGAGAAGCTTCTGTTCTGCCGGTGGCTATTTCTCCAATAGTGCTAGTATCTCCTTATAGTGAACGTAGTCAACTTCCAGCAGTAAGCGCTTCAAGGCTAGCTCTCATCCCACGTCCAAACAAGCTCAAGGTTGATCAAGGTCATTTTGAACTAAACAGCAATTGTAAAGTTGAGATTAAATCTCACCTTGCAGACAACGCCGTGACTTGGTTAGAACAAGAGTTGCTCTCTACCTTTGATTTATATCTAGTTACCGAGAATAGCGGCAACATTCTATTTCGTAATAACCCAACTTTAGATGAAGCCGAGTACAAACTAAATATCACCTCACAACACGTTAATATTGAGTCTGGTAGCCAGTCTGGCTTTATCCATGCCGTCGCTAGCTTAATACAATTAATTGAGCCGTCGGGTAGTACTCGTTTTTCTCTTCCATGTTGCAAAATCGCCGACCAACCTCGCTTTAAGTACCGCGGCATGATGTTGGATTGTGCTCGTCACTTCCACTCAGTCGATCAAGTAAAGCGTTTGATCAACCAACTGGCGCAGTACAAATTTAACGTTTTTCACTGGCACCTAACCGATGACGAAGGCTGGAGAATTGAGATTAAGAGCCTGCCTCAGCTAACAGAAATTGGCGCTTGGCGTGGCCCTGATCATGCATTAGAACCGCAATACACCCACATTGCTGACAACTATGGCGGCTTCTACACACAACAACAGATTCGCGAAGTCGTCGAATATGCAGAGCAACGCAGCATAATGGTGATCCCAGAGATCGATATCCCAGGACACTGTCGCGCCGCAATCAAATCCCTGCCTGACATGCTGGTAGAGCAAGCTGACACCACTCAATACAAGAGCATCCAGCACTACAACGACAATGTACTAAACCCAGGTTTGCCAGGTACTTACCAATTTCTAGATGCGGTTATTGAAGAAGTCGCAGAGCTATTCCCTAGCGAATTAATTCACATGGGCGCAGACGAAGTGCCGCCGGGAGTGTGGACCAACAGCCCTGCTGCTCAAGCTTTGATGAAAGAACAGCAGTACCAAGACAGCAAAGATTTGCAAGGCCACCTATTCCGCTATGCCGAGAACAAGCTTAAGCAACTCGGCAAACGCATGGTCGGCTGGGAAGAAGCACAGCGCGGCGACAAAGTGAGTAAAGAGACCATCATCTACTCGTGGCTCAGTGAAGAAGCGGCGGTCAATTGCGCCCGCCAAGGCTTTGATGTGGTGTTGCAACCTGCACAGTTTACCTATCTCGACATGACCCAAGATTATGCACCGGAAGAACCGGGCGTAGATTGGGCTGCCGTTATCCCATTAGAACAAGCTTACACCTACGAAGCACTTGCTGAGATATCCGACACCGACCCAATTCGTAAGCGGATCCGCGGAATTCAGTGTGCTCTATGGTGTGAGATCGTCACCAACCAAAAGCGTATGGATTACATGGTATTCCCAAGAATTAGCGCTTTAGCTGAAGGATGTTGGACACATAAAAACAACCGAAACTGGCTAGATTACCTATCTCGCCTAAAGGGGCATCTGCCATTACTCGACAGACTCAATGTTGATTATCGCAACCCTTGGAAAGCTCAATAAAACAAACCAAAGCGACACTCACATCGAACGGTTGCTGACTTAAATTAAGTTGCTGACTCAAATTAAGGTGCTCAGTTAGATACGACTCAGCATCACTATTTAAAAATTAGCTGCATAGATGCAGTTTGTTAAAAAGGAAATGACAATGAAATACGGCTATTTCGATAACGACAATCGCGAATACGTCATCACTCGCCCTGATGTACCAGCACCTTGGACAAATTACCTAGGTACTGAAAAGTTTTGTACCGTGATTTCGCACAATGCGGGCGGTTACTCGTTCTACAATTCTCCGGAATACAACCGTGTTACTAAGTTCCGTCCAAACGGCACCTTTGACCGTCCTGGACACTATGTGTACCTGCGTGATGATGAGACAGGTGATTACTGGTCTATCTCTTGGCAGCCAGTGGCAAAGAGCCTAGATGAAGCGAATTACGAAGTTCGTCACGGCCTGTCATACTCAAAGTTCAAATGTGAATACAGCGGTATTACAGCGACCAAAACGCTATTCGTACCTAAAGGCGAAGATGCAGAAGTTTGGGATGTTGTATTAAGGAACAACACTGGCAAGCCAAGAACCATCAGCACTTTCTCGTTTGTTGAGTTCTCTTTCAGCCATATTCAATCAGACAATCAAAACCATCAGATGTCTTTGTACTCTTCGGGCACGTCTTACCAAGAAGGTGTTCTGGAATACGATCTGTACTACAACACTAACAACTTTGAAGGCTTCTACTACCTAGCTTCAACTTTCTCGCCAGACAGCTACGATGGTCAGCGTGACAACTTCCTTGGCATGTATCGTGATGAAGCTAACCCAATTGCAGTTGAAAACGGTAAATGTTCTAACAGCGCTCAAACCTGTTACAACCACTGTGGTTCTCTGCATAAACAATTCACGATTCAACCGGGTGAAGAAGTTCGCTTTGCGTATGTACTTGGTATAGGTAAAGGCAACGGTGAACGCCTACGTGAGAAGTACCAAGACACAGCAAACGTAGACGCCGCTTTCCAAGGCATCAAAGATCACTGGGACGAGCGTTGCAACAAATTCCAAGTTAAGTCGCCAAACGAAGGCTTAGATACAATGATCAACACGTGGACGCTGTACCAAGCGGAAACCTGTGTGGTTTGGTCACGCTTTGCATCATTCATCGAAGTTGGCGGTCGTACTGGTCTTGGTTACCGTGATACGGCGCAAGACGCTATTTCAGTACCTCATGCCAACCCACAAATGACCAAGAAGCGTATTATCGACCTGCTTCGCGGCCAAGTGAAAGCGGGGTACGGTCTACACTTGTTCGATCCTGACTGGTTCGATCCAGAGAAAGCCGACGTTGAGCCATCAAAATCACCAACGGTTGTTCCAACACCGTCAGATGACGACAAGATCCACGGCATTGAAGACACATGTTCTGATGATCACCTATGGATCGTTCCGACCATCATCAAATACGTAATGGAAACCGGTGAGCACGACTTCTTTGATGAAGTGATCCCATACGCAGACGGTGGCGACGCGACAGTTTACGAACACATGAAAGCGGCACTGAGCTTCTCTGCTGAATACGTGGGTCAAACGGGTATTTGTAAAGGCCTTCGTGCTGACTGGAATGACTGTTTGAACCTAGGTGGCGGTGAATCGTCAATGGTTTCATTCCTGCACTTCTGGGCGCTACAAGAATTCTTGGACCTTGCTAAGTTCCGCAATAATGACGCTGACGTTGCTAAATACACTGAAATGGCAGCGAATGTTCGCGAAGCGTGTGAAACGCACCTTTGGGATGACGAGGGTGGCTGGTACATCCGTGGTCTGACTAAAAATGGCGACAAGATCGGTACAGCTCAGCAAGCTGAAGGCCGTGTGCACCTTGAGTCAAACACGTTAGCAGTGCTATCTGGTGCGGTATCTCAAGAGCGCGGTGAGAAAGCGATGGACGCTGTTGATGAGAACCTATTCTCTGAATACGGCCTACACCTAAACTCTCCATCGTTCGCAACACCAAACGATGACATCGGCTTCGTAACTCGCGTTTACCAAGGCGTAAAAGAGAACGGTGCAATCTTCTCTCACCCTAACCCATGGGCTTGGGTAGCAGAGGCGAAACTTGGCCGTGGTGACCGTGCGATGAAATTCTACGACGCACTAAACCCGTACAACCAAAACGACATGATTGAAACGCGTTACGCAGAACCATACTCGTACGTGCAGTTCATCATGGGTAAAGATCACCAAGACCACGGCCGTGCAAACCACCCTTGGTTAACGGGCACCTCTGGTTGGGCTTACTTCGCGGTAACCAACTTCATTCTTGGTGTTCGTACAGGTTTTGAAGGCTTAACGGTTGATCCATGTATCCCGACTGATTGGCCAGAGTTCGAGGTTACTCGTCAATGGCGTGGTGCGACTTACAACATCAAAGTTCAAAACCCGAATGCAGTAAGCAAAGGCGTTGCCTCTATCACTATCAATGGTGAGTCAGTTGAAGGCGCAATCCCAGTACAAGCAGAAGGCAGCGTGAACGATGTTGTCGTTGTTCTAGGCTAATCACGCAATTTAACGAACAGCTCTTGTCCCAAGTCTTTACAGGCTTGAGACAATGAGACTAAAAGGATTTTCTAATGATTAAATTTGGTACAGGTGGCTGGCGCGCTTTCATTGGTGAGGAGTTCACTAGAGAAAACGTCCGTTTGGTAGCGCAAGCACTCGCTAACATCATCAACAACGAAGATGCAGCCAAGAATGGGTTTGTGATCGGCTATGACCGCCGCTTCCTTTCAGATAAAGCAGCATGTTGGTTTGCAGAAGTACTTGCGGCGAACAACATCAAAGTAAGCTTCATCGATAAGTTTGTTCCAACACCTATCGTGATGTTCCAAGCAAAAGAGATGGGATGCACCTACTCGGCGTGTATTACCGCTTCTCACAACCCCGCTGATTACAATGGTATTAAGGTGTTCATTGAAGGCGGCCGCGATGCCGATGAGATCATCACAGAGAAGATCGAACAGCAAATCGCAACACTGACCAACGAAGATGTTATCCGCGTCGATTTCGAACAAGCATTAAACGACAAAGAAATCGAGATCATCAACCCGATGAACGACTTTGTTGATTCAATCATCAACTTCATCGATATCGATTCGATCAAGAAAGCTAACCTACGTGTACTGATTGATCCAATGTTTGGCGTGGCAAAAAATGCTCTGCAAACCGTGCTGATTAACGGTCGCTGTGATGTCGACGTCATCAACGATGGCAAAAACCCAGATTTTGGTGGCTTGATGCCATCGCCAAATGCTGCAACGCTCTATCGCTTGAAGCACTTAGTTGCGGCTGAAGGTTACGACATTGGTATTGGTACTGATGGCGATGCCGACCGTTTAGGCATCATTGATGAAAAAGGTCACTTCATTCACCCTAACGAAGTGCTGCTACTTCTGTACTACTACTTATTGGAATACAAAGGCTGGAAAGGTTCTGTGGTTCGAAATATCGCAACCACACATCTATTGGATAAAGTGGCGGCAGATCATGGAGAGAAGAGCTTTGAGGTTCCTGTAGGCTTTAAGCATATCAGCTCGCAAATGGAAGCTGATGATTCTCTGATTGGCGGCGAAAGTTCGGGTGGTTTAACTATTCGAGGCCACATCAAAGGTAAGGATGGCGTATTTGCTTCAAGCTTACTGGTTGAGATGATCAGTGTGACGGGCAAGAAGCTGTCTGAATTACTTGATGAGATTTACTCTAAGTATGGCTATGCGTATACAGCGGAAGGGGATTGCAAATTCAAACCTTCAGAGAAAGAAGCGCTCTACACAAAAATCTACGTAGAGAAACAACTGCCTGAGTTTGAATACGAAATTGAAAAAGTCAGCTATGAAGATGGCGCTAAGGTGTACTTCAAGAATGGCGGCTGGGTAATTGCTCGCTTCTCAGGAACAGAGCCGTTACTACGAATCTTCGCAGAAATGGAAGATAAAGACACTGCAGAACATGTTCTTCAAAAAGTGAAAGACTTCCTCTCTCTATAGGCTTATAGAGTGCAGCAGTTTTGTATGGCCTTAACAAATCACTGCCTTGTTAAAGCCTATAAGTGAAGAACCCTTGCCCAGTACTTTGATTAAAGTGCTGGGCTTTTTTATCGCGATTCTTGTAACGATTAGTATCGCGTTATATCTCTTTAAAAAGCCAATACGCCTTTGGTATCTACTTTTACGTTGACCGGCATACCCACTTCAAGTGCTTCTGATGAAGTTGCTAATAACTTCTGACCATGCGCTTCGATGACATAACGACAGTGATCGCCCATAAATTGCTGCTCTAACACTGAAATAGCACTGTCTTGTTCATAACTAGCTTGAATATGCTGTGGCCTTAAAAGAAGCTCACACGCACTGCCGAATTTGATCTCCGTTTGCGGTTTGGCTTCAACCATACCCAAACTGGTTTCAAATTCATGCTCTGAAATACGCTGTGCATTAAGGTAGCTACCACCGCCCAAAAAGTCTGCAACGAACTTACTCGAAGGATGGAAATATAACTCAGATGCCGAACCATACTGTTCAATCACACCATGGTTCATTACTGCCATCTTATCTGCAAATGCGAACGCTTCTTCACGGCTGTGAGTTACGAAGATTGCTGTGACACCCTGCTTCTTAAAAATCTTACGAATCTGAGAAATCAACTCATGGCGAACCTGAGTATCGATGTTTGAGAATGGTTCATCTAACAGTAGTAAGTCTGGCTTATATGCCAAAGAACGAGCAATCGCCACTCGCTGCTGTTGACCACCCGAAAGTTGGTGTGGATATCGGTCACCGAATTCATCTAAATGAACCAACTCCAACATCTCTTGGACCTTCTCTTTCTTTTGATGTTCAGAGAGATCTTTCAAGCCAAAACCGACATTCTGGTTGACCGTCAAGTGCGGGAACAAGGCGTAATCTTGGAAAATCATACCGATGTTTCGTTGTTCTGGTGGCAACCAACGCTCACCATCATCGATGGTTTGACAGTTTAAGCTCATTACGCCGCGACTCAATGGAAGTAAACCCGCAATCGCCTTAAGCAAGGTGGTTTTTCCGCAGCCACTTGCACCAAGCAGACAAACAATTTCACCATGCTCAACTTCTAAAGAAAGCGCTTCCAAAATGGTTTGCGACTCATACTTACACGTCAGCTCTTTAATTGATAATGCACAACTCATTAGTGTTTCTGCTCCAAGGAACGGTTTACGATGATCAGAGGAATTAAACCCACCAACACCAATAATACAGCAGGCATCGCCGCCAATTCTAGGTGCTCATCTGAGGCATAGTTATAAACATAAGTCGCCAATGTTTCGAAATTGAAAGGACGTAACAGCAATGCCGCATTTAACTCTTTCATTGATTCGATAAACACCAATAAACCAGCGATCAGCGCGCCGCGCTTAATCAAAGGTAAATGAACACGACGCAACATCTGGTTGGTATTGCAACCCATGGTTTTAGAAGCCATATCCAATGAAGGAGATACTTTACTTAGGCTACTTTCGATACTACCAATAGCAACCGCCGAAAAACGCACCACCATGGCAAAGATAAGCGCGAACATGGAACCAGAGAAAATAAGTCCTGGTCGCCCCCACTCCATCACTTTTGCGATGTCATTGACCAAGTGATCCATAAACAACACAGGTACCATCACGCCAATCGCTAATACGGTGCCTGGCACGGCATAACCCATTGAAGCAAGTCTCATGTAAGCCTGATTTTTCTTACTTGGGCTAACACGCTGATTAAAATTCACAATCATCGCAATGATAACGCCAATAATCGCCGCAACTACAGACACATAAAGGCTGTTAACGGCGTACTCTCTGAATTCAGGCGTCCAGCTTTGTACGAAATATTTGTAGGCATAGATCATTAACTGGCCAAGAGGGAACAAGAATGCAACGCACACTAATCCCCAACACCAGAACAGTGCCAACCATTTTCTCCAACCGGAAAGATCGTAACGAAAATCTTCGCGACTGCTGAATTGATTCTGGAACAGTTTCTGTTTACGACGGCTATATCGCTCGGTACTCAATAAGAGAATGACGATCACCAACATGATTGCCGATATCTTTGCAGCGGCTGTTAGGCTCGAATAGCCCAACCAAGTATCGTAAACCGCAGTCGTTAAAGTATTTACCGCAAAGTAACTCACGGTACCAAAGTCACCTATGGTTTCCATCGCAACAAGAGACAAACCTACCGCCATTGATGGACGAACAAGTGGTAAGGAGATACGACGGAAACTTTCCCAAGGTGAGCATTTTAGCAAACGGGCGGATTGCAATAAGGAGACGTTTTGTTCCATGAATGCTGCACGGCACAACAAATAAATATAAGGATAAAGGACGAGAGATAGAACAATAATAGCGCCCGACAAGGTTCTGATATCTGGAAACCAATACTCTCCGGGTACCCATCCAGTCAAATCTCGCAATAGGATCTGAACAGGCCCGGCAAAATCGAACCAATCAGTAAAGATATAGCCGACAATATAGCCTGGCATAGCTAATGGCAGTACCAGTGCCCACTGTAAAACACGCTCACCCGGCACACGGCACATTGCCATAATCCAAGCAGACGGAATACCAAAAACTAAAGACAGGAACATGGTTCCTATGACTAAAACCACCGTATTGTAAGCATAGGTGGGCATCACTGTGGACATCAGATGAGAAAATAGCTCATCAGTTTCTCCAACAGCCGTCGTAAAAATTGCTAAGACAGGTAAAACCAGCAATACAGCAATGATGACGCTGCTGGTGTTCCATAAATAATTCTTCTCTTTCATCGCCTAACTACAACGAGGCTTAATGAAACACAAATGCATTTGCAAATACATCTCATATCCTTTTAATGGTGGGGGTATTTATACCCATATACTGTAATGACTTCAAGGTGAGATGCTCATAACTCAGAGGATTAACGGCGAGCTTTGTATCAAAAAGTGACTTTCAAAAAACAAACAACCCCAAGTGGCCAAAAAGTGGCGACTTGGGGTTGTGATTTTTTGCGGGCAAAAGCCTACAAGAATAAGTTATAGATCGAACTTAACTTCGTCTAATAGCTTGATTGCAGCAGCGTGGTGGTCAGCAATTTGGTCTAGAGAAATAGTATCAGCTTTGAATTCACCCCATGAAGCAACAAGTTCAGAAGGTTTAACGTCTGCTTTCACTGGGTATTCGTAGTTCACTTCTGCGTACATGCTTTGTGCGGTGTTACCAGAAAGGAATTCCATCAGCTTAACAGCATTCTCTTCATTTGGAGAATATTTAGCCATTGCCATACCAGAGATGTTTACGTGAGTGCCTGTAGTCTCTTGGTTAGGGAAGTTAATATAAACAGAGTCAGCCCAAGCTTTTTGCTCTTTATCATTAACCATCTTACCTAGGTAGTAGCTGTTACCAAGAGCAACGTCACACAGACCTTCTTTAATTGCTTTAACTTGTGCACGGTCGTTACCTTGAGGCTTACGTGCTAGGTTTGCTTTTACGCCTTCTAGCCATTCTTTCGTTTCAGCTTCACCTTTGTGAGCAATCATCGAAGATACTAGAGAAACATTGTATGGGTGCTTACCGCTACGTGTACAGATTTTACCTTTAAATTCAGGCTTAGTTAAATCTTCATAAGTGAACGCTTCACCTAGGCGACCAACACGGTCACGCGAAGAATAAACGCTACGTGTACGAGTTGTTAGAGCAAACCACTCGTTAGCAGTATCTTGGTATTGAGCAGGAATGTTCTTTTCCAGCACATCACTTTCAACAGATTGAACTAGATCTTGTTTAGTAAGTTCAGATAGACGGCTGATATCGACAGTTAATACAACGTCAGCTGGGCTGTATTCACCCTCTTGTGCTAACTTCTCTGCTAAACCTTTTTTAGCAAACTTAACGTTTACTTTAATGCCAGTCTCTTTCGTGAATTCCTTGAACATTGGCTCAACTAGGAAAGGTTGACGGTAAGAGTACACATTTACTTCTTCCGCAGCCATTGCTGTCGGAGCAATTACACTACACGCTAGAGCTGAAAGTGTTAGCAGTTTCTTCATTGTAAAGTCCTTTATATCGAAATGATAATGTCTATCAGTTGCGTTATTATATTCATCAATAACATAATTACAATGACGACCGACAAAAAAACACTCCGTTCAGCATCTTAAAACTCGCACTTTTGTAACAATATATTACAACCATTCTCATCACAATTTCTAGTTGAACACTCAGCCTCGCTTGATATATCACTGCTAGCCAGGCGACTATAAATAGTAAAGCCCTACAACCATGAGTTGAAGGGCTTTACTTTACAGCTTAACTTTTCAGATTAGGCGGTTGCTGCTGATCTTACTTTACTGATACAAACTCTGGGTAAGCGCCTACACCACAATCGTGCATGTCCATACCTTCAAGTTCTTCATCTTCAGTGACGCGAATGCCGATTGTTGCTTTAAGCACAGCCCACACAGCAAGGCTCGCACCGAATACCCATGCAAAGATGACTGCAGCACCTAATAGTTGAGCACCAAATGTTGCATCAGCGTTGCTTAGTGGCACAGCCATTAGACCAAAGAAACCACATACACCGTGTACAGAGATTGCACCTACAGGATCATCAATCTTAGCTTTATCTAGAGCAATGATACTGAATACCACTAATGCACCAGATACTGAACCAATAGCGACCGCAAATAATGGAGAAGGAGATAGTGGATCTGCCGTAATGGCAACTAAACCAGCTAATGCACCGTTCAGTACCATTGTTAGGTCTGCTTTACCCCAAGTTGTCTTACATACTAGTAGTGCTGCAATGGCACCCGCTGCAGCTGCCGCATTTGTATTCAG
Source organism: Vibrio kanaloae (assembly GCF_024347535.1). NCBI lineage: Bacteria > Pseudomonadati > Pseudomonadota > Gammaproteobacteria > Vibrionales > Vibrionaceae > Vibrio > Vibrio kanaloae. The sequence continues at coordinate 577,531 of NZ_AP025497.1, read as the reverse complement.
AAAGATTTGACCAACTGCTGTCGCGTTCTCAAAATCTGAAACCATAAGTTGAGAGCCACCATTAAAACCAAACCAACCGAACCAAAGAATGAATGTACCTAATGTTGCTAGTGGCATATTTGAACCAGGAATTGGATAGATTGCACCATTTTTCCCGTATTTACCTTTACGAGCACCTAATAGTAAAACACCAGCTAACGCAGCGGCTGCACCAGCCATATGAACAATACCTGAGCCGGCGAAGTCACTGAAACCTGCTTCTGATAGGAAACCACCGCCCCAAGTCCAGTAACCTTCCATCGGGTAGATAAACGCTGTTAGTACAACAGAGAAGATTAGGAATGACCAAAGCTTCATACGCTCAGCAACCGCACCTGAAACGACAGACATTGCTGTTGCGACGAATACGACTTGGAAGAAGAAATCAGACTCTAGAGAGTGATCAGCACCTTCACCCTGCGTACCAATTAAAGCACCAAACGAAGGTAACCAGCCGCCTTCACCATTGTTTACATACATGATGTTGTAGCCAACCACTAAGAAAGTCGTACAAGCAATGGCATACAAACAGATATTCTTAGTTAAAATTTCCGTGGTGTTCTTTGAACGAACTAAGCCAGCCTCTAACATCGCGAAGCCTGCTGCCATCCACATTACCAACGCACCCGAAATGAGGAAGAAAAAAGTGTCTAGTGCGTAACGTAGTTCCGTTACTGTTGTTGTAAGTTCCATATTAAAGTCTCCAGTCCTTGTAATTCTTTAAAGTGCTTCAGCATCCATTTCACCAGTACGAATTCGTACGGCTTGGCTTAGGTCATACACAAAGATTTTGCCATCACCTATTTTTCCGGTGTGTGCCGCTTGGCTAATCGCTTCAACAACTCGGTCAACATTCTCTGCTTGGGTTGCAATCTCTATCTTTACCTTCGGTAGAAAATCAACTTGGTATTCCGCACCACGATAAAGTTCAGTGTGACCCTTTTGACGACCAAAGCCTTTCACTTCAGAAACCGTCATACCTTCAATGCCCACATCAGAGAGCGCTTCACGTACATCGTCTAATTTGAATGGCTTAACAATGGCATTTATTATTTTCATATTCGTTCCTTAAATTCTTCAGTAATCCGTTAGTTCTCTTCTTACAATCCAAGTAGCGTGCCAAAAAAATAAACCATTGATATTAAAGGGGATAAAATAAACAAGGCCGTAATAACAAAAAAGGCCGCACCAATTCGGTGCAGCCTTTTCACTATCTTAATGCGTGACGCAATTGTTGCTCCAGTTTTGGGCAACGGGAACCTTAAAAGCCCGAAACAGCTAGTAACCTAAGAAATCCATCCAACGATCAATGAGTAGCTCGAAATCATCGATTCCACAGCTTGCCTGACTTTCACAGTTATAGAAATCAAACTCACTGCCTTCTTCCATCTCTTGATCGTGGCCAAGTACGTTTTCTTGAATCGTGACTTCATCTTCATTGATCGCTAGGCTGATCTCTTTACCGAGTAGCGTCACCTCATTACTCAGATCCTGTCGGGAGCGATCAATAAGCGCCATCACATGATCTAATTTCTGCTTATCTTTACCGATCTCTTCTTGAAGCCAACGGCCAACAATCTCATGGCCCATGCTGCATTTCACATAGTATTCACCCATTAGAGTGTTTCTAACAAATTCGAATTCCATAAGGCTCCAAAGCTCTAATAAAAATAAGGCTCAATCAATAGGTAGTAAAAAATGAGGCGAGAGTATATAGCGAAGTCATCAAGAGATCGAGTCGCTCGTCGTCCAGTATTCGGACATAAAAAACGCCTACCGAAGTAGACGCTCTATCATTTGGGTTCCTCTAAATAGTTGGAGTTGCAGCTAGGCGACAAGTAAGTTCATCCCTATGAGCATAGAAGCTCTATGTGATTAGGGTGAACGTACGCAGTCAACAACGCTGCAGCTACAAATATAACGAGGAACTAAGCTGGTTCTTGGAAGATAACCGTGTCTGCTTTTTCCGTGTACTGACCCATTTTATGGAAATTCAGGTAACGGTATGTGTCTGCAGCCGTTGCATTAACCTTCTCTGCATACTCTAAGTACTCTTCTTTGGTCGGGATTCGGCCAAGAATCGCACCAACAGCTGACAGCTCAGCAGACGCTAGGTAAACGTTCGCACCGTTACCCAAACGGTTCGGGAAGTTACGCGTAGACGTAGACATTACCGTCGACTTGTCCGCGACACGAGCTTGGTTACCCATACACAGAGAACAACCCGGAGTTTCGATACGTACCCCAGCACGGCCGAAGATGCCGTAGTAGCCCTCTTCTGTCAGCTGGTCTTTATCCATCTTCGTTGGCGGAGCCACCCATAGGCGAGTATTTAGTGAGCCGTTAAACTCTTCAAGCATCTTACCTGCTGCACGGAAGTGACCGATGTTCGTCATACAAGAACCGATGAACACTTCTTGAATCTCAGTACCTTGAACGTCAGAAAGAAGACGAGCATCATCTGGATCGTTTGGTGCACATAGGATTGGTTGGTCGATGTCAGCAAGATCAATTTCAATAACATGAGCGTATTCAGCATCTGAATCAGCAGACAGTAACTCAGGGTTTGCTAGCCACTCTTCCATTGCCGTAATACGACGCTCAATAGTACGCACATCACCGTAGCCTTCAGCGATCATCCACTTAAGCATCACGATGTTCGAGTTCAAGTACTCAGAGATAGACTCTTCAGATAGCTTAACCGTACAACCTGCAGCTGAACGCTCTGCAGATGCATCAGACAGTTCGAATGCTTGCTCAACAGATAGGTGCTCAACGCCTTCAATTTCTAGTACACGACCAGAAAATTCGTTGATCTTACCGGCTTTCTCTACTGTTAGTAGACCTTGCTTGATACCGTATAGAGGAATCGCATGTACTAGGTCACGTAACGTGATACCTGGCTGCATTTCACCTTTAAAACGAACCAAGATAGATTCAGGCATATCAAGCGGCATAACACCGGTTGCAGCTGCAAATGCGACCAAGCCAGAACCCGCAGGGAATGAAATACCTAATGGGAAACGAGTATGCGAGTCACCACCTGTACCAACAGTATCAGGAAGCAACATACGGTTTAGCCATGAGTGGATTACACCATCACCCGGGCGAAGTGAAACACCCGCACGGTTCATGATGAAATCAGGTAGCGTATGGTGAGTGTTTACATCAACTGGTTTCGGGTATGCAGATGTGTGACAGAAAGACTGCATAACCAAATCAGCAGAGAAGCCAAGACATGCAAGGTCTTTAAGCTCATCACGCGTCATAGGACCGGTCGTATCTTGAGAACCGACTGTCGTCATTTTAGGTTCACAGTACTGACCAGCACGCACACCTTCAACGCCGCATGCTTTACCTACCATCTTCTGAGCTAGCGTATAACCTTTGTCAGAAGCAGAAGGGTCGATTGGTTTAGCAAACAGATCTGTTTCAGCTAAGCCAAGAGAATCACGAGCTCGACCTGTAAGGCCACGACCGATGATCAGTGGAATACGACCACCAGCACGAACTTCATCTAGAAGCACTTTGCTAAGTTCGAAGTTTGAAATCACAGAACCGTTTTTGTGAACAACACCTTCGTACGGGTAGATATCAATAATATCGCCCATGTTCATGTCTTGTACGTTCAGTTCAATAGGTAGTGCGCCTGAATCTTCCATTGTGTTATAGAAGATTGGAGCAATTTTACCACCTAGACAAACACCACCAGTGCGCTTGTTTGGTACAAATGGGATATCTTCACCCATGAACCAAAGCACTGAGTTTGTCGCAGATTTACGTGAAGAACCGGTACCAACAACATCACCAACGTAAGCCAGTGGAATGCCATCTTTTTGTAGTTCTTCAATTTGAGTAATTGGACCAACGTTACCCTGTTCGTCAGGAGTAATGCCTTCACGCTCCATCTTCAGCATCGCTTTGGCGTGCACTGGGATATCAGGACGTGACCATGCATCTGGCGCTGGAGATAGGTCATCGGTGTTCGTTTCACCAGTGACTTTAAATACTTTAACAGTGATTTTTTCTGCTACTTTATCTTTCGCTGTAAACCATTCAGCATCAGCCCAAGATTGAAGTACTTGTTGTGCAGCTGCATTGCCAGCTTTCGCTTTCTCTTCTACGTCGTAGAACGCATCAAACATCAGTAGAGTATGAGACAATGCTTTAACAGCGATTGGAGCAAGTTCAGCATCATCAAGTAGAGATACTAGAGACTCGATGTTGTAACCGCCTTGCATAGTTCCAAGCAGCTCAGCCGCTTTTTCTTTACTTACTAGTGGAGAAGCGACTTCGCCTTTTGTGATAGCCGTGAGGAAGCCAGCTTTTACATAAGCAGCTTCATCAACGCCTGGTGGAATGCGATTTTCTAGTAGGTCAAGAATGATTTCTTCTTCACCTTGGGGTGGATTCTTCAGAAGTTCAACTAGGCCAGCTACCTGCTCAGCATCTAGTGGTTTTGGAACAACTCCTTCGGCAGCACGCTCTGCGACGTGTTTACGGTAGGCTTCAAGCACGACTTTTTCCTCTCATTGCGGTTCACTTCTTACCTTCATAATTATTAGTAAAATAAAGAAGTGGACATCCTTGGAAACTTGGCTCTCCATTGCCATTTTTGTCATTCAATTTGTATTGATGAGCGGCGTCATAGAGGCCAAACTGTGGGCGGTAGAATAGCAAATTTAACGTTAAATTAAAATCTTATCATTTTGACCAACATAGCAAGTTAAGACGAAAGTCTTACTATTTTTACCTATTTACGCAGTTAAACACATCTCCCACTCATGTTTATTTGTAAGACGTTCCAATAATTAAGTAGACCGAGTCGTAGTTACCTTCAGTTCGTCCATAAGCCAAAATAACGGGCCCTATTGGGGAGTCTACTCCAGCAAAAACTGAACCAGCCGTGAACATTGGCGCTTCATCAATGCTCAGCTCATTGTTAGACCATACTCCACCATGTTCTATCGATGCACCTATATAGAATGGAGACTCAAACAAACCAAAGTCGTTTTCAAACCACTTGTATCGATAAGTTAAGCTGCTGTACGCTAAGTTCTGGCCTATTAGGCTGTTTCTTGGAATACCGGATAAATTCAGGAATCCACCAAGCTCTTTCGGATCAATGGGAAAAACAGAGTTTTTGCTTTCGACCATACCAAAATCCAGCTTTGCGACTAAAGTATGCTTCTCAATACTTTGTGCAGCCATGAAGTTTGCTGAAAACTCATAAACAGTATCACTATTCGATGTTAAATCAGAATCCCCAAGCGAACTGTCATTTTCAAAGTCATCATGAGAGACAAGGTACTCTAAATCGACAAAGTAACCCTTGGTCGGCAAGCTGAAGTTATCCAAAGTATCCAGTCGGTAACCCATAAATCCACCAAGACGCTTGAAGCCACCGCTGCCCAGTGAAGGTAACGAAGATACCTCAATATCCCCATCAGTATAACGAAGACCAAATTTCAGTTCTTGCCACAAGGTAGGTTGATAGCCTAATGCCAGTTCACCGATATATTCACTATACGTCATTGGGAGATAATCTTTCGTTACGTCCAGTGTCGGTTCTTCAATATCGTCAATATCTGCCGGTAGATTTCGGTTCTCTTTGCTATAAACAACCGATGCTGAAGTGAACAATTTTTGACTCGAAAAGAATGGCGAGAAAAGCTCGGCTTCAATTCTCTTATCAGTCCCCATCTCGACATTGGTTCTCAACTCAGCACCATGTTGATTAATATCGGTAAAGTTGGCAGAGATACCGATCGAGTATTGGCTTTCTGTAGAGAAGTCATCTTCAAGAAAGAATCGAAAATTGAGGTAGTTTGGGCCCCAAGACTTTTCATTAACATCCACTTGTAGCTGCTCTTCGCCATCAACAGTCTCAAATTCATAAGTGACCAACTCAAACCTATCTAATGCATAGAGATCTTGTACTTTAGATTCAATTTCACTGGTTTTCAGAACCTCACCAGAATCGAGATTTAAACGGTTTCCAATCAGCTTATCTGAGTAATGGGTGTTGTTATTGATAACCACTTTGTCGACCACAGTTTTGTCACCGTGTTTAAGCTGTCTACGAGCCTTCTGTTTATCATCAATATAGTGTTGGTAGTCCGCATAGGAGAGCGACAACTTGGAAAGCTGATCGGTATACTGCTTAGCTTCCTCGTATCCGGCATGGTAAGCCGTCGGCATTTTATCGAACTCTGTCGTTTCCATTTGTCCAACATCGGGACGCAAGAACACATCGTCCTCCGTTAACGTAGCGGCTTGATCTTGAGTACTACGGCGAACAAGGTAATTAGAGAGTTGATCGGCGGCCGCTAGAAAATTGGTGTAGTCTTCCATACCTTTATAGTTAGTACTAATATCAACGGCGATAACGATGTCAGCGCCCATCGCTCTTGCAACGTCAACAGGCATATTATTGGTCACGCCGCCATCAACGAGCATTCGCCCCTCGACTTCATAAGGCGGAAGCGCTCCGGGCACCGACATACTGGCCATCATGGCATCAACAAGATAACCATGCTCGATGACCACTTCTTCAAGAGCAATAATGTCCGTTGCGACTGAACGATAAGGGATAGCAAGGTGATCAAAAGAGTCTATCGGGGCTAAGTTACCCGTAGTCTCACGTAGAATACGCAGCATATTCTGACCTTGTACCACACCTTTACTCGCTTTGACTTCTCCCCAACCTAATCCTAGGTCGGTGTTTAGCTGATAGCGGTCTTCATATTCTTTATCACGTACTCGGCGATCACTACGGTTAACACGATCTCGGTAACCACGATTCCAATCCACCGTATAAATAAAACTTTCAATCTCGTCGGCACTCATTCCTGTCGCATACAGCCCACCAACGTAAGAGCCCATGCTAGTACCGGTAATATAATCCACCGGAATTCGCATCTCTTCTAAGGCTTTAAGCACCCCAATATGAGCAGCACCTTTTGCTCCCCCACCAGCAAGCACCACAGCAACCGTTGGCCTTTGACCCACTTGTTCAGCCTGCTGAGACTCATCAACCTTCACTGCTGTATATGCAAATAGCTGAAAACTGATCACAGCACTGGCGATGCTCAAGCCACTCACTAACCAACGAGAAATCATTCTTTAAACTATCCTTGTCATTCTTTTCTGTTACGACTTTACCACTGAAAAAGCTTTTTTAGCCACTGTTTTGGTTGACTTTCACAGCCCTTCTTAATATTTCCGTTCTCATCCCACACCGGCAATTTAACAGCGCCATCACAGTCTAACTCTAAGGCACCATCTGACGTTCGGGTAAAACTAGCTGTCGCGACTCCTGTTGGCCACGGCAGTAACAATTGTTCAGGTGTTCTCTGCTTTAAGTAATCAGCATAAACACGTAACGCACCACTAGAACCGGTTAGCTTTGTTGGTTTATTGTCATCACGCCCTAGCCAAATAGTAGTCACTTCACGGCCATCAACCCCAACAAACCAACTGTCTCGGCTATCGTTACTGGTGCCCGTTTTACCGGCCAAACCTGCCCATGCAAACTGACCTTGTAAGAAGCGACCTGTGCCTTCCGACACCCCTCGCTTCATTGCATAAGTCGTTAGCCAAGCCGCTTGCTGATCAACACTTTGCGATACGCGAGGAATCGATTGATATAAAACCTCACCGTCATTATCAACCACTGAACGAAGTGCCGATAACGGCGCGATACGCCCAGAGTTAGTAATGGTTTGGTACATCTGCGCGACTTGGAACGGAGTCAGTGAGAATGAACCCAAAAACATCGACGGCACTGGGCGTATCTCATTTTTATCGACACCCAGCTTTCCAATCGTATCTGAGACACTATCAATGCCTAGCTGCATCCCCAACCGAACCGTGGGCACGTTATAAGATTTCGAAAGTGCCACATACAAAGGCACCTCACCGCGAAACTTACGATCGAAGTTTCTCGGACTCCATACGCTGCCTTTACTGCCTTTCAAACTGAGTGGAGAATCCATCAAAGTCGTCGCAAGCGTGTACTTTTGTGGCTGTTCCAATGCTGTCAGATAAATTGCAGGTTTCACCAGTGAACCAATAGGGCGGCTCGCATTCAGAGCACGGTTGAAGCCATCGTAGCCAGTACGCTTCCCCCCTACCATCGCACGGATCTCACCGGTATTCCTATCGACAGCAATTGCCGCGGCTTCAAGCTGATTACCTCCGGTTTTGGATAACTCAGGCACCTTACGTGCTATGGACTTTTCTAATTGGTCTTGAGAAACCGGGTCCAGAGAGGTAAAAACTCGTATCCCTTTCTTGACTTCAAATCGCTCACCCACATATTTTTTCAGTTCAATGTTGACCTGTTGAAAATACGCTGGCTGACGGCTCGCAATACGAGGATTATCTTGGATATCCAAATCACGGCTTGCAGCTTCTTCATACTGTTTCGGTGTCAGTATGTCTTGTTGCATTAGCAAACGAAGTACCAAATCACGACGAGCTTTAACACGCTCAGGGTAACGAACGGGGTTATAATACGATGGTCCTTTCACCATTCCGACAAGCAACGCTAATTGGTCAATACGAAGCTCTTGAATAGGTTGACCGAAGTACAAGCGCGAAGCCAAACCGAAGCCATGGATGGCTTGACCGCCATTTTGTCCTAAGTAAACCTCGTTCAAGTAAGCCTCTAAGATTCGGTCTTTGCTATAACGATGATCCAAGATCAGAGCAATATAGGCTTCACGAACTTTACGCCACAATGTGCGCTCACTGGACAAGAACAGGTTTTTTGCCAACTGTTGAGTCAGCGTACTGCCCCCTTGTACCGTTCGCCCCGCTTTAACGTTAACCACCATCGCACGAGCTATCGCTAACGGGGACACTCCATCGTGCTGATAGAAGTTTCGGTCTTCGGTTACCAATAGTGCATCAACCATTACTTCAGGGAACTGATTACGTTTTAAGAACAAACGCTGTTCCTCGTTACTCTTCTCAAGCATGCCAAGCATTTTCGGCTCTACACGCAGGTAACCCATGTCACCTTTCCTCTCTAGCGACTGGATTCGAGTTAATTCGTTGCCATTGAAGTGCAGCATCACATGGCGATCAGCTTCTGGCCCATCGACAAACTCAAACGGACGACGAATCATCTCAATCTTGGTTGAAGAGGAAGAGTACTCACCCGGATGACGAGGAGAGTTCACCTTACGGTAATTCAGTACATCCAGTTCATTCTTTACCTGGACTAAATTCACCGCTGTACCTGGAGACAGATCCAACACACGTGCATAAACCACGGTTGGCAAATCAAACAGTTGGCCTTCAAATCGCTGTTTGACTACAGAGTCTAGGTAAATACCAACAAACAACAACAGCGCAGCCAAGGCTAAACCCGCTTTCCAAGTAATCCCCCACAAGATTTTCAACCAACCTCGGTTGCCCGATTTTTTAGCTCTTGGCTTGGTCTTCTTCGCGGCAGCTCTCGGTTTTCGAGGCTTGGCTTTGGTCGCAGGTGACTTCTTTGCTGGCGCTTTTTTAGGTGGTGCCTTTTTGGGCGTTAACATTTTGGTCATCATCGGTTCAACTGTCGTTTGGTTTTAGTGGTTGCTACATGGTTAGCAGGATCATCAGGCCAAGGATGTTTTGGGTAACGGCCTTTCATCTCTTTTTGTACTTCTTTGTACGCGCCAGCCCAAAAGCCAGCTAAATCTTGAGTGATTTGCAATGGTCGCTGCGCAGGAGAAAGTAACTCAAGCACGACTTTTTTACGACCTTGCGCTATCAAGGGTGAGTCTTGTTCACCAAAGACTTCTTGCATTCGCACCGAGATCACAGGCTCCGATTGATATTGGTATCGAATCGCTTTTTTACTGCCTGTAGGCATCACGTAATGCGTCGGTAGCCATTGGTCGATTTCTTGATTCAATGGCCAACCAAGGTACGCCGACAGTGCTTGTTCAATTGACACATTCGACAACCCTTTTGCTGACTTAATGCCATTCAAATACGGCGACAACCAGGTATCTAGATGTGCAATTAGACTAGTCTCACCCATTGCAGGCCAATCATACTCCGGCATCCAAAGCTGGGCACAACGTACGCGTTCAACTAGCTGCTTCGCGGCGGGCGTCCAATGTAAACGATCAAGACCACACCGAGCGATATAATTGAGTAGCGCTTGGCTTGCCTGATTCGCACTCGGCTCAGGTAAGGCTTTGGTGCTGATAATCAGTTTATCCAAAGACACTCGCTGTTCAGCAACCAAGCGGCCACGCTTCTCATCCCAATCCGCATAATCTGAACAGACGAAGAGTTTGGGAAACGCTTCTTCTAACTGCGCAATATCGACAGCGGTTGCCAAGAAAACCTGACTGGCTCGTCCTGTGCTGCGCATCAAATCAATCACCACGATGTAATCATTGTTCGCCAATGGATCATCATCACGAACTTCAGCGCCGTGACCATTCGCAAGAAGGAAAGCACTGCCAGTCGCGCTTCTCGCCTGAGCTATTCGGTCAGGGAATGCAAAACAAAGCACTAATGGTAACAATGATTCATCAAGTTGTGACAAATCTACGTGATGATTGAGTTTACTGGCGAGACTTTTCGCTCGCTGCATCACTACGCTGTTTTTCGAGTGCTTTCTTTGCTCAAGTCGGTGCAACGAATGTTGAATATCGGTGACGTTGCGTTCAGGCTCTTCAAGTAAAGCTGCGGCGACAATCGCGACATTCAGCAAAGTTTGGCTGCCCTGTTGCGCTTTTATCAGCATGCTGGCGATACGAGGCTCAAGACCTAAACGCTGAGCTTGTTTACCTAGCGCCGTAAATTGGCCATTACTGCCTAATAACTCAAGCCTTTGCAGCAGTTGCTTGGCTTGCTCAATTGAAGCGCGTGGCGGAACGTCTAGCCATTGCAACTCGTCTGCACTTGCAGCGCCCCATTGCGTCAGTTCAGCCACCAGCGAAGAGAGATCCGAATGGAGAATTTCAGGCTCCGGTACAGCGGGTTGCTGCATTAACTGCGTTTCGCTGTACAAGCGAACACACAAACCTTCTTCAATTCGCCCAGCACGGCCTGCTCGCTGTTCAGCAGAAGACTGGGAGATTTTCACTTGCTCAAGCTTGGTGATGCCGGTTTTCAAATCAAACTTGGCGACTCGTTCAAGACCAGAATCCACCACTAACCGAATGCCCTCAATGGTCAGAGAGGTTTCCGCTATATTGGTGGCCAACACCACTTTTCGACGCCCTTTATCAGACGGTGCGATCGCTTTCTGTTGTTGAGGAAAGCTGAGTTGACCGTACAAAGGACACACATCGATATCGTTAGAGAGTTTTTCTAGTTGAGACTCCACCTGCTTAATCGCAGACACCCCAGGTAAGAATGCCAACAACGAACCGGATTCCTTCTCCATCAAAGAGCGAATCACGCTAGCCATTTTAGGGGCTAAGTACTCATTGGTATTAAGAGGCTGATAACGGAACTCAACCGGAAAAGTACGACCTTGGGATTCAACGTATTTGGCATTGGGCAATAAAGACTGCAAAGCTTGTTGGTCTAATGTCGCCGACATCACCACCACTTTTAGATCGTCACGCAACGCCTCTTGGATCTCTAAACTAAAAGCGAGAGCAGTATCCGCATGAATGCTGCGCTCGTGGAACTCATCGAAGATCACCATATCGACCCCGCTCAATTCAGGGTCGGTTTGGATCATTCTTGTCATGATCCCTTCGGTAACGATCTCCAAACGAGTTGCACTGCTGGTTTTAGATTCACCACGAACTCTAAAACCTATGCTCTCCCCTACCTTCTCTCCTAGTTGGCTCGCCAAGTAAGTGGCAATATTCCTAGCCGCCAAACGCCTAGGTTCAAGCATGATTATTTTGCCTGGAACAGCATTGGTTTTAACCAGTTGCAAGGGGAAAAATGTTGACTTACCTGCACCGGGAGCGGCCTTTAGAATAAGTTGAGTGTGTGTTTCTACGCCAGCGAGCAGATCTGGCATCACAGCTTCTATGGGCAGTTGTGGCAATGGGAGAACCTTGTGGTGTAATGTTGGCAGCATTGTACATAAAAACCGACCTCTCTAAATAAGTAATATGCACTTCAATCCGCCATTAGAGCCAGCGACTCTTATTAAACGCTATAAACGTTTTCTTACTGACATCAAACTTCCAGACGGCAGCGAGCGTACGATTCATTGTGCTAACACTGGAGCGATGACGGGATGCGCGACACCTGGCAACACGGTGTGGTACTCAACATCAGATAACGCCAAACGAAAGTACCCAAACAGCTGGGAGATCTCAGAAACAGACAAAGGTCACCGTATTTGTGTAAATACTGCGCGGGCAAACCAGCTAGCAGTGGAAGCAATTGAAAATGGGACTATAGTTGAACTCTTAGGCTACAACGCGTTACGAACTGAAGTGAAATATGGCAGTGAGAATAGTCGAATCGACATTCTGCTTGAAGATAACGAAAAGCCGCCTTGCTATATCGAAGTAAAAAGCGTCACTTTGCTCGACGAACAATTAACGTCAACTAAGCAAGAATCATCAACCAAAGGACAAGGTTTTTTCCCTGACGCTGTGACAACCAGAGGCCAAAAACATCTGCGTGAACTCACAGAAATGGTCGAATCTGGAAATAGAGCCGTACTTTTATTCACTGTTTTACATTCAGGTATTGAAAAAGTGTCTGCGGCACACCATATAGACGCCAAATATTCGTTATTACTAAAACAAGCACAAGACGCTGGAGTTGAAGTGCTTTGCTATAAAGCAGAGCTCAGCAGTACTCAAATACAACTAAAACAAGCTGTTGAATTTATCAATAGTTGAACAAAGATGCAGAACTAATCACATTGATTGCAAGTTTGAATAAGAGTATTTGCCACCATTCGTTCTTTCTGCTATAGATACCCGCCTTAAAATTAGCTGCTTTGCAGTTGACTAGGTGTAAATAGGAGATGCTGTATGCCAGAATCTAAGAAAAAAGCGCTAGGCATCCTAGCCATCGCAGGTGTTGAACCGTACCAAGAAAAGCCCGGTGAAGAGTACATGTCACCTGAGCAAACGGAACATTTTACAAAAATTTTAGCAGCTTGGCGCAACCAGCTCAGGGAAGAAGTTGATCGTACTGTGCACCATATGCAGGATGAAGCGGCGAATTTCCCAGACCCAGTTGACCGCGCTTCTCAAGAAGAAGAATTCAGCCTAGAGTTACGTAACCGTGACCGTGAGCGTCGTCTTATCAAGAAAATTGAAAAGACACTAGACAAGATCGAAGAAGATGATTTCGGCTTCTGTGATTCTTGCGGGATCGAGATCGGCATCCGCCGTCTTGAAGCTCGTCCAACCGCTGACCTTTGTATTGACTGTAAAACGCTTGCAGAGATCAAAGAGAAACAGATGCAAGGTTAATTCTTGCGGATGTAAAAAAAGGGAGCTTTGGCTCCCTTTTTTGTTGGCCATATCCGCTCAAACTTTCATAGACTTGATAGCAAATAGCAACTTTAAAGCTGAGTTCTATGCATTAAACTGCTAATTCAGCGTCTTAAAACGCTAGCCAAACGCATTAAAACAACTAATTAAACCACCTTAAGAACCAGCTACTGCGGTACCATCAGAATTAGGTTATTCACTCATGAATTATATCGGGCGCTTTGCACCATCACCGTCAGGTCCTCTTCATTTTGGCTCGCTTGTTGCTGCTCTTGGTAGCTACTTTCAAGCGAAATCTAACCAAGGGCAATGGTTAGTTCGTATGGAAGACCTTGATCCGCCAAGAGAAATGGCCGGCGCTGCAGACCTCATTCTTAAGACGCTTGAGACTTACCACCTATTTTGGGATGGCGAAGTCGTCTATCAAAGTCAGCGCCACAACATGTATCAAGCTCAAATTGATCAATGGGTCGTTGATAAACAAGCCTACTACTGCCAATGCACTCGTAAACAGATAAAAGCCTTAGGCGGTTTCTATAATGGCCACTGCCGACACGCAGGTTTGATTGACTTAGGTGAGCAAGCGGTGCGCTTGTGCATGGACTTCCCTGTTGAGTCGTTTGATGATGTTCGTCACGGGTCGATTCAGATACCTAAGGCATTAGCGGAAGAAGATTTCATTATCAAACGCCGAGATGGATTGTTTGCCTATAACTTAGCGGTTGTCCTTGATGACATTGAGCAAGGGGTAACAGAAGTCGTAAGAGGGGCGGACTTGATAGAACCAACAGGTCGCCAAATAAGCTTGTACCAAACGCTTAAGCAAAAAACAGTGAGTTACTTGCACTTACCATTGGCAACCGATGGTTTGGGGAATAAACTGTCAAAACAGAACCATGCCACCGCGATAGATCTCGACAACCCAAAACCAACGTTACTCAGCGCTATGCGATTCTTAGGTTTTGATATCCCAGCAGCCCTTTTTGAAGCTTCAATGGATGAGATTTTATTGTGGGGCTGCCAGCAATGGCACGTCAGTCAATTACCTGATAGTTTACAAAAAGAGCATCGTGATTAGCTCGAAAGTAATGGTAAATACTAAAAGCGACACATAAAAATGCCATAACCAACAGCAGCGGTTAAGCCGATGATGTTCTCAAATGGCTCGCGCTAAGCTATTATTAGCCGCAATTAAACTCTGCACTACCACTTTGGACTAAGAGAAAAACAAAGTTGGCGATACCTACTTTGTTCTAAACTAATGAATACAAACGACAATACCCCAAGCGAACAACGCGGATTCCACGAGTTAGCTCTGAATGTTTATACTCGCCAAGAGCACAATATTTCACGCAAGCAGATCAGTGACAACGCACTAAAAGTGTTATATCGCCTGAATGGTGCGGGTTTTGACGCGTTTTTAGTCGGTGGTGGTGTACGCGATATCTTATTAGGCTCTCAGCCAAAAGATTTTGACATCGCGACTAACGCAACCCCAGAGCAAATCAAACACCTATTCAGAAACTGTCGCCTTATCGGTCGCCGTTTTCGATTAGCCCATATCATGTTTGGCCGAGACATCATTGAAGTAGCGACTTTCCGTGGCCACCACCAGGAGCCATCGAAAAACGTGTCTGCCCAATCGGAAGAAGGCATGTTGCTACGCGATAACGTGTATGGCAATGTTGATGAAGATGCAGAGCGTCGTGACTTCACTATTAACGCGATGTATTACAACATTGCTGATTACAGCATCCACGATTACGCAGGTGGTGTAGAAGATTTAGAAGACAAGCTGATCCGCCTAATCGGCGATCCAGAAACTCGCTACCGTGAAGACCCTGTACGTATGTTGCGTGCAATGCGTTTCGCCGCTAAGCTAGACTTCGATATTGAAGAAGACACCGCCGATCCTATTGAAGAACTGGCACATCTTCTCAAAGACATACCAGCAGCACGTCTTTACGAAGAATCTCTTAAATTGCTTCAATCAGGTCATGGCTTAGAAACCTACCACCTAATGCGTGAATACAACCTCTTCCAGCAGATGTTCCCAGCTGTGGCAGAGCACTTCACTGCCAATTATGACTCTCATACTGAGCAGATGCTTGATTTGGTTCTCGATTCAACCGACCTTCGCATTGAAGATGGTAAGCGAGTAAACCCAGCATTCATGTTCGCAGCGATGCTTTGGTACCCAATGAACAAGCTGGCAGACAAACTTGTCGCTGAACAAGGTATGGCACACTACGATGCGATCATGGAAGCGAGCAACATCATTCTTGATCAACAAGTAAAATCTATTGCGATTCCTCGTCGCCATACAGCAACCATTCGTGAAGTTTGGCAACTGCAACTACGATTACCTCGCCGTAATGGAAAACGTGCTGTTCGCCTTATGGAGCTTAATAAGTTCCGTGCAGGCTACGATTTCCTAGAAATGCGTGGCGAGATTGAAGGTGGCGAAACCAAAGAGTTAGCGAAATGGTGGGAGCGTTATCAGACTGCTGGACGCAACATGCGCCAAGCGATGGCCAACGATGTAGCTGCGCCCTCAAAATCAGGTCATCGTCGCCGTAAGACTTATCGTAATAAAAAGAGTAAGCAGTCAGAATGATAACCGCTTACATTGCAGTCGGCAGCAACCTTGCCGACCCAGTTAGCCAAGCAAATTTGGCTATCGAAACGCTAAAAAGCCTACCGCGGTCAACGTTTATTGCGAGCTCTCAGCTATATAGTAGCACTCCAATGGGGCCACAAAATCAACCAGACTACATCAACGCGGTAGTGGCAATCCAAACAGAATTAACGCCAGTTGAACTGCTTAATTACACTCAAAAAATCGAGTTAGAGCAAGGGCGCGTCCGTAAAGACGAGCGTTGGGGGCCAAGAACCTTGGATCTCGACATTGTGCTATACGGCAATGAGGTGATCGATTCAGAGCGTTTAACTGTTCCTCATTACGGAATGAAAGAACGAGAGTTTGTTCTCTACCCGCTTGCTGAAATCGCACCAAGTTTACAGCTCCCAGATGGGACTGAGCTGACAGACTTACTCAAGTTAGTTGATAAGAACGGGCTCAATGTTTGGCAACAATAGTCAAGCGCATTAAGGAAAACCAATGAAAAAAGTAACCATTAACGACCTTATCAAATGCAAACGTGAAGGCCGTAAATTCGCGACTTCGACAGCTTATGATGCGAGTTTCGCTCAATTGTTCGAAAGCCAAGAAATGCCAGTCCTGCTTGTCGGTGACTCACTTGGTATGGTACTACAAGGCCATAACGATACTTTACCTGTAACTGTAGAAGACATTGCTTATCATACGCGCTCTGTGCGTTCTGGTAGCCCAAACTGCCTTCTTATGGCTGATATGCCATTCATGAGCTACTCTACCTCTGAGCAGGCTTGTGAGAACGCAGCAAGCTTAATGCGTGCTGGCGCGAACATGGTAAAAATCGAAGGCGGCAGTTGGTTGGTTGATACTGTTAAGATGCTAACAGAACGTGCTGTACCAGTATGTGCGCACTTAGGTTTAACACCTCAATCTGTGAACATCTTTGGTGGTTACAAAGTACAAGGCCGTGACGACGAGCAGGCCGATAAAATGCTTGCTGATGCGCTAGCATTGCAAAACGCAGGCGCACAAATCGTGCTACTTGAATGTGTACCGGCTTCATTGGCAAAACGAATTACAGAAGCTTGTGACGTACCCGTTATTGGTATTGGGGCAGGTAATGTTACCGATGGGCAGATCCTAGTAATGCATGACATGTTCGGTATCTCTGCGAACTACATGCCGAAATTCTCTAAGAACTTCTTAGCCGAAACGGGTGACATGCGAAAAGCAGTCGCACTGTACAAAGAAGAAGTAGAGAGTGCGCGTTTCCCTGATGACGCTCATACAATCGCTTAGGAATAACTATGCAAACTTTTGCTGAAATAACGGCTCTTCGCGAGCAGATTAAACAGTTTAAGCGTGATGGACGCACAATAGCTTTTGTGCCAACAATGGGGAACCTACATGAAGGCCACCTAACGCTGGTAAAGAAAGCGCGTGAATTAGCTGATATTGTTGTGGTTAGCATTTTTGTTAACCCAATGCAGTTTGACCGTGCCGACGATCTAAACAACTACCCTCGAACGTTAGAAGCTGATCTAAGTAAACTAACAGGGGAAGGCGTTGAGCTTGTATTTACCCCGACTCCAGAAGTAATGTACCCAGAGGGCCTAGATAAACAAACATTTATCGAAGTTCCGGGCCTATCACACATGCTTGAGGGCGCTTCTCGCCCTGGGCATTTTCGCGGTGTATCAACCATTGTCACTAAGCTGTTTAATGTCGTTCAACCAGATTTTGCATGCTTCGGCGAGAAAGACTTCCAGCAACTTGCTGTCATTCGTCAAATGACAACTGACCTAGCGTTAGATATTCAAATCGTGGGTGTTGCTACTGTTCGAGAAATGGATGGTTTGGCAATGAGCTCTCGTAATAGTAATTTAACTTTTGATGAGCGCCAACGAGCCCCAGTTCTTGCACGTACTATGCGTTGGATTAGCAGCGCAATTCGTGGTGGCCGAGATGATTACGCATCTGTTATTGAAGATGCGGCAGACCAGCTACGCGCTGCAGATCTTCAGCCAGATGAGATCTTCATTTGTGATGCTAAGACTCTGCAAGCCATCACTTCAGAATCGACTCAAGCTGTGATTCTAATGTCGGCGTTCCTAGGTAAGACTCGTCTTATCGACAACCAAGTTCTCGACTTGGTAACGGAAACCAAAGAAGAAGTGAAAGAAGAAACGGCTGAGTAATCGCTTTCTTCTCTTTACGTAAACCAGCTCCTAACGCAAAGCAACAGCACAAACGAAAGATACAAAAAAGGTCGATGTAATATCGACCTTTTTCTTTGCCTGCGATTCAGGATAATTAATAGAATCTGGATAACTAATAGATCCGGGATAACTAAAAGTTAACTACGTAGGCCAATACCCTTTGTCACTAGGTAGTGTGCAATACCATACAACAGCAAGATAAACACACCTAGTACGCCAAACGACGTCACGATACCCACATCAGATACACCCAAGAAGCCATATCTGAACGCGTTGACCATGTACACGATAGGGTTCAACTTCGATACACCTTGCCAGAATTCAGGTAATAGGCTGATCGAGTAGAACACACCACCAAGATAGGTCAGCGGCGTTAAGATAAAGGTTGGGATAATAGAGATATCATCAAACGTGCGTGCGAATACGGCGTTAATCAAGCCCCCCAGAGCGAACACTACCGACGTTAAAAATACCGTCGCAATGATCACGCCCCAATGGTCAACTTGTAAGTCGACAAAGAACAAGGATACGAACGTTACGATAGTGCCCACTAACAAGCCACGCACCACACCACCCATGACGAAGCCGGCGATAATCACGTAGTTAGGAACAGGTGCGACAAGCAGCTCTTCAATGTTCTTTTGGAACTTTGCACTAAAGAACGAGGATGCCACATTTGAATATGAGTTAGTGATCACCGACATCATGATCAGGCCAGGAACAATGTATTCCATGTAACTAAAACCGTTCATTTCACCAATACGGGCACCGATAAGGTTGCCAAAAATAATGAAATACAGCGTCATGGTAATCGCAGGCGGTACCAATGTTTGCACCCAGATACGCGTAAAACGGTTGATCTCTTTGGTCAGCAAACTGCAAAAAGCTGTCCAATATAGGCTGTACATATTATTTACTCCCCTCACGGACGATACTCACAAATAACTCTTCTAGACGATTTGCTTTGTTACGCATAGAGAGAACTTTAACCTGTTGCTCGCTCAATTGAGCAAAGATGGTATTCAAACCTAGGTTCTTGTCTATTTCGATTTCTAGCGAGCCATTAAACATCACTTGGCTATTCACACCTTCAAGCTTAGGTTCAGTCGCGCCCTCTTCCAGATCCAGAATAAAGGTCTCAGCACTCAATTTACCCAACAGCGCTTTCATGGTTGTGTTCTCAATCAGCTCACCGCGATTGATAATACCAATGTTGCGACACAGCATTTCCGCTTCTTCTAAGTAGTGCGTGGTCAAGATAATGGTAATACCCTGCTTTTCGTTGATCTCTTTCAGGAACTCCCACATTGAACGACGCAGTTCAATATCAACGCCTGCTGTTGGTTCATCAAGGATCAACAAATGAGGTTCATGCATCAATGCACGCGCGATCATCAAACGACGCTTCATACCACCAGACAAGTTACGCGCACGTTCGCCACGCTTTTCCCACAAATCGAGTTGAGATAGGTACTTTTTCGCTCGCTCTTTCGCCAATGCTTTTGGCACGCCGTAATAACCCGCTTGTTGCAGCACGATCTGTTCAACGGTCTCGAACGGGTTAAAGTTAAACTCTTGAGGCACAAGGCCTAAGTTCTGCTTCGCCAACTCTAGATCGGTATCAATGTCGTAGCCGAACACTTTAACCTTGCCTGACGTTTTATTTACCAGTGAAGAGATAACACCAATAGTGGTTGATTTACCCGCACCATTTGGACCAAGTAGTGCGTAAAAGTCGCCTTTTTCTACTTGTAAACTAACGCCCTTCAGAGCCTCGAAGCCCCCAGCATAAGTTTTTCTTAATTGCTCAATTTCTAATGCATACATAGAGATAGACTGCCATTTGCTATAGATAAGATGTTGATGACCGAGCTTGAGGAAGAGAGTAATGCTTAAAACGAGCTAGCAGAAAACTAACCCAAACTTGTTTACTCGGCCATTTTGCAAACAAGTTTATCGTTGAATTACGATGAATACAAATATCGATTATCCGTTTCTTTTGAAAGCTTGATAGTTTTTGTACTCTGTAAAAATAAAAATGCCGCTAAGTCATTCACTTAACGGCACTCATAACGATGAATCGATGCTGAACAACAGCTTAAAACCAATTGAGTAATGAGGTCGATTTAAGCTTAGACCGATTCAAATTGATGCTCATCCCTATCAACATAGCTTGTTGCCGCCGTCAGTGCTTCGTATCTAAATCGATAAGTATTGGATTCAGGTACCAAATCAAGTACGTGAAACTTCTCTAATTGTTGACGGGTATTCTCATTAGGACACAGCAGGTATACTTCGCACTGTGCATCTAAAGCATCTTTAATAGCATTTTCTAGAGCAAGTCCGACCGTTACATCAATCATAGGCACGTCCGTGAGATCTAAGATCATCACTTCATAATCAGAGATGCTTGAATGCTGACGTGAAATAGCCTTTGAAACACTAAAGATCATTGGGCCAGAAAGATAGAAAAACAACACCTTCCCGTTAGCGCTATCTAGCAGTTGACGTTCGCTATCTGTCAGCGGAATGTCCTCTTCATCATCACCATCACTGATGGCCTTAACTTGCCGAGCTTGCTCTCTGCTTAACCTTTCGATGATCAAGATATTCGAGATAAACACACCAAGTCCAACGGCAATAATCAAGTCAACAAAAACGGTTAGCAGCATCACGCCGTACATCACGCCCATACCTGTGTAACTCACCTTATGTGCCCGCTGAATGAAACTCCAATCGAGGATGTTGAAACCCACATACATGGCGATGCCAGCCAATACCGCCATAGGAATCGGCTCGGTTAAGCCACCCGCGACCAATACCACCAACGCCAACACTAAGGCACGAATAACACCAGATAGCGGAGAACGTGCACCGACCTGAATGTTGGTTACGGTTCCCATGGTGGCACCCGCACCAGGCAATGCTCCGAATAGACCAGAAAGCATATTAGCGATGCCTTGCCCTCTAAGTTCCTTGTCGGAGTCGTGCTCTTTACGTGTCAGTGAGTCTCCGATCACCGCGGTAAGAAGCGTATCAATACAACCAAGAGTACCAAGCACCAAGGCATCAATAACCATAGTGGTAAATTGATCAGGACTAATGGTAGGAATAACTAATGAAGGTAAACCCGCCGGTATTTCACCAATACGGCGGATAGAGTCAGTGTCGAAAATGATAACCGATAAAAGAGTTACAACAACTAACGCAACCAGTTGTGCTGGCACATACTTGCGATACTTTGCAGGGAAGCCAAAGAGAATGCCGAGCGTCAACGTACCTAGAAACAACTCGCTGACTTTTAAATTAGCCAACGTATCAGGAAGCACAGAGAGAGTGCCCATCACTCCACCAGATGGAGCGGCGTGCCCTAATAATGGCGAAAGCTGTAAGATAATCAGAATAACGCCGATGCCCGACATAAATCCGGAAATCACGCTATATGGCATCAAAGTAACGTATTTTCCTAGCTTTAGTGTCCCGAGTAATATCTGAAATGCCCCCGCCATCATAACGACTGTGAAGGTCATTGCCATTCCGGTTTCAGGGTACTTGGCCACCATACTCGTCATCACGGCCGTCATGATTACCGTCATTGGTCCGGTTGGCTCTGATATCAAACTACTCGAACCGCCAAACAGCGCCGCAAACAAACCGACCATGATAGCGCCCCACAGACCAGCTTCAGCCCCCGCACCAGAAGCTACACCAAATGCCAACGCTAAAGGTAGTGAGATGATGGCGGTTGTCACACCACCAAACATATCCCCTTTGAGGTTGATATCCGTAAAACGACTTCCAAACAAAATACACCTTCCCGATGATGAAATGACAAACCTTATAACTTTAGCAAATGAATTACTCGCACAGAAAGTGTTAATTTAATCACATTATTCATGCCTTATAACCAAATCAAAGCTTCTAACCTAAGTTAATAAATTTAACGACTAGAACACGTCAGATGAGCACTATTTGACACAGTTTTTACAAGATTGAATTTGTAACATTGTGTATAGTTGTGATTCTTAATTAAGGGATGTAAGACGCAAAATGCCAGAAATTAAACAGCTTTTTGAAAACAATTCTAAATGGTCAGAGTCAATTCGCTCTGAACGCCCTGAATACTTTACTACGCTTGAAGAAGGGCAAAATCCTGGTTTCCTATGGATCGGCTGCTCTGATAGCCGTGTACCGGCCGAGCGTCTCACCGGTTTGTATTCTGGCGAACTGTTTGTTCACCGAAATGTGGCCAACCAAGTGGTTCATACCGACCTGAACTGCTTATCTGTTGTACAGTACGCTGTGGATGTACTCAAAGTTAAACACATTATTATCTGTGGCCACTACGGTTGTGGCGGTGTTAATGCTGCGATAGATAACCCTAAGCTTGGCTTGATCAATAACTGGTTACTTCACATCCGTGACAACTACCTAAAATATCGTAAGCAAATTGAGTCTTTACCTCGTGAACAATGGGGTGACAAACTATGCGAAATTAACGTCGCAGAACAAGTTTATAACCTAGGCAATTCAACCATCCTACAAACGGCATGGGAACGCGGTCAAGACGTTGAAATCCACGGCGTTGTTTATGGTATAGGCAATGGCAAACTGCAAGACCTTGGCGTACGTTGCTCAAGCAATGACACATTAGAGAGTAGCCACTTAGATGCGCTCAATAAGATCTTGTCGACGCCAATTCTTGGCTAAAATCAGCCTTACTCACTTCTATCCTGACTAGTTTTTGATAGATAAAAAAAAGGCTCGCATAATGCGAGCCTTCTTTATTTTCATTCAACAGAGTCGTAATTACTTTACTCTTGAGGAACCACTTTACCGATGTATGGTAAGTGACGGTATTTTTGTGCGTAGTCGATACCCACACCAACAACGAACTCATCAGGAATTTCAAAACCAATCCATTTAGTATCTACAATCACTTCACGGCGAGAAGGCTTATCCAACAGTGTACAAATTTCGATAGATTTAGGACCGCGTAGGCTCAAAATCTCTTTCACTTTAGTCAGTGTGTTACCAGTATCGATAATGTCTTCGACAAGTAGAACGTCTTTACCTTGGATATCATCATCAAGATCTTTCAAAATACGAACATCACGTGAGCTTTCCGTGCCATTGCCGTAGCTAGATGCGGTCATGAAATCAACTTGGTGAGTTAAATCGATAGCACGAGCAAGATCCGCCATAAAGACAAAAGATCCACGTAATAAGCCAACTAAAACGAGATCTTCACTCCCTTTATAGTGCTCCGTGATCTGTTTGCCTAGTTCGTTCACTCGATCCTGAACTTCTTGCTCAGAGATCATGACTTCAACTGTATGCTTCATACTGCTCTCATTTTATTTGGTGATTGCGACAAGTGTAGACAGCTTTGCCATTGGTGCCGCTCAATTTGTGCGTAAGTCTAGCATTGCTCAAATACCCACACCACCTTATGGTTCAAATTTACTGTGAGATTCTCAATGAGATAGGTACGGATACCTTGCCTCATACTCGCTTACTTTCACATTCATACTGATCACGCTTTATGTATCAAGTTTGATGTAACTGTCTATAAACACGCTCAAAGGATTGACCATTTGCATATGCACTATTACACTCATCCTGGCTTAAATAATAATAAAATCATTAATATAAAAATCGTTGGCAAGGAAAATAAAATGGACTCAATATCTAAGAGGCCTAGAACTAGGCTTTCACCCTTAAAAAGAAAACTTCAATTGATGGAAATCGCACTTGAGGTATTCTCTCGCCGCGGCATTGGCCGAGGTGGCCACGCAGATATCGCAGATATTGCTCAGGTGTCTGTAGCAACTGTATTTAACTATTTCCCTACCCGAGAAGATCTGGTCGATGAAGTACTGAATCATGTCGTACGCCAATTCTCTAACTTCCTTTCAGATAATATCGATCTCGATATTCACGCGAAAAAAAATCTACATAATATTGCCACTGAAATGGTTAACTTAGTGGCTCAAGATAGCCATTGGCTGAATGTTTGGTTCGAGTGGAGCGCATCAACTCGTGATGAAGTATGGCCTTTATTTGTCACAACCAACCGCACTAACCAAATGTTATTACAAAATATGTTTAGTAAGGCGATTGAGCGTGGAGATGTGTGTGATGAGCATGATCCTAAGCATCTTGCGAACCTATTTCACGGCATCTGCTACTCGTTATTCATTCAAGCAAAACGTCTCGAAACGCCAGAAGAGCAAGAAAACTTAACAGACAGCTACTTAAACATGTTGTGTATTTATAAGTAGATTCGAGATAAATTGTTAAAGGGTTGACCTAATGGGTCAGCCCTTTTTTTGTGGAGTGTAGTCGATATTCGCATCCCGTAGCGTACTCGTATCTCGAATCTCGAATCTCGAATAAAGTGTTTCTGCTCTTTTCTTCATGCATAAAAAAACCGCTGACGAATCAGCGGCTTTTAAAAACATTCGCGAGTGGCTAAAGAAGAATTACTTCTTCTTTTTCACTGCTTTCTTGTTTGGAAGGTCAGTGATTGAACCTTCGAATACTTCCGCAGCTAGACCAACAGACTCGTGTAGAGTTGGGTGAGCGTGGATAGTAAGAGCGATATCTTCTGCATCACAACCCATTTCGATTGCTAAGCCGATTTCACCAAGAAGTTCACCACCGTTAGTACCAACAACAGCACCACCGATTACGCGATGAGTATCTTTATCGAAGATCATCTTAGTCATACCGTCTGCACAGTCAGAAGCGATTGCACGACCAGAAGCAGCCCAAGGGAAAGTAGCAACTTCGTAGTTCAGGCCTTCCGCTTTCGCTTCTTTCTCAGTCTTACCTACCCAAGCAACTTCTGGCTCAGTGTACGCAATTGATGGGATTACTTTAGGGTCGAAGTAGTGCTTCTTACCAGAGATAACTTCCGCAGCTACGTGACCTTCGTGCACACCTTTGTGAGCAAGCATTGGTTGACCAACAACATCACCGATTGCGTGAATGTGAGAAACGTTAGTACGCATTTGCTTATCAACATTGATGAAACCACGCTCATCAACTTCGATACCCGCTTTTTCAGCGTCGATAAGTGCACCGTTTGGAACACGACCGATAGCAACAAGAACAGCATCGTAACGCTCAGCTTCAGCTGGTGCTTTTTTGCCTTCCATTGAAACGTAGATACCGTCTTCTTTTGCTTCAACCGCGGTCACTTTAGTTTCAAGCATAAGCTTAAACTTGTCTTTGATGCGCTTAGTGAAAACTTTAACGATGTCTTTATCCGCCGCAGGGATAACTTGATCGAACATCTCAACAACTTCAACTTTAGAACCTAGAGAATGGTAAACCGTACCCATCTCAAGACCGATGATACCACCGCCCATGATAAGCAGTTTTTCTGGTACTTCGTTGAGTTCTAGTGCATCCGTAGAATCCCAAATACGTGGGTCTTCATGTGGGATGAACGGAAGTTTGATTGGACGAGAACCCGCAGCGATGATTGCGTTGTCGAAGTTAACCGTTGTTGCTTCGCCTTCGCCTTCAACAAGAATGCTATTAGGACCTGTGAACTTACCGAAACCGTTAACAACAGTCACGTTACGCATCTTAGCCATACCGCCAAGACCGCCAGTAAGTTGGTCAACGACTTTATCTTTCCAGATACGGATTTTGTTGATGTCCGTTTGTGGCTCGCCGAATACAACGCCGTGCTCTGCCATCGCTTTTGCTTCTTCGATTACTTTAGAAACATGAAGAAGTGCTTTTGATGGAATACAACCAACGTTTAGACATACACCACCAAGAGTGCTGTAACGTTCAACTAGTACTGTTTCTAGACCTAAATCCGCACAACGGAATGCCGCTGAGTAGCCAGCAGGACCTGAACCAAGTACAACAACTTGGGCTTTAATTTCTTTGCTCATTGTGACCTCTTGTAGTCATTATCCCTAACAGGCTGAGTAGATGTTCTTAAAATTATTGGGCTTTCAAACAGGAAACATTTTACAGAGATGTTAACAGTGTGAAAGTAGCTTTAAGTTAGCCTGTGAGCTAGACAACAATTCCCCGTCAGATTATGAGAAATGCAGGAAACTGTTCTCTAAAAATAGTCTTTATATAAAGAATTAAGGTGACTCGAAAGTCACCTTAATAATTACTTTCTCAATTACAGTACTAGACGACGAATGTCAGATAGCGCGCTGTTTAGGAAAGTAATGAAGCGTGCACCTTCTGCACCATCGATCACACGGTGGTCGTATGATAGAGACAGTGGAAGCTGTAGACGTGGTTGGAACTCTTTACCATTCCAAACAGGCTTAATCTCAGACTTAGATACACCTAGGATACCTACTTCTGGAGCATTTACGATTGGTGTAAATGCAGTACCGCCAATACCACCAAGGCTAGAGATTGTGAAACAACCGCCTTGCATGTCTGCCGCTGTTAACTTGCCAGAACGTGCTTTCTTAGAAACAACCATTAGTTCTTCAGATAGCTCGTAAATGCCTTTCTTGTTCACGTCTTTGAAAACAGGAACAACTAGGCCGTTTGGTGTATCAACTGCGATACCCACGTTTACGTACTTCTTAAGAATGATGCTTTCGCCATCTTCAGAAAGAGAAGAGTTAAACGCTGGGAATGCTTCTAGCGCTTTAGCAACAGCTTTCATGATGAACACAAGTGGTGTGATCTTCATGCCAGTGTCTTTCTTCGCTTCGATTGCGTTCTGTTCTTTACGGAATGCTTCTAGCTCAGTGATGTCTGCGTTGTCCCACTGTGTAACGTGAGGGATCATTACCCAGTTACGGTGTAGGTTTGCGCCAGAGATCTTCTTGATCTTAGAAAGCTTCTGAACTTCAGTTTCGCCGAACTTGCTAAAATCAACTTTTGGCCATGGTAGTAGACCAAGAGCAGAACCGTCGCCGCCTTTGCCAGATGCCGCTGCACCAGACTCTAGACGCTTAAGTGCATCTTTAACGTAAGACTGAACGTCTTCTTTAAGTACACGGCTCTTACGACCAGTACCTTTAACTTTTGCTAGGTTTACACCGAACTCACGAGCTAGACGACGAACAACTGGAGATGCGTGAGCATACTCGCCGTTCTCTTGGAAGTCATCTGATGCTGCTGGAGCCGCTGCAGGTGCTTCTGCTTTAGGAGCAGGTGCCGCCGCAGGAGCTGGAGCTGCTGCTTGTGCAGGTGCAGCAACAGGAGCTGCGCCTTCAACGACGAAAGTCATGATTAGAGAGCCAGTTGACACTTTGTCGCCCGCTGCAATCTTGATCTCTTTTACTGTACCAGCGAATGGTGCTGGTACTTCCATTGAAGCTTTGTCGCCTTCAACAGTAATTAAAGATTGCTCTTCTTCTACTGTATCGCCAACCGCTACCATGATTTCAGTAACTTCTACTTCGTCACCACCGATATCTGGAACGTTTACTTCTTTCTCAGCAGATGCTGCTGGAGCCGCTGCAACTGGTGCTGCTTCTGCTACAGGAGCTGCTGCGCCTGAGCCAGCAACTTCAAATACCATAACTAGAGAACCCGTAGAAACTGAATCACCAGAAGCGATCTTGATTTCTTTAACGATACCAGCGAATGGTGCAGGAACTTCCATTGAAGCCTTGTCGCCTTCAACAGTAAGAAGAGATTGCTCTTCTTCTACTGCATCACCGATAGCAACCATGATTTCAGTTACTTCAACTTCATCACCGCCGATATCAGGAACGTGAACTTCTTTAAGCTCTGCCGCTGCAGGCGCAGCTACTGGAGCTGCCTCTGCAGCTGGAGCAGGTGCAGCTTCAGCTGCACCCTCGGCTTCGAAAATCATGATAAGAGAACCAGTAGAAACTGAATCGCCTTCCGCTACTTTGATCTCTTTAACGATACCCGCTTGAGACGCTGGAACTTCCATTGAAGCTTTGTCGCCTTCAACAGTGATCAGTGACTGCTCTTCTTCAACCTTGTCGCCAACGTTTACAAGAATCTCAGTTACTTCAACCTCGTCAGCACCAATATCTGGTACATTAATTTCGATTGTCATTGTTTTTTCCTACCTTAATGCCAGTCTTATGCGTATTGCGGGTTAGTTTTTTCAGTGTCGATATCGAACTTAGCAATTGCTTCAACAACGACAGATTTCTCAATATCACCACGTTTAGCCAGTTCAGTTAGAGCTGCGACTACGATATAGCCAGCGTTAACTTCGAAGTGACGACGTAGGTTTGCACGGCTGTCAGAACGGCCGAAACCATCTGTACCAAGTACTTTGTAAGACTCAGTTGGCATGTACGCACGTACTTGCTCAGCGTAGTTCTTCATGTAGTCAGTCACTGCGATTGCAGGTTCTTTACCAAGAACTGTTGTGATGTACGGTACTTTCTCTTCAGCTTCTGGGTGAAGCATGTTGTCACGCTCTACCGATTGGCCGTCACGAGTAAGTTCGTTGAACGACGTTACAGAGAATACGTCAGATGCTACGCCGTACTCTTCACTTAGAATTGCACCTGCTTTACGCGCTTCGTTCATGATAGTACCAGAGCTCATTAGTTGAACTTTACCCTTAGTCGCTTTATCACCTTGAGGAACGTGAGATTCAAGCTTGTAGATACCCTTGCGGATGCCTTCTTCAGCGCCTTCTGGCATTGCAGGCATTGCATAGTTCTCGTTCATTACTGTTAGGTAGTAGTAAACGTTCTCTTGCTGAGGACCGTACATGCGACGGATACCGTCTTGCATGATTACTGCTAGCTCGTAAGCAAACGTTGGGTCGTAAGAGATACAGTTCGGGATCGTGTTCGCTTGGATGTGCGAGTGACCATCTTCGTGCTGTAGACCTTCACCGTTCAGTGTTGTACGACCAGCAGTCGCACCTAGTAGGAAGCCACGAGCTTGTTGGTCACCTGCTAGCCATGCCATGTCACCAATACGTTGGAAACCGAACATTGAGTAGTAGATGTAGAACGGGATCATCGGCAGATCGTTTGTGCTGTATGACGTTGCAGCCGCAAGCCATGACGCCATAGAACCTAGCTCGTTGATACCTTCTTGAAGAACTTGACCTGATGTCGCTTCTTTGTAGTAAGAAACGATGCCTTTATCTTCAGGTGTGTATTCTTGACCTTGTGGGTTGTAAATACCAACCTGACGGAATAGACCTTCCATACCGAATGTACGAGCTTCATCACAGATGATAGGAACAATGTTCTTACCAATATTCTTATCTTTAAGCAGGATGTTTAGCGTACGTACATAAGCCATAGTGGTAGAGATATCACGCTTCTGCTCACCAAGTAGAGGTGCGAATGCGTCTAGCTCCGGAACCTTGAACTCTTGCGTAAATTTAGGCAGACGTGCTGGCGTGTAACCTTGTAGAGCTTTACGACGAGCGTGTAGGTATTCGTACTCAGCAGAACCTTCTTCCAGTTTCAGGTAAGGAAGTTCAGCTACTTTCTCATCAGAAAGAAGCTCTTGTAGGCCTAAACGATCACGTAGGTATTGAACGTGAGTCATGTCCATCTTCTTAACACCGTGAGCGATGTTTTTACCTTCTGCAGCTTCGCCCATGCCGTAACCTTTAACTGTCTTAGCTAGGATTACAGTTGGCTTACCATTTGTCTCTTTTGCATTGTTGAATGCAGAGAACAGTTTAGAAGAATCGTGGCCACCACGTTTCAGTTCGAAGATCTCGTCATCGGTCATGTCTGCAACAAGTGCAGCAGTTTCAGGGTACTTACCAAAGAAGTGCTCACGTACGTATGCACCATCTTTAGACTTGAACGTTTGGTAGTCACCATCGATAGTTTCGTTCATTAGTTGAAGAAGCTTACCAGTCGTGTCTTTAGCAAGTAGAGAGTCCCAGTTGCTACCCCAGATAACTTTAACAACGTTCCAACCTGCGCCTTTGAATAGGCCTTCAAGTTCTTGAATGATGCTACCGTTACCCATTACAGGGCCATCTAGGCGCTGTAGGTTACAGTTGATTAGGAAACATAGATTGTCTAACTTCTCACGCGAAGCGAAAGAGATAGCACCACGTGATTCTGGCTCATCCATCTCACCGTCACCTAGGAACGCGTATACACGTTGCGCTGAAGTATCTTTCAGGCCACGACCTTCAAGGTACTTAAGGAAGCGCGCTTGGTAGATAGCAGAAATCGGACCTAGGCCCATAGATACTGTCGGGAACTGCCAGAATTCAGGCATCAGTTTAGGGTGCGGGTAAGAAGGGATACCTTTACCATCCACTTCTTGACGGAAGTTATCTAATTGCTCTTCAGTTAGACGGCCTTCAACGAATGCACGAGAGTAAATACCAGGAGAGATGTGACCTTGGTAGTAAACTAAATCGCCACCGTCAGTCTCGTTTGGAGCACGGAAGAAGTGGTTAAAACAAACTTCATAGAACGCTGCTGCTGACTGGTAAGAAGCCATGTGACCACCAAGGTCTAGGTCTTTCTTAGAAGCACGCAATACGATCATGATTGCGTTCCAACGAATAATCGAACGAATACGACGCTCAAGAGTTACGTCACCAGGGTAAGCTGGCTCTTGTGCTGCTGGAATTGTGTTGATGTAGTTTGTGTTGATGCCTGTAGCCATATCAACACCATCTAAACGCGCTTTATCTAGAACTTGTTCTAGTAAAAACTGTGCACGTTCTACACCTTCTTCACGTACTACTGACTCAAGAGCTTCTAACCAATCTTGAGTTTCCAGAGCATCAACGTCATGCTTCATGTCAGACATGGCGATCTATCCTTTTTGTTAGTTGGATTCTACTAAACACGTAAACAGCCGAAGTATTACGACTATTTACCCTGTTGAATTCGACGTAGAGAACGTTCGCGACGCGATTCTTCCTTCGTCAAATCAAGCAATGTTTCTTCGATGTAAGCTAAATGAGAATGTGACATTTCACGCGCCTGTTCTGGCTGTCCTGAAACGATCGCATCTACAATGTTAGCTCGATGTATACTCACTTTCTCCACAACGTCTTTACGACGATGCAACAGCTTTAAATTTTCTAAGACGTTTTGTTCGAGTAACGGAGCCAAGCTACGAACAATGTGCAATAACACTACATTGTGCGCTGCCTCTGTTAAAGCAACAAGAAAAGCCATCACCGCTGCAGATTCGGCTTCAATATCACCCTTATCTTGCGCACCATGAATTTTTTCTTGGCATGCTTGAATTCGAGTAAAGTCTTCTTCGGTGCCACGCAATGCCGCGAAGTAAGCCGAAATCCCTTCCATCGCATGACGCGATTCCAACAAGTCTAGTTGGGTTTCAGAATGGGAGGACAACAAATTAAGCAAAGGATCTGAAAAGCTTTTCCAGATACTTTCGCTAACAAACGTACCTCCACCTTGACGGCGAGTAAGCAAGCGTTTTGCCTCTAAACGTTGTATCGCTTCTCGGACTGAAGGACGAGACACATCGAACTGTTTCGCTAGTTCGCGCTCAGGCGGCAGTTGCTGCCCTGGAGCCAGTGTTCCTTCCACAATCAACCTTTCTAACTCTTGCTCGATAACATCGGAGAGTTTTGGCTGACGAATCCTTTGATAAGCCATAGTTTATTGTTCTTCTTTTTCTTCGCTGACAATTGGTAATACCAATTTTAAGTTGAGCAGAAATTAACATAATTAAAACGCCACTGTCCAGCCTAAAGTTGACCTGTATCATAGAATACAGCATGAATTAACCACGATTTAACAAATGAAATTTAAAACAGCAACCAAATTGGTCTTACCATTTACAGGAGTAATACTTTTGGGGAGCTTTCGTGCTAGAAAGTTTCAGGATAAAAATGAATTGTTTCAGGAATACTAGCCTAAACTGGTTAAAAATCGAACCAAGAGCACAATTGAGAGTAAAATACTGTTCATAAATATTAATATCTGAGTGTTTGATAGGCCCGTCACACTCTCAATTTATTGATCCCCTCTCCTCAACCACTTCCTTTACATAACAACAACAAAAATTCACAAGTGATTATACTAAATGTTGACGACTTAAGGCTCGGTACACACTGAACCCTATTAAGGTTTAGGCTTAAATCTTGAGCTTTCCTTTAAACTTCTGCCAATCGAAAACCAAGCCTGGATCAGTTTTTCGAAGGGGCGCAATATATTGGTGTCCAGTAATTCGCTGGTTAGTAATCGCTGGAAAATTCGACATTAGAATCTTGGTCAATTGTGCCAAAGATTGATATTGCAGCTCGGTGTACGAAACAAAGTCACTGCCCTCCAATTCAATACCAATAGAGTAATCGTTACACTTTTCACGCCCGGAAAAGCTAGACTGGCCAGCATGCCAAGCTCGATCAAGAAACGAAACAAACTGCACCACTTCACCGTCACGACGAATTAAACAGTGAGCAGAAACGCCCATCTGGTGAATCACCTTGAAAAACGGATGGGCATTGGGGTTCAGGTTCCCAGTAAAAAATTGCTCAATATAGGGCCCACCAAACTGACCCGGCGGTAAACTGATGTTGTGAACCACCAGCAGAGAGATGTCCTCACAATCCGGTCTTGAATCAAAATACGGGGATGGTACATGTCGAGCGTTGTCATACCATCCGTTGGAACTGATCATCATCTTGGTCTCACTTTAATTTTCCGCTAGCACAATAAGATTGTGACCTTGCCCATAGAGCAGTCGCGCTAGCCTCTTTAATTTGAAGTTAAGCAAGAGTATCATTCCATTCCCACTCCCTTTCAAGATTAGATTTGCGATGAAAAACACACATAACAGCCACCAACGCCTCGACTACTTAAAAGAGCAACTGCCTCTAGAGATCACACGTGCCGTCGCGGATGCCATCAAAGAAGATCTAGGCGGAACGTTGGATCCAGCGGCTGATATTACGGCAAGTCTAATCCCTGCAGACGCAATCAATAGCGCAACCATCATTACCCGAGAGCACGGCGTATTCTGTGGTAAAGCTTGGGCTGATGAAGTGTTTAAGCAATTGGGCGGTGAAGTCACTATAGAGTGGAACGTAGAAGACGGTGACAAGGTTGAGCCAAATCAAACGCTTTGTTCGTTAACAGGCCCAGCACGCGCACTATTAACGGGTGAGCGAAACGCAATGAACTTCATTCAAACACTATCAGGTTGTGCAACAGCGACGGCAATCTACGCCGATAAAATCAAACACACAGAATGCCGCCTGTTAGATACACGTAAAACCATCCCGGGCCTACGCAGCGCACTAAAATATGCGGTCGCTTGTGGCGGCGGTTTTAATCACCGTATTGGCGTTTTCGATGCTTATTTAATCAAAGAAAACCACATCATCGCATGCGGTGGTATTGAGAAAGCTATTTCTACTGCAAAAGAGCTGAACCCAGGCAAGCCAGTAGAAGTTGAAACAGAGAGCCTAGCAGAGCTAGAACAAGCGATCACCGCAGGCGCAGATATCGTTATGCTAGACAACTTCACCACCGACATGATGCGCGAAGCCGTTAAAATTAACGCTGGCCGAGCGGCACTTGAAAACTCAGGTAACGTCACTCTAGATACAATAGCTGAGTTCGCTGAAACAGGGGTTGATTATATCTCTGTAGGGGCGCTAACCAAGCACCTAAAAGCAATGGATTTGTCGATGAGATTCATAGGTTAATCTACTTAACTATCAATATGTTAACTATCAAGGCATGGCTATAGGCGATGCC
The DNA here is from genome assembly GCF_024347535.1 of Vibrio kanaloae. Classification (NCBI taxonomy): domain Bacteria; kingdom Pseudomonadati; phylum Pseudomonadota; class Gammaproteobacteria; order Vibrionales; family Vibrionaceae; genus Vibrio; species Vibrio kanaloae. The sequence continues at coordinate 543,546 of NZ_AP025497.1, read as the reverse complement.
TTTTTTATTGCTTGTCTTATCAATATATCAAGTAGTTAGTTTAAGCTGATCGCATAATTTTGCGCTCAATATGCAACTTAACACTATAAAACACCAAACCACTCGCGACCACACCTGCACACCATTCCACTTCTCCATTTCGACTTATATTCTCTCCATCAACCAGTGCTTGCACTGAAACAAACCAAATAATGGAAGAGAAAAATGAACAACAAAAGAACAAATCAGAAAGGTTTTACCTTAATTGAATTGATGATCGTAGTGGCGATTATTGGTGTGTTGTCTGCTTTTGCTATCCCAGCTTATTCAGACTATACACAACGAACACGAGTCGCAGGCGCCGCTGCTGGTGTTTCAGGAATTAAAACAGCTGTTGCATTATGTGCACAAGATCTAGGGCAATTAGCTGGTTGTAATAACGGTGATAATGATATTCCCGCAGCAATTGCTGCAACGGATAATGGTGCGACCATTGCATACGTTGATGCATTAGGCGTAGCTGATGGTATTATTACTTTGACAACAACAGCAGTTGATGCTGCAGGGACTGCCCTAACTTTAACTTTAACGCCATCTGTAGGTAATGGTGTTGTTCAATGGGCACTTACCGGAACAGGTTGTACAGATGCAGGTCGAAGCATAGATTGCTCAGGTAACTAATGCTAACCAACCTCCCAACAGTTCTTCGTCAGGCTAATTTTCTTAGCCTGACTCAAGAACAAGCCGTTGCGGAATATGTACAAGCTTCAGGTGTTTCTACGCCTGAAGCTTTACTCGTTCTTGATTTATTCAGCGGCGATTCCTTAGCAAGCAATATCAAAACCATTTTCGGTTTACCGTTAGTACAACTCGCCAATACCAACTACGAAACCTTGTGTGAACAGCTAGGGCTTCGTGAGCTGATCACCAAGTATTGTGCTATTCCGATTGCCGTTTCTAGTTCTACGCTCACGCTCGCCTCTGCCGACCCGACCGACTTACACGCTGAAGACGATTTCCGATTTGCGACAGGGTTGCAAATTGAACTCGTCGTCGCTAATTATTCAGAATTAGAAGGCGCGATACGCAAACTATATGGCCGCTCGATTTTCGGACAAGACTCCAAGCGAAAAGAGATCACTCAAGATGAACTCGCCAACCTAGTTGAAGTCTCTGACGATGAAATCACGTCAATTGAAGATCTCAGCCAAGATGATTCCCCTGTGAGCCGTTTTATTAATCAAATATTGGTTGATGCGGTACGTAAAGGCGCCTCCGACATCCACTTCGAACCTTATGAAGAAAATTACCGAGTTCGCCTGCGTTGCGATGGCATCCTTGTCGAAATTCAACAGCCTGCTTCTCATTTAAGTCGTCGGTTATCGGCCCGCTTAAAAATTCTCGCTAAGTTGGATATTGCCGAGCGTCGATTGCCTCAAGACGGTCGCATCAAGTTGCGGTTAAATGATGAGCTCGCGATTGATATGCGTGTATCGACGCTACCGACCTTATGGGGCGAAAAGATCGTACTGCGTCTGCTAGACAGTAGCGCTGCCAATTTAGATATCGATAAACTCGGCTACAGCGAAGAACAAAAAGCCCTCTACCTTAATGCACTGAAACGACCGCAAGGGATGATTTTAATGACCGGGCCAACCGGCAGTGGCAAAACAGTCTCTCTTTACACCGGCCTTCGAGTTCTTAACACCACAGAACGCAACATCTCTACCGCAGAAGATCCGGTCGAAATTAACTTACGTGGTATCAACCAAGTACAAGTCACGCCAAAGATCGGTTTTGGGTTTGCTGAAGCACTACGATCCTTTTTACGACAAGACCCAGACATCGTGATGGTCGGAGAGATCCGTGACTTAGAAACGGCAGAGATAGCGATCAAAGCCTCGCAAACAGGCCACTTAGTCCTTTCAACACTGCATACAAACTCTGCCGCAGAAACCGTCACTCGACTCGCTCACATGGGGATAGAGCCCTTTAACCTTGCTTCATCATTAAGCCTAATTATTGCTCAGCGACTCGCAAGGCGCTTGTGCAACCATTGCAAAACGCTGGATGATTCACCGGACATATTTCTGCGTCACTCTATTCCCAACAGCCAAACCATTTACAAAGCCAACCCACAAGGGTGCAATGAGTGTACTCAAGGGTATTCTGGCCGAGTCGGTATCTACGAAGTGATGCCGTTTACCGACCAACTCAAAAACAGCCTTATCAACAAGCCTAACGCGCTAACAATTGAAAGCCTTGCTCGTCGGGAAGGCATGCGAACCCTACAAGAATCAGGGCTTGATAAGCTGCTTGAAGGTATCACCAGCTATCAAGAACTACAGCGTGTTCTGTACATATAGTCCAATGGAGAACAAATGAGTATTCAGCCCAAACAGTCACAATTAAAAAGCTACCATTGGAGAGGTATAAATAGCTCAGGTAAGAAAGTGTCTGGCCAAACTTTAGCGTTAACCGAATTGGAAGTACGAGAGAAACTCAATGAACAGCATATCCAGATAAAAAAAATCAAAAAGAAAAGCATCTCGGCCATTACACGCTTAACGCATCGCGTCAAAGCAAAAGACATCACAATTTTGACTCGCCAACTTGCCACTATGCTAACCACCGGAGTGCCAATCGTGCAGGCGATTAAATTGGTATCAGATAACCACCGCAAAGCTGAAATGAAATCTATTCTGTCGCATATCTGTAAAGGCATCGAAGCCGGCACTCCTATTTCAAGAGCGATGCGTACGGCCAGTAGCCACTTTGATGAGCTCTATACCGACTTAGTCGCAACTGGCGAACTTTCAGGTAACCTTGCGCAAGTCTTTGATCGCTTGGCGACATATCGTGAAAAGAGTGAACAACTCCGCTCAAAAGTCATCAAAGCACTCATTTACCCTGCTATGGTGGTGTTAGTTGCCTTATCGGTTTCTTACCTAATGCTAACCGTGGTTATTCCAGAATTTGAATCCATGTTTGCAGGTTTTGGCGCTGATCTCCCTTGGTTTACCCAGCAAGTTTTGCAGTTATCACATTGGATGCAAGCTTATAGTCTTTACGCTTTGATTGCCGTTAGTGTTGTAATGATTAGTTTTAAATTACTGCGAAAGCGCTCCTACTCACTCAGATTAACCACCAGCCGACTCAGTTTAAAATTTCCCATACTCGGTACGGTTCTATCTAAAGCTTCTATCGCCAAATTCAGTCGAACTCTTTCTACTAGTTTCAGTTCAGGTATCCCGATCTTGACTAGCCTTAAAACCACAGCAAAAACCGCGGGTAACCTTCATTATGAGGTTGCGATTGGAGAAGTTCACCGTGAAACAGCGGCAGGTATGCCAATGTATATCGCGATGCGTAATACAGACGTGTTCCCTGAAATGGTGCTACAGATGGTGATGATTGGTGAGGAATCGGGAAATTTAGACGACATGCTCAACAAGGTTGCGACTATTTATGAATTTGAAGTCGACAATACCGTCGATAACTTAGGTAAGATTTTGGAACCGCTGATCATTGTCTTTCTGGGCACCGTTGTAGGAGGGCTTGTTGTCGCAATGTACTTACCAATCTTTAATCTAATGAGTGTGTTAGGATAGTAAAAGCGACTTAACACCCATGAGTAGCAAACTTCGACTCATATAGATCACGTGGTAACAAGACACTATGGAAGTACTTCAATACTATCCTTGGCTATTCCCTGTATTAGCTTTCATTTTTAGCCTTCTTATCGGCAGCTTTCTCAACGTTGTAATTCATCGATTACCGATTATGATGGAACGTGAGTGGCAACAAGAGTGCTCCGAATATTTTTCTCAATATAAAATTCCAGCACCTGAAGGGGAATTTAATCTTAGCACTCCACGTTCGACTTGCCCGAAATGCGACACCCAATTAAGAGTCATCGACAATATCCCCGTTTTGAGCTGGTTGTTCTTAAAGGGCAAGTGCCACAGTTGTTCGAATCCAATCAGTGCTCGCTACCCTTTGGTAGAATTGCTTACTGCAACACTTTGTACCGTGGTGGCGAGTCACTTTGGTTTTAGTTTCTACGCTATTGCGCTGATCTTTTTCACCTTCGCATTGATTACAGCGACCTTTATTGATCTCGACACCATGCTGCTGCCTGATCAAATCACCTTACCTTTGGTTTGGTCTGGTATTGCATTAGCTCTGTTTAATATCAGCCCTGTCTCGCTTCAAGACTCAGTAGTTGGTGCGATGGCTGGTTACTTAGCCTTATGGTCTGTCTATTGGCTTTTCAAACTACTCACGGGTAAAGAAGGAATGGGCTATGGTGACTTTAAATTATTAGCAGCACTTGGGGCATGGCTTGGGTGGCAGCACCTACCAATGATCATTCTTTTATCATCACTCGTCGGCCTTATTTTTGGATTGATTCAACTGAGGTTAAAACAACAAGGGATAGATAAAGCTTTCCCATTTGGACCTTATCTCGCCATTGCTGGTTGGGTAAGCTTGATGTGGGGTAACGACATCATGGATTGGTATTTCACGTCTGTATTAGGAATTTGATCATGGCAACCATTATCGGATTAAGTGGTGGTATCGCCAGTGGTAAAACCACGGTAGCTAACCTTTTCAATAAACACTTTAATATTGATATTGTCGATGCTGATATAGTGGCTCGTGAAGTCGTTGCACCAGGCAGCAAAGGCCTACAACAGATTACTGACCATTTTGGTGGAGCGATTTTACTTGAAGATGGGACGCTAAACCGAAGTAAACTACGTGAGCAGATCTTCTCTGATGCAAAAGAAAAGCAATGGCTCAATGATCTTCTTCATCCGATGATCCGCAACAAAATTGACAGTGACCTGTCTAAAGTCACCTCTCCTTATGCTTTATTAGTAGCTCCTCTATTGGTTGAAAACCAAATGCAAGGTATGGCCGACCGCGTATTGATCGTTGATGTGCCTTCCGAAGTGCAAATAGAGCGTACGATGAATCGTGATAATGTTTCTAGGGAACAAGTTGTATCAATTTTAAAATCACAGGCTTCAAGAGAACAACGTTTAGCCATTGCCGATGATGTGATTGAGAACCATACTAAAAACCAAGAACTTTTGCCTCAAATCACAGATTTACATCAAAAGTATCTGGCAATCAGTACAGTAGATGGGTCAGAATAGAACTATGTTGAATGAAGGCTTGCTTGATGATCACCCACAAATTTGAACATCCTCTAAATGAGAAAACACGAATTTACTTAAGAGTTGAATCACTCTTGAGACAACTACACTTGTCTTCTACATTTTCCGATGCTCAACAGTATCAACTCTTTTTCCGTTCTATCTTTGACCTGATTGAAATTTTCGAACAGATTCAGCTTAAGAGCGAACTAGCAAAAGATATTGAGAAGCAGCGTTTGACCTATAAAAGCTGGTTAAACGTTGAAGGTGTCGATCAAGAGATGCTAACGTCATTACTCAAAGACATTGGCAACATCTATCGTGAACTGATGCAAGCAGAGCGTTTTGGGCAATCCCTAAAAGAAGACCGCTTCCTGAGTGCTATTCGCCAACGTTTTAACCTACCAGGTGGCTCATGCTGCTTTGATTTACCCGCACTGCATTACTGGCTACACCTTCCTCTCGACAAAAGAATGAGAGATGCCAAAATGTGGATGGATAGCCTACAACCTTTGTACGAAGCGCTAACGCTATGGTTAAAGCTAACCAGAGAAACTGGCCACTTTAAAGAGCAAATTGCTCGTGCTGGCTTCTTCCAGAGCGATGCTGATGAAGCAAATATCCTGCGTCTTTCGATTCCGATGCAATACGGCGCTTACCCGATGATCTCGGGTCATAAAAACCGTTTTGCCGTTAAATTCATGAGCTTTGAAACAGGGCAAGCCTGTACTCAAGATATCGAATTTGAATTGGCTATTTGCACCTAATTAATTTCCTTTTATCGTTTGGCTTGAGTGCTCACTCGAGCCTAAACTCACTATTATTCCCCCTCAAATTAAGAATCACTATGTCGAAGAAAATCACCATCGTTAAATGCCCTCAATGTAATACTGACGTTGAATGGGGTGAACAAAGCCCACATCGCCCGTTTTGCAGTAAGCAATGTCAGATGATTGATTTTGGTGAATGGGCAGATGAAGAGAACAGCATCGCTGGCGCACCAGACATGTCGGATAGCGATGGTTGGTCGGAAGATCCACACTAAGCCACTAAGCCACTAAGCCACTAAGCCTAGCGAGTAAATTTTGAAGGGTTGGCGTTTAACGTCAATCCTTTTTTATTGCCGGTGATTCCTTGTTTCCTCAAGAGCGAGGAACGAGCGAATTGAGACTCTCTTGCCTGCTCGGCTCTAAATTACAGACACAAAAAAGCGGAGCCAAATGGCTCCGCTTTTATCGATAGAATGCAAAAAGAATTACTTTTTAGTAAGCTTCTCTTTAATACGAGCTGACTTACCAGAACGCTCACGTAGGTAGTACAACTTGGCACGACGTACTGCACCACGGCGTTTAACTTCGATGCTATCAACGATTGGAGAGTGAGTTTGGAACGCACGTTCTACGCCTTCACCGTTCGAGATCTTACGAACTGTAAATGCAGAGTGTAGACCACGGTTACGAATAGCAATTACAACGCCTTCGAAAGCCTGTAGACGCTCACGGTCACCTTCTTTTACCTTAACCTGAACTACAACAGTGTCACCTGGTGCGAATTTAGGAAGGTCTGATTTTAGTTGCTCTTCTTCAAGAGCCTTGATGATGTTGCTCATTTGTATAAATTCCTAGAATAAACTGATACTAAATTTAATAGGTTACTGCTTGCTTTTCGTTAAGAGCGTTGCTCTTTAATGAATTCAGCCAGTAATTGTTCCTGTTCGTCAGTCAGAGCTAGGTTTTCCAGGAGTTCTGGTCTTCTTAGCCAAGTTCGGCCCAACGATTGTTTCAATCGCCAGCGACGAATGTCCTTATGGTTTCCAGACTTGAGTACCGATGGCACATCTTTATCATCTAGCACCTCAGGGCGCGTATAATGGGGACAATCTAGCAAACCATTTGCAAAAGAATCTTCTTCTGCTGAAGCGAAATCTCCAAGTACACCCGGAATAAACCGAGAGACTGAATCAATCAGCGTCATGGCTGGCAATTCGCCACCCGTCATCACAAAATCACCAATCGACCATTCTTCGTCGACTTCTGATTGAATGATGCGCTCATCTACCCCTTCGTAGCGACCACAAATAAGAAGTAAGTTCTCGTTTGTTGCCAACTCTTCAACACCTTTTTGGTCGAGTTTACGACCTTGAGGTGAAAGATAGATAACCTTCGTCTTTCCCGGTGATGCTTGCTTGGCAGTTTGGATAGCATCGCGCAAAGGCTGAACCATCATTAACATGCCAGGACCACCACCGTAAGGTCTGTCATCAACAGTGCGATGTTTATCATGAGTGAAATCACGAGGATTCCATGTCTCAATAGATAAAAGACCTTTTTTAACCGCTTGACCTGTTACTCCAAAATCAGTAACAGAACGGAACATTTCAGGAAACAGGCTTATTACGCCAACCCACATGTGTTCTCTCGCTCTGTAATTTGGAATTAGAATCCAGGATCCCAGTCAACTTCGATCCGTCGAGCTTCGCGATCAACTTTCTTGACCACTTGCTCTTCAAGGTACGGTACTAACCGTTCCTTTTGACCAAAAGCATCTTTAAGATTTGCTTTGATTACGAGAACATCGTTCGAGCCAGTCTCTAATAGGTCTGTGACCTTACCAAGGTCGTAACCTTTAGTAGTAAAAACTTGCATACCAAACAATTCACGCCAGTAGAATTCATCTTCTGACAATTCAGGTAACGAAGCAGGGTCAATAGCAATTTCAAAGTTAGTCATCAGTTGCGCGTCTTCACGAACATCTAATCCCGCTAGCTTACATACATAACCTTGGCCATGACGTTTCCAGCTCTCAACTTTGTACTCAACCCACTTACCCTTTTGGTTTAAATACCAAGGGGTGTAATCAAATATGCTTTCAGCATTGTCTGTGTAGGAGAACACTTTAAGCCAGCCACGAATACCATAGGTAGACCCAAGTTTACCCATGACAATTCTATTGTTTTGCTCGCTCATAGTTTCTTTATCCTTCATCGACATAAGCTATTTCTCTTTAAAAAAGAATTAAGCCGCTTTTTGAGCGTCTTTAACTAGCTTAGCTACACGATCAGATAGAGATGCGCCTTGACCAACCCAGTGGTTAACACGATCTAGGTCTAGACGTAGACCTTCTTCTTGACCTTGAGCAGTAGGGTTAAAGAAACCTACTTTCTCGATGAAACGGCCAGTTACAGAGTTACGGCTATCCGCAACTACGATTTGATAAAATGGGCGCTTCTTTGCACCGTGACGTGCCAAACGAATGGTTACCATGTCGTCCTCTTTGCTTTCTTAATAAAATAATTAACCCCAAGTCTAAGTAATAGCTTGGGGTCTCGTGCCAAATTAAAGCCCCGGAATTTTACTCTTATTCCGGTGCAATGCAAGGGCTTTAGCTGTTTTTTCACCAACATAGCCACCATACACTTTCCGTGACACAGCTAACACTATGAAAAGTAACGTAGCTAAAGGTTACATTTATAGATTATCGGCCGAATGGGTTAAAGCCACCGCCCATACCACCACCGCCGCCCATCATACCTTGCATGTTGCGCATCATGCCTTTCATGCCACCTTTCTGCATCTTCTTCATCATCTTCTGCATTTGGGTGAATTGCTTAAGCATACGGTTTACATCTTGTACCTGTGTACCTGAACCAGCAGCAATACGCTTTTTGCGTGAGCCTTTGATTAGGTCAGGACGTTGACGCTCTTTCATTGTCATAGAGTTGATGATCGCTTCCATCTGCTTGAACATCTTGTCATCAACTTTATCTTTAACGTTGTCCGGTAGTTGGGACATGCCTGGAAGCTTATCCATCATGCCCATCATACCACCCATATTGTGCATCTGACCAAGCTGCTCACGGAAGTCTTCAAGGTCAAAGCCTTTCTTCTCTTTGAACTTCTTAGCCAGTTTCTCTGCTTTCTCGGTATCAACGTTTTTCTGTAGATCTTCAATAAGAGACAGTACGTCACCCATACCAAGAATACGAGAAGCTACACGATCTGGGTGGAATGGTTCTAGTGCATCAGTCTTTTCACCAACCCCTAAGAATTTAATCGGTTTACCAGTGATATGACGTACAGACAGTGCAGCACCACCACGCGCATCACCATCCACTTTCGTTAAGACAACACCGGTTAGTGGCAGCGCATCACCAAAAGCTTTTGCAGTGTTCGCAGCATCTTGACCTGTCATCGCATCAACAACGAACAGCGTCTCTACTGGATTAATTGCAGTATGAAGCTCTTTGATCTCGCCCATCATCTCTTCATCGATAGCCAAACGACCAGCGGTATCGACTAATAGCACGTCGTAGAACTTCTTCTTAGCGTGATCGATTGCAGCGTTGGCTATATCAAGAGGTTTTTGATCAGATGAAGACGGGAAGAAGTCTACACCAACATCGCTTGCTAACGTTTCAAGCTGTTTGATCGCCGCTGGACGGTAAACGTCGGCAGACACGACCAAGACTTTTTTCTTGTCGCGCTCGGTTAGAAGCTTAGATAGCTTACCTACCGATGTGGTTTTACCTGCACCTTGTAGACCTGCCATTAAGATAACGGCTGGCGGTTGCGCTGCTAGGTTCAGAGCCTCGTTAGACTCACCCATTACCGCTTCAAGTTCAGCTTGAACGATCTTAATGAATTCTTGCCCAGGTGTGAGAGATTTAGAAACCTCAACACCTACCGCACCTTCTTTTACGCGCTTAACAAAATCGCGGACAACAGGCAGCGCAACGTCGGCTTCAAGTAGTGCCATACGAACTTCACGCAGCGTCTCTTTAATATTGTCTTCGGTCAGGCGACCTTTACCGCTGATATTTTTCAGCGTTTTGGATAGACGATCCGTTAAATTATCAAACATAGTTTTCTCTTCGCTCAATCCTGCGACTATTACTGTGAGTATACATTAGCGTGGATTAGAGTCATACCCGTTGTAGAGCGTTAATCATCCGCGCTTGTGATGTGAGACATTGTTCACTTGGAATTGAGTGAGGTTCACCATAGCCCCAAAGAGCGATGCGAGGTATAATTCGTCTATTAGTAATCATTTAAATGGATACCATGGACAGTCTTATTGCGATCGCAGCAGCCTTTCTTTATACAATGGCGATTTCCACGATCATTCCAGGTCTCGTGCACCAAACAGGAATCCGTGTAAAAACGGTGTTTATCAGCGCCTTACTTGCGTTAGCTTTCCATGCTTGGTTGCTTGGCGATTTAATCTTTAATGCCAGTGGTCAAAACCTCAGTATCTTGAACGTTGCTTCATTAATTAGTTTAATCATCTCACTGGTGATGAGTGGTGCTATGCTCAAAACCCGACTGTGGTTTATCTTGCCAGTCGTTTATAGCTTCGCTGCGCTTAATTTGATGGCCGCAACTTTCCTTCCAAGCACATTCATCAAACATTTAGAGCATGATCCAAAACTGCTCGTACACATCTCTTTGGCTCTATTCTCATACGCAACGTTAACTATCGGTGCGCTATACGCCCTGCAACTTGCGTGGCTAGATCACAAACTTAAAAAGAAAAAAGCCTTAGTGATAAACCCTAACCTACCTCCATTAATGATGGTGGAACGACAGCTTTTCAAGATCATTCTTATCGGGAATGGCTTATTAACAGGTACATTGTTGACTGGGCTTATCTTCGTACAAGATATGTTTGCTCAAGGAAAGGCACACAAAGCCGTATTGTCGTTTATTGCTTGGGTTATCTACTCCATCCTTCTATGGGGCCACTATCAAAAAGGCTGGCGCGGACAAAAAGTCACATGGTTCGCATTAGCTGGCGCAGGCATGCTCACTTTAGCCTACTTTGGTAGTCGCTTCGTTCAAGAAATCATCCTAAGTTAATCCCCAAAATTAAAGGCAAGGTACCGCATCCCTTGCCTTTAAAATATTGAGTACGATATATTCAATTGACATCTCGACCATGTTCGGTCATAAATTAATCAAGATACACAAATAGGAAAAGAATAGTTTTGGACGACATATCAACGGGTATCTTATTTGCGCTACTCGCGTGTCTCATTGTAATTTCTGGTTACTTCTCTGGTTCAGAAACGGGCATGATGTCCCTGAACCGCTACCGTTTAAAGCACTTGGCCAATACGGGTCATAAAGGTGCCAAACGCGTAGAAAAACTTCTGAGCCGTCCAGATAGATTGATTGGCCTCATTCTCATCGGCAACAATCTCGTCAACATTCTAGCATCAGCGATTGCTACTATCCTTGGTATGCGTATCTACGGAGATATCGGTGTGGCTATCGCGACTGGTACTCTAACTCTGGTGATCCTTGTATTTTCCGAGGTAACACCAAAAACCATTGCCTCTCTATTTCCTGAACGCGTCTCCTACGCCAGCAGCATTTTATTGATGATACTAATGAAGGTAATGTCACCACTGGTGATCTTGGTTAACTTCATTACTAATGGCTTTATTCGTATATTAGGGGTCACAACCAGTCACGATGCGACCGATCACTTAAGCTCAGAAGAGCTCAGAACTGTGGTAAATGAGGCAGGAGGCCTGATACCTCAACGTCACCAAGATATGTTGGTCTCTATCTTAGATTTAGAGCACGTCACCGTGAATGACCTTATGGTGCCTCGAAATGAAATCACCGGCATCGACATCAATGACGATTGGAAGTCTATCGTCCGCCAACTCACTCACTCTCCTCATGGTCGTGTGGTTCTATACCGTGATCAGATAGATGAAGTGGTTGGTATGCTGAGGCTACGAGAAGCTTACCGTTTGATGCTTGAAAAAAACGAGTTCAATAAAGAAACACTTTTGCGCGCGGCAGACGAAATCTACTTTATTCCAGAATCCACGCCACTCAACATTCAACTGCTTAAATTCCAGCGCAATAAACAACGTATTGGTTTAATTGTCGATGAGTATGGCGATATCAACGGCTTGGTTACGCTAGAAGATATTCTTGAAGAGATCGTGGGTGAGTTTACGACTTCAATGACACCAAGCCTATCTGAAGAGATCACGCCACAAAGTGATGGCAGTTTTTTAATTGAAGGCAGTGCCAATATCCGAGACATTAATAAAGGCCTGCAATGGGCACTACCAACCAATGGCCCTAGAACACTTAATGGGTTGATATTGGAACATCTTGAGGACATCCCTGAGAGTCATCTTAGCGTTCAGGTTGCCAGTCACCCCATGGAAATACTTGAACTAAAAGAAAACCGTATCAAACTAGTACGCGTATTCCCGCAAGTCGTTAACGGGTAATAATAGGTGTAAGTGAGTCATAACTTAAACCACTATATTACGAAAACTAAAATTACGAAAACCAAAAAGGCCCGGTTCAATGAAGCGGGCCTTTTGATATCAAGATTCAATGTGAACTAAGAAGTGGTTAGTCAATTTTAAGCTCTTGAAGCATCGACTCTGGCAATGCCAGTTCATCATTCTTGTTTACAGAAATACCTGCAGCGATGATCGCGTTAGCGATCTCTTTCGCTTCATCCAAAGAGTGCATTGCCGCGGTACCACATTGGTATTCGTTCAGTTCAGGGATCTTATTTTGATTCTCAACTTTCAGTACGTCTTGCATTGCAGCCAACCATCCGTCTGCCACTTGTTGCTCTGTAGGCGTACCAATCAGGCTCATGTAGAAACCGGTACGACACCCCATCGGTGAGATATCGATAATCTCTACATCTGAACCGTTCAGTTGATTACGCATGAATCCAGCGTATAGGTGCTCTAGCGTATGGATACCTTTCTCAGATAGGATATCTTTGTTTGGCGCGGTAAAACGCAAGTCAAACACAGTGATGGTATCCCCTTTTGGGGTTTGCATTGTTTTCGCGACACGAACGGCTGGTGCGTTCATGCGTGTATGATCAACAGTGAAACTATCTAATAAAGGCATTGCTCTTCTCCATGACGGTTGGCTTTAGAAAAACCAACTTCGATTGTCTTCCAGTTCTTTGCGGCACTGTTTCAGTTGCCATCCATAATCTTTTGCTTGCTGTTCGACTTTGCGAGCCACCTTAATCAAAGATGGTTTGCTTTTGTATGATTGACGCTTATAACCACCACGCCCTTCATGATAGGCCAGATATTGGTTATACGGATCCCACAACGAGATACCAAGCTGACGACGAGTCTCGCTGGTATACCAACCAATGAACATCAATGAATCATCGAAATTGGTTCTTGACCCACCGTTATTGGTCGCTTTTTGAAAGTATTCCCAAGCAGGATCTTGCGCTTGCGCATACCCGTAGGCGCTGCTTACCCGCCCCCAAGGGATAAAGCCAAGAAGGTAATCTTTGGGTGGGCGTGCATCATGACGAAAGCTACTCTCTTGTTTCACAAAAGCCATCGCTACGTTAATCGGCGTGCCCCACTCTTCTTGCATATCCAATGCACCTTCATACCATGAAGAGTGCTCTCTGAAAATACTGCACAGGTTATCTTGCTGCTTAGGTGGCGGTGTTGCACATCCAACCAATAAACTAGAGACAACACCAACAGTCACCACCGGTGACCATTTACCACTTACATGAATAGGTTGACCTAATAAGGCTTGCTTCCTTTCCACCAAAGTCTCGCTATGCTTTTAAATACGAAAAGTAATCCGCTAAGAAGCTATCAAAATCTTGAGTGCTGGCTTCTTCACTTTGCTGTTGATCAATCATTGAACGTCGAACTTCGGCTTCCATCAACTCAGCTGAATACACTTTATATTGATGTGCTGCATGTTGTTGAGCGTAAGCATTTCCTAACGCGCAGCCTACTTTACCTAAGCCACCCAGTTTTTTAGTCTCTTCTAGCAATTGGCCAGAAATAGTCAGTTCAGGGTTATCAATCCAAGATCCCAGCGTATCACAAGTTTCTTGGTATGCACGACCACCTTGCTCAGCGTCCATCATCTCGGCAATAGAACGTAGGTCTTTGAAGACTCGCTTCGCCCAATCTTGCAGAGACAATCGCTCGCCATGACAACCAATTTGAAGCTCTAGGCCAACTTGACGACCTTCTAAGATCACCTTGTTCCAGTTATCACGCCAGCATTCCAACTCACAGTTATCCATCTCCGCAGAATCCGTTAACACGCTCCACGTTAAGAATAGATCGAGGAAGCGGACCTGCTGCTCATTAATACCAATTGAACTGAACGGGTTTACGTCTAAAGAACGAACTTCAATATATTCGACACCGCCACGCGCGAGTGCTTCTGATGGCTTCTCACCACTTTTCGCGACACGCTTAGGACGAATTGGCGCATAAAGCTCATTCTCGATTTGAAGAACGTTACTATTCAACTGACGGTATTCACCATCAACTTTAGTACCAATTTCGGCAAACTCTTCCGATGGTGTCCGAATCGCTTGGTTCAATCCGTCTAAGTACTGTTCTAGGCTATTAAAGCCAATTTTCAGCACACTTTGTGCACTGTTAGTATAGCCAAGATCGCTCAGACGTAGTGCTGTTGCATTTGGTAAATACAGCGTTTCGCCTATCTTTTCAAAAGGTAGCTTTGTCTCTCTTCCTTTGATGAAAGAAGGACATAGTGCAGGCGAAGCGCCGAAGAAATATGGGATTAACCAACCAAAACGGTAGTAATTACGAATCAAACCAAAGTAAGCATCGGACTTAGATTTACAACGCGCTTCTTCTGTTTGCTCTCCAAACAAGCTATCCCAAAAACTATCTGGGAAAGAGAAGTTGAAGTGAACACCGGAAATAATCTGCATCAGACTACCGTAACGACGCTTTAAGCCTTCGCGATATAGCGTCTTCATCTTGCCGTTATTAGAGGTGCCGTATTGAGCGAGCTGAATATAATCTTCACTGCCTACGTAGCAAGGCATAGAAAGCGGCCACATCTTTTCGCCATCTAACTTGGTTTGTGTGAAATGGTGGATATCAGACAATTGATTCAAAAGCGTCGGAACGTCGTTAGAAACAGGTGTAATAAACTCCAGTAACGACTCGGAAAAATCGGTCGTTACCCATCCGTTCATCAACGCAGATCCCAAAGCTTTTGGGTGCGGCCCAGTAGCAAGGTGCCCATCCTCCGTGTAGCGTAACGTTTCCCTTTCAACACCACGACCAAATTGAGAAAAGGTCTTAGGGTTGGTTGCAACTTGCTTTAGTCGCGCAGCAAAATCAGTCAAAATTCAGTTCACTTATCTTATATCGTTCTGATTAGAACTATCATAAATTAGGTTGGAGGAGAAAAATAGAGTCTTTTCCCTCCCCCTTTAATGTGTACTCTAACGAATGATTTCAAGCTCTTCTATTGGAATATCTAACTTTTCTAGTTGAGGACGAAGCGAAGTCGCGTCGCCAACCACTATTATTTGATAATCATTCGGGTCAAACCATTTCTTCGATAGTTCGTTTAAGGTCTCTTTTGAAACCGTTTCAACTATCTGATTACGCTGTTGTAGGTAATTTTCATCAAGGCTCAATGCGACAATATTACTCAATAACCCAGCCTTTTGACTTGGCGTTTCATATTTAAGTGCATCTTGTTGACCGACAGCAAGGCGCATAAATTTCACCTCTTCGTCAGTTAATCCACTTTGACTAAATTCATCCAGTTCATTAGTGAACTCCTGAATCGATGGAACTGTCGCATTGGCTCTTACCTGCGCGCTAAAAACTACCGCACCAGTTTCACGAGTACTCGCGAAATAACCGCTTGCACCGTAAGTGTAAGCTTTGTCTTCACGTAGGTTCTGGTTGATACGGCTATTGAAGTTACCAGCTAAGTTAAAGTTAGCCAGTTGGCTCAAGTACAATTCACCCGTCGCATCAAACGGCAGGCCCTTACGAACCAAGCGAACAATGCTTTGCGGCGCACCCGGTTTATCAACTAAGTACAGGTGCTGACCAGAAAGCTCTTTGACGATCTGTGGACGCGTTAATGGTGCCGCATCGCCTTGCCACTGCTCAAAGAATTGTAGCTGTTTCCCTACCTCTTTCTTCGAGATGTCTCCCACAACAACAATATTGGCACCTTCTGGTGTGTAATGTTGCGCATAGAATTTTTTCACATCGTCTAAGGTCAATTTCGATAGAGATTCCTTAGTACCATCACTTGCGCGAGCAAAAACAGTGTCACCAAACAGCACTTCACGGGTTGCTTGAGAAGCCATCCAGCTTGGCTGCTGATGCTGATACACAACGCCTTCTAGCATCTGCTTCTTAACACGTTCGAAGTCTTGTTCATCAAACTTAGGCTCAAACAGAATCTCTTGTACGATCGCTAAGGTTTGAGGCAGGTTTTTCTCTAGCGTCGAGATTGAAATGTCCGTGGTGTAACTGCCCGCACTGATACTAACGCTGCTGCCAAGCTTATCTAATGTTGCCTGTAGTTCTTCAACGGTTCGTTTGGTTGAGCCTTCCTCCATCATAGAAGCCGTTAGGTTTGCTAGGCCTTCTTGCCCTTTGCGAACATAACGCTCGCCAGCTGGAAGTTGAATCTGTAGCTGTACTGTCGGTGTTTCACTGGTCACAGTACCAATCAAGTCCGTGCCATTTGCAAAGTGCATGCGGTACAACTCAGGCATCGTCGCTTTAACACCAAAGGTTACTTCTGGCATTACGCTGCGATCAAAGGTATTTGGTGCTTTTCTGAAATCGAGCTGATCTTCAGTGACTTTGGCATATTCAGGTAACGTGCGAGTTGGAGTGGTGAATGTAGCTTCGCGAACCGCTAGCTCAAGTCGCTTCTTAGGTACAACACTGAGTGTCACCTTGTGTTTACCCTCGATAAAGTCTTGATAAGCTTTACTTACACTATCGGGAGTCACCGCGCGGATTTGATCCAGTTGTGATTCAATACGATCAGGCTGGCCATAGAAGGTTTGATTAGACGCGAGTTGTGAAACCTTACCTTTCACACTTTGCAATGCAAAAACCGCATCCGCTTCTGCCATACCGGTGATCTGGTCCAAACGATCTTGTTCAACGCCCTCTTTCGAGAATTGCTCTAGGGTATCCATCAATTCTTTATTAAGAACCGTCAAATCGCCTTTTTCACCTGAGTTGCCCATCGCATATACATACGTGGTACAAGCTAATTCAGCACAATCATGAAAAGATCCTGCGCTGACTGCTTTCTGTGTTTTAACCAAGTTTTGATACAGGTAACTGTTGGTGCCAGAACCTAACACGTTAGACAGTGCATTCAGGGAAGCTTGTGTCTCTTCACCGCGATACGTTGTTGGCCAACCGACCAGTACCATCGGCTGACGAATATTATCTTCTAAGGTGATGTACTTATCTTCTGTTAGCACGGCAGGTTGTTTCTCTGCAGCCCTAACTTCTGGGCCTTGAGGGATAGGGCCAAAGTACTTGTTAACCCACTCTAGCGTGTCATCAACGTCGATATCACCACCAATCGTTAACACAGCATTATTTGGGCCATACCAACGTAGGAAGAACGCCTTAAGGTCATTCACATCAACACGATCGAGATCTTCCACATAACCAATTGGCTGCCATGAATACGGGTGACCTTCAGGGTAAAGCGCCTCACCCATGCGCTCCCACATCAAGCCATAAGGACGGTTTTCATAACTTTGAGCACGTTCGTTTTTAACCGTGCCTCTTTGAACTTCAAATTTCTTCTGAGAAACCGCATCCAATAAGAAACCCATTCGGTCTGATTCTAACCACAACATTTTCTCAAGTTGGTTAGATGGAACGGTTTCAAAGTAGTTGGTACGGTCACGATTAGTGGTACCGTTTAACGAACCACCCGCTTCGGTAATGATCTTAAAGTGTTGCTGGTCACCGACGTTCTCAGAGCCTTGAAACATCATGTGTTCAAAGAAGTGAGCAAAGCCCGACTTACCAATCTGCTCACGAGCAGAACCCACATGATAGGTTACATCCACATGCACAAGAGGATCAGAATCATCCGGAGAAAGAATAACGGTTAAGCCATTATCCAATTGATACTTGGTGTAAGGAATCACCACTTTGTCTTTAGAAGGCTTAACTTCTTCGACTAGAGTGACGCCTTCTGGCAATGAAGAAAAGAAAGATGTTGAGCTAGGTACATTGTAAGAACAGCCGGCAATGGCGATAAGAGAAAATGTACCAAGTAAAACCTTTTTCATAGGTTCTCCTTAGAAAAAACCGAAGTAGATAGCAGTAAGTAGACTGTAGCGAGCGGCTTTGCCAATCGCTATCAAAATAACGCTAGGGATAAATTTCATTCTTAGCCAACCCGCGGCCAGACACAAAGGGTCACCAATAACGGGTAACCAACTGAATAACAGCGTCCAGTAACCATAACGGCTCAGCCACGCCATAGCCTTATGACCATGTTTTTCAGATTGAGTTCGATTAGGCAACCACAAACCAACCCAATAATTAGTAAGACCGCCAAAAGTATTGCCGAGTGTCGCCACTAGAATAATCGATGAGACAGAGAACTGCTCTAAACTCAATGCCGCAACAAGACTGGCTTCTGAACCGCCGGGCAGTAACGTGGCACTTAAGAAGCCACTGATGAAGAGTACCCAAAGCGCCGAGTCAGAGAACCACAGCGCTATGTTTTCAAAAAGAGAATTAAAGAACTCTAGCACTGCATATCAACCTTCTTGCATTTTAAGTAGTACCTTGCCTCTTGTATGTCCGGTTTCAACCTGAAGATGAGCCGATTGCGCTTCGTCTAACGAGTAGATACCTTGAATCTCTGTTTTAAGCAATCCGACACTGACCATGTAAAGCATGGTGTCCATTTGCTCAGGGTTTGGCTCCACCAACATGCCTGATGCAGTAAAACCTAATAATTTCGCTTTCTCGCAGATCAACTCTGCCGATAGAGTAGGAACAGTGACCACTCTCGCACCATCTTTCAGGCACTTCAATGCGTCAAGCGCTGTATCGCCACCGACCAAATCAATCAGTACATCAACATCAGAAACTCGCTCTGAAGCTGGGGCAAATTTATAGTTGATGGCATGAGCGCCTAGCGTTGCAAGATAGTCGAGGTTAGCTTCGCTGCAGGTCGTGTAAACCTCAGCTTTTGCTGCCACTGCAATTTGAACAGCAAAGTGACCAACGCCGCCCGCGCCCGCTAAGATAAGCACGCGATCGCCTTCCTTCACTTCGACTTTATTGAGCGCTTGGGCTGCTGTTTGGCTCGCAAGTGGTAATGCTGCTGCCGCTTCTAGGGTAACAGAGTCAGGAACCATGCTTAATGCCGCTTCTGGGACACATACATATTGGCTGTAGCCGCCACCTTGCAGTGGGAAACCAATAAAGCCTGCCACGTTATCGCCAACAGTAAAACGTTTAGCCTGATCGCCTAGCGTGATAATTTGTCCTGAAATATCGTAACCAGGCACCCAAGGAAGGTTATCTTTGTTTTGTGCAGCAGCCCAACCAAGACCTGCTCGGGTTTTGACATCAATCGGATTAATGCCCGAAAAGGAAACTTTAACCACCACTTCTCCAGCCTTAGGCTCAGGAATCGCACCGGTTTGAATACTAAGGTTTTCGACGCCGCCGAATTGAGTTATCGCAATCTGTTTATTTTCCATTTCCACATTTCCTTGATTGATAAAAGCTCTAGTGAGCATGCACCCTCATTAACAAAAAGAAAGGGATGCGAAAGCATCCCTTTGACTATAAACCATTTAATAAGGCTAAGTTAACCGCTCATTCGTAAATTGACGACCAATTAACGTAACGATACATGACTCAGCAAAACCACTAGCCCACGAGAGCTAATAGAATACCCGCCGCAACCGCACTACCAAGCACACCTGCTACGTTCGGACCCATTGCATGCATCAACAAGAAGTTCTGAGGGTTTGCCTCAAGTCCAACCTTGTTGACAACACGAGCCGCCATCGGAACCGCAGATACACCAGCTGCGCCAATTAATGGGTTGATGTCTTCTTTCGAGAAGCGATTTAGAACCTTCGCCATCAATACACCACCCGCCGTACCGATACTGAACGCCACCGCACCTAAACCTAGAATACCTAGCGTCTCTAAGTTCAAGAACGTATCCGCTTGAAGCTTAGAACCAACACCGAGACCAAGGAAAATAGTCACAACGTTAATCAGTTCGTTTTGAGCTGTTTTTGAAAGGCGATCCACCACACCCGCTTCACGCATTAAGTTACCTAGGCAAAACATACCTACGAGAGGTGTTGCTGAAGGTAGGAACAAAATCGTCATCAGTAGTACAGCAAGTGGGAAAAGAATCTTCTCGACTTTACTAACGTGACGAAGTTGAGCCATCTTAATCTTGCGCTCTTCAGGAGACGTTAACGCTTTCATGATTGGTGGCTGAATGATAGGAACCAAAGCCATGTAGCTATAAGCCGCTACTGCAATGGCACCTAGTAGGTCAGGAGATAACTTACTCGCCAAGAAGATCGCGGTTGGGCCATCGGCACCACCAATGATCGCAATTGACGAAGCATCTGCCATTGAGAATTCCATTCCTGGAACATAGTTCAGCAAGATCGCGCCAAATAGCGTTGCAAAGATACCAAACTGAGCCGCAGCCCCTAGCCACAACGTTTTAGGGTTCGCAATCAACGCACCGAAGTCCGTCATCGCACCAACACCCATAAAGATCAGCAGTGGGAAAATACCGGTCTCAATACCAATGTAGTAAACGTAGTAAAGCAAACCGCCGGGCTCAGTAAACCCAGCATTTGGAATGTTTGCTAATACAGCACCAAAGCCAATCGGTAGTAGAAGTAACGGTTCAAATCCTTTACGAATTGCCAAAAACAACAGTAAGCAACCAATCAGCATCATACAGATTTGGCCAAACTCAAAGTTAGCAATCCCTGTTTCCGACCATAAGGTCATCAATCCTTCCATGCTACTCCCTTATGCTAAACTTAGTAGTGGAGCGCCTACAGTAACTGCATCGCCTTCTTTAACATTCAACTCTTGAACGATACCACCACGAGCAGCACGAACTTCCGTTTCCATCTTCATTGCTTCTAGGATAAGCAGAACATCACCTTCAGCAACCTCAGCCCCCGCCTGAACGATGACCTTAAAAATGTTCCCCGCAAGTGGAGCAGGAACCGCTTCAGCGTCAGAAGCTACTACTGGTGCAGCCTGAGCCGCTTGAGTATGTTTTGCTGATGGCGCCACTGATGTAAGTTCACCTTGTGGGCCAACTTCAACATCATAAACTTGACCATCCACCTTCACGCTGTAGCTTTCAATGCCACCAGAAGCTTGTACAGGAGCAGCTACAACTGGAGCCTCTGTTTCTAGCATTGGTGCAGGTTCAAATGCTTCAGGGTTACGACGATTCTTAAGGAACTTAAGACCAACTTGTGGAAACAATGCGTAAGTAAGCACATCATCAACCGTATCTTCAGCGAGTGAAATGCCCTCTGATTTCGCTTTCTCTAACAGATCCGTCGTTAACGTATCCATTTCAGACTTAAGTAAGTCAGCAGGACGACAAGTAATCGGCTCTGCGCCATCCAATACTTTCGTTTGCAGTTCTACATCAACCTCAGCAGGAGCTTGACCGTATTCACCTTTCAGTAGACCAGCAGTTTCTTTCGTGATGCTCTTATAGCGTTCACCTGTTAAGACGTTAATAACCGCTTGAGTACCGACAATCTGAGACGTTGGTGTTACCAAAGGAATGTACCCAAGCTCTTTACGTACGCGAGGGATCTCTTCGAGCACTTCGTCCATACGGTCGGCTGCGCCCTGTTCTTTAAGCTGGCCTTCCATGTTGGTTAACATGCCGCCAGGAACCTGAGCAATCAAGATACGTGAATCAACACCTTTTAGCTGACCTTCCCATTTCGCGTATTTTTTACGTACATCACGGAAGTAAGCCGCGATGGGTTCGATCTGATCAAGCTTAAGATTGGTATCACGCTCTGTACCTTCTAACATCGCAACAACCGTTTCGGTTGGCGTGTGACCGTAAGTACAGCTCATTGAAGAGATAGCCGTGTCTAGAATATCGATACCCGCCTCAACGGCTTTAACCGCTGTTGCAGTCGATAGACCGGTTGTCGCGTGGCTATGCAACGCTAGAGGAACGTCACACGATGCTTTGATACGTGTAATCAGCTCTTCCGCTTCATAGGGCTTCAATAAACCTGACATATCTTTGATACATAGTGAGTGACAACCTAGGTCTTCTAGACGCTTAGCCAAATCAACCCAAGTATCTGAGTTGTGAACCGGACTGGTTGTATAAGACAACGTACCTTGAGCGTGGCCACCAACGTCGATCGTTGCTTTCACTGCTTTTTCAAAGTTACGTACGTCATTCATCGCATCAAAGATACGGAATACGTCCATGCCGTTTTTATGGGCACGTTCAACAAATTTTTCTACTACATCATCCGCGTAGTGACGGTAGCCCAATAGGTTTTGACCACGCAGTAGCATCTGCATTGGTGTGTTTGGCATCGCTTTTTTCAGCTCACGCAAACGCTCCCATGGATCCTCGCCAAGAAAACGGATACACGAATCAAACGTCGCGCCGCCCCAAGTCTCAAGTGACCAGTAACCGACTTTATCCAGCTCTGCCGCAATTGGCAGCATATCTTCGATACGCATACGAGTAGCAAATAGTGACTGGTGCGCGTCACGAAGTACCACATCTGTGATAGCTAGTGGTTTAGACATGCTCATAAACTCCTTTTTAATCCTTTAAATGCTACTTAGCAGTAGACGCACGGTATTGATGAACCGCGGCCGAAATTGCTGCCACAACTTGTGGACTAACAGCTGAAGGGTTTGATTGTGATTTTTGATTTTTTTTAGGTGCTGCGATCGGCTCTGGTACTTCTTCTGGTACCAGTTTTGACATCAACCGAACGAGGTAAACTAGAATAGTTAGGAAAATAAAGACAACGGACATCCCCGTTATCATTAGAGTCGCCGCATCTCCTAGCAGGCTTCCAATATTAGTCATGTTGCTTCCTTTCTTCGTCATCCTGACATATGACAGGATTTCAGCGAATAGTGATCCCGACCCATGGATTATCTCGATTGGTAAAAGTTTGTCAATTTTGTTTAAGGTTCTGTTACGGATAACGCACACATAGGGTTAATTATTCGCCGTTCAGATCACATAAATCTGTCAAATACGTCATTTTTAGGTATTTAAACTGTGACTTAAAAGAGGCTTTGTTAAGAATTGATATGGGAAAGGTAGAATAATAAAGAAGCACTATATAATTACTTTAAATACAACAAGTTAAACCCTGAGTAAATTTAACATTATCGCAACAAAATTACAGCAGATATAAAAAAAGCCTCGTATAAACGAGGCTTTTTTTAATAATGTGGCGCGCTCTGGAGGATTCGAACCTCCGACCGCCTGGTTCGTAGCCAGGTACTCTATCCAGCTGAGCTAAGAGCGCACGGTTTTAATATCAATTCATTGTTACTAACAACAGATCAATATAAGGATTTCATTCTTATAAGAAAGAAGCCCTAAATAGTGGCGCGTCCTGGAGGATTCGAACCTCCGACCGCCTGGTTCGTAGCCAGGTACTCTATCCAGCTGAGCTAAGGACGCACGGTTTTCGATATCAGTATTTCCAATATCAGGAGTTCACAAGGAAACCCTAAAAAGTGGCGCGTCCTGGAGGATTCGAACCTCCGACCGCCTGGTT
Source organism: Vibrio kanaloae (assembly GCF_024347535.1). Classification (NCBI taxonomy): domain Bacteria; kingdom Pseudomonadati; phylum Pseudomonadota; class Gammaproteobacteria; order Vibrionales; family Vibrionaceae; genus Vibrio; species Vibrio kanaloae. The sequence goes on along the minus strand of NZ_AP025497.1, from coordinate 519,766 downwards.
CGTAGCCAGGTACTCTATCCAGCTGAGCTAAGGACGCGCAGTTTTCGATATCGGTATTCCCAATATCAGGGGTTCATAAAAGAAACCCTAAATAGTGGCGCGCTCTGGAGGATTCGAACCTCCGACCGCCTGGTTCGTAGCCAGGTACTCTATCCAGCTGAGCTAAGAGCGCACGGTTTTCGATATCAGTATTCCCAATATCAGGAGTTCACAAGGAAACCCTAAATAGTGGCGCGTCCTGGAGGATTCGAACCTCCGACCGCCTGGTTCGTAGCCAGGTACTCTATCCAGCTGAGCTAAGGACGCACTGTTTTTGATATTAATTCTCGATGAACGATTTATCAATATCAGGATTCACATTCATATAAGAACTAAACCCTAAATATTGGCGCGCTCTGGAGGATTCGAACCTCCGACCGCCTGGTTCGTAGCCAGGTACTCTATCCAGCTGAGCTAAGAGCGCACGGTTTTAGTATCAATTCACCGTAATCAGTAATTCAATACAAGGATTTTCATTCTCGTAAGAAAGAAGCCCTTAATTAGTGGCGCGTCCTGGAGGATTCGAACCTCCGACCGCCTGGTTCGTAGCCAGGTACTCTATCCAGCTGAGCTAAGGACGCACAGTGTTCATTCACTTAGAATGAAGTTGTGAAACATATCACATTCTTCTTGCTACGAAGAAAAAAAAAGGCCATTGGCCTGTAATGAATGGCGGTGAGGGAGGGATTCGAACCCTCGATGCGGCTACAAACCACATACTCCCTTAGCAGGGGAGCGCCTTCGGCCACTCGGCCACCTCACCTAATTCATTATTCTCAAAACACTTACAAAGAAGAGTAAAGAGAATGGCGCGCTCTGGAGGATTCGAACCTCCGACCGCCTGGTTCGTAGCCAGGTACTCTATCCAGCTGAGCTAAGAGCGCACATTTATATTGCCTAACTTGCTAATTTTAGACTCGCAAGAAATGGCGGTGAGGGAGGGATTCGAACCCTCGATGCGGCTACAAACCACATACTCCCTTAGCAGGGGAGCGCCTTCGGCCTCTCGGCCACCTCACCGTCTTGCGGAGGCACATATTACGTTTTACCGAAAATATGTCAAACACTTTATTGAAAAAAATTGGACAAAAACACTCAACCGTTTGCTATTTAATCAAAGCGCTTGCAAATTAAACTTACAAGCTCTAGAAACTACTTTTTCCCTTAAAAATTAAGGCGAAAGATTAACAATAATAAACAGCCGAAAACAATTATCTAATTTATCCAGCAGCAAGTGCTACTGCTGTTTTCACCATACTATGGGATGCGATATTACGCCATAGGAGAAGTTAACAAATCTTGAGCTTTGGCAAACAAAACCCGATAAAGGACCATACTCAGTCATGTCTGTATTTCACAGTTTTATGACATGTTCGCTTCGCAGCATCAAAAAATCTGTTATTAAACCCATTTTCATTCACACAATATTTCTCGCTCCCCAAGATCAAAAAAGGCTAGCGACAATGCTAGCCTCTTCTCTACGCAAAAAATATCAGTAGTTGCCAGGTGCAACGTTACCATTACCTTTTTCAGCTTGAATGCGCATGTAGATCTCTTCACGATGAACAGATACTTCTTTAGGTGCGTTAACACCAATACGTACTTGGTTACCTTTCACGCCCAATACAGTAACTGTTACTTCATCACCAATCATCAGTGTTTCGCCAACGCGGCGAGTCAAAATTAGCATTCTTTGCTCCTTGAGTAATCTCTAAATTTATCTAGCTACGTGAGCATTATCCAACAAAAGTTATATTTTCGTAAGCTATCGATTGGTTTTATTTAACCAAAATGCACTTCTTTTTTAAGATAACCCTGTGTTTCACGCGTAACGATGTATGCATTGTGTAATATGTTAGCAGCCATATCGACTTGCGTTGGTGATATCACCAAAGTTAAAGACTGCTGCTGCAATAAGTGATGCTGTACATCAATTTCGCCTTCAGACAACAATCCATGTGAACTGACCACAATTTCTCGTGTTCGGCTTCCTACCACAGTTAACAAACTAACCTGTTCACTATTACGGATTTGTGCAGCAAAAACTAGTTTTAATTTAGCACTTATGTCTTGTTTAATAATGAGTGCTGCTCGTTCTGTTTCCTCGATCACACTACAGACTTCGATCCCTAACAATTGACAATGAGAGATAAAAGACGGTAAATCTTCATTCAAACACTCAATCCGCTCCATATCTCTTTCAATCGCTATTCCAGTAATATCATTCAAACACTGGTTGCCCGTGATCAATGTACCTTCGCCTTTTTCAAAACTTGAAAGCACTCGCAATGGCACATTGTGTTGCCAGGCATACTGAACGCACGGCAGATGCAATACCTTAGCACCTCGGCGAGCCATCTCTTCCATAGAAGGAAAATCTAATGTATCTAACTTTTGAGATTGCTTTACGACTCTAGGGTCACAAGAGTAAACACCATCTACATCAGTATAAACCTGACATTCTTTCGCCTGAAGTGCACCAGCGAGCGCTACCGCAGTGGTATCTGAACCGCCACGGCCTAATGTCGTGATATCACCTTTGGTATTGACGCCTTGAAAGCCTGCCACTATCACAATCTGGTTATCATCGAGCAGCGCTTGAATAGGAGCTGTATCAATATGCTCAATCGTCGCATTATTATGATTGGAATCGGTGTGTATCTTTGCTTGATAGCCAGTCATCGATGTCGCTTCATAACCTAACTTGTGCAACGTCATTGCCAATAAGGCCATGGAAACTTGTTCTCCAGCCGTTAACAGCACATCCAGTTCTCTAGCGTTGGGGACGCTATCAATTTGTGTGGCTAAGTTAACCAATCGATTTGTTTCACCTGACATAGCAGAAACGACAACCACGATCTGGTTACCTTCATTTTTCGCTTCAATGATTTTATCTGCTACATGATGGATGCGCTCTATTGAACCCACCGACGTTCCACCAAATTTCTGTACGATAAGAGGCATTTTCACCCGTCCTCACCTTCCCAAGACCGACATCTATATATGACAAAAAAACACATGCTTCGCGTCATAGCGAAGCAATAAAAAATTAACCAAGGAGTCTAACTTACCATTAGACTTCTTGGTTTATCTCAATCCAGCCTTTTACACACTTCCAATAGGCAAAATAAAAGATGCCCAATCATCTGATTGGGCATCTTTGTATCAATTACTTAAGTTTAAAGACGTTCTTCTAACCAAGTACGTACAGATTTAAGCGCTTCAGGTAGTGATTCAACATCAGTACCGCCCGCTTGAGCCATATCTGGACGACCGCCGCCTTTACCGCCAACTTGCTCAGCAACCATCTTAACTAGGTCACCCGCTTTTACTTTGCCGATTAGGTCTTTGGTTACACCAGCAATCAAGCCAACTTTACCGTCTGCTACGTTCGCGATCAGGATGATGCCGCTACCTACTTGGTTTTTAGCGTTATCAACCATAGTACGTAAGTTCTTGTTGTCTGCGCCTTCAATGGCAGCAACCAAAACTTTAGTACCAGAGATCTCTTCTACTTTGCCCATGATGTTTGCGCTTTCTGCAGCAGCCATCTTTTCTTTAAGCAGTTGGATTTCTTTCTCTAGAGATTTCGCTTTCTTAGCTGATTCAGCAAGTTTCTCTTCGTAAGCGTTAGCCTGAGCTTCTACTGCATCTAGAGCAGCTTCACCCGTTACCGCTTCAATACGACGAATACCCGCAGCAATACCACCTTCAGAAGTGATCTTGAATAGGCCGATATCGCCCGTATTGCTTGCGTGGATACCACCACAAAGTTCAGTAGAGAAATCGCCCATAGATAAAACGCGAACTTCATCATCGTACTTCTCGCCAAACAGTGCCATTGCACCTTTTTCTTTCGCTGATTCGATGTCCATGATGTTGGTTTCAATCACGTGGTTCTTACGAACTTGTGCGTTAACCAAGCGCTCTACTTCTTTAATCTGTGCCGGTGTTACCGCTTCAAGGTTAGAGAAATCAAAACGCAGGTTGTCTGGCTTAACTAAAGAACCTTTCTGAGCAACGTGCTCACCTAGCACTTCGCGCAGTGCAGAGTGAAGTAAGTGAGTTGCAGAGTGGTTTAGTGAGATAGCAGCACGACGCTCAGCGTCAACCGTTGCTTCTACTTTATCGCCCTTAGCCAATACACCTTCAACTAGCTCACCGTGGTGCGCAAATGCGTTACCGAGTTTCTGAGTGTCTTGTACTTCGAATAGACCCGATACTGTTTTCAGCGTACCCGCATCACCACATTGGCCGCCAGATTCAGCGTAGAATGGCGTCTCTTCAAGGATAATAATTGCTTTGTCACCGGCTGATAGTGAAGATACTTCTTCGCCGTCAACGAATAGCGCAGAAATTTCACCTGAACCTTCAGTACCTGTGTAACCAAAGAACTCAGTATTGGTGTCTACTTTGATAGTCGCGTTGTAATCAGTACCGAACTGGCCTGCTTCACGTGCACGCTGACGCTGTACTTCCATCGCTTTCTCAAAGCCTTCTTCATCGATAGTAAAGTCGCGTTCACGAGCTACATCGTTAGTAAGGTCAGCTGGGAAGCCGTATGTGTCGTAAAGTTTGAAAACGGTTTCGCCGTCAAGCTCTTTGCCTTCAAGTGCATCTAGTGCGTCATTAAGAATAACCATGCCGCGCTCTAGAGTACGACCAAAGTTCTCTTCTTCAATGCGAAGTACTTTTTCAACAAGCTCTTGCTGTTTCTTAAGTTCATCTGCCGCAGAGCCCATCACTTCAGCTAGTACACCCACTAGTTTGTGGAAGAACACGCCTTGTGCGCCAAGCTTATTACCGTGACGAACTGCACGACGAATAATACGACGTAGAACGTAGCCACGACCTTCGTTTGAAGGCATAACGCCGTCAGCGATTAGGAATGAACAAGAACGGATGTGGTCCGCAATAACGCGTAGCGATTGGTTAGATAGATCGTCATGACCCACAACTTCCGCTGTCGCTTTGATTAGCTTTTGGAATACATCAATTTCGTAGTTAGAGTGAACGCCCTGCATGATTGCAGAAATACGCTCAATCCCCATACCTGTATCTACAGCAGGCTTAGGTAACGGTTCCATTGTACCGTCAGCGTGACGGTTGAACTGCATGAATACGTTGTTCCAGATCTCAATGAAACGGTCACCATCTTCTTCAGGTGTGCCAGGACGACCGCCCCAGATGTGCTCACCGTGATCGTAGAAGATTTCAGTACATGGGCCACAAGGACCTGTGTCCCCCATCGTCCAGAAGTTATCGGACTCGAACTGTTTACCGCCTTCTTTGTCGCCAATGCGAACGATACGGTCAGCAGGAACACCTACTTTTTTGTTCCAGATATCGAATGCTTCATCATCTGTCTCGTATACCGTTACCAGTAGACGCTCTTTTGGCAGTTGAAGAGTTTCTGTCAGGAATTCCCAAGCAAACGCAATCGCTTCTTCTTTGAAATAATCACCAAAGCTGAAGTTACCTAGCATTTCAAAGAATGTGTGGTGACGAGCCGTGAAACCTACGTTTTCAAGGTCATTATGCTTACCACCCGCACGTACACAACGCTGAGCCGTAGTTGCTCGAGTGTAGGCACGCTTTTCGGCGCCTAAGAAGCAATCTTTGAATTGGTTCATACCTGCGTTAGTGAATAGCAGGGTTGGATCGTTATGTGGAACTAACGATGAACTGTCTACGATTTGGTGTTCTTTGCTCTCAAAGAACTTAAGGAACGCGTTGCGAACCTCATCAGTGCTCATGTACATGCAGCTCTTCCTGAAAATAGTCGAGTTAGAATTTTGCCGTATTGTAGATCATGGTTAAGGCTTCGACTAGTTTTCTTGTAGAAAAGACACCCTTGGGCAAGATTTTATTGAGAATCAGGTAAAATGGAGAATATTCCACTAGCTGAGCAAAGAAAAAACAGAACTACACTTTCGACCTAACCACTAAGGTAAGCCAAGTAAACACAGACTAGGACGGAAGAGCTTCAATAAAAAAAGCCCCACATAAAATATGCGAGGCTTTAAGCTCTTCCAAAGCGGGTGTTTATTTCAAACATCCACTCTATAAAACGTTAGCTTATAGCTCTTCGTTTTCTTCTTCTTTCTCTACGTCTTTCTCTTCAAGAACAGCAGGAGTCAGTAGTAACTCACGAAGTTTAGTATCGATCTCTAGAGCAACTTCTGGGTTTTCACGTAGGTATTTACCAGCGTTAGCTTTACCTTGGCCGATCTTATCGCCTTTGTAGCTGTACCAAGCGCCCGCTTTTTCTACTAGCTTATTCTTAACACCTAAATCGATAAGCTCACCTTCGCGGTTGAAGCCTTTACCGTAAAGGATTTGAGTCTCAGCTTGTTTGAATGGTGCAGCAATCTTGTTCTTAACGACCTTGATACGAGTTTCGTTACCAACAACTTCATCACCATCTTTAATCGCACCAGTACGGCGAATATCAAGACGAACAGATGCGTAAAACTTAAGTGCGTTACCACCTGTTGTTGTTTCTGGGTTACCGAACATCACACCAATTTTCATACGAATTTGGTTAATGAAGATAGCCATACAGTTAGACTGCTTAAGGTTGCCCGTCAGCTTACGCATTGCTTGAGAAAGCATACGAGCCTGAAGACCCATGTGGCTGTCACCCATTTCGCCTTCAATTTCTGCTTTTGGTGTTAGTGCTGCTACTGAGTCAATAACAAGAACGTCGATTGCACCTGAACGAGCCAGTGCATCACAGATTTCAAGCGCTTGCTCACCCGTATCTGGTTGAGAAACAAGAAGTGCATCGATATCAACACCAAGCTTTTGAGCGTAGATAGGGTCTAGTGCGTGCTCCGCATCAACGAATGCACACGTTTTGCCTACTTTCTGTGCTGCAGCAATAAGCTCAAGCGTTAGCGTTGTTTTACCTGATGATTCTGGACCGTAAACTTCTACGATACGTCCCATCGGTAGGCCACCAGCACCTAGTGCGATATCTAGAGATAGAGAACCTGTAGAAATAGTTTCTACGTCCATTGTGCGGTTATCACCAAGACGCATGATCGAACCTTTACCAAATTGCTTTTCAATCTGACCAAGGGCTGCGGCTAACGCTTTTTGTTTATTCTCGTCCATTTCTATCTCCACATAATCGGTTGTCTCAACAAGCGATCTAGAATCTATTTCTAACCCACATAGGGGTGACTAATTGGCTTTTATTATACTGTTGATTCATACAGTGTCTATACCTGTATGAAAATAATTTGTACAAATGTTACTTACCTTCCATTGATAGGTAATCATAAATAACTTGCAGGGCATGGTGCGTGGCTTGTTGGCGTACTTGTGATCTATCACCTGTAAATACATTCGTTTCTACTTTATCCCAGCCATTTAGCGATTTCCAAGCAAAACAGACGGTACCAACGGGCTTTTCTTCCGTGCCGCCGCCAGGGCCAGCAATACCGCTGATCGACACAGAAATAGTGCCATTTGAATGTTGTAGCGCCCCCTTGGCCATTTCTATCACCACGGGTTCACTCACCGCACCAAACTCAACCAAGGTTTCAAGCTGAACACCAATCATCTCTTGCTTAGCTTCATTACTGTAAGTCACAAAGGCGCGGTCAAACCATGCTGAGCTGCCCGCCACATCGGTGACTGCCGTTGCTACACCACCGCCGGTACAAGATTCAGCGGTCACTAGCACTTGCTTATGCTTTGCCAGTAATGGTCCGAGTTTTTCACTAAGAGCTTGAGTCATCTGCATTATTAGCTTCCCTTTAATTACCGTCATATCATTTGGATTTGCATCTTTTCGCATCAGCCGCTTTTCGCACGAAACGCTTTCACGTATCCTAAGCCGCAATAGAAATAAACGAAAGAAGTTAACTGTGAAAGCCGATCAAAAACACACTCCCATGATGCAGCAGTACCTAAAACTCAAAGCAGAAAATCCAGAAATTCTGTTGTTCTACCGCATGGGCGATTTCTACGAGCTTTTCTACGATGACGCTAAAAAAGCCTCTCAACTCCTCGATATTTCACTGACTAAGCGTGGTTCATCAAATGGTGAACCAATTCCGATGGCGGGAGTTCCATACCATGCTGTTGAAGGATACCTTGCAAAGTTAGTGCAACTTGGTGAGTCCGTAGCAATTTGTGAACAGATTGGTAATCCAGCACTTTCAAAAGGCCCTGTAGAGCGTGCAGTCGTGCGTATTGTGACGCCGGGTACCGTAACCGACGAAGCCTTACTTTCTGAACGCATCGATAACCTGATTGCAGCCATTTATCACCACAACGGTAAATTTGGCTATGCGACGCTTGATATTACCTCTGGCCGATTCCAACTATGCGAGCCTGAAACGGAAGAAGCGATGGCGGCTGAGCTACAGAGAACCTCACCACGTGAGCTACTATTCCCTGAGGATTTCGAACCTGTCGATTTAATGGCAAGCCGTAACGGCAATCGCCGCCGTCCAGTATGGGAATTTGAATTAGATACCGCGAAGCAGCAGCTGAACCAACAATTTGGTACTCGCGACCTTGTGGGTTTTGGCGTTGAAGGTGCGAAACTTGGCTTGTGTGCAGCCGGCTGTCTTATTCAGTATGTAAAAGATACTCAACGTACAGCGCTTCCACATATCCGTTCACTGACCATGGACAAGCAAGATCACTCGGTGATCCTTGATGCTGCGACTCGCCGCAATCTAGAGATCACGCAAAATCTTGGCGGTGGCACAGATAACACCCTGGCTGAAGTCCTAGATCACACTGCGACCGCAATGGGTAGCCGCATGCTTAAGCGTTGGTTACATCAACCAATGCGCAATATCTCGGCACTTGATCAACGCTTAGATGCGATTGGTGAAATGAAAGATTTAGCTCTCTTTGCAGAGCTCCAGCCGACCTTAAAACAGATCGGTGATATCGAGCGTATCCTTGCTCGTCTTGCACTTCGTTCTGCTCGCCCACGTGATATGGCTCGACTTCGTCAAGCAATGGAATACTTACCAGAGCTTGCTGAAACACTGACTCAGCTTAAGCACCCATACCTGACTCAACTTGCTCAGTATGCGTCTCCTGTGGATGAGGTGTCGGAGCTGCTAGAGCGTGCAATCAAAGAGAACCCGCCCGTAGTTATCCGAGATGGCGGTGTGATTGCAGAAGGCTACAACGCAGAACTCGATGAATGGCGCGACCTTGCTGCGGGTGCAACCGAATTTCTGGATAAACTTGAGCAAGAAGAGCGTGAACGTCACGGCATCGACACTCTAAAAGTTGGTTACAACAACGTACACGGTTTCTTCATTCAAGTGAGTCGCGGACAGAGCCACCTTGTGCCGCCACATTATGTTCGTCGCCAAACGCTTAAGAATGCTGAACGTTACATTATTCCTGAGCTGAAAGAGCACGAAGACAAAGTGCTTAACTCTAAATCGAAGGCACTGGCTATCGAGAAGCAGTTGTGGGAAGAGTTGTTTGATTTACTACTGCCATACCTAGAACGACTACAAAACATCGCTTCTTCAGTATCTCAACTTGATGTACTACAAAACTTAGCTGAGCGAGCAGATACACTTGATTACTGTCGTCCAACTATGACAGAAGCGGCCGGTATACAGATACAAGCGGGTCGTCACCCAGTAGTAGAGCAAGTGATGGACGAACCTTTCATCGCCAACCCTATCGACCTTAACGACCAGCGTAAAATGCTGATCATCACAGGTCCAAACATGGGTGGTAAGTCGACCTACATGCGCCAAACGGCTCTCATAGCATTGATGGCCCACATAGGTTGCTACGTTCCAGCCGAAAGCGCGACGATTGGCTCTATCGACCGTATCTTTACTCGTATTGGCGCATCGGATGATTTGGCTTCTGGCCGTTCAACCTTCATGGTTGAGATGACAGAAACCGCTAACATTCTGCATAACGCGACACCAAATAGCCTTGTATTAATGGATGAGATCGGCCGTGGTACCAGTACTTATGATGGTTTGTCGCTGGCTTGGGCAAGTGCAGAATGGCTAGCAAATCAAATTAATTCGATGACGTTGTTTGCCACGCATTATTTTGAGCTAACCGAGTTACCGAACCAACTTCCAACATTGGCAAACGTACACTTAGATGCAGTTGAACATGGCGACAACATTGCCTTTATGCATGCAGTACAAGAAGGTGCAGCGAGTAAATCTTATGGCTTAGCGGTTGCCGGCTTAGCGGGTGTTCCTAAAGTGGTGATCAAAAATGCTCGTGCTAAACTAACGCAACTAGAAGCGCTCAGTATCGGGGCTCCGATGTCGAGATCAAGCGACGTTGATATCGCAAACCAACTGAGTTTGATCCCTGAACCGAGTGAAGTGGAACAAGCACTAGCGAATGTCGATCCTGATGATCTAACACCTCGACAAGCATTAGAAGAGCTCTACCGCTTGAAGAAGCTACTTTAGTTTAAATAGCCAGCGCTGTAGTTTTTAGTTGAAGTAAAAGCTAAATCAGAAGCCAAAACTAAAAAACGCTGACATTAGTCAGCGTTTTTTTATTTCGATATCGTGGAATATCGTTTAGTCGTTTTCAACGTTGAACAGGTTTTCCATGTTCAGACCTTGTTTGATCAGAATCTCACGTAAACGGCGCAAACCTTCAACTTGAATTTGACGAACACGCTCACGAGTCAGGCTGATTTCACGACCAACTTCTTCTAGTGTTGACGGTTCATAACCAAGCAATCCAAATCGACGTGCAAGCACCTCTTTCTGCTTCGGATTCAGCTCATCAAGCCAGAATATCAACGAATTCTTGATATCGCTATCTTGAGTTGAAACCTCAGGATCTGAATTGTTGATGTCTGGAATAATATCCAACAGTGCTTTCTCACCGTCACCACCAATTGGCGTATCTACAGAGCTCACTCTTTCGTTTAGACGAAGCATCTTGCTCACATCACCAACGGGTTTATCTAGCTTAGAAGCGATCTCTTCTGCCGTTGGTTCATGGTCAAGCTTTTGTGATAGCTCTCTTGCAGTACGTAGGTAGATGTTCAGCTCTTTCACAACATGGATTGGTAAACGGATAGTCCGAGTCTGATTCATCAACGCACGTTCAATAGTTTGACGAATCCACCATGTCGCGTAAGTCGAAAAACGGAAACCACGTTCTGGGTCAAACTTCTCTACGGCGCGAATCAAACCTAAGTTGCCTTCTTCAATTAGATCGAGAAGTGCTAAACCGCGATTGCTATAACGACGTGAAATCTTTACCACTAAACGCAGGTTACTTTCTATCATGCGTTTACGTGCAGCTTCATCACCGCGTAGAGCTCGACGTGCATAAAGCACTTCTTCTTCTGCGGTTAATAGTGGTGAGAAACCGATCTCGCCTAGATAAAGTTGAGTGGCATCTAGGCTTTTAGACGTAACTTCAACTTCTTCTTTCGCTTCGGTTTTCTTAGTGACTGTTCGCTTTGCTTTTCCAAGTGTTTCCGGTTCCGTGGTTACTTGGACAAGATCGAACTCTTCTTTGGTTACTGCATTGCTTATACTCATAACGCCTCCCCCTGGCGAAATTAGCATGACATTACAACTTCATATGTCGCTAAATGACTATGTCACTTCATACAATGTCCTATTAAGAGACCTTGTATTTAAGGCAGATATCGTTTTGGATTAACTGATTTGCCTTGGTAACGAATCTCAAAGTGCAGCCTAACACTGCTGGCTCCAGAGCTTCCCATTGTTGCAATCTTCTGCCCTGGTTTCACACTTTGCCCTTCAGATACTAATAACCGGTCATTATGCGCGTATGCACTTAAGTAATTATCATTGTGCTTCACAATCACTAGATTGCCGTAGCCTCGCAATGCATTACCCGAATAAACAACCGTTCCCCCTGCAGTAGATACTATTGGCTGACCTCGCTGTCCTGCTATGTCTATGCCTTTATTTCCTTGTTCGCCTACAGAGAAGTTCTTAATCACTCTCCCTTTTGTTGGCCATAACCATTTGGATACTTTATCACTTGTTGGTTTGGTTGTCGGTGTAACATTTTGTTTACCTTTAGAACCAACATACTCTTTTGATTTGGATTGTTCAACCTTCTTTGGTGAATCTTTTTTAACCACTTTGGTGGTAGTTTGAGCAGGGGAAGATTTAGAGTTTTTACTCGGTTTAGGTATAATTTTAGGGTTACTTGCCGCAGATGACGTGGTTGATGCCGCGACAGGCGCAGCAACAGCTGCTGCCGCCACCGTTGATTTACCATACGCTGGCGCACTGTAGCTCGGGCGCCATAACTTAAGCTTCTGTCCTGGGTGGATAGTATAAGGGGCAGAAAGCTTGTTATAACTCACAAGATCATTAACGTCTTTATTAGTGACATAAGCGATGAAATAAAGAGTATCGCCTTTTTTCACTTCATAATAACTGCCGCGATAACTACCACGGTCGATCGATGAGTAATTCTTGTTAAGGCTTGAAACGGGCGCAGGCGAATTCGCTGCACACCCAACAAGTGCACAGCCAAGCAGTAAAGTACTTCCTTTTAACAACTTCGAACCCATCGACTCTCTATCCACCTACACCAGTAGTATTTTGATTAAGCTAACTCACCAGGAACGAGAGGTACAAATCTCACGACCTCGATAACACTCGATAAAAACTCGTCACCATGGCGAACAATCTTCAACAATTGCTGTTCATCATCACCGACAGGAATCAGTAAACGACCACCATCTTTAAGTTGTTGCAAAAGCACTTGAGGAATCGACTCAGCAGCAGCGGTGACAATGATCGCATCAAAAGGGGCTTTTGAAGACCACCCATGCCAGCCATCACCGTGTTTGGTTGATATATTGTAGAAATCGAGTTGCTTCAACCTACGCTTAGCATTCCACTGTAGCGACTTTATTCTTTCAACCGAATAAACATGATCAACAAGCTGAGCTAATACTGCGGTTTGGTAACCAGAACCGGTTCCGATCTCCAAAACGCGACTGTCTTGTTGTAACTCAAGTAACTCTGTCATTTTAGCAACGATGTATGGCTGAGAGATTGTTTGTCCCTGTCCAATAGGCAGCGCATTGTTATCATAAGCTTGATGATACATTGCCTGTGATAAAAAGCTCTCTCTCGGCAGTTGGTAAATAGCATCGAGAACCTTATGATCCTGAATACCATTTTCAATCAAAAAAGTAACTAAGCGCTCGGCTTGTGGGTTGCTCACTTACTTCTCTCCTAACCATGTTGTCATCGCACCTAACGACTCGTGCGCCGTCAGATCAACTTGTAACGGTGTTACCGATACAAAGCCATGTTCAATAGCGTAAAAATCGGTACCTTCGCCTGCATCTTGCTCTTTGCCCGGAGGACCAAGCCAATAAATATCATGACCGCGGGGGTCTTTTTGCTTAATCATATCTTCAGCATGGTGACGAGCGCCAAGGCGTGTTACTTGAGTTCCAGACAACTGTTCTACAGACAGGTCAGGAACGTTGACGTTTAACAGGCGGTTAGTGGGTATTGGGTTTACTAAATGTTGCTCGACGATACGACGAGCAATCTCTGCCGCTGTTTTAAAATGTTTTTTACCTACCAGTGAAAACGCTACCGATTGAACGCCCAAGAAATGCCCTTCCATTGCAGCTGCAACTGTGCCTGAATAAAGCACATCGTCACCAAGGTTAGCACCGTGATTAATGCCCGTTAAAACCAGATTGGGCATATCGTTCTTTAACAGTTCATTTAACGCAAAATGCACACAGTCGGTCGGTGTTCCTTGTACTGAATAGGTATTTTCAGCAATTTCTTGAACACGCAGAGGTTGTTCTAAAGTTAATGAATTTGAAGCACCCGAGCGATTACGATCAGGTGCAACAATGATAATTTCAGCAAGATCACGTAATTCATTTGCCAACTCATGAATACCTTGAGCATGCACACCATCATCGTTGCTGAGTAAAATCTTCATCTTGTATCCTTTCTTTTGTTCCAATGCCAAGTGACTAAATTCCAATATCAAGTGACTTAGCTCCAAGCAGAATCGTTATTGCTCGTAGCTTCTTTCTACGTGTACTTCTTCAACCAATTCACGAACAATCGCTGTTGCGAAACAACCCGCATCAAGAGAGAACTTAAGCGTGACATTATCTTCGTTCACTTCCCAAGTTAAATCCGTTGGTTTCAGTGACGCTTCGCGGCGATCATGGCGCATGCGGTTACCGCGAATCAGCGCCATTAGGTCAGGTTCAGAATCAAGATGTTTTTGCTCTAACGCTTGAGACTCATCAGTCGTTGGCAAAGCATTATCGCCAGCCAAAGCAACAGTAACCCATGCAGCGCCATTCGCGATGTCTTGGTTTACTGCTTCGATATTGTCCGCAGTTACCGTTAGTTGAGCGCCGTCTTTCATGACAATATCGCCAAGCAATGCCGATGCAAACGCATCTTGCTCAATACGGTCTGACAGGATCAGGTTGTAAATCCACGAGCGAGCCGCAGAAAGGTACAAGCTGCGCTTATTCTGGTTACGAGTACGAACGTTATCACGGCCCCAACGACGAGCTTCAGATAAGTTGTTACCTTCATTACCAAAACGCTGAGCACCGAAGTAATTTGGCACGCCAACTTGAGCGACTTTTTCCAAACGTTTTACGACATCATCACAGTCTGTTACTTCAGACAAAGTCAGCTCGAACTGGTTGCCAACTAAATCACCCGGGCGTAACTTTTTGTTGTGTCGTGCTGTCGCCAAGATCTCAATGCTTGGGTACTGTACTAAGAACGCTGAAAAGTCAGGCTCACCTTTAGGTAGGTGGACACTCAACCACTGCTCGGTAACCGCGTGACGATCTTTCAAACCCGCCCAACTCACATCTTTCGATTTAACACCGCACGCTTTAGCCAGTTCGTTTGCTACGAAGCTCGTGTTCTCACCCGTTTTACGAATGCGAACCATTAGGTGCTCGCCTTCACCAGTAAACTCAAAACCCAAGTCTTCATTAACGACAAAGTGTTCGGCTTTTGCTTTTAGTTTTGCTTTCGCAGTTGGTTTACCGTTTAGATAAGCCAATGAAGATAAAATATCTGACATGCTGTTCTTTTCGTGTTGGTGCTTACGCACTTTTAGTAATTAGGACCACCGCTTCACATGCGATGCCCTCTTTGCGACCTGTAAAACCTAAACGCTCAGTGGTCGTCGCTTTTACATTCACATTGCCAATGCTGGTTTCTAGGTCTTGAGCAATAGCTTTACACATAGAGTCTATATGAGGCGCCATCTTTGGAGCTTGCGCCATAATAGTAATATCCGCATTACCAATCATGTAACCTTGTTCTTTTACTCGACGGTAAACATCTTTCAGTAGTTCACGACTATCCGCACCTTTCCATTCATCATCGGTATCAGGGAAATGACGACCAATATCACCCGCAGCAATCGCACCTAGTAAAGCGTCACACAACGCATGAAGGGCAACATCACCGTCTGAATGTGCAATAAGACCTTGCTCGTAAGGGATGCTTACCCCACCAATAATTACCGGGCCTTCACCACCAAACTTATGTACATCGAAGCCATGGCCAATACGAATCATCATTATTCCTTATTCTGACTTAAATAGAACTCAGCAAGCGCTAAATCTTCAGGCTGAGTAATCTTAAAATTATCTGAACGCCCTGCCACTAAAGCGGGCGATAAACCTTTCCATTCAAAGGCTGAGGCTTCATCAGTAATCGAAGCGCCTTGTTGCAACGCGTCACTTAATGCCTTCCACAGAGGCTTTGCTCTGAACATTTGCGGCGTAAGTGCATGCCATAAATCCGCTCGCTCAACGGTATGCTCGATCTGCCCTTGGGCACCTCGCTTCATTGTGTCACGAACTGGAGCCGCTAAAATAGCACCCACATCATGGTTCATAGCGCCGGAAATTAGCATGTCGATATCACTTAGCTGAACACAAGGCCTTGCCGCATCGTGAACCATTACCCAATCACCCAGTTGCTGCTTAGCGATATAGTTTAGCGCAGAGAGTACAGAGTCCGCTCGCTCGCTTCCGCCAGATACCCGGATCACTTGTGGGTTCTGGTTGAGAGCTAGCTCAGGGTAGTATGGGTCATCATCACTGATCGCAACGACAATTTGAGCGACTTGTGGGTGAGATAATAATTTCTCAACGGTGTGCTCTAAAATTGTTTTGCCGTGAATCTTGAGATATTGCTTAGGGCGGTCTGCCTTCATTCGGCTACCGACGCCCGCCGCAGGTACAACGGCAATCACGCTTTGAAGTTGAGTCGACATTAATGGGATTCCTCGCCAATGATGCGATAAAACGTTTCGCCTTCTTTGACCATTCCAAGTTCATGACGTGCGCGTTCTTCGATAGCATCTAAGCCTTGTCGGAGGTCGTCGATTTCTGCAAACATCTCAGCATTTCTAATATGCAGCTTTTCATTCACTTGCTGCTGAACTTGAATTTCGTTGTTCACACCGTAGTAATCAGAGATACCATTTTTACCAAACCACAGTGTGTGTTGTAGCCAGCCGAACACTATGAGCAAAACTAAAGCAAAAATTCGCATAACACCTTTCGCCGGTTGAAAAAGAAGGAACTAGAATAAGGCACATATATACCATAATGCGCTTATTGGTGCGAGATATGTGGTGTCAGGGAATCAATAAGTCGGGGAATTATTGTAATTCGAAACCTATGTGAGAATCCCAATTCCTTTCTCCGTCAGTCTCAAGAATGACGAATTTTAGGCAAAAAAATGCCCCGCATAAGCGAGGCATTTAAAAGCATTAGTGCATAATTCGCTAGGAATTATTGACCTTTAACTTCTTTAAGGCCGTTGAAAGGAGCTTTAGAGCCTAGAGCTTCTTCGATACGGATTAGTTGGTTGTACTTAGCAACACGGTCAGAACGGCTCATAGAACCAGTTTTGATTTGACCTGCAGCTGTACCTACCGCTAGATCTGCGATAGTTGCATCTTCAGTTTCGCCAGAACGGTGAGAGATTACTGCAGTGTAGCCAGCGTCTTTAGCCATCTTAATTGCAGCTAGAGTCTCTGTTAGAGAACCGATTTGGTTGAACTTGATAAGGATAGAGTTAGCTACGCCTTTCTCGATACCTTCAGCAAGAATCTTAGTGTTTGTAACGAACAGATCGTCACCAACGATTTGAAGCTTGTCGCCTAGAAGTTCAGTTTGGTGCTTGAAGCCATCCCAATCTGACTCGTCAAGACCGTCTTCGATAGAAACGATTGGGAAGTTGTTAGCTAGTTCAGCTAGGTAGTGGTTGAACTCTTCAGAAGTGAAAGTTTTACCTTCGCCCTTCATGTTGTAGATGCCAGCTTCTTTGTCGAAGAACTCAGATGCAGCACAGTCCATAGCAAGAGTAACGTCTTTACCTAGTTCGTAACCAGCAGCTGCAACAGCTTCTGCGATAACTTCTAGAGCTTCAGCGTTAGACTTAAGGTTAGGAGCGAAACCACCTTCATCACCAACTGCAGTGCTGTAGCCTTTAGACTTAAGAACTTTAGCTAGGTTGTGGAATACTTCAGCGCCGATACGTAGACCTTCTTTAAGAGTTTTAGCGCCAACTGGTTGGATCATGAACTCTTGGATGTCAACGTTGTTATCTGCGTGCTCACCACCGTTGATGATGTTCATCATAGGTAGAGGCATAGAGAACTGACCAGCTGTACCGTTTAGCTCGGCGATGTGCTCATATAGAGGCATGCCTTTCGCAGCAGCAGCAGCTTTTGCGTTAGCTAGAGATACAGCTAGGATAGCGTTCGCGCCGAACTTAGACTTGTTATCAGTACCGTCTAGGTCAAGCATGATTTGGTCAACGTCAGCTTGAGCTTTAGCGTCTTTACCAACTAGAGCTTCAGCGATTGGGCCGTTTACAGCTTCAATAGCTTTAAGAACACCTTTACCTAGGAAACGTGATTTGTCGCCGTCACGTAGCTCAAGAGCTTCTCGAGAACCAGTAGATGCGCCAGATGGAGCAGCAGCCATACCTACGAAACCGCCTTCTAGGTGTACTTCAGCTTCTACAGTTGGGTTACCACGTGAATCGATGATTTCACGACCTAGAACTTTAACGATCTTAGACATTGAATGTTTCCTTCTCGTTGAATATATAAATGTCAAATTTAAAGGTAGCAGCACAACCTACGCAGCTACCTGTATTCCTTTTATTTCTCTAATTCGCCACGCTGGAACTCACCAGCCGCTTTCACGAAACCTGCAAACAATGGGTGACCATCGCGAGGTGTTGAAGTGAACTCTGGGTGGAATTGAGCAGCAACAAACCATGGGTGGTTCGGGTTTTCAATTACTTCAACCAGCTTCTTGTCCGCAGATAGACCCGATACTTTCAGGCCCGCTTTTTCGATTTGTGGACGAAGATTGTTGTTCACTTCGTAACGGTGGCGGTGACGTTCATGGATCGTCGCGCTACCGTATAATTCGTAAGCTTTCGTCCCTTTCGCTAGGTGACAAAGCTGTGAACCAAGACGCATCGTGCCGCCTAGGTCAGATGATTCTGTACGCTCTTCAACTTTACCTTCACCATCAGTCCATTCAGTGATAAGACCAACTACTGGGTACTTAGTTTCAGAACAGAACTCAGAAGAGTGTGCCCCTTCCATTTTCGCAACGTTACGAGCGTATTCAATAAGCGCGACTTGCATACCTAGACAGATACCTAGGTACGGTACTTTGTTTTCACGAGCGTATTGAGCAGCAAGAATTTTACCTTCAACGCCACGATCACCGAAGCCACCAGGCACTAGGATTGCATCCAGGCCTTCTAAAAGCTCTACGCCACGAGACTCAAGGTCTTGTGAATCTACGTATTTAATATTAACGCTTAGGCGATTTTTCAAGCCCGCGTGTTTTAGCGCTTCATTAACTGATTTGTAGGCATCCGGTAGTTCAATGTATTTACCAACCAGACCAATCGTCACTTCACCCGTTGGGTTAGCTTCTTCGTAAATAACTTGTTCCCATTCAGACAAGTCAGCTTCTGGAGCCGTGATGCCGAAACGCTTACATACAAGTTCATCAGTGCCTTGAGCTTTAATAAGCTGAGGGATCTTGTAGATAGAGTCAACATCACGCATAGAAATAACCGCATTTTCTTGCACATTACAGAACAAGGCAATTTTCTTACGCTCGTTCGAAGGAATGTTACGGTCTGAACGACAAACTAGGATGTCTGGCTGAATGCCAATAGACAGTAGCTCTTTTACAGAGTGTTGCGTTGGCTTAGTTTTCACTTCGCCCGCTGCTGCTAGGTATGGCACTAGAGTAAGGTGCATGAACATTGCGCGTTCACGGCCTAGTTCAACTGCTAGCTGACGAATCGCTTCCATGAATGGTAGAGATTCGATATCACCAACCGTACCACCAACTTCAACGATCGCAACATCGTGGCCAGATGCACCTGAAATAACACGCTCTTTGATAGAGTTAGTGATGTGCGGGATAACCTGAATAGTTGCACCTAGGTAATCACCGCGACGCTCTTTAGCGAGTACGTCTGAGTAAACACGACCTGCAGTGAAGTTGTTACGCTTAGTCATCTTGGTGCGAATGAATCGCTCATAGTGACCAAGGTCAAGGTCAGTTTCAGCGCCATCTTCCGTAACGAACACTTCACCGTGTTGAGTTGGGCTCATAGTGCCTGGATCAACGTTGATGTAAGGGTCAAGCTTCATCATAGTCACTTTAAGACCACGAGCTTCTAAAATAGCAGCAAGAGACGCTGCTGCAATACCTTTACCTAGAGAGGATACAACCCCGCCAGTAACAAAAATGTAATTTGTCGTCATGTTTAACCTGAAATTGGTTGAATGAGGGAAATGGATTACTTCTGGACGGGATGAAAATATACCAGAAGCCCCTTATCGCCACAACGTGAAATCTATCACACTGCAATTTTTTATTTTTTGCTTCAAATCAATTCATGATAAAAGCTTTGATTATCTTTTCTCTTCTACTTTGACCTCATCCCACATAGAATCAAGCTGTTGTAGAGAAAAGTCGGTTAAATTTTTATCTTGCTGACGAACTTTTTGTTCCACCCCTTTAAAGCGACGAGAAAACTTTAGATTAGCTTTGTTCAGCGCCGTTTCTGGGTTTTTACCTAAATGTCGCACCAAGTTAACCGTCGCAAACAACAGATCTCCCAACTCTTCTTCAATCAAATCTTCGTTCGGTGTTACTTTCAGCGCCTCTTCCAACACTTCGTCAACTTCCTCTAAAACCTTATCTGCCACCGGGCCAATAGCGTCCCAATCAAAGCCAAATTTCGCAACCTGCTTTTGAATCTTTGTAGCACGCGAAAGTGCAGGTAGCGAGTTTGGTATTGAGTCTAGAATACTTTCTTGAGTTTTGCCTGCTTGTGCTTTTTCTTTGGCCTTTTCAGCTTCCCAGTTGGCATTAATTTCTTCATCACTGGCAAACTCGGTATCAGAGAACACATGCGGATGGCGACGTGTTAGCTTCTCATTGATACCATCAACCACATCAGAGAACTCAAACAACCCCTGTTCTTTAGCTAACTGGCTGTAGAAAATCACCTGGAACAGCAAGTCACCCAACTCTTCTTGTAGGTTCGGCCAGTCTTTGTTGTGAATCGCGTCCACCACCTCGTAGGTTTCTTCGATAGTATGCGGCACAATTGTTTCAAAATTTTGTTTTAAATCCCAAGGACAGCCACCCTCAGGATCGCGCAGCTTAGTCATAATCTGTTCAAGGTGTTCAATCGGGTGATCCATCGTTTTCTTCCTATTACTGTCTTTGATGTTTAAACTTATAGCTTCACTGAAACTAAAAGGTTCTCAAACTAAAAAAATACTAGAACTAAAAAAGGTGAGCAGCCAAAACCACTCACCTTTCTGTTTTTCTTGTTAAACAACGCGTCATTCAATGCATTGTTCGGTTTTTACTAAGTACTTGGTTCTTCTAACAAGGCAACAAACTTACGAGACTTCTGAGCATAGCTTGCCTATGTGATGAAGCGAGTATAGTGCAGTTAACACAGTTAGAAGGCCAAGTACGACGTAAAAACTAGCCTAGGCGTTTAACCGACATGACATCTTTGATTTGTTCTACTCGGCTCGTCACTCGACTCAGAATTTCAATATTGGTCACTTCCAAATCAAAATCCATTACCGACAACTGACGTTTATAGTCGATACGGCTCTTCATTGTGGTCACACTGATCTTTTCATTCGAGAACAGTGAGGTGATGTCTTTCAACAAACCATTACGCTCTAACGCTTCGACGCGTAGCGTTAGGATGTATGAGCCGACAAATCCATGCCCCCAAACAGTATCGATAATACGTTCTGGAGCATGTAGGTTAAGTTCACTTAGTTGTTCACAGTCACTACGGTGAACAGAGATACCACGACCTTGAGTGATGTAACCTTTAATCATATCGCCTGGAATAGGCTGACAACAGCGAGCGAGGTGTGTCATTAGGTTATCAACACCTTCAACCACTACCGCGTCTTTATTTGGACGACTCTGTTGTGCAGGCTTATTTTCCGACTCAAGCAGCTTCTCTAGCGCTTTTTTATCTTCTTCTTCCGCCGTTGGTTTATTGACCAGTGCATTGATGTGGTTAACCACTTGGTTAATACGTAAGTCTCCACTGCCGATACCGGCATAAAGCTCATCAGGCGTGTTGACGTTAAAGCGTCTTAGCGCATATTGGTCGGCATCTTTTAGGGTTGCCCCCACTTTCGCGAGTTCAACTTCAAGGATATCTCGACCTGCTTCTAAGTTTTTCTCGCGGCTTTGTGCTCTGAACCATGCGTTGATTTTCGCACGAGCACGACCTGAGTGAACGAAACCTGTGGTTGGATTCAGCCAATCACGCGATGGATTCGGTTCTTTCTGCGTGATGATCTCTACTTGGTCGCCCATCGATAGTTTATGGGTAAACGGTACGATACGTCCTGCTACTTTGGCACCAATACAGCGGTGCCCTACCATCGAATGGATGTGGTAAGCAAAATCGAGAGGCGTAGCACCCATAGGCAAATCGACCACGTCACCGCGAGGTGTAAAGGCGTAGACACGGTCATCGAACACTTGGCTCCGAACTTCATCGAGCATCTCACCAGAATCCGACATCTCTTCTTGCCAATCGATAAGTTTACGCAACCAAGTGATTTTCTCGTCGTAACCACTGCGTCCACTTGAAGCACCTTCTTTGTACTTCCAGTGCGCAGCTACACCCAACTCAGAGTCTTCGTGCATTTGCTTGGTACGGATCTGAATTTCAATGGTCTTGCCTTCAGGGCCAAGAACTACGGTGTGGATCGACTGGTAACCATTTGGCTTAGGGTTCGCCACGTAGTCATCAAATTCACTGGGTAGATGTTTATATTTGGTGTGAACCACACCTAGGCCGGCATAACAGTCTTGAAGTTGATCGGCGATAATTCGTACAGCACGCACATCAAAAAGCTCATCGAAGGCCAACCCTTTTTTCTGCATTTTTCGCCAGATACTGTAGATGTGTTTTGGTCGGCCACTGACTTCAGCATTGATGCTTGAACGCTTCATTTCTGCCGTTAAGTCGTCAACGAAGTCTGTGATATATTGTTCACGTACGATGCGACGCTCAGACAGCTGTTTAGCAATCTGCTTGTAGGTGTCTGGCTGTTGGTAGCGGAATGCGTAATCTTCGATTTCCCACTTAAGCTGACCAATACCTAAACGGTTAGCGAGCGGAGCGTAGATGTTAGAACACTCTTTTGCCGCTGCACGACGCACAGCATCAGGCGCTTTTTTTACCTCGATAAGGTTACAGATTCGTTCAGCGAGTTTGATGACTACGCAGCGGAAGTCGTCGACCATCGCCAGTAGCATACGGCGAACGTTATCAACTTGACCCGAGGCAGCGCTGCCTTCAAGGGTCACGTTTAACTGGCCTAAGGCCGCCATTTCTTCAACGCCATCGATCAACTTTACGATTTCTTTGCCGTAGTTTTCTTCAAACGCTTCGCGCTCAAAAACACCACTTGAGACGACGGGGAAAAGTTGTGCTGCCACTAAAGTGGCACGATCCATAGACAAGGTGACCAAAATTTCGATCATCTCGCGCCCACGCCAAAGCAAGAGCGAAGCTTGTTCATGATCTTTTAAAAGCTCTTCACAGTGAAGATAAACTTTGATCAGTTTATTCGAGGTCTTTGCATCTTGATTCAATGACGCAATCCAACTTTCTAGCTCAAACTGTTCGCTTGGGTTTAAATGTGCGCTTCGTACCGCAACCATCATGTCTTCCTAGTTATTATGTTTTATACCCAATTCAATATGACTAACTGGTTCCAAGTTAGTTCGACTCATATTGATATCAACGCAGTCTTAACTGCGCCTTTGTGATTCATTTTTAAGCCTTGTTTAAGGGCTTCTAAGCCTTGATAAAAAGAGCCATCGATTCTAGATGACTGGTGTGGGGGAACATGTCCAACATACCAATCTTAGCTAATTGATAGCCTTGTTTTTCTAAGCTCTCAGAATCTCTAGCTAGAGTAGCAGGATTACACGAAACATAAACCACACGCTTCGCGCCTAACGCTGAAATTTGATCAACGATCCCACTCGCTCCCGCACGTGCTGGGTCAAGTAATACTTTATCGAATTTCTCTTTTGCCCAAGGCTGTAAGGATAAGTCTTCTTCAAGGTTGGCTTGGTAAAATTCCGTATTGCTTAACTGGTTTAATGCTGCATTAGACGTGGCCTGTTGTACCATTTCAGTAACACCTTCCACACCGACCACAAACGCCGACTGTTGTGCGATAGGTAAGCTGAAGTTACCTAAACCACAAAACAGATCAAGCACCCGTTCATCCGCTTGAGGTTCTAGCCACTCGATCGCTTGAGCCACCATCTGTTGATTGACCTTTTGATTCACTTGAATGAAGTGATTTGGCTCAAACGGTAAAGTCACACCGGTTTCATTATAAGCTGGCGTATCACCCACCAAACGAATCAACTTATCAGCTTCTGGCATAGAATACAGCGTAGCGCCTTCTGCCTGAGCCAACTCAATCAAAGATTGCTCATCTTTTTCAACCAAAGGCTTAAGGTGACGTAGCACCATGACAGGGCCAGTATCGCCCAGTACCAATTCTACGTGTCCTAAAGAGGTAAGGTTGTTGAAAGTGTTCAGTAAATTTTTCAGTTTTGGTAGCAATACATTAAGGCGAGGTTCAAGCACGGCACAGTCGGTGATGTTTTCAATCTGCTTACTTTGCTTCTTACGGAAACCGAACTGAAGCTGCTGTGTCTTTTTATCAACAAATAGGCTGATACGCGCGCGACGACGATAACCCGTTTCATTACCCACAATAGGTTGGGCAACTTCGGTTTCAACGGTTTGATATTGGCTCATCAGATGTGAAAGAGACTGTGCTTTGTGCTCAACCTGAGAGGCGTAACCAAAATGCTGAAGATGACAGCCACCACACTGATTAAAGTGCTTACAAAACGGCTTTAGGCGCTGCTCGCTTGGCTTTAATAATTTGATGAGTTTCGCGCGTGCAAATTTACTCTTACTCTCAGTCAGTTGAATGACCACCTGCTCACCGGGCAATGCCCCATCAATGAAAACAGGTTTGTTTTTCTGATAAGCGATGCCAGCGCCATTGTGATCCATTCGTTCAACCAAAACCGATTGATGCTTGGTCTCGAATTGAGTTTTCTTTTTTGGTTGGAAAAAACGTGCCATTGCTTATGCCTAATGTATCTTTTAATTAGTAATTGGTATCCAGGGCTCACTATTCTGCCTTGGAATCATTGT
This sequence comes from Vibrio kanaloae, assembly GCF_024347535.1. Lineage (NCBI taxonomy): Bacteria > Pseudomonadati > Pseudomonadota > Gammaproteobacteria > Vibrionales > Vibrionaceae > Vibrio > Vibrio kanaloae. Next base: position 494,912 of record NZ_AP025497.1, on the reverse strand, counting down.
CGAACGTCACGGCTTTGATTAAGCTTACCGTTCACTTAACCGCCATTGTGTGCGTTATTTTCCCATATCCAGACCTCGATGTAATTAAAGAACATGACCAGATATGGCTTAAGAGCCCGTGTAATTACCTTAACTCTAGCTCCAACATTGATTATTGGGTTGCTATTGAGTGCATTTTTCTCATTTAACCGCTATCAAGACCTTGAGGGTCAAGTAGTGAACACTGGTACTAGCATCATTGAACCACTGGCTATTGCGAGTGAATCAGGCATGCAGCTCGAAAGCCGAGAGTCTGTTCGACAGCTGATTAGCTATGCGCATCGAAAAAATTCTAAGCTGGTGCGCAGTATCGCGGTGTTTGATGAACGTCACGAGCTGTTTGTAACCTCAAACTTCCACCCTGACTTTGAAAGCCTGACCTACCCCAAAGATAAACCGATTCCGCATTTAAGCTCATCGAACCTGCTCGATAACACGCTGATTCTTCGGACGCCGATTATTGCTGAAGGTCAGTATATAAACTCAGCCAATGGCCAATCTCAAGCCAATCAAGCGATCGGTTATATCGCGATAGAGTTAGACCTTTCGTCACTTCGATTACAACAATATCAAGAGGTGTTTTCTGCATTCTTAGTGTTGGTTCTCGGGCTTGGGCTTTCAGGTGTGTTTGCCTTCCGCTTAATGCACGACGTGACCCAGCCGATCACACACATGAAAAACATGGTCGACCGAATACGTCGTGGTCATCTCGATGTACGTATCGAAGGCAAAATGCATGGTGAGCTAGACTCGCTGAAAAACGGTATCAACGCGATGGCAGTATCGCTGTCGGAATATCACGTTGAAATGCAACACAGTATTGACCAAGCGACCTCCGATCTACGTGAAACACTTGAACAGTTAGAGATTCAAAACGTTGAATTAGACATTGCGAAAAAGCGTGCTCAAGAAGCGGCTCGTGTTAAGTCTGAATTCTTGGCGAATATGTCTCACGAATTAAGAACGCCGCTCAACGGTGTGATTGGCTTTACTCGCCAAATGCTCAAAACCCATCTATCGAACAGCCAAACTGACTACTTGCAAACTATTGAACGCTCGGCGAACAACCTACTCAGTATTATTAACGATATCTTGGATTTCTCGAAACTTGAAGCTGGCAAGCTAGCCTTAGAGAACATCCCATTTGAGTTCCAATCCAGCCTCGAAGAAGTTGTGAACCTTCAAGCAACTAATGCTCATGAAAAAGGCTTAGAACTGACCCTCAAGATCGACCCTAAAGTACCGCCAGGCGTTGTTGGTGATCCACTACGTATCCAGCAGATCTTGACTAACCTAGTGGGTAACTCCATCAAATTTACTGAGCATGGCAACATTGATATCAGCGTTGAACTTCGCTCACAAAGCGAAGACAATATCGAGCTTCAATTCATGGTTCGCGATACTGGTATTGGTATATCTGAACGTCAACAAGCTCAGCTTTTCCAAGCCTTTAGTCAAGCAGATGCAAGTATTTCTCGTCGTTATGGTGGTACAGGTTTAGGTCTGGTTATCACCCAAAAATTGGTGAGCCAAATGGGTGGTGAAATCAGTCTAACCAGTCGCCTTCACCAGGGTTCAACCTTCTGGTTTACGTTGAGGCTTTCTACCACTGATATGCCGATGACGGAGCTGATTGAAACTCAGTGCCTGCAAAACAAACAACTACTGTTGATCGAACCAAACATGCAAGCAGCGTCAATTACCCAACAGATCTTAACCCAAGAAGGGCTTGTGGTCACTTATCGCTCGGTGATGCCTGACGAGTCAACCTCGTATGACTACGTTCTGCTAAACCTTGCATCAAACCAAGAATACCAATTTGATACCGTAAGTGGTTGGGCTATTGGCGCTAAAAAAATAGCTCAGAACGTAATTATTGGTACACCAAGTACCGAATTAGCGTTAGGTGAACAATTGATGAAAGAGGTGGATGTTCAGTGCATCACCAAGCCTCTTTCTCGTAAGAAACTGCTGCAAACCCTAGTATCGAACCAAGCTCCAACCTTGATTGCGCCGGCGATTGAAACGCACTCGGAAGAGAAGCTTCCATTCACCGTATTGGCTGTCGATGACAACCCTGCAAACCTTAAATTGATTACCGCACTACTGAAAGAACGCGTAGAAACCGTCATCAGTTGCACTAGCGGTCAGCAGGCAATCGACAAAGCGACAGAAACACCATTTGATATCATCTTCATGGACATTCAAATGCCACAAATGGATGGTGTGACCGCTTGTCAGAATATCAAAAAACTAGCGAATAATGCGAATACTCCGATCATTGCAGTGACCGCTCATGCCATGATTGGCGAACGTGACCGGTTGCTTGAAGCGGGCATGGATGACTACCTAACGAAACCTATTGAAGAACATATATTACAACAGGTTCTGATTCATTGGAGCCCAACCTCTGAGGTTGAGCATATCGAAAAAATAGACCCAGACCACCCAGCAGTTTCAGTAGAAATCGATCATAGCCAAATATCAGAAAGTGAAATAAGTGTGCACAAAAACATCATCATAGATTGGCAAGCTGCAATGAAACAAGCAGCCAATAAAGAAGACCTTGCACGAGATATGTTGCAAATGCTAGTGGACTTTATTCCTGAGGTTTATGAGGCAACAGAGAAAGCGATAGAAGATAGTGATTACCCTGTTGAAGAACTAATACACATTATCCACAAGATGCATGGCAGCAGCTCATATAGTGGTGTACCAAGGCTTAAATCGGTATGTGCAACGATAGAGAAAGAGCTGCGTTCTGGCATTTCCATTGAAGATATTGAACCGGAGCTTTTTGAACTTCAGGATGAGTTAGATAAGGTTCAAGCAACCGCGGTTCATTATTTAAAACCATCTAGCATCTGATATCTAGTTAGCGATTTAGCGTTTAACGTTTAACGTTTAACGACTAAGAATACAAACCAATAAAAAAGCAGAGCTCATGGACTCTGCTTTTTTATGTTTGCTGATTAATTAGGCACTAGATTTAGATTAGCGGCAACAGGTTTAGGATTCGAGTAATACCGTTGCCACAGCATAGTGGCGCTCATCCGAGATAGTGAGGTGGATCGACCTGGTTCCACTCGTATCGGCGATTTCACGAGCTTTCTTATGTAGGATCAATACTGGCTTACCATGTTCATCATTTGAAATCTCGAAGTCATGAAAGGTCACACCAAGGGCAATCCCCGTACCTAACGCTTTAGATGCCGCTTCTTTTGCGGCAAAACGCTTTGCAAGGTAGCGCCCTTTTTGCTTAATTTTCTGAAATACTTCAAATTCAGAACTCGTCAAAATACGCTGAGCAAAAGCGTCCCCACTTCGTGATAGTGCCTTCTCTATGCGTTCAATTTCTGCGATATCGGTACCTAATCCAACAACAGCCATTATTAACCTTTACTACTCAACTCGTTACTACTCAACATGCTACGACTCAATTTGTCGCTTATGGTTACCGCTTACCTAAGTTACCGCTTACCTAACTACTTGTTATTACGTGCTGTTTCCATAACAGATTTCATATCTGCAACGGCTCTGTTCAAGCCATCAAAGACAGCACGTCCCATGATCGAGTGGCCAATATTCAGCTCATAAATCTCAGGAAGCGCCGCAATAGGTGCTACGTTGTGGTAAGTCAGGCCATGACCCGCATTGACAGTGATACCAAGATCGTCAGCATAGCTTGCGCCAGCTGCAATCTTTTTCAGTTCATCTTGCTGATCTTCTTCTGTTTTCGCATCAGCGTAATGACCAGTATGAAGCTCAATGAACGGCGCACCACATACTTTAGCTGCATCGATTTGCTGACGATCCGCATCAATAAATAGCGACACCTTAATACCTGCAGCTGACAGTTTTTCCGTCGCCGCTTTGATCTTTTCAAGTTGGCCGACAACGTCTAAGCCACCTTCAGTGGTCAGCTCTTCACGTTTCTCAGGAACCAAGCAAACGAACTCAGGATTAGTATCGAGTGCAATTTGAACCATTTCGTCCGTCACAGCCATCTCTAAATTCATTCGCGTTTGAATAGTTTCAGCCAGAATACGCACATCACGATCAACGATATGGCGACGATCTTCACGTAAATGGATGGTAATGCCATCAGCGCCTGCACGTTCAGCAATCTCAGCTGCATGTACTGGATCTGGGTATTTAGTCCCACGTGCATTACGTAGTGTTGCAATATGATCGATATTAACGCCTAAAAGGATTGAGCTCATTTTCCAATACTCCGTGCTCTAGAGAGGGCTATTGTTGGCATAAATAGCTCTCTGCTTTTTAATGGTTTGCCGCCAAGATACGGCTTTAAGGCTATGCGTGTAAAGCGTTTTGCTGCTTTTAACTGTTCTTTAGTGATAAACCTACGCTCGCTGATTGCGATAAGTTCATCGCCCATAAATGTCAGATTATCTCGACGCACTGAAGCAATAAAACCTTTCTGTTCTCGGTATCGATAAGTCATGTTTGGCGCGACCAGTTCACCGCTACCAGCGCAATGCAAAAAGTCGACGCCATATCCCATCGCGGATAGTAGAGCCAACTCAAAACGACGCAATGCTGGCTCCGGATTTTCATTATGGGCCAGTTCTGTTAAAGCATGAAGATAGTCATGAAAAAGTGCAGGCATTGGTACTTCGGCCATCAACACTCGACCAATCAGCTCATTCACGTACATCGCTGAATACAAGTTTATCCCCGTAAGAGGAAGCCCTAAACTAATTGGCTCAGCTTGACGTAAGGTTTTCATTGAACTGTTGCCAGACCACTTTAGCAATAGCGGCGTAAAAGGTTGTAATGCACCTTTCAAATTGGAACGCTTGCTTCGAGCGCCTTTAGACATCAAGGTCACCCGACCGAACTCTTCGCTGAAGACGTCCAAAATCAGACTCGACTCACTGTATGGTCGACGGTGCAACACAAAGCATCGATGTAAACCTTCGCTCAATCACTTACCCTTCTTACAGATACAAAAAGAGAGAGTTCGCACTCTCTCTAGAAATTATATTAAGTTCAACTTTCGTGATATCAGAAAGTGACGTTCAATATATTATAGATCGTCGATGTAACCTAATGAACGAAGTGCACGCTCATCATCAGCCCAACCCGATTTAACCTTGACCCAAGTTTCTAAGTAAACCTTACGGCCAAATAGATCTTCCATATCAATACGCGCTTCACGACCAATCGTTTTGATCTTCTCGCCCGCTTTACCAATCACCATTTTCTTTTGACCCGTTCGTTCAACAAGAATCAGGGCGTTGATGTGGAAGCCATCGTTGTCTGGGTTGTAATCGAAGCGCTCTATTTCAACCGTTACTGAATAAGGTAGCTCTTCGCCTGTGAATCTCATCAGCTTTTCACGGATAATCTCAGACGCCATAAAGCGCTGCGAGCGATCCGTCACGTACTCTTCAGGGAAGTGATGGGTCGCTTTTGGTAAATGCTCACGTACATGCTTACGCAGTACATCAATGTTTTTACCTTGCTTCGCCGAGATTGGCACAACATCAACGAATTCCATCTTTTTAGAGACTTCCATCATATGCTGCATGACGTTAGTACGATCCTGAACGTTATCAACTTTGTTAATGCAAAGTACAACTGGGAAGTCAGTCTTCTTCAGTTTGTTCAGAACCATTTCATCGTCGTCAGTCCAGTGTGTTCCATCCACAAGGAAGAAGACTAGGTTCACATCACTCAAAGAACTGTTCGCCGCACGGTTCATCAAACGGTTGATTGCACGCTTTTCTTCAATATGAAGTCCAGGAGTATCAACAAAGATCGCTTGGTAATCACCCTCAGTTTCAACGCCCATAATACGGTGACGTGTCGTCTGTGGTTTACGTGATGTAATAGAAATCTTCTGCCCCAGAATATGGTTCAGAAGCGTCGATTTACCTACGTTTGGGCGACCGACAATAGCGATGAAGCCACAGTGCTGGTTTTCCGGTAGGCCCGTTTTTTTGCTATCAGATGAAAAAAATGCATCGATATCGAAATCTTGGTTGTTATCAGACATTGCTTAGTTGCTCTAATGCTGTTTCAGCAGCCGCTTGCTCTGCCTTGCGGCGGCTAGTGCCTTTACCGATAACAGGTTTATCCACACCTGCCACTTCACACTCAACCGTAAACTCTTGGTTGTGTGCTTCACCTTTAATATTAGTCACTGTGTAGACAGGTAGAGGATTTCTTCGACCTTGTAAAAACTCTTGAAGGCGAGTTTTTGGATCTTTTTGAGATACTCCAGGCTGAATAGCATCTAGGCGAGATTGGTACCAGCTTAAAATAATGCCGCGAACCGTCTCGGTATCACTATCTAAATAGACAGCGCCGATGATCGCTTCAACCGCATCCGCTAGAATAGAATCACGACGGAAACCGCCACTCTTCAACTCACCTGGACCTAATTTTAAGTAATCTCCTAGTTCGAATTCACGACCTAGTTCAGCCAATGTATGACCACGCACTAGTGTTGCACGCATACGGCTCATGTCACCTTCGTTTACCTTAGGAAAACGGTGGTAAAGATCATCAGCGATAACAAAACTTAAAATTGAATCGCCCAGAAACTCAAGACGTTCGTTATGTTTACCTGCGGCGCTGCGGTGAGTCAGCGCCAAGTGGATAAGATCGGCATCATTAAACTGATAGCCAATCTTTCTCTCTAGTTTATCAATTGGAGAATTCATGCTCTCTCGATGTGTTAATTGATCGATTAATGAATCCCACCGATGCGATTAAAACGCACACCAGTAGGAATCCATGTTGGAAGTACACTGTCTGAACCATGTTCAAATTCGAAGCTGATCCAAATAGCAACGGCTTTACCAACAAGGTTTGCTTCAGGGACAAAGCCCCAGTAACGGCTATCGGCACTGTTGTCACGGTTATCACCCATCACAAAGTACTGCCCCTCTGGAACAACCCACTCGTTAACACCATTGCGAGGCTGATATGCTTGCACACGATCACGGCGTAATGGGTTAACTAAAATTTGGTGCTCTACGTCTCCAAGCTGTTCATTCAGCTGAATTAGAGGCACACCATCTTGAACAAATTGGCTTTCTTCAACGTGACTTAGTTTCACTGGATCACAGCTACTTGTACCCTTCGCTTGAATGCAGATCTCTTTACGACTGCTGTAACGAATGGTGTCACCCGGCATACCAACAACACGCTTGATGTAGTCGATACTAGGCTGAGGTGGGTACTTAAATACGATTGAATCACCACGTTCTGGTTTGCCCGTTTCAACCAGTTGAGTACGCCATACCGGGTCTTTTAGACCGTACGCGTACTTCTCTACCAAGATAAAGTCACCCACCAAAAGAGTTGGCATCATCGAGCCAGACGGGATCTGAAACGGTTCATAAATAAATGAACGCAGAATCAAAACAAATGCAATGACCGGGAAAATGGAAACACTGTTCTCAACCCACCAAGGCTGAGCCGTAACTTTTGCGCTCGTTTCAGCGTCTAGGCCTGTCGATTGTGCTTCAACGGCAGCCAGTTTCTGCTGGCGCTTCTTTGCCCACAACCACTTTTCCAACGCCCATACAATGCCAGTCACTAGAGTTACGATCACTAAGATAAGTGAAAATGTATTAGCCATTGATATCCCTTAAATTTCATTTCTTTAAAAATAACGAAAGTGAAAGAGTATAACCCTTTCACTCTACTTAATATTTCTAATTTGTATCAATCATGCTGACTAAATGCTAGGAAGATTACGCAGGAAACATCGCTTAGTTCTAGGCGTAAAGTGCAGTGACTAGTGGACCTAATTGCAATCTTTGCAACAAAGAAATAAACGATTTAACCAGTAATGTTCAGCAGATAGTTAGTGCGATTGATACCTAGTCTTTTCCAACGTGAAGGATGGCAAGGAAAGCTTCTTGAGGCAGTTCAACGTTACCGATCTGCTTCATACGCTTCTTACCTTCTTTTTGTTTCTTAAGAAGTTTCTTCTTACGACTGATATCACCACCGTAACATTTTGCGATTACGTTCTTACGCAGTTGTTTCACTGTAGAACGAGCAATGATGTGGTTACCAATCGCAGCTTGAATCGCAATATCGAACATCTGACGAGGGATGAACTCTTTCATCTTCTCTACCAGTAGACGACCACGAGACTGAGCAATGTCTTTGTGCGTAATGATCGCTAGTGCATCAACCGTTTCACCATTCAACAATACATCTACACGTACCATGTTTGATGGCTCGTAGCGTTGGAAGTTGTAATCCAATGATGCGTAACCGCGAGACGTTGACTTCAGACGGTCGAAGAAGTCTAGAACCACTTCTGCCATAGGAAGATCGTACGTCACAGCAACTTGGTTGCCGTGGTAAACCATATCTACTTGTACGCCACGCTTCTCAACACACAGTGTGATTACGTTACCTAGGTAGTCCGAAGGTACCAAAATATTACAGCGTGCAATTGGTTCACGAATTTCTTCGAGGTCATTAACCGCTGGCAGTTTAGCCGGGCTATCAACGTACAGAACGGTTTTATCTGTTTTTACAACTTCATACACAACTGTTGGAGCAGTCGTGATTAGATCTAGGTCGTATTCACGTTCTAGACGCTCTTGGATGATCTCCATGTGAAGCATTCCTAAGAAGCCACAACGGAAACCAAAGCCAAGTGCTGCTGAACTTTCTGGTTCGTAGAACAGTGATGCATCATTCAGGCTTAGTTTGCCTAGTGCGTCACGGAAGTTTTCGTAGTCATCAGATGAAACAGGGAACAGGCCTGCGTATACCTGAGGCTTCACTTTTTGGAAACCAGGTAGACGTTCAGTACAGCCACCTTTAGCAAGCGTCAAGGTATCACCAACAGGCGCACCTAGAATGTCTTTAATGCCACAAACAACCCAACCTACCTCGCCAGTATTCAGCTCAGTGGTGTCGATTCGCTTAGGTGTGAAGATACCTAGACGGTCAACTCCCCAAACTTGGTCTGTCGACATGACTTTAATCTTGTCGTTCTTCTTCAGCTTACCGTTTTTGATACGTACCAAAGAAACTACGCCAAGGTAGTTATCGAACCAAGAGTCAATAATAAGGGCTTGTAGAGGCGCATCTGGATCACCTTCCGGTGGTGGAATAGCCGTTACGATGTTTTCTAGAACATCGTCAACACCTACCCCTGTTTTCGCAGAACAGCGAGTCGCTTCCATCGCATCGATGCCAACGATCTCTTCGATTTCTTCAGCAACACGTTCTGGTTCAGCTGCGGGTAGGTCAATCTTGTTCAAGATTGGCACCACTTCCAGCTCCATTTCGATTGCTGTGTAACAGTTTGCTAGAGTTTGTGCTTCAACACCTTGGCCAGCATCTACTACAAGTAGCGCGCCTTCACAAGCCGCTAGAGAGCGAGATACTTCATAAGAAAAGTCTACGTGTCCAGGGGTGTCGATAAAGTTAAGTTGGTAAGTTTCTCCATCTTTAGCTTTATAATCTAAAGTCACACTCTGCGCTTTAATTGTAATACCACGTTCGCGTTCTATATCCATAGAATCGAGGACTTGAGCTGCCATCTCACGTTCACTTAATCCTCCACAAACTTGGATTAAGCGGTCAGAAAGGGTCGACTTACCGTGGTCGATGTGGGCGATAATCGAAAAATTACGAATGTGCTTCATAGGCTTGGTATGACTAAACTCTTTGTATAGGGATAATAAGAAAGCCGCTATGCTTCCAACCTAATATTAGCATTGGTGGCGGCATTTCAATCAAGTTGGCAGATTCTACCCAATTTAAGGGCAAGACGCATCATAAATTAGACGAGAGACTCACCTAGAATTCGAATCAAGACGACTTCTTGCTTGGATTTGTCTTCCATTGGTTTGGCTAACCGCTTCGCCAAGGCAATACCAGCAGTGGTAAATAGTGCAGCACAGAGTATAACAACCCCTTCGCCCCCTTGGAGCAAGGGTTGTAACAAGAGCTGTCCAAGGCCAGCACCAATTATCAACATGAAAAGTGGGACGAGGTAAACAATAGCCGCCGACTGAAGCAGACTTTTTTCTGGGAAGCCTATCTCTACAATTTGTCCGGCTTTAACAAGGCTTTTGGTTTTAAACTGCCAAAACAAAGCTTTATTGCCAACGGCCTTGGTGACGATACCGGTTCCGCAGCTTTTTTGAGAAGAGCAACTACTGCAACTGGTTTGCTGTTCGCAGCTCAGTTGAACAAAATATTGCTTACCTTTTTGCTCGACTGAGCTAACGGTCGCCAACGCGGTCATCATTGCACTGGTACCGAGTTATTGAACGTGACTGATTGAGCGATACGCTTAGCCGTTGCAGGCGGAATATCGCCGACTACAGATACTTCCCTGTTGCCCATCACTAAACTATGTAAGGTTCTGCGCCCTTGACGTACCAATTGCCCTTTCAATGAGTGCTCATCTTTGTCGGCGATATACACCGAAAAACTAAACAACCCATCACTGAAAAGTTGACTCTCAACCATTTTTTCGGTCACCGCCATTTGATAACGGCTAAGCTCTTTTGACTTAAATCCTTCAGGAATCCAAGAAGCTTGCCAGTTAGTTTCACTCACTAAGCCTTCTGGTAATGACAAAACCTTCGGCAGTTTAACTTGATTCAAGCCACCCATTGCTTCTGCGATCTTATCATTCACCACGTAAGAGATAGTTCGGTACTGTTCTAGCACTTCGCCATCACGATCCAAAAGATCGGCACGCAAAGGAAGATGAGTTTTCTCGTCGACCCAAACTACGTAAGAATAACGAAGGCCATCTTTCGGCACCACGCGTAATACTTGTGTTGTGCTCCCCGCTTCACGAGATCGCCCAACTTTTACGAAGTCGTAGTACCGGTTAAGAGAATCGATATCTCTATTAATCATCGGAATGACAGGGGCAACCATACTGCCAGACAAAATAGTAAATGGCTCAGTCCCCGGCTCGACGTAGCTAACTTCATTGCCACGTCGAATGACTTCACGCACAGGGCCACTGAGATAAACAAGGTGTGCGAGCTGTTGATCGTCGTTAACTGCATGACGATAAAGCAGAGGCTCAATACTGCTCTTCTTTATCAATATATAAGAGAGTTCGTAATTTAGATGCTGACTGGCCTCATTCATTTGATGCAATAACGCCTTTGCAGAGAGTTCTTCTGCAAAGGCTGTTGGAGACATCAAGCTGAACAGTGTCAGTGCACTGACCAGGATTTTCTTCATTCAATATCCGATTCTAAATGTGCATCTTCCATTGATGATGCGTCACCGTTTAATCTTAACTGCAGTTCATAATCTTCCAGCAATGCATGAACGCGTTTACGTTGTTCTTGTAAATTAGCCTCAGATACAGGCTTAGAAACAGAGTCTCGCGTTAGGCTTACTGGTTCTGCAGAGCCCGCAAATGGAATCGTCTGTAATACAGGTAACTGCTCTGGTGCTGCTGGATCGCTACCACCATACTGCTGAACACCTAATACAACCGCTAATGAAACACACGCTGCCACGGCAACTTGTCCAAACTGTTGTAGCCATGCAGGAAGCTGACGTTTCGCTTGCTGAGGCTTTGGTTGCTCTTCGATTGGAGCAACCGTAGGTTCAACATTCACTTGGTGCAGGTTTGGCATTGCACTATGCGCAGGCTCGGCTTCAAGCGCCGCTGCCACACTGTCAGCAATGTTCCAATCTTTCGTTTCTGGCGCATCCCCACGCATCACGTCACCAATTAAATGGTAACTCTGCCAGGTATTCATGCTTTCTTGATCAGATTCAAGATCTACTATGAGAGCTTTATCGATCGTTTCACCATCCATGAGTGCCGAAAGCTTTTCTTTATCAGCCATTATTTTCACCATAATTATTACAAGTTCTAGCGTTGCAAAAGAGGTTTAATTTTCTTTTCCACCGCTTCACGAGCTCGGAAAATACGCGAACGTACGGTTCCTACAGGGCAATCCATTACTTCTGCAATCTCTTCGTAGCTCAAACCTTCGAGCTCACGCAGCGTCATTGCAGTTTTTAAGTCTTCTGGTAGCGCTTCAATCGCACCAAAAACAACTTGTTTCAACTCTTTTGACAGCGTTAAGTTCTCAGGGTTCGATATTTCTTTTAACGCGCTGCCTGTTTCGTAATATTCTGCATCTTCTGCATCTACATCCGTTGCTGGTGGCCTGCGGCCCTGGGCAACGATATGATTTTTAGCGGTGTTCACGGCAATTCGATACAGCCATGTATAGAAGGCACTCTCGCCACGAAAGTTAGGTATCGCGCGGTAGGCTTTAATAAAAGCTTCTTGTGCTACATCAGGTACATCACCGGAATTATTCACGTATCGAGAGATAAGATTACAGACTTTATTTTGATACTTAACCACTAATAAGTTAAACGCCTGCTTATCTCCACTCTGAACTCGCTCAATCAACACTTGATCGGTTAGCTGCTCGTTCATTCGAGCGGGTACTCCTATTGTTATAACCCTTACCTTCACAGATATGGGTACTAATTATGCGAAATGTAGTATTGACACCACCGTCTACAAGAGCACTATTGTGACTAAGCCAAATACTGAAAGTTCCAACTTTCTTAAAATTATTTGCCATTATTGTTTCACAATGTGATGTAATGAAAATAGCTATCCCTATCAATTTGGGAAAACTTGAGCAAAAGCAATGGTATTGAGCAATTAAATATTTCTAGATAGCTGTCTATATCTTGATTTTGCATAGCGTTTTAGGATGACTCAGAAGATTATAACAGTCTTACTGCAACTCCTAAAACAAGACAAAGTCAATTGAGTGTAGACAATTCGACTATAGCCCGGGATTTAATAAGTTTTATGAACGCAAACCGTGAACATCAGTGTGATGTATTAGTGGTAGGAAGTGGTGCGGCAGGCTTGTCATTAGCTTTACGCGTAGCAGAACATGCAAAAGTAATTGTATTAAGCAAAGGACCACGCAGCGAAGGATCGACGTATTACGCACAAGGTGGTATCGCCGCGGTGTTCGATGAGTCGGACAGTATTGAGTCTCATGTAGAGGATACTCAAATTGCTGGGGCCGGGTTATGCGAAGAAGATACCGTTCAATTCATTGCTGAAAATGCGAAAGAGTGTGTGCAATGGCTGATTGATGGTGGTGTTCCATTTGATAAAGATGAGAACAGCACGGAAGGTCAGCCAAAATATCACCTAACTCGTGAGGGTGGACATAGCCACCGCAGAATTCTACACGCTGCTGATGCCACCGGCATGGCGATGCAAACTTCGCTACAAGATAACGTCAACAACCACCCAAACATCGAAATCTTCGAGCGCCACAATGCGCTAGATTTGATCACTGAAGATAAGGTTGGTGGTTCGAAAGACAAGGTTATCGGTGCCTACATTTGGAACCGTAACCAAGAACACGTCGAAACCGTGCGCGCTAAATTTGTTGTGCTAGCAACAGGCGGCGCTTCAAAGGTTTACCAATATACCTCCAACCCAGATGTCTCTTCAGGTGATGGTATTGCTATCGCTTGGCGTGCGGGTTGCCGAGTAGCCAACCTTGAGTTCAACCAGTTCCACCCAACGTGCTTATTCCACCCAGAAGCGCGCAACTTCCTACTAACGGAAGCACTGCGTGGTGAAGGTGCCTACCTTCGTCGTCCAGATGGCTCCCGCTTCATGAAAGATTTCGATGAGCGCGGTGAATTGGCTCCGCGTGATGTAGTTGCTCGTGCAATTGACTTTGAAATGAAGCGCCTAGGTGCTGATTGCATGTATGTCGATATCAGTCACAAACCTGAAGAGTTCATCACCACGCACTTCCCAATGATCCACACGCGTTTGATGGATTTGGGTATCGACATGACCAAAGAGCCGATCCCTATCGTACCAGCTGCTCACTATACTTGTGGTGGTGTGATGGTAAATAAGCAAGGTCAAACCGACTTAACTAACCTATATGCGATTGGTGAAGTGAGCTACACCGGCCTACACGGTGCGAACCGTATGGCTTCTAACTCACTGCTTGAATGTGTGGTTTACGCATGGGCGGCAGCCAAAGACATCGTTGAAAACATCGACCAGTCTCAGCTTTGTGCTGAACTACCAGCATGGGATGAAAGCCAAGTCACCAATAGTGATGAAGAGGTTATCATTCAGCACAACTGGCACGAACTACGCCTATTCATGTGGGATTACATGGGGATTGTTCGAACCGATAAACGACTAGAACGTGCACTACGCCGTATCCAGATGTTGCAACAAGAAACTCATGAGTACTACAGCTACTTCAGGGTTTCGAATAACTTGTTAGAACTGCGTAACTTGCTACAGGTTGCAGAGTTAATGGTTCGTTGTGCAATGCAACGTAAAGAGAGCCGTGGCTTACACTACACGTTAGATTACCCTGAGCTTGCAAAAGACAGTGGCCCAACAATTCTTACACCAGAGAAAACCCAATCGTAAATATGAGTAACAGATAAATAAAAAGGAGCAAGTGCTCCTTTTTTCATCTAGCGCTCTCGTTGTAAGAGTGCCAGAAAATGACGATACTCACGCTCACGACAGCTGTCTCGCCATAGTAAGACAGAGTGTCCACACTCGAATTGCAGTTTGACAAAGAACTGTGCCCAGGCTTTGTCAACGGACTTTAATTTATAACGTTGGTCATTCAGCTTTATCTCACCATCGTCTTTATAATCAAAATGCCCATAAGCGGAATTCAATATCACATTATTTGTTCGAAACAAGTTGATCATTAAAGGCAAGCAATAGAGGCTAATAACGAGCGGAATGGAAGAAAGAACAATGAAAAACAAAAGGCACCCAAAAATAGTGCCTTTTGCGAATGATGCTGAATATGAAGGGTTAAGCTGAAGCTTAACGAACCTTGCTGAGGTTATGTGCGACAATTTTATCAACCATTGATGCGTGACCTAAGTTCTCACTGCGTCCATGTCCCATTACCCAAGTAAACAGATCTGGATCATCACACTCTAGTAGAGAAACAAACTCGCGCTGCTCCTGCTCTTGCAATGAATCAAAACACTCTTCAAAAAATGGCATGATGACAACATCAAGTTCTAACATGCCCCGACGGCAACCCCATTTAATTCGTGCTTTCTGCTCTGCAGTGTACATTGGCTATCCTCACCTATAATTTTGCTTTCTCAGAGTGTAACAAGTCAGGCGCCCTGCAACTACTATGTGAGTCACAGTCCCTATCTAAGCTCACAAAAAAACCTAGGCTGACAAAGAAACAGAACCGGATTAACATAGAGGAAAACAAAATTCTTAGGAAAGATAATATGGATTGGAAAAATACATTTCAGCCGCTCGCTCATACACAAAATGATTCGCTTCCAGAACTAATGATGACACACGTGTCTGACTGGAGTGCCATTACCATGGTAGGCGATGACAAAAAATCATACTTGCAAGGTCAAATTACATGTGATGTCGTCACTCTTCCTAGTGATGAATCCACATTAGGCGCGCACTGCGATGCAAAAGGAAAGGTATGGAGCATCTTTCGTTTATTCCACCACAATGGTGGCTACGCACTCATGCAACCTAAATCTGCTATTGAGATCGAATTAGTTGAAATCAAGAAGTATGCCGTATTCTCTAAGGTCGATATCGAACAAACGTCTGACGTTGTTATCGGTGTGATGGGGGCGTCTGCGAATCAATACATTGATTCTATTTCAGAAAGCCAAGGCAATGTGCGTGCTATCTCTGGCGGCACAGCCGTCTTAGTATCAGACAACCGTTGGGCTCTGCTTGTTACAGAAGAAGCCGCTGAAGCCTTGGTATCAAGCAGCACTGCGGAAAAAGTATCAGAGGCGTTATGGCAGTATCATGAGATTCTTGATGCTCAGCCTAATCTATCGAAAGCAGAGCAAAACGAACACATCCCGCAAGCATTGAACCTACATGCTCTTGGCGGCATTAGCTTTTCAAAGGGTTGTTACACAGGTCAAGAAACCGTAGCTCGCGCCAAGTATCGTGGCATGAACAAACGTGAGATGCGTATTGTTTCAGGCACAACAGCGGACGTGTTGTCTCTAGAAAGTCCTATTGAACTAGAGCGTAGCGTTGGTGAGAACTGGCGTAGTGCTGGCCGACTCTTAAACGTATATCAATTTTCTGATAACCAAGCGATTGGTTTGATGGTGTTACCAAACAACCTTGATGACGATGTTCAGCTTCGATTGACTGCACAACCTGATCAAACGTGGAACATCCTACCATTGCCTTATAGCCTCGACGAAGAGTAATCACGTGGAAACACCGATTACACAATGGCTGGATCAACAGCAGGTGAACTATCGCCTGCTGATGCAAAGCAAACCAACCACCAGCATCGAAGAAACAGCACAAGAACGAGGTATCGACACCTCTCAAATGGTGAAGTGCATCCTGCTGAAAGATATGGGTAACCAGTATGCGTTGGCTTGTACTACTGGTAATCGCTCTGTCGACCCCAAGAAAGTACGTTCGCTACTGAATTACCGCCGAATGACCTGCGTATCACTCAATGATGTTGAGGCCATCACCGGCTTTAAAGTTGGATGTGTTGGCCCTCTAGTCCTAAAAAGACATATGCCGATCATTTTTGATCCTTCCATTCAGAACAACTCAACCGTGACTATTAGCTCAGGTGATCGAATGGCTGGTGTAGCAATGGAACTCAATGATCTTATGGCCCTATGCGTACCGATCGTTGCAGACATCAGTCGATGATCCTCTCGTTCGCGTCATAGATCGCAAACTTCATCCTATTATTTCATTGAGTACATTTTTAGTGTGAGCTTCATCATAAGAAGAACACGCCATAAATAAATAGTTAATCAAAATAAAAGCATAAGTAGTCAAAAGATAAGATTTACGTTATTGTAATTTTGCTGACTAGCCTTTAGGTAATCAGTATAAGTGAATCCACTGAGTAATATCAGTATCCACTTTTGTGTAATGCATCTGTGACTATTCGCCCGTTTTAGACGGGCTTTTTTTTGTCCAAAATTTACAATTTGATTACACAAACAAAAAAATCCCGCCTATTCTTATATTTGTAACATTGTCACTGCTTAATACCGGACAGGAAAGTTTACGGCAGTTCACTACTCAGCATTATTTTGGGGAGGAGCTCACGTAAAAAAAGATATTTACTGAAGAAAGTGCTTCGAACAGCACAAATATCTAATTAACGTCAAACCGACTGCGTATTACTCCATTCTTATCACAATTATGATCTCGGAGTTTTTCTATAATATGCAGGCTAAGTAAATATAAGGATAATTAAGAATGAGACTGTTTAAGCGCTATACACCGAGTATGATTGCTAAACATGTAAGTCGACTTTTCAAAGGACGAATCTACATTTACGGCGTCGGGAAATTTGAGTTTGATAACGGCAAGCTAGTCCTGCCAGATCGAGCAGAGAAACGCCACTTTCAAACGGTGAAAGAAATAAATAGTGAAATCATGAAGCTGCGCTGTGCTTACGCCTAATCTGATTATCTAAAGAATTCAAAACAAAAAGGGTTGGCATGTGCCAACCCTTTTTTCGTACTCATGACGCTGAGAGTTACTCTCTGGCGTTAGTTCAGGTGAGAGCATTGAACGACTACCGATGAGTCACTGGACGCTTCGCTAACTCAGGAAGATTTCCTGATAGACCAAGTGCCCGCTTCATTATTTCATCTTTCGCACCAGGTAGTTGGCCGGCCAGTTTCATACCAATGCCACGAATCAGCTTCTTCGCTGGATTGTCGCCTTCAAACAGATCTTTAAAGCCCTGCATGGAAGCAATCATCTTCGCCGCTTCTGCTTTTCTCCAGCGCTCATAACTGCGTAGGTTGCGCTTGGCACCAATGTCCTCGCCAGCGGCCCACAGCTTTAACAACTCTTGCGCTAAACTTGCAGCATCTAATAGGCCAAGGTTAACGCCCTGCCCTGCTAATGGATGAATAGTATGAGCAGCATCACCAACCAAAGCCACACGCTCTACCGCAAAGTCACGTGCATAACGCATCCGCAGTGGGAAGGCAAAACGGTCACCAACCACTTCGCATAATCCAAGCTTCGAATCGAACTCTGCCGTTAGTTGTTTATTGAATTCAGCATCCGACATGGACACAAGATTCTCGGCACGATTAGGTTCGGTAGACCAAACAATCGAGCTCATGTTGCCCGGCTGCATTGGTAAGAATGCCAGTGGGCCTTGGGGTGTGAATATTTGACGAGCAACACTGTGGTGCGGCTCTGTTGTTTTAATGTTGGCGACAATCGCACTGTGACCGTAATCCCAATGCGTCAGCGGAATATCTTGTTGTTTACGAACCCAAGAGTTTGCGCCGTCCGCTCCAACAACTAACTTAGCTGTCAGCGCTTGACCATTGTCTAATGTTAACCAAGCTTCACTTTCACCGATCGCCATCGTTTTGCATGTCGCTGGCATGTAGAGGCTTACGTTGTCCTGCTTCTTAACCTGATCAAGCAACGCTAATTGAATCACTCGATTTTCAACAATATGGCCTAGGTTAGGCTGTGCCAAGCGTGTTGAGTCAAACTCGATACGAGCGAAGCTGTCTTGCTCCCACACTTCCATCGCTTGATAAGGTGCGGCGCGTCTTTGTTCAATGCCTTGCCAAGCACCTAAATTACGCAGAATCGATTCGCTCGAACGACTCAGAGCCGATACTCGAACATCCGGCAATTCGTTCAGGCCTTCGCTAGGTGCTTTGCCCTCAATCACGGCAATTCTTAGATCACTGTCTTTCAACGCAGCCGCGAGCGCTAGGCCAACCATGCCACCACCAACAATCGCGATATCAACACTTTGCATCATTATTTATTACCTTATCTTTCTACTAGGCCAAGCGTATGACGCAAAAGTGGACCTTTAAGTGGTGGAAGGTTATCCATGACAGCTAACCCCAGATTACGCCCGATACGAGCGGTTAAAAATTCGTTTGAGAACAGATGAACGAGACTTGATGTCAGCGTGATCGTTGCGTCTCTGTCTTGTTCTCTACGCTTTCTAAAGTTAACAAGACCTGTGTAACGGCCTACATCATCCAACTGACAACACAACTCTTCAGCCAAGGAAGCCACATCTCGGATACCTAGATTAAAGCCTTGACCGGCAATGGGGTGAAGCGTTTGCGCTGCATTACCAACAATGGCGAATCGATGTGACACGTTCTGCTGTCGATGGCGAAGAAGCAATGGGTAGCTAGCACGCTTACCAACCTTCTCTAATCGACCCAGTCGCCAACCAAAGTCACACTGAAGCTGCTCAAGGAATTCGTTGTCGTTAAAAGTCATGACTTTATCGGCTTGGTCCGGCGGCATACACCAAACCAGAGACAAACGATTATCGCTCATCGGCAGTAGAGCAACTGGCCCATGATGAGTAAAACGCTCAAATGCGCGGCCTTGATGGGGTTCGCTAGCCACGATATTGGCAATCACAGCGACTTGTTCAAAGTCATGCTCACTCAATGGGATATTAAGTTGCTGACAACAGGTTGAAATTGCACCGTCGGCCGCAACTAATAACTTAGCCGTAATGGTTTGTCCACTATTGAGGTCGACAGTCGTCAGTGATTCACTGCGCTCGATTTTCGCAACCGAATCAGGACACAACATCGTAATTGCCGCTTCTGATTCCAGCTTCTGCTGATAAACTCGACCAACATCCGCTAACTCGACCACATAGCCAAGTGCATCTACAGCCAGTTCTTCACTGTAGATATCCGTCATTCCGGCATGGCCTCTATCCGATACATGGATATCTTTAATCGGAGAAGCCACGGAAGCGATAGATTGCCACAAGCGCAATGAATCGAGAATCTGTACCGTGCCATAAGACAAAGCAATCGAACGAGAATCAAACCCTGGGTGAGCTTGATGATCAACCTGATAAGGTTCAACAACCGCAATCGATAGCGAACCTTGGCTTAGGTGATTCAGAGCAAGGGCTAAAGTTGTCCCCGCCATTGCGCCACCCGCAATTACAACATCATACTGAGCCATCATAACCTCAAATCGACAAACGATTAGTGAATGGTTGGCGCCGCATCTTCAGATGGGCGTGCACCAAATTCAGCATGAATCGTTAGTGCACACGCTTTTACGTGCTCAATAACGTGCTCTAGAAGCTGCGCTTGCTCTTCCAGATCATCTTCCTCGTCAATGCCTAGCTTCGCCATCTCTTCAAGATCCGCCAACGCTTCTTTAGCGCCATCAGACGCTTTGTTTAATTGAGCGCCAACAAGACCCAAGCCTGAAATAAAATGATTAATCCAATCAGATACGCCGTCAGCCAGATCAAAAATACTCGCGCTTGCGTCCTCATCCGGCAATAACATAGACAGCTCCATGCCTGAGCCTGTAATTTCGCTGGTTGTTACTTTCAGTGTTGCTTCCGCTAAAGTTAACGCGCGATCTGGCCAGCCCATACCTTCGTTGGTGTAATCGAAGATCAATGGTTGCCAGCTTTTATCTGCAAGGTTTAAGCCTCCGCTTAACATACCCGTTAATAAACCATGCATCTCAGCAGGGGTAACGGCTAGACTTGCCGATTGAAGTTCAGTCGCAACCGTTAGGTAGTCAGGTAAAGTAGTTTCGCTCATCAGATAGCTCGCTCAGTTATTCTTTATATCGATAGTATAATCGTACCACTTCACCCCAATTCTGGTAAGCGTCGATCCCTAGCAATTGAAGAGTGACTGACTAGCAATTGTTCAATTTGCTGAATTACTGTGTGCTCAAGCTCTCATTTACAAACAGTCACTCTGAAAAGCTTGAATCTTAATAGCGGTTTACCTATAGTTTCTCCCTCAGAGGAGATTGCTTCCTCATCGGTACTTGCACTTTTTCTTTCTCAAAAAATGGCAAAGAGCAACAGCCTTAAAATAGCGCGTTAAAGAGTTCATCCATCATGAGTAATCAAGCGGTAGACGTTGAAATATTAGGAAAACTGACTCGTGTGAATTGTCCACCAGGGCAAGAAGAGTCATTGATTGCAGCGGCGGCCGATCTCGATAATCGATTGAAAGAGATGGCTGAACGTACTAAGGTAACCAATGAAGTAAAGCTGCTGACTATCGCAGCTCTGAACATTTGCTACGAATTACAAACCAAGAAGTTTGAAGCAAATGATGAACAAAACGCACTGACCGAGCGCATGGAACAGCTCACGACATCACTTTCGGATGTTCTCAGTAAAGTTAAGCACGGACAGCAATAGCGTACACAAAATTTACCCTGGAGTGTTTGTCAGAGGATTCACGTCCCCGAGCCGATAAGCAATCCCTAAGGGTTAGTACTTGAATGCTATTGAGCATGCTCGGCCCGACCGAGAAGCCTACGGTAATCATTGCTGACCCGCCTTGAACTCGCTGGTTCAAGGGCCATCTATTCTCAACGGCACTTTGGGGTATCCCTTCTTATGAAGACGCTCACACGCAGCGAATTTCGCAAACAGATCCGTATCAAACGCAATGCCTTATCTGGCGAACAACAAACTCAATCCGGTTTAGACCTCGTTAAGCAGTGCATGCAGCTTGATGATATTCAGTCTGCTCAGCATATTGCTCTTTATATTTCGATTGATGGCGAACTCGATACTCAGCCTTTAGTCGAATGGTTATGGGCGCAAGGTAAGCAAACTTATTTACCAGTATTGCACCCTTTCTCTGCCGGACATCTGCTGTTCCTGCACTACTCGCCAACCACACCCACGGTTTTGAATAAATACGGCATTGTCGAACCTCAGCTCAATCAATTGCTCGTTAAGCCGTGCCAACAACTCGACCTTATTCTTACACCACTGGTGGGCTTTGACTCTCAAGGGCATCGCTTAGGCATGGGCGGCGGATATTATGATCGTACTTTGGCTCAATGGTTTGAAACTGGCGAAGGTGCAACGCCAATTGGTTTGGCTCATGATTGCCAGCATGTTGATTCCCTACCGATTGAAGAATGGGACATTCCTTTACCTAAAATAGTGACTCCGAGTAAAACTTGGCAATGGGAAAACAACTATTAAAGCGCTATAATCGCGCCGCAAACGTTAACCTCAAGATATAAACGTTAACTTCAATACGCGAACGATTAATTCAAAGCGCAAGACCTTATTCAGGAGAATGGCATGACTCAAGATGAAATGAAAAAAGCGGCTGGCTGGGCAGCACTTCAATATGTTGAAGAAGGCAGCATTGTCGGTGTAGGTACTGGCTCAACAGTAAATCACTTCATCGACGCACTTGGCACAATGAAAGACAAAATCAAAGGTGCGGTTTCAAGCTCTGTAGCCTCTACTGAAAAACTAGAAGCGCTAGAAATCAAAGTATTTGAGTGTAATGACGTATTCAAACTAGACGTTTACGTTGATGGTGCAGATGAAATTAACGCTTCACGCGACATGATCAAAGGCGGCGGTGCTGCTTTGACTCGTGAAAAAATCGTAGCGGCTATCTCAGACAAGTTTATTTGTATCGTAGATGGCACGAAAGCGGTTGATGTTTTGGGCAAATTCCCTCTTCCTGTTGAAGTTATTCCAATGGCACGCTCATACGTAGCTCGCGAGCTAGTGAAACTTGGTGGTGACCCAGTTTACCGCGACGGTTGCACAACAGATAACGGTAACATGATCCTAGACGTGTACGGCATGGCGATCGAAAACCCAAAACAATTAGAAGATAATATCAATGCTATCGCTGGTGTAGTTACAGTTGGTCTGTTTGCTCACCGCGGCGCAGATGTGGTGATCACTGGCACGCCTGAAGGTGCAAAAATAGAAGAATAAATACCAAGAGATTGAGTTTTTCTGTTACTTCATTACATACGGTGCCCAAGGGCGCCGTTTTTTTGCTTTGTACCCGTAAAATTATGTCTTATTCCGTAATTTTCTTACCCAAAACATTTTTTTTTTGTTACTTTATTGTTCAGAAGACGCACAAGGAAAACGTTTGTCTCCTGACAAAATGGTGAATTAGTTCCCCTCTCAGCCATTTTGTTGCACGTGCGCCGCATTTGCCCCACCTTTCCACTTTAAGGACGAGAACAATGGCCAAAGTTTCACTGGAAAAAGACAAAATAAAAATTCTACTTCTAGAAGGTCTTCACCCTTCTTCTGTAGAAGTACTGCAAGCCGCTGGTTATACCAATATTGAGTATCATAAAGGCTCATTACCAGAAGATGAGCTTCTTGAGGCTGTTAAAGATGTTCACTTCATTGGTATTCGTTCTCGCACAAACATCTCTCAAGAAGTTATTGATGCGGCTGAAAAGCTTGTTGCTGTCGGCTGCTTCTGTATCGGTACAAACCAAGTAAACCTTCAAGCTGCGGCGAAGCGCGGTATTCCTGTATTCAATGCGCCATTCTCAAATACACGAAGTGTTGCTGAATTGGTTCTTGGTCAGATTTTATTACTATTACGTGGTATCCCAGAAAAGAACGCTCTCGCTCACCGTGGCATTTGGAAGAAGAGTGCAGATAACTCTTACGAAGCTCGTGGTAAGCGTTTAGGTATTATTGGCTACGGTCACATTGGTACTCAACTGGGTATTATTGCGGAAAATCTTGGGATGCGAGTTTACTTCTATGACATCGAGAACAAACTGTCTTTGGGTAACGCAACGCAAGTTCATACCATGACTGAATTGCTAAACAAGTGCGACGTGATCTCTTTGCACATACCTGAAACCAAAGAAACTAAGAACATGATGGGGAAAGAAGAGTTCGAGCGAATGAAGCCTGGCTCTATCTTTATTAATGCGGCACGTGGCACTGTGGTTGATATCCCTGCTCTGTGTGGTGCTCTAGATTCTGGTCACCTTGCTGGTGCAGCGATCGACGTTTTCCCAACAGAACCAAAAACCAATGCAGACCCATTTGAGTCTCCATTAATGCAGTTCGACAATGTCATCTTGACTCCTCACGTAGGTGGTTCAACACAAGAAGCACAAGAGAATATTGGTGTAGAAGTAGCAGGTAAGCTAGCGAAATACTCTGATAACGGCTCAACGCTATCAAGTGTTAACTTCCCAGAAGTATCACTGCCATTGCATACTGGAACGTCTCGCTTGCTCCATATCCACGAAAACCGTCCTGGCATTCTAACTCAGATCAACACCATCTTCGCAGAAGAAGGCATCAACATCGCAGGTCAGTACTTACAGACGGCGGCAGATATGGGTTATGTGGTTATTGATGTAGAAGCAAATCGTTCAGAAGAAGCACTGGCTAAACTGAAAGAGATCGAAGGCACAATCCGCGCTCGTCTACTTCACTAATCATCAAACTCGATAATTAGTAAAAAGGCTCTCATAATGAGAGCCTTTTTAGTATTTGGCCTATCGTAGGTAATTAGATCATAGTGATCTAATACCTCTCAGATGTGTGTTCCCTATTCTTCTAGTTGATAGATCACATTAACACGATCGCGGATAGTGATCGTTGAATCTTCATAAGAGTTCGACTCTGTTCTCGCATCCATCGCCATTGAGCGCATTAGCACGGGCTGAGAAGATTGTGCGTTGTAATCTACACGCCATACATCACCTAACTCACGTTCAAAACCACTCGCTAGCGACTTAGCTTTCAACCTTGCATCTTTAATTGCTTCTAAGCGCGCTTGTTCTTGGTACTTAGCTTCGTCACGAACCTGAAGCTGAATATTATCGATCTGATTAATACCCTGCCCAATAGCAATATCCATGTACTCATTTAAGTTAGCTAAATCGTTCACTTGAACCGTCACGTTACGTGAAGCTCTATAGCCAACTAGCTCAGGCTTGCCATCTTTAGGGTAATGGTACTGAGGAGACAGATAGAGATTAGAGCTGTGTACACTCTCTTCCTTGACGCCTGCGTGATGCAGCTTGTTGAGGAAACCCGTTACAACTTTATCAACGGTTTTTTTTGCCTGTTCAGCCGTCATCGTCGATTCTACGACTCTAACAGAAAATGTTGCCATATTAGGTGTCGCAACTACTTCACCATAGCCCGTCGTTGAAATATGCGGAAAAGAGGGAGAGTTTGCCAATGATGGAAAACTCACAGCACTCAACGCTGCAGTAAGAGTAAGAGACGTTACTAACATCTTTGGTGCAAACTTCATTAGGTAGACCTGTGCTAAGCAAATGTACTTTCATCATAGAGCAATTTGTC
The DNA here is from genome assembly GCF_024347535.1 of Vibrio kanaloae. NCBI lineage: Bacteria > Pseudomonadati > Pseudomonadota > Gammaproteobacteria > Vibrionales > Vibrionaceae > Vibrio > Vibrio kanaloae. The sequence continues at coordinate 469,704 of NZ_AP025497.1, read as the reverse complement.
GTTTAGCCAATCCTAACATCTCATTTCTAACAGAACATTGACGATGAAAAAATCGACAGATTACTGAGACAAGTGGTTGTGAGCATAACTTAATATCGCTTGAGATATCTCTTTGAGCACCCCACTTTCTAACTGCCAGTGGTGCCAGTAGATGCGATAAGACAGCAGAAAACCAGGCGTGATATCAATCAATGCCCCAGACTCTAACTCATCAATGATCTGCAATCGAGGGATCAAACAGTAGGCAACACCTGATAAAGCCAAACGCACAAACGCTTCTGAGCTACCTACTGTATGATTGATCACACTGTCTCTTGGTACGTTAAAATGGTCATGCAGAAACTTCTTATGCAGGTCATCGTATTGGTCATAAGAGACCGCTGGTGCCTTGCTTAATGTAGCGTAGTTTACGCCCTCAGAAAAATAGCGCTGATGGAAGTCAGGGCTCGCCACACATACATAATCCATTCTGCCAAGATAATCAGCACTGCAGCCTGGAATCGCTTGAGACTCCAAACTGATCGCGCCGGCAACCTCACCGCTTTTTATCTTATCAATGGTTCTCGCCTCACCATGAATCGCGAGGTTCAGTTCCACTTGGCGAGACCTCATCACATCCGATAATGCTGGTAACAGCCATGTCGCCAAACTATCTGCGTTGGTTGCTATCGATATAGACAGAGGATGATGACCATCTTCATTCATTAATTCAGGGACAAATTCGTGCTCTAACAAACGAACCCGGCGATACAAACCCAATAACTTTTTACCCGCAGGGGTTGGCCTTGGCGGGTTTTCTCTCACCAAAGCAGGTTGAGCTAGCCACTTTTCCAGTTGTTTGATACGTTGAGACACCGCAGACTGGGAGATATATAACTGCTCCGCAGCCCTTTCGAAGCTCCGTTGTTTCACCACAGCATCCAGTGCTTCTATCCACTTATAATCCAATCCACGCATCAATTTGCTTCCTTTTTGAGCTAACTCAACATAACATTAGCAACTCTAATAATAGATTAAAATCATTAATTATACTTATTTAAAAAGTCAGAGTATCTTCGCCATATAGCACGTAAATATCGTTAAATCAGTGGAGGTTAAAATGAGTTTTTGGGTTTTATTACAAGGTTTTGGTCTAGGGGCAAGCATGATTATCCCTATTGGCGCTCAAAATGCGTACGTCTTAAATCAAGGGATAAAGCGCAACCATCATTTAACCACTGCGACAATTTGTAGCCTGCTCGACACTCTGTTTATCTCATTGGGTATTTTTGGTGGCGGTGCGATTTTGTCGCAAAACGAGTTGCTACTCACCTCAGTAACGTTAGGCGGTATCGCTTTTCTAACCGTGTATGGTTTGTTGTCGCTACGCAGTGCCTTTAAAGCGCCCTCAAACGAGGAGTCAAAAGGGGAGATACTGGCTCGTGGTAAGCGCACCGTTATTTTGGGTGCATTGGCGGTTACCGTATTAAACCCACACCTCTATTTGGATACCGTAGTGATTCTTGGTTCGATTGGCGGGCAGTTTGAAGGTAACGACAGAATTGCTTTTGCTATGGGGACTATCTTGGCTTCGTTCGTTTGGTTTTACTCTTTGTCATTGGGCGCAGCAAAGCTAGGTCCAACGCTATCTAAACCGAATGTTAAGAAAGGTATCGATATCGCAGTCGCAACCATAATGTTTGCCATTGCACTTGTGCTCGTTAATGGGCTGATTGAACAGTACTGGTTAACCGCTTAAAGAACCGAGATTACCGACCAAGCCAGACATGCCGTAAGTGACCCAATAATATAATGAAGCTACTCTAGAATGACTCGAATTTTATTGTTCAGTTCACTCAGCGCAGCTTCAAGGCTTGGTTCAGACTGGCTCAAGTGCTTTATCAAGGTCATGAAATAGCTATCAATAATCAATGGCATTTTTTCAGAAATAGATACACCGACATTAACCGTCTGAAAGAGTGCCTGATCAAAGGTGCGGTAATAGTCTAGATCCCAAATGACCTCTTTGAGTAACGCTCGACTTAACTCAACATTATCAAAATAATAGCGGTAGTAGCGTTCAATCAGCGAGATCCCAACATCCACAGTACACTTATCTTGCTCAGTGGCTAACACTTCCTGACCAATCTTTTCCAACTGCGATAGCATCCCTTCTCGCAGAATCGTCAACTTGGTTTCAAAATGACTAAACACCGTGCCATCAGCCACACTCGCGTGACGAGCGATCTGACGAGTTGTGGTGTTGTCATAACCATTCTCCCTAAACAACTCCCAAGCAGACGCTAAGATCTTCTGTTTCGTTATCTCTCTCTTACTCACGAAAATACACCCTTCTCAAATCAAGCTTGATCATACTCTTAGTGCTTTAATTTGACAAATTGAGCGCGCTCAATTATAAAAATGAGCATGCTCAATATAATTTTGGAGATACGGACATGATGAATATTTTAAACCGACTGGGACAAGTACTGATTTTTCTGCCCACGATCTTTTGCTTCTCTTACCTACTTCGACCACTACTGATGATAATTCTGATTCCCAACGGTTTATGTTTATTGGCGATTTTGGGAGGGCAAGAAGTAAGGAAGCCCTTATATGCGATGTTGAAAACATCATTGTGGCCGATGTCTAATCAAAAAAGAAAGCTGAGCATTAAGGCAGTAAACGATAAGAACGATTAACGAGTAGAAGGGTTAATATTGAGAACCCACAAAAAAGGCGGATAACCTAAGTTATCCGCCTTTCCTTATAAAAGCTTATAGCTATAAAAAACTAACTAGAAATTAAGCTTCTACTTTATTCATGTGTACATCCATTTGCGGGAATGGAATTTCGATACCTTCTTTATCCAAGCCTTCTTTGATTTCTTGCATCAGGTCGAAGTAAACATCCCAATACTCTGCAGTTTTAACCCATGGACGAACTACAAAGTTTACTGAAGAATCAGCTAGCGTATGGACACCAACTTTCACACCTGGCGTTTTTAATATACGTTCATCAGATTCACAGATCTTAGTCAGTAGTGCTTTTGTCTTCTGAAGATCAGCATTGTAAGAAACACCAATCATCAAATCAATACGACGAGTATTATGACGAGAGTAGTTTGTAATTGGGCTACCGATAACGCTACCATTTGGCACCACTACCATTTTGTTATCTGGCGTTGTTAGAACCGTTTGGAAGATCTGAATTGAATCAACCGAACCTGCTACACCACCAATTTCCACATAGTCACCAGACTTAAATGGACGGAACGCAACGATAAGTACACCAGCAGCAAAATTAGATAGTGAGCCTTGCAGCGCAAGACCTACAGCTAAACCTGCCGCACCAATTACAGCGACTACAGATGCAGTTTGAACACCTAAGCGACCAAGAGCAGCAATTAAGACAATAACAAACAACAAGTAACGAACTAAACCGTGGATAAACTCAACAACGGCTCGGTCCATCTTCTTCTTCTCAAGAACCTTGGACACGCTGTTCGCTACGGCTTTAACAACAAGGTTACCAATAAATAAAATTATCAGTGCTGAAATAATATTTACGCCATATTGGATAAATAGATCTGAATTATTTGTTAACCACTTCTCTGCGTGAGACAAGCTGTCCACAAGTGGGGTTTCAATTGATGTCGAACTATCAGCCATAATGTGCATCCTCTATATAATATGCTATGGGCTAAACTGCCTTAAGCCAAACTTACTAGACAACAAAGCAAACAGTTTAACTCCTGTTAAGTTATTGTGTTAAAAGTAAATAAAAGCCAAGTCCTTTTTATAAACTGAACCAAGTCCAGTTTTTCGGCACGATATCCTATCTTTGACAGATTGCAAAGTCATATTTATGCAAGCTTTTGAAAAATAAAACTTACCGATAAACACAAATACCGATAACTAAAAGACTACGAAATTTATGCACGGTAGGCTAGGGTTTTCACATATTTAATACAAGTTTTCATCAGGCATAAAAAAACCCGCTCATTAAGCGGGTTTCTTAAAACTCAAAGAGTACTTAATTCAAAGAATTATAGTACGTCTACAGCATTAAGGTCAGCAAATGCTTTCTCTAGACGAGCAACCATTGAAGCTTGACCTGCACGTAACCATACGCGTGGATCGTAGTACTTCTTGTTTGGAGCTGATTCGCCAGTTGGGTTACCGATTTGACCTTGTAGGAAATCGAAGTTGTCAGCAGAGTACTGACGGATACCGTCCCAAGTCGCCCACTGTGTATCAGTATCGATGTTCATTTTGATAACACCGTAACCGATAGACTCTTGGATTTCTGCTTCAGAAGAGCCAGAACCACCGTGGAATACGAAGTTTAGAGCGTTAGGTGCAATACCGAACTTCTCTGAACAGTATGCTTGAGAATCACGTAGGATAGTAGGAGTCAGTACAACGTTACCAGCTTGGTAAACACCGTGTACGTTGCCGAAAGAAGCAGCGATAGTGAAACGAGGGCTAACTTCCATTAGTTTCTCATAAGCGTACGCTACGTCTTCTGGAGAAGTGTAAAGTTCAGATGCGTCCATATCAGAGTTATCTACGCCGTCTTCTTCACCACCAGTACAACCAAGTTCGATCTCGATTGTCATGTTCATTTTAGCCATGCGCTCTAGGTACTTAGCACATGTTTCGATGTTCTCTTCTAGAGACTCTTCAGAAAGGTCTAGCATGTGAGAAGAGAATAGAGGCTTACCAGTTTGTGCGAAGAACTCTTCACCAGCGTCTAGTAGACCGTCGATCCATGGAAGAAGTTTTTTAGCAGCGTGGTCAGTGTGCAGGATAACTGGAACACCGTAAGCTTCAGCTACAGCGTGTACGTATTTTGCACCAGCTACAGCGCCAAGAACTTGTGCGCCTTGACCTTCAAGTTTAACGCCTTTACCTGCGAAGAATGCAGCGCCGCCGTTAGAGAACTGAACAACTACTGGTGATTTAACTTTAGCAGCTGCTTCTAGTACTGCGTTTACAGAGTCAGTACCAACAACGTTTACAGCAGGAAGAGCAAATTTGTTTTCTTTTGCTACTTCAAATACTTTCTGTACGTCATCGCCAGAAATCACACCAGGTTTTACAAAATCGAAGATCTTAGACATGGAAATAGTCCTATTTATTCTATCGTTTTAAGATTAAAAAACTTAAGTTCAAAAACTTGCAATCGTTTGCTCACAACTTATGCCATTCTAGCAAAAAAGTGTGATATGCAGCAAACGTTAAAAGGCGAGGTTCACATCTCGCCTTTCTAAATCAATTATGCTTTAGCACGCTCTTCAAGCATTGCTACTGCAGGAAGTACTTTACCTTCAACGAATTCAAGGAAAGCGCCACCGCCAGTAGAGATGTAAGAAACGTCAGCTTTGATACCGAACTTGTCGATAGCTGCTAGCGTGTCACCACCACCTGCTACAGAGAAACCTGCAGATTCAGCGATTGCTTTAGAGATACCAGCAGTACCCGCTTCGAAGTTCTTGAATTCGAATACGCCTACAGGGCCGTTCCAAAGGATAGTTTTCGCGTTACCGATGATTTCAGCTAGTGCTGCAGTTGAATCTGGGCCAAGGTCGAAGATCATGTCGTCGTCTTGAACTTCAGAAACGTGCTTGATTTCAGCTTCTGCGTTTTCGTCGAATGCTTTCGCACATGCAACGTCAGTCGCTACTGGGATAGCACACTCTTTCATTAGCTTCTGAGCCGTTTCAACTAGGTCGGCTTCGTATAGAGACTTACCTACGTTGTGGCCTTCAGCAGCGATGAATGTGTTCGCGATACCACCACCAACAACAAGTTGGTCAGCGATTTTAGATAGCGACTCAAGAACGGTTAGTTTAGTAGAAACTTTAGAACCACCAACGATAGCCACTAGCGGACGCTCTGGGTTGTCCATTGCTTTACCAAGCGCTTCAAGCTCAGCAGCTAGAAGAGGACCAGCACATGCTACAGGAGCGTAAGTACCTACACCGTGAGTAGAAGCTTGTGCACGGTGAGCTGTACCGAATGCATCCATTACAAAGATGTCACATAGTGCAGCGTATTGCTTAGAAAGTGCTTCTTCGTTTTTCTTCTCGCCTTTGTTAAAGCGAACGTTTTCAAGAACAACGAGTTCACCAGCGTTTAGCTCTAGGCCGTTAACGTAATCTTTCGCTAGCTTAACATCGCAGTCTAGTGCGTCGTTTAGGTAGTTAACTACAGGTGCTAGAGAGAACTCTTCGTTGTATTCGCCTTCAGTAGGACGACCAAGGTGAGAAGTAACCATAACTTTTGCGCCAGCGTCTAGGCAAAGTTTGATAGTTGGTAGAGATGCAAGGATGCGTGCATCTGAAGTTACTTTACCGTCTTTTACTGGTACGTTTAGGTCAGCACGAATAAATACGCGTTTACCTGCAAGTTCCAGGTCAGTCATCTTGATCACAGACATGTTTTGTCCTCTCAAATTTAAATAAATATAAAGTTTTGGAAACTCAGCAACCCTGCTAAGCCTATAAATTATTCAACTGGTAATTTTTAACTACTCATAATATGTGGATACTTTGTATTTATTTCAAGCTAAAAAATAAATAATCCACACATTTGCTTCTAGGTCTTACTTCTTGCCTTCAGAAGCTTGCATTGCAAGAACCGTATCCAGCATTCGGTTCGCAAAGCCCCATTCATTGTCACACCAAACCAGCATTTTCACTAAGGTGCCATTGCTCACTCGTGTTTGCGAACCATCAACGATTGCGCTATGGGGATCGTGATTAAAGTCAATGGAAACGAGCGGCGCTTCAGTATAGTCAACTATATTGTGTAATGTACACTGGGATGCATTAACAATGGTTTGATTTACGTCATTAACTTTCACATTTGTATTAATTGTGACACTTAAATCCATCGCGGTTACGTTTACCGTCGGCACACGCACAGATATCGCTTCGAACTTGTTAGAAAATTTCGGGAAGATTCTTTCAATACCTTTATGCAGTTTGGTATCGACAGGAATGATGGATTGGCTCGCCGCTCGAGTACGGCGAAGATCGCTGTGGTACGCATCGATCACTTGTTGATCATTCATTGAAGAGTGAATAGTCGTGATGGTACCGGACTCGATGCCAAAGGCGTCATCAAGAACCTTAATGATAGGGACAATACAGTTAGTGGTGCATGAACCATTGGAAACGATTCGATGGTCAGCTTCGATAGTATCGTGATTTACACCATAGATAATGGTGTTATCGAGGTCGTTAGCACCTGGATGTGAAAACAAGACTTTCTTCGCGCCAGCAGCGATGTGCGCAAGGCCGTCATCTCGGCAACCGTAAACACCAGTACAATCGAGAACAATATCGACTTCAAGATCACGCCAAGGCAACAGTTCAATATCAGCCAGATGTAAGATACGAATGGTATCAAACTCGCCTTTATCTTCAGCACCAATGCCATGATGAACATAGATGTGCTCTTGATCGTTAGAGATTTTCTTGCCGAAGCGGCCATGACTGGTGTCGTACTGCAATAGGTGAGCCATAGCGTCAGGCTGAGCAAGCTCATTGACAGCTACTACTTTGATTTGTTGGCTTTTGCCACTTTCATAGACAGCGCGCAATACATTACGCCCTATTCGTCCAAATCCATTTATCGCGACTTTTAGCATAGTTCCGTACATCTAACCAAAATTTCGTGTCACAGATACTACCTGATCAGGTTGAAAAGCGCACCTGTTGAATCATAGTAAAGTAGGATTAAAAAAGGCCGAGACAATGCTCAGCCTTACTACAACAATCATTAAAATGCGACGTCTAAACCTAACCAGTAGCGACGACCATCTTCGACATATCCGTATTCTTCGTAACTGATTTCCTCGTCCAGCAAGTTATAGATCGCACCTTTGATACGAGTGTTATCGGTTAACTGGTATGTCACACCGGCGTCCACAAAGGTATAAGCGGGCTCTATGATACTGTTTCTTGATGGACCCGTAACCGGATCCATTTCTTTACCTCGGTAAGTAACTTTAGCCCAACTCTCTAGGTCTACTGTTGTTTGCCAAGCCACATCAACGTTAAATAGATGCTTTGGTAACTGCTGTAACGGCATGCCTTTGTATTCACCTGTTTTTTGTTCGGAATCGGTAAATGTGTAGCTCGAGCTGATATAAATAGTTTCTGTTAACGGCGATGCTAAAGTCGCTTCAATACCTTGTGTGACGGCTTCATCCACGTTGATACGGTACGTAGGATCTGCTCCCCATTGGTTTGGTCCATCAGTACAGATGGTATCTGGACAAACAACACGTGTGATTTTGTCTTTGAACTCATTATGGAATGCAGTCAAAGAGACATCTAAACCAGCGTCACCTTGATACAAGACGCTGATTTCTTTGTTTAGCGACGTTTCAGGATCAAGATCTGGGTTACCGTAAATATTACCTCCACCGCTGACTTGTGCCCAACCAGGAGTAATTTCACGTAATTGCGGAGAACGGAAACCGGTTGCCACACCACCTTTCACAGTCCAAGACGGGTCAACACGCCATACACCATAAACACGCGGGCTAAAGTGCGCGCCATAGTTTTCGTCATGATCTAGACGACCACCAAACGTAACGCTAAACGGATCGGCGACTCTCCATTCATCTTCAATGAAAACTGCCCACTGCGTATTCGATGTTTCGGTCTTCGATGACGCTTTGTTGGAAGTAAAATCCTCAAGCTCCGCATGAGTGGCGTCCACACCGGTCGTCAGCGTATGGTTTCCAATACCAGTCACTAAACTCGACTTGAACGTGGTATTGGTGATCATCATCTCACGAGATTTGTTTTCGCTCTCTTCACGTTGCAAGTAAGTATCTGATAGGCCAACCGAGTCCCAATCGCCGTTGTGACTCAGTGTGACGTAATTACGACTATATTCGTTGAGCGAATCCTCACAACCTCTTCGGCAACCCGTAGTGGGTACGGAGAGTCCAACGTTCCCACGACGACTTTGTGCCGATGTGCCCCCTTCTAGTTGCACAGAATGGCGGTCATTAACCTGGTAGGTCAGTTTTGACGAGATACTTTGCATATCTTTATCTTCATAACCGTATTCAATATCATCTTCTTCTCTTGCGGTATACTGACCGTATACTTGGAGAGATAGGTTTTCGGCTAGCGGCCCATTGACGAAGAAATTCGCACTCTGTTCTCCGCCCGAGCGACTGTTGTCTTGCAAAACCGTGCCTAGTTGAACGTTACCCGTCCACTCCATCGCGTCTTTTCGTGTGATCACGTTAATCACACCACCAATCGCATCAGAGCCATAAAGCGTCGACATTGGGCCACGAATGACCTCAATTCTCTCAATCGCTTGAAGAGGGGGTAGCCAACCTTGTTCAATACCAGGGCCGTCACTATTTGGGCGAGTTTCACGCGTGCTTTGGCGCTTACCATCGACGAGTATCAAGGTGTATTTAGAACCCATACCACGAATACTGATGTCGGTAGTGTCGCCACCACCAGTCACGACAACACCAGGTACACTTTTTAGTGCATCAGTAACATCACGATAATAACGCGAGTCCAACTCCTCACGCGAAATCACACTGATACTTGCAGGTGCGTCCGCTTGAGATTGTTCATAACTTGATGCAGTTACAACCACTGTTTCCATTCTAGAAACCGCATCATTGGCAAAAACATGAGGGATACTGACAAAGGCAAAAATACCAGTTGCAGTAATAACTGGCAGTCTAAGAGTAGACATCTACATCTCCATAATTGATAATGATTATTATTTTCAAACGCAAATTATTCATAAATAGAGTGAGATGCATAGTGATAGTTATGGAACGGTTCCTCCCATTTATGGAACCCATACATAACTCAGTAAGGAATAAATGAAATATGCACGACTTAGCATCAATTCGAGCCTTTGATGCGCTCAATCAGCATAAGAGCTTGACCGCCGCTGCCAAGGCCCTTAACCAACCTAAATCAACGCTGAGTCGTCGCTTGGCACAATTAGAAGAAGATTTCGGTCAAGCTCTAACAGCAAGACAAGGCAACCGATTAGTTCTAACAAGAGCAGGAGAAATTTTTGCCCACTACAGTCGCCAGATTCTTGAGCTAAGTGAAGAGAGTTATGATGCGCTCCAAGGTTTAACGAACCAAGTCTCAGGGCCGCTGCATATTGTTTGTCACACAGCATTAGTTAGAAGTTGGCTAGGCGGTGTACTCAACGGCTTTCTCGCCGGTAACCCTGACGTCAGGGTCCAACTCACCAGCGACTTTTCTGAAGCGCATCATGACCCAGATTTGTTCATCTGGCTCGGTGAGCGTAAGGATCTCGGTTGGCGCAAAGAGGTATTAGGCTCATTTCGTTACACGCCCTTTGCCTCTCCAGCTTATCTAGAACAACATGGTTCGCTCCGACACCCCAAAGAACTTGAAGCGCACCCTTGGATAGACTTTGGCTCGATACAAGAAAACGGATTGATGCTCACGCACCCTCAACACGGTGAGTTCTTCTTAGATCCATTTATTAGTCGCTTATACAGCGACAACATCGCCATGCAGATCGACAGCATCGCGAATGGTCATGGTATTGGGTTGCTGCCAACTTGGACAGCAAGCGGTTATGAGCAACATCACCCGGGGCGAATCACGCCTTGCTTAGAAGGTTGGCTTTCGGAGCCCATATCCATTAACTGCTATACGCCAGCAGGAAGACCACCACTGCGCTTATCCGTACTTTTAGAGCGCATTTACCAAAGCATTCCACAAAGTTGGAAAACCTGACACAATTAAAAAAGGCCATCGCAATGATGGCCTTTCTAAATTTAGCATCTAACAGTCGTCCTTTACGTTCGACTGTTGAGGCAGTCTAGCAGTTACGCTAGCAGTTCTTTCGCTGTGTTTACTACGTTTTCAATAGTGAAACCGAACATCTTGAATAGCTCACCTGCTGGTGCAGACTCGCCGAACGTTGTCATACCGATGATCTTGCCACCGAAACCAACGTACTTGTACCAGAAGTCAGCGATGCCAGCTTCTACAGCGATACGTGCAGTTACGTCAGATGGAAGTACAGACTCACGGTACTGCGCGTCTTGCTTGTCGAACGCGTCAGTAGCAGGCATAGAAACTACACGTACTTTCTTACCTTCAGCCGTTAGTTCAGCAGCAGCGTTAACCGCTAGCTCAACTTCAGAACCTGTTGCGATTAGGATAAGCTCTGGCTTGCCTTCACAATCTTTCAGGATGTAACCACCCTTAGCTATGTTTGCTACTTGCTCAGCGTCACGATCTTGTTGTGCAAGGTTTTGACGAGAGAAGATAAGTGCAGAAGGACCATCTTTACGCTCGATTGCCAGTTTCCAAGCAACAGCAGACTCAACTTGGTCACATGGACGCCATGTGCTCATGTTTGGAGTTAGACGTAGAGAAGCGATCTGCTCAACTGGTTGGTGGGTTGGACCATCTTCGCCAAGACCGATAGAGTCATGCGTGTAAACTTGGATGTTCTGAGTTTTCATCAGAGCAGCCATACGCATAGCGTTACGAGCGTATTCCATGAACATTAGGAACGTTGCGCCGTAGGGTACGAAACCACCGTGCAGAGCGATACCGTTCATGATAGCAGTCATACCGAATTCACGTACACCGTAGTGGATGTAGTTACCAGAGAAGTCGTTTGCTTCAAGAGACTTAGAACCAGACCACATAGTCAGGTTAGAAGGTGCAAGGTCAGCAGAGCCGCCCATGAATTCAGGTAGCATAGCACCGAACGCTTCTAGAGCATTTTGAGATGCTTTACGTGATGCGATGTTTGCTGGGTTAGCTTGAAGATCAGCGATAATTGCTGATGCTTTCTCTTCCCACTGTGCAGGAAGATCACCGTTTACGCGGCGTTTGAATTCAGCTGCCAGCTCAGGGTATGCTGCTTCATAAGCTGCAAGTTTCTCGTTCCACGCTGCTTCCTTAGCTGCGCCTGCTTCTTTCGCATCCCACTCTGCGTAAACTTCCGACGGAATTTCAAAAGGACCGTGCTCCCAACCTAGTTGTTTACGAGTTGCTGCGATTTCGTCAGCGCCTAAAGGTGCACCGTGACAGTCGTGCGTACCTGCTTTGTTTGGAGAACCAAATCCGATTACTGTTTTAGTACAGATAAGAGTAGGACGAGGATCCGCTTTAGCCGCTTCAATCGCTGCGTTGATCGCGTCAGAGTCATGACCATCTACCGCTGGGATTACGTGCCAGCCGTATGCTTCAAAACGCTTAGGGGTATCGTCAGAGAACCAACCCTCAACTTCACCATCGATAGAGATGCCGTTGTCATCCCAGAAAGCAACTAGCTTACCAAGACCAAGCGTACCTGCTAGAGAACAGGCTTCGTGAGAAATGCCTTCCATCAGACAACCATCACCCATGAATGCATAAGTGTAGTGGTCTACGATATCGTGGCCTTCTTTGTTGAATTGTGCCGCAAGCGCTTTCTCAGCCATTGCCATACCGACAGCGTTAGTAATGCCTTGACCTAGAGGACCAGTCGTTGTCTCGATACCAGGAGCGTAACCGTACTCTGGGTGACCTGGAGTCTTAGAGTGCAGTTGACGGAAGTTTTTCAGGTCTTCAATTGAAAGCTCGTAACCTGCAAGGTGAAGCAGAGAATAAATCAACATTGAACCATGGCCGTTAGACAAGATAAAACGGTCGCGGTCAGCCCACTCTGGGTTTGCTGGGTTGTGGTTCAAGTGGCCACGCCAAAGAACTTCAGCGATGTCAGCCATACCCATAGGTGCGCCTGGGTGACCAGAGTTTGCTTGTTGAACACCGTCCATGCTAAGCGCACGGATTGCATTGGCTAGAACTTTACGAGAAGGCATGTCTGCTCCTGAGTACATAAGCGATTTAAAAAAAGTTAATGCTAAAAATTTCATTTTTATTAGCGCGGGTATTCTCTCAAACGACTATAGCGACTGCAAACGATTTACTGTCCTTTTAACCATCATTTTTCGCAATTTTTACCCATTTATATCACTTGGTAATGGCTTATATCACCCGGCACGCAAACGTTTAGTTATGTCATATCATAAAAAAGAGCTTGTAATTCGACCATTGGAATTTAGAATGGCCGTCTAGAAGTAGAAACACCTACAAAATATACTGTATTTAATGGCGGCGCTTCCTTAACTTGCGACGCCTAAAATTATTTGCATTTAATCTATTTGCAACTAAAACACTATTTGCAACTAAAACTAAAAGTGGAGCTCTCATGGCTAAGCACCTATTCACTTCTGAATCTGTTTCAGAAGGCCATCCAGATAAAATTGCAGACCAAATCTCTGATGCTGTTCTTGATGCCATCTTGGAACAAGATCCAAAAGCACGTGTTGCTTGTGAGACTTACGTAAAAACCGGCATGGTGATGGTTGGCGGTGAAGTAACAACGTCTGCATGGGTTGATATTGAAGAAATCACTCGTGAAACAGTACGTGAAATTGGTTACGTTCATTCTGATATGGGCTTTGACGCTGACTCTTGTGCCGTTCTAAACACAATTGGTAAGCAGTCTCCAGACATCAACCAAGGTGTTGATAAAACAGACCCGAAAGAGCAAGGCGCTGGCGACCAAGGTATCATGTTTGGTTACGCGACTAACGAAACACCAATCCTAATGCCTGCTCCAATTACTTACTCTCACCTTCTTGTTAAAAAGCAAGCTGAAGTACGTAAGAGTGGCAAGCTTAACTTCCTTCGCCCAGATGCGAAGTCTCAAGTAACATTCCAGTACGATCAAGGTAAGATCGTGGGTATTGATGCCGTTGTTCTTTCAACTCAGCACTGTGATTCAGTCACAACACCTGACCTACGTGAAGCGGTAATGGAAGAGATCATCAAGCCAGTATTGCCTTCAGAGTGGATCAATAAAGACACTAACTTCTTCATCAATCCAACAGGTCGTTTCGTAATCGGTGGCCCAATGGGTGACTGTGGTCTAACTGGTCGTAAGATCATTGTTGATACCTACGGCGGCGCAGCTCGTCACGGTGGCGGTGCATTCTCTGGTAAAGATCCATCAAAAGTTGACCGTTCTGCAGCTTACGCAGCGCGTTACGTTGCGAAAAACATCGTTGCAGCAGGTATGGCTGACCGTTGTGAGATTCAACTGTCTTACGCTATCGGTGTTGCTGATCCTACATCTATCATGGTTGAAACGTTCGGTACTGAAAAAGTAGCGCACGAGATCATCATTGAAGCCGTTCGTCAAAACTTCGATCTACGCCCATACGGTCTTCAAGAGATGCTGAACCTTCTTCAACCTATCTACAAGCAGACTGCTGCATACGGCCACTTCGGTCGTGAAGAGTTCCCTTGGGAAGCGACAGACAAAGCAGCAATCCTTGCGGACTTCGCTGGCCTAAAATAATTTAGCCACTGCGATTTGTTTCTTTAAAGCCCTTATTTCTTAGTAAGGGCTTTATTTTTATGTACTTACCGAACTTTCACTCGCCATTCCCTTCTCTAACGCCCTTCTTTACCGTTAACCACTTAGTATAAAAAGCCACTGATAATTTGTATTTTCTAGCACTACTGACAATAGTTAAGGTAACTCCTAGACGATCAAGCTCACGTTTAACCCTAATGTATTTAGTCTGAAAATCATTAGTTAAATGAATGCGAGAGCAAAAACTAGGACGATTACGAGCGATTGAGCTCGACACCATAACGCTAATGTAAACCACACCACTGAGCCTTATGGAATTATAACTAGGACGTTATTTAACTAGGGGGAATTATGCCTCGTACCGTGCACCCATCGGAACTGAACAATAAAAAAGATAAGGTCAGCGATCAGGATTACGCTCGAACCATTCCTTGTAACCAAGTTAGCATTTCAGCACCCTTTCATTGGTTGTCACTAGCTCTACACGACTTCGTGAAAATGCCATTAATAAGCGCATTTTACGGCTTGTGTTTTATGGCAGCAGCCATCGCCATAGTCCAACTTGTCCAATGGCAAGGAACACACCTAGTCGTTATGCCGAGCTTAATAGTCTATATGTTAATAGGGCCTTTTCTTGCTCTAGGCCTGTATGACGCCAGCTGGGAAAGAGAAAAAGGACACAACGCTAGCCTACTGCACTCAATGAAAGCCATCACACGAAACTCAACCCATCAATGGGCCTTTGCGATTGTATTGATGGTAGCGATGATTTTCTGGATGCGAATCGCGGCGTTATTGCACGCGTTATATCCTTCTGTTCAAGGGGCTCCACTAACTGAATTCGCTCCATTCTTGATTACAGGCTCTTTAATTGGGCTAATCATCGCTAGCCTAATATTCAGTATTTCAGCGTTTTCAATTCCATTAATGATGGAGCGACGCGTTGATGTAATGAGCGCCATTTTCACTAGCTTCAACGCAGTGAAAGCAAACATCCCAGCAATGGTTGTGTGGGCGAGTATTATTTGTTCCGGTATTCTGGTGGGCTTTGCAACCTACGGCATCGGTATGATCGTCACCATGCCGCTACTTGGTTATGGTACATGGCATGCTTATCACGAGATCATCAAGAAAAAACATCACGTGTAAAGCATCGCTAGATTAACAAGCAATGTTATTATGAGGCCTTAGCTTAACGCTGAGGTCTTTTATTTGGAGTTAACAACGTTTGTCTTACACCCCACAACAACATCGCGCAAATAAGAAACTGGCGGAGTGTCTCGCTATTGCTAATCAACATTTCTCTCGTGAGTTTCCATACCCAACTATCACTTATAAATTAAGAGGTAAATCGGCAGGAAAGGCCTACCTTCAGTTAAATGAAATTAAGCTCAACCACGTGCTATTTAGCGAAAACGAAGACGCCTTTATCAACGAGGTTGTTCCTCATGAACTCGCACACTTGATCACGCATCAGGTCTTCGGACGCGTTAGGCCTCATGGAAACGAGTGGAAATACGTTATGGAAAAGGTATTCAACGTACCAGCCAGAACGACTCATAGCTTTGAAATCTCTTCAGTTCAAGGAAAAACCTTTGAATACCGCTGCGACTGCACCGTTTACCCACTATCAATTAGACGACATAACAAAGTCCTTCGAAATCAATCGACCTACCGATGCCAACTATGCCAACAAACCTTAGTTTTTACAGGCACTCAACTAAGCTAATAACCGATTGATTCACTCGTTCGGATAAATCTAATAGAGAGATCTAACATTTGAGTGATAGACTGATATTTATCATACTTTTATCAGTCTTTCTCTATGCAAAAAATCATCTTAAAAGCATTTGGCCTACCTGTATCTTTTTACTTATCGATAGTATTTGGCCTACTGGTAACCCAAAGCGTTTTCGCTGCCCCGCCAAGCTCATTCTACAAAGCCAAAAAAGAAGCGGTGAAGATTTATCTCGATCATCCGACTTCGTTTTATTGTGGTTGTGATATTACTTGGAAAGACAAGAAGAAAGGTATTCCAGACCTTAATGGTTGTGGCTACCAAGTCCGAAAACAGCAAAAGCGAGCAAGTCGAATTGAGTGGGAACACGTGGTTCCAGCTTGGCAATTTGGCCACCAGCGTCAGTGCTGGCAAGATGGCGGACGCAAAAACTGTACGCGAAATGATAAAATATTTAAATCCATGGAAGCTGATCTTCATAACCTAACGCCCACGATTGGCGAGGTTAATGGTGATCGATCCAATTACAATTTCAGTCAGTGGAATGGAATGGATGGCGTGAGCTATGGTCAGTGTGAAATGCAGGTCAACTTTAAACAGCGTAAAGTTATGCCGCCGGACAGAGCAAAAGGCTCTATCGCACGTACTTACCTTTACATGAGTCAAGAGTATGGTTTCAAGCTATCTAAACAGCAAACCAACCTGATGATGGCGTGGAACAAACAGTTTCCTGTCGATCAGTGGGAATGTACTCGTGATGAACGAATCTACGCCGTCCAAGGTAATCACAACCCATTTGTTTACCCAGCTTGCAAATAACACCACTCGCATAGCTATCTCTACCAAGCAAGAGTTTCAGCATTGCCCTTGAAACTCTTGTTCTACCCTTGTTTTTTCGATTAAAAGCATCCATGTTAGGCATAGATAAAAATACCCAAATAATCATATTTATAGGTTTACCAGCATGAGAGTCCCTCGTATTCATCACCCAGAACGCATTCATCAGTTAGGCTCGCTCGCTTTAGGCGAAGATGCCGCGGGTCATGTTGGTCGTGTCCTTCGCATGAAAGAAGGCCAAGAAGTCCTTCTATTTGACGGCAGTGGCGCTGAGTTCCCTGCAACAATTATTGAAGTATCCAAGAAGAATGTCACGGTTCATGTTACTGAACGAATCGAGCGTAGCAGTGAATCTCCGTTAGACTTACATTTAGGCCAAGTGATTTCACGCGGTGATAAAATGGAGTTCACGATTCAGAAATCGGTTGAGCTTGGTGTGAACACCATTACCCCTCTAATTTCAGAACGCTGTGGCGTTAAGCTTGATACCAAACGCTTCGAGAAAAAACTCGCACAGTGGCAAAAAATTGCTATCGCGGCGTGTGAACAATGTGGCCGCAATACGGTTCCTGTCATTCGTCCTATTATGCAACTTGAAGAATGGTGTAGCGAAACCAGTGAAGCGTTAAAGCTAAACCTGCATCCTCGCGCAAAATACTCAATTAACACCCTTCCAGAACCCATCAGCAAGGTGCGCCTATTAATAGGCCCTGAAGGTGGATTGTCCTCTGAAGAAATCAGCATGACTGAACAATACAAATTTGAAGAGACGCTACTCGGCCCACGTGTACTTCGTACCGAGACAGCAGCTCTAACCGCAATTACTGCCTTACAAGTCCGTTTTGGCGATCTAGGCTAGGAGAAAAAAATGATCAAACTTGGCATCGTAATGGATCCAATTTCATCCATTAACATCAAAAAAGACTCTAGCTTTGCCATGATGCTTGAAGCTCAGCGTCGTGGTTACGAAATCCATTACATGGAAATGGATGATCTACACTTAGATCAGGGCGTAGCCATTGCTGACACAAAGGTTGTAGAACTAAAAGAAGATCCAAACGGTTGGTATGAGTTCAAGTCAGAGCAGACTATCGCGCTATCTGAATTAGATGCCGTACTGATGCGTAAAGATCCTCCGTTTGATACTGAGTACATCTACGCGACTTACATTCTTGAACGTGCTGAAGAGAACGGCGCACTGATCGTAAACAAACCGCAAAGCCTTCGTGACTGTAACGAGAAATTGTTCACAGCTTGGTTCCCTGAACTAACACCGACCACCATCGTGACTCGTAAAGCTGAAAAGATTAAAGAATTCCGCGAGAAGCACGGTGATGTGATCCTTAAACCACTGGATGGTATGGGTGGCGCATCTATCTTCCGAGTGAAGAAAGGCGATCCAAATGTATCGGTAATCATTGAAACATTGACCAACCACGGTCAAAATTACGCAATGGCACAAACTTTTGTTCCAGACATCAGTAATGGTGATAAGCGTATTCTTGTGGTTGATGGTGAGCCTATGCCTTACTGCTTAGCTCGTATTCCAGCGGAAGGGGAAACACGAGGTAACCTAGCGGCCGGTGGTACTGGTGTGGCTAGACCACTGAGTGATACTGACTGGGAAATAGCAAAAACAGTGGCTCCAACACTGAAAGAAAAAGGCTTAATCTTTGTTGGCCTTGATGTGATCGGTGACAAACTGACTGAAATTAACGTAACCAGCCCGACTTGTATTCGTGAAATCGAAGCCGCTTTTGATATTTCAGTAACAGGTAAACTGATGGACGCGATCGAACGTCGCGTTAAAGCAGAATAGCTTCCAGTCGATTGGCTTAGTTTAAATGATCTAAGCTGAATCGTTCTTAGCTAAACCAATGTAATGAGCGGCATAAGCCGCTCTTTTCTCAAAGGCAGGAGGCTTTATGAATTTAACCAATCACTTTCTGGTTGCTATGCCAGGAATGAAAGACCCTTACTTTCAAAACTCTGTAATTTACCTTTGTGAACACAACGATGAAGGTGCAATGGGGTTAATGATCAATGCCCCTATTGATATCACGGTTGGAAAAATGCTGGATCAAGTCGAGATCGACTCCATAAACCCAAAATCCAATCAAGCTAGCTTAGATAAGCCAGTGTTAAACGGAGGACCGGTAGCTGAAGATAGAGGTTTCATTTTACATAGGCCAAAAGGCAACTATCAATCTAGCATCAACATGACTGATCAAATCTCTGTCACGACCTCTAAAGATATCCTTACCGTGCTCGGAACTGGAGACGAGCCAGTGCATTACTTGGTCGCATTAGGCTATGCAGGTTGGGAACCAGGGCAGCTAGAAATAGAACTAACCGAAAACTCTTGGTTAACCGTTGAAGCCGACCCGAAAGTTATCTTCGATACCCCCATTGCAGATCGTTGGAAAGTTGCAGTGCAGATGTTAGGCATTAATGTTGCGCAATTATCGGCTGATTCAGGACACGCCTAAAACCAACTCATAACAATCAATACAAACCCAACTATTTAATTCTGGAACTTTTATGTCACGGACAATTATGGCATTTGATTACGGTACAAAAAGTATCGGTAGTGCAATCGGCCAAGAGATTACTGGTACCGCAAGTCCCTTAACAGCCTTCAAGGCTAAAGATGGTATTCCGAATTGGGATGATATCGAGAAGCAAATCAAAGAATGGCAACCTAATCTGATTATCGTCGGTTTGCCAACGGATTTACACGGCAAAGATCTAGCAACCATTACTCCAAGAGCAAAGAAGTTTGCTAATCGCCTCAAAGGGCGCTTTGGTATTGATGTCGAACTTCATGATGAAAGACTGTCTACAGCTGAAGCCAGATCCGAGCTTTTTGATATGGGCGGTTATAAAGCATTAAGCAAAGGAAATGTGGATAACCAATCTGCTGTTGTCATTCTAGAGAGCTGGTTTGAAGCACAATATTTTTAACTCAGCATTAAGCGAGCAATGATTACACTCTATTCTAACCTTGTAATCATATAGCGACGTAATGTTGATGCGATTCATTATTAGGTTAGTGATAGATCATATAAAACTTATCTAACACCCTGCGCAGTTCTAACGATAATAGTATGTAACTCAATGGACGCTGGCGAAACTGGCGACGGTTATCCAACTAAAAATTAAATAAGAAAAGAGCGTGGTGACGCGAATGATAATTTCAGCTTCTCATAAAGGTTAAACCTTCCCCCCACAGCTTGTTGTGGGGGAGCTATTTATCCTCTCTTATAAAAATCAGCGGCACCAATTAACCCATATCGATTTTCACACTGCTGAGGGCTCCTATGCCATTGTCATTATCACCTCGCTTGGTTTTCAACATTAAGCGCAGATCATTAGCAGAGTCGGCACTATGAAACGCATCTTCTTCGCTGATTTTGCCCGCAACGACTAAATCATACAAAGCTTGGTCAAAGGTCTGCATCCCAATCTCCTTCGATTTAGCCATTGTCGATTTGAGTTCATGCAACTCACCACGACGAATCAGGTCCGACACTCGCGGGCTGTTCAAAAGAACCTCGAACACCCCATGACGACCATTGGCATTCTTGTCTCGAATTAATTGCTGTGCCACCACACCACGTAAGTTCATCGACAGATCAAACAAGAATTGCTCTTTTTGCTCTTTGGGAACCAAATGCAGAATACGTTCTAGTGCTTGATTAGCATTATTTGCATGCAGAGTTGCCATACACAGGTGACCAGTCTCAGCAAAAGTCATCGCGTACTCCATGGTTTCACGGCT
Organism: Vibrio kanaloae; assembly: GCF_024347535.1. NCBI lineage: Bacteria > Pseudomonadati > Pseudomonadota > Gammaproteobacteria > Vibrionales > Vibrionaceae > Vibrio > Vibrio kanaloae. The sequence continues at coordinate 448,937 of NZ_AP025497.1, read as the reverse complement.
ACGGATCTCACCAATCAAGATCATGTCGGGAGCTTGGCGCAGGGAGTTCTTAAGCGCGACTTCATAACTCTCAGTGTCGAGTCCGACCTCACGCTGAGTAACAATGCACTTTCTATGTTCATGCACGAATTCAATCGGATCTTCAATCGTCAAAATATGACCAGAACGGTTAGCATTCCGGTACCCTGTCATCGCAGCCATTGAAGTTGATTTACCAGACCCCGTCGCTCCAACCACTAGCACAAGTCCGCGTTTCGCTATTGAAAGGTCTTGTAGCACATCAGGAAGCTTTAATTGTTCAAAGGTTGGAATGTTAGTCTCGATGCGTCTAATTACCGCACCAGGAAGCTCTCGTTGGAAGAAAGCACTCACACGAAAACGGCCAATATCACGCACAATCGCAAAATTAGCCTCGCGTGTTTGTTGGTATTCATCGCGTCGATCTTGCTCCATCATCGCATCAAGCAATTGAGAGACCTGAGCCGTATTCAGCTTTTCTCCCTGAGGCCGCAGTTCACCATCAACACGAAACAAAACTGGTGCGTCCACGGTGATGTAAAGATCCGACGCTTTCTGTGAAAGCATGCCTTCAAGAATTTGATTCAACTCCATATGATTCATCCTGACTTAAAACCGCGAGGTTTCGATTTCAATCTTCTTCTCGACTTCTTCTGAATCAACTAAACCTTGGGCCATAAGCTGCTTCGCATTCTGCTCCATGGTTTGCATACCATGTGCTGCGCCAGTTTGAATAATCGAGTACATCTGTGCAACTTTGTCTTCACGAATCAAGTTTCTAATTGCAGGTGTCGCCATCATAATTTCATGACAAGCCACACGACCACCGCCTACACGCTTTAACAATTTTTGAGCAATCACCGAGCGTAGTGATTCGGATAGCATTGAACGAACCATAGATTTGTCGCTGCCGGGGAACACATCAATAATGCGATCTATGGTTTTAGCAGCAGAACTGGTGTGCAGAGTACCAAAAACTAGATGGCCTGTTTCTGCGGCCGTTAGCGCTAAGCTGATCGTCTCTTGGTCACGAAGCTCACCCACAAGGATAACGTCAGGGTCTTCGCGCAATGCACTGCGTAGCGCCGCTTTAAAGCTGTGGGTATCACGATGAACTTCTCGCTGGTTAACGAGGCATTTATTGTTGGTATGAACGAATTCAATCGGGTCTTCGATCGTCAGGATGTGCTTGTTATGGTTACGGTTAACATAATCAACCATCGCCGCAAGAGTCGTCGATTTACCAGAACCAGTTGGGCCAGTGACCAGCACTAAACCTTTTTCGTAGTTAGCAATCTTTTCAAAGATTTCAGGCGCGCCTAACTGCTCTAAAGTTGGGATCTCTACAGGGATAGATCGAAACACAGCTGAGCAACCACGAGCTTGATTAAAAGCATTCACACGGAAACGACCAACATTGGGTAATTCAAAAGAGAAGTCGACTTCGAGTTTCTCTTCAAACTCACCGCGCTGTGAATCGTTCATGATCTCAAAAACTAAACGATGCACATCTGCATGACTCAAAGCGGGCACTCCAAGCTTTCTTACTTCACCATCTATACGTACCATTGGAGATACACCCGCAGAAAGATGTAGATCTGATGCGTTATGCTTTACACTAAAATCTAGTAACTCGGTGATATCCATTTATTTTCCCTTAAGTAAAGTCAGCTATGAGTAGTATTCAACAAAATATCAAACAAATCACCTCACAGATTCGTAGTGCTGAACAAAAGTGCGGACGAGATCCAGAGTCCGTGCAACTTTTAGCCGTCAGCAAAACTAAACCTATTGATGCGGTTCTAGAAGCCGCACTTGGAGGCCAAATTGCCTTTGGTGAAAACTATGTCCAAGAAGGTGTTGATAAAGTAAAACACTTTTCAGAACATCATTCTAACTTAAATTTGGAGTGGCATTTTATTGGCCCAATTCAGTCCAATAAAACCCGCCCAATCGCGGAAAGCTTCCAGTGGGTGCATTCCGTAGATCGCGATAAGATCGCACAAAGGCTTAATGACCAACGACCAAGCGAACTTCCACCCTTGCAAGTTTTGATTCAAGTAAATACCAGTGGTGAAGAGTCCAAGTCTGGAACGTCAGAACAGACAGTTTTTTCACTCGCAGAGTTGATTTCATCGCTACCCAACCTCACTTTAAGAGGATTGATGTCGATTCCTGCAAACGTATCTGACTATCAATCTCAGCTTAATGCATTTTCTCAACTGGCAGAGCTTAAAGGCAAGCTAGCCGCGAAGTATTCAGGCATTGATACCCTTTCGATGGGGATGAGTGGTGATATGGACGCAGCAGTTGAGGCTGGTAGCACCATGGTTCGTATTGGAACGGCTATTTTCGGCGCTCGTGATTACACGAAATAACCGTAGTAAGTAACCAACGACAAGTACAAGTATTGATACCGCTTCGCCTTATCCGCGCAGCGACAAGCTCAGGATTTTATATATGGAACATAAGAACATTGCCTTTATTGGGGCAGGAAACATGGTTCGCTCAATTGTAGCGGGCTTAGTGGCGAGTGGTTACCCAGCGCAAAAGATTACTGCGACAGCGCCTTCAGACACCAGAAGATTACCGTTAGAGCAAAAATACGGAATCAATACCACCAGCGACAACATTGCCGCAGCAGAGCAAGCAGATGTTGTGGTGTTATCAGTGAAGCCACAAATGATGGCTGATGTATGTAAACCCTTACAAGATATCGATTTTAGCAACAAACTGGTTGTCTCAATTGCCGCCGGTATTAATGCGAATCGGCTCAATGAGATGTTAAACTGCAAACTGAACCTTGTGCGTGTGATGCCAAACACGCCATCACTACTTGGTAAGGGGATGAGCGGCCTTTATGCTGATTCAACGGTCAGCCAAGGCGATAAAGACTTCGCTTCTCAGCTAATGCAAGCTGTAGGTGAAGTGAGTTGGGTTGAGCAAGAGTCTGGCATCAACAACATCATTGCGGCGGCGGGTAGTGCTCCTGCTTACTTCTTTTTGTTTATGGAAGCAATGCAAGCAGAGGCAATCAACCAAGGTTTCGACCGAGAAACCGCTCGAAAGCTAGTGCAGCAGTCAGCATTAGGCGCGGCAGAGATGGTGGTCATGAATCCAGATATTGAGTTATCAACATTGCGCGAACAGGTTACTTCAAAAGGCGGGACCACCGCAGAAGCACTACGCACATTTAACGAACACCAACTATCAGATATCGTAGCCAAAGCGATGCAAGCGGCGGTAGCTAGAGCTGAAGAGATGGAAAAACTGTTTTAATACTCATTACTGTAAAAAAAGCATTGTGTCGCTCAGGCTATACCTAAGCGGCAAGTAAATCCGAAAAAGGAAACAATATGAACTCGATGAGCTTTCTGATCTCGACCGTTTTTGATCTTTACATCATGGTTGTGATCTTGCGTATCTGGCTACAAGCATCACGTGCAGATTTCTACAATCCATTCTCACAATTCATCGTAAAAGCGACACAACCGGTTGTTGCTCCACTGCGCCGAGTTATTCCATCAATCGGCAGCCTTGATCTGGCGACGGTTGTTTTCGCTTATGTGCTGTGTGTACTTAAGTTCGTTGCTCTAAACCTGATTATCTCTGGCGGCGCGGCTGTATTTGATATTAGCTTCCTTATCTTTGGCGCTCTATCTCTGCTCAAAGCGGCTGGTGGCTTGATCTTCTGGGTTCTACTTATCCGTGCAATCCTAAGCTGGGTTAGCCAAGGTCGTAGCCCAATCGAGTACGTGTTCCATCAACTGACTGAACCAATGCTAGTGCCTATCCGCCGTATCCTTCCGGACATGGGTGGTTTCGACCTAAGCGTACTGGTTCTGTTCATTGTTCTGCAATTTGCGAACTTCCTAATGGGCGACATGATTGGTCCTATTTGGTATCAGCTATAATTCAAGTACGAACATCAGGTACTTTGACGATGCCAAAAGCGGTTTGGGCCGAGGAAGACGATATTCTTCTTAGGCTCTATATCCAACCCAAAGCAAGCCGAGACAAAATTGTCGGCTTGCACGGTGAGGAACTGAAAATTGCCATTACTGCACCACCGGTTGATGGCAAAGCCAATGCCCATTTAGCGAAATACCTTGCGAAACAGTTTAAGGTCGCAAAAGGGCAAGTTAAGATAGAAAAGGGAGAGCTCGGTAGGCACAAGCAAGTTCGAATATGCTCGCCAAGCCAAATCCCAACTGAAGTCAAAGCCATCCTATGATGGCTTTTTGCTATTTATTGGAGTCATTATGCGTCTATGGATAACAGCACTACTCACCGCTCTGATTGCCCTACCAAGCTCGGCAGGACAGTTTAAGAATATTAAGGATGTCGAGGTTCACTACTCGGCTTTTAACTCGACATTTATAACGGCGAAGGTCGCTAAGCAATATAAGCTTAAGCGAACTGGCTACTCAGCAATTCTGAACATCAGCGTGTTAGATAAGGCTTCCCTAGGCAAGCCTGCGACAACGGCTAAAATTACCGGAACAGCGAAGAACCTCGTTGGAAACACCCGTACTTTGAAGTTTCGCGAAATCAAAGAAGGCGATGCGATTTATTACCTTGCTGAGTTCCCCGTAACTCACGAAGAAAACATCACCTTCGACATCGATGTTAACGCAGGCCTAAAAGGCACTGGTCCACTGCGTTTCACACAGAAATTCTATATAGAAGAGTAAGCTCAAACCTTACTTTTCATTTATTAACTTATTAGAGCTACATTCCCATGAGTAAGATTGTTTTAGCAACAGGCAACCAAGGTAAAGTTCGCGAGATGGCAGATATTCTGTCTGAGTTTGGTTTTGACGTTGTCGCGCAAAGTGAATTTAACGTTTCAGAAGTCGCTGAAACAGGAACGACTTTCATTGAAAATGCCATCATCAAAGCTCGCCATGCAGCGAAAGAAACGGGGCTGCCAGCCATTGCTGACGACTCAGGTTTAGAGGTTGATTACTTAAATGGTGCGCCAGGCATCTACTCAGCGCGTTACTCAGGTGAAGGGGCAACCGATAAGCAGAACATCAAAAAATTGCTAAACGCGATGCAAGGTGTCGAAACTGAAAAGCGTACTGCGCGTTTCCACTGTGTGTTGGTACTAATGCGTCACGAAAACGATCCGACACCACTGGTATGCCACGGTAAATGGGAAGGTCGTATTCTGACTGAAGAACACGGTGAGAATGGCTTTGGCTACGATCCGGTATTCTTTGTACCTGAAGATAACTGCGCATCTGCTGAACTTGAATCAACACGTAAAAAGCAACTATCACACCGTGGTAAAGCCCTGACGTCACTATTCAAAGCACTCAAGGAGCAAGCTCTGTAATGCATAATACAGCGCTAATACCACCAGCACTTAGCCTCTATGTCCACATCCCATGGTGTGTACAAAAGTGTCCGTATTGTGATTTCAACTCACACGCTCTGAAAGCCGAGATCCCAGAAAAAGAGTACATCGATGCGCTACTTGAGGATCTCGATACTGATATCGAAAAGTACCAACTCAATGGCACCCCTCGTCCGTTGCATTCGATCTTTATTGGTGGTGGTACGCCGAGCCTATTCTCTCCAGAGGGAATCGGTCGATTACTCCAAGGTGTTGAACAACGTATCCCGTTCAAGCATGGAATAGAAATCACCATGGAAGCCAACCCGGGAACCATTGAAGCTGAGCGGTTCGCTGGTTACCAAAAGGCTGGGGTGAGTCGAATCTCGGTGGGTGTGCAAAGCTTTGAGCAAGAGAAGCTCGAAAGGCTTGGCCGTATTCATGGTCAAGATGAAGCGGTAAATGCCGCTCATTTAGCGCATAAAATTGGATTGAATAGCTTCAATCTAGACTTAATGCACGGCTTGCCCGATCAAAGCATTGATCAGGCCTTGGCGGATCTAGACAAAGCGATCGAGCTCGATCCACCACACTTATCTTGGTATCAACTCACAATAGAACCTAACACCATGTTCTATTATAAAACGCCAAAGCTGCCTGACGACGATGACCTTTGGGATATCTTCGACTTAGGCCATAAAAAGCTCTCAGATGCAGGTTATGTACAGTATGAAATTTCAGGCTACAGCAAGCCAGGATACCAATGTCAGCACAACCTCAACTATTGGCGCTTTGGTGACTACTTAGGTATTGGCTGTGGCTCTCATGGCAAGCTAAGTTTTGCTGATGGACGCATTGTTCGCACCACAAAGGTTAAGCACCCTAGAGGCTATTTAGCGGCTTACCAGAACATAGTGAAGCCTTACCTATCCAATGAATTTGAAGTGCCAAATGAAGATCGCCCTTTTGAATTCTTTATGAACCGCTTCAGGCTAATAGAAGCGTGTCCAAAACAAGATTTCATTGATACGACTGGGCTTGATTTTGACGCTGTTCATTCAACGATTGAGTGGGCAAAAGAACTAGGTTACTTGAACGAAACCGACACTCACTGGCAGGTCACTGAAAAAGGAAAGCTATTCCTCAACGACTTGCTAGAAGCCTTTATGGCAGAAGAAGACGAATAGTCGAACGCTAAAATGCATAAAGCCTTTCATCACGAGAGGCTTTTTTATTGAAACCGGAAACACTTATCGTTAGAAAATAGAACGACCAATACGCTCCGACAGCAGCTCTAGCGCCTTAGTGCCAGCAAGAGAGTTACCAGACGGATCCAGCTCAGGAGACCAAACAGCAATTGTCATCTCACCCGGAACGATGGCAATAATGCCGCCACCCACACCCGATTTTCCTGGCATACCAACACGATACGCAAACTCCCCCGCCCCATCGTATAAACCACATGTCGCAAGCAAAGCATTCAACTGCTTAGTTTGAACCGGCGTGATGATCTTTTTCTTAGTTTGAACCGACACCCCTTTATTGGCTAAATAGCTAAAGGTTTTCGCCAAATCAACACAGGTCATTTTAAGCGCACAAGCATGAAAGTAATTATTAAGCACAGGAATAACATCGTTCTCAAAGTTACCAAATGAACGCATCAAGTAAGCGATAGCCGCATTACGATCGCTGTGCATCATTTCTGAAGCCGCTACTATCTTGTCATACACAATATGAGTATCACCCGATAGCTGACGCACAAATTCTAATAAACGGTGTCTTGGTGCGGATAGACGACTGTGTAATAAGTCTGCTACTACAATAGCACCCGCATTGATAAACGGGTTACGGGGAATGCCTTGCTCCATCTCAAGTTGAATCATCGAGTTAAACGCTTGTCCAGAAGGCTCCTTGCCCACTCGCTGCCAAATTTCTTCGGGCTTATAAAGCACCATCGCTAACGTCAAGCTCAACGCTTTAGAGATGGATTGCACAGAAAAAGCTTCTTCTGCATCACCAGATTGAATCACCTCCCCTTCATTGGTGTATACCGCGATCGCCAACTTCTGGTTCGATACGCGAGCCAGTGCGGGGATGTAATCAGCGACCTTTCCCTGCCCAATTAAAGGACGAACCTCGTCTAAAATCTCGGCCAAAATAGCTTGAGTTGGTTTCATGTGTGCTTACTTCTATATTGTTATTTTTGTAGGGGATGACTTTACTTTTTTGTCCTTAAACCTCTATCGCAATAAAAGCCTAAGGACAAAAAAGCCAACATTACAATAATGTTGGCTTTAATCAATCCCATAAAGTGTAAGGTTTAACCTAAAGCAGGTTTACCTTCACTTATTTGTTTCAGAATTACTTAGTACGTTTGTACTTAATATCCCAAACGCCATGACCTAAACGGTGGCCACGCGCTTCAAACTTCGTTAGCGGACGCTCATCAGGGCGAGCAATATAATCACCATCTTCAGCGATATTTTCGAAACCAGGAGCTACGTTCATCACCTCAATCATGTGTTCTGCGTAGTTCTCCCAGTCTGTTGCCATGTGAAAAATACCAGTCTCAAGTTGAAGCTTGCCGCGAACCATCTCTGCGAACTCAGCCTTAACAATACGACGTTTATGGTGACGAGCTTTATGCCATGGGTCAGGGAAAAACAGTTGCAATGTATGCAGGCTGCTATCTGGGATCATGTGTTCAAATACTTCTACGGCATCGTGACACATTACGCGTAGGTTAGTTACACCCGCATCACGCGCAGTCCCCAAACAAGCACCAACACCAGGGCTGTGAACTTCAATACCTAAGAAGTTTTTCTCTGGTGCGTTCTTTGCCATTTCAACCAGTGATGCACCCATACCGAAACCAATCTCTAGTACAACTGGGTTATCGTTGCCAAATACTTCTTTCCAGTTAAGAAGCTCTGGGGTGTAGTCGATACCCATTGTTGGCCAACATTCATTCATCGCACTTTCTTGGCCTTTGGTTAAGCGGCCTTCGCGGCGAACAAAACTACGGATCTTACGAACCAGTTTGCCGTCTTCAGTATATTCGTTAGTGGTCACTTCACTCATTGATTTTTGCCTGCACATTGATTAATCAAAGCGGGGATTATCCAAAGAATTGCCTTCGGTGCAAGTCTTTCCGTGGATAAATTCCCACACAATTTGTCTGTTTTACATCCAACGTTAAGTGTGGTGCAATTTCGCTTCTAATAATAGCAAAGCATAGAGCATGTCGTGACTCCTTTCGCAACCGCCATATTAAAGTGGTATGACGCCTACGGGCGTAAAGAACTGCCTTGGCAACAGAATAAAACCGCCTACACAGTTTGGTTATCTGAAATCATGCTTCAGCAAACTCAGGTAACAACAGTGATTCCATACTACCAACGCTTTTTGGAACGCTTTCCAACGGTTATTGACCTAGCGAACGCCGAACAAGATGAGGTGCTCCACTTATGGACGGGGCTTGGTTACTACGCAAGAGCTCGTAATTTGCACAAGGCTGCCAAGATTGTTACCGAGCAATATAGTGGTGAGTTTCCGCTTTCTATTGAAGAAATGAACGCACTACCGGGTATTGGACGATCTACTGCCGCTGCAGTGCTGTCTTCGGTTCATAAACTCCCTCATGCTATCCTTGATGGTAACGTCAAGCGCACCTTAGCTAGAAGTTTTGCAGTAGAAGGTTGGCCAGGGCAAAAGAAGGTTGAAAACCAACTTTGGGAACATGCAGAAGCTCATACTCCGAAAAAAGATGTCGATAAATACAATCAGGCGATGATGGACATGGGGGCGATGGTTTGTACCCGTAGCAAGCCTAAATGTACCCTTTGCCCAATTGAAAGCATGTGTGAAGCCAAGAAGCTTGATAGACAGCTCGACTTCCCAGGTAAAAAACCTAAGAAAGAAAAGCCTGTAAAAGAAACATGGTTTGTGATTCTGTATCACGACAACCAAGTGTGGCTCGAACAGCGCCCTCAGTCAGGTATCTGGGGCGGATTGTTTTGTTTCCCTCAAAATGAACACGCAGAGATCGAACATCAACTAGATCTTCGCTCGATCAAAGACACTCAAACCGATTCGATCAAGACCATGATTGCGTTTAGGCACACTTTCAGCCACTACCACTTAGATATCACGCCAGTATTAGTGAAATTAGATAAACAACCAGATTTGATAATGGAAGGGACTAAAGGTCTCTGGTATAACTTATCAAAACCGGAAGAAATTGGCCTAGCCGCTCCTGTAAAGCAGCTTATTGAGAGCCTACCCTTTGAACTGAACGACGACGTTTGAATCAACGAACGCGATAAGAGGAACCACTATGAGCCGCACTGTATTTTGTGCTCGCCTTCAAAAAGATGCTGAAGGCCTAGATTTTCAACTTTACCCAGGTGACTTAGGTAAGCGTATCTTTGACAACATTTCTAAAGAAGCTTGGGGACAATGGCAAAGCAAGCAAACCATGCTTATCAATGAGAAGAAGCTAAACATGATGGACCCTGAGCATCGTAAACTTCTTGAAACTGAGATGGTTAACTTCCTTTTCGAAGGTAAAGATGTCGTTATTGATGGCTACACTCCACCAAGCGAATAAGACATTTATTTAAGCAAATTTTAATGACATCATGGTTAACGCTGCGATGTCATTTTTGTATGAGGAACTATGAAAAAGCTAAGTTACTTCTTAACAGCCATGTTATTAACTGGGTGCAGTCGTGAATTTGTCGAAAGCATTTATGATGTTAACTACGAACCAACCAACCGATTTGTAAGTAATTTAGCGGAGCTACCCGGCCAATTTGAAAAAGACACTGATGCACTGGATGCTTTGATTCATAGTTTTTCAGGCAACATCCAAAAACGTTGGGGCAGCAGTGAAATAAAGATGGCAGGTAAGAGTAACTATGTGAAATACATTGATAATTACTTAAGCCGTTCAGAAGTAAACTTTAGCCAAGGCCTAATCACAGTAGAAACAGTCTCCTCTACCGAGCCTAAGAAACACCTCAAAAACGCGATAATCACGACACTTCTGACGCCGGACGACCCAGCCAATGTCGACCTATTTTCTTCCAAAAGCATCAAGTTAGAAGGGAAACCTTTCCTCTACAATCAGGTCGTAGATCAAGAGAAAAAGCCTATTCAATGGACATGGCGCGCTAACCAATTTGCTGACTACCTGATCGCCAATAACCTAAAAACCAAGGAAGTCGATTTTAAAAAAGCTTACTACGTTGAAATCCCAATGGTGGCCGATCACGCTAGTAAACGTCGCTATCAGTACGCCGATATAGTTAGACGAGCGTCTCAACGTTATGACATTCCTGAAGACTTGATTTACGCGATCATCAAAACAGAAAGTAGTTTTAACCCATATGCTGTGAGCTGGGCGAATGCTTATGGTCTTATGCAGGTAGTACCAAAAACTGCAGGTCGAGACGTGTTTAAACTAGTAAAGAACAAACCTGGAGAGCCCACTCCTGAGTATTTATTCAATCCAGAAAACAATATTGATGCTGGCACCGCGTACTTTTATATCCTTAAAAATCGTTATTTAAAAGACGTGCAGCACCCAACAACGCTTGAGTACAGTATGATTTCTGCATACAACGGCGGTACTGGTGGTGTACTCAACACCTTTAGTAAGGACAGAAAGCGAGCAATGCGAGACTTAAACTCGCTACAACCTAGCCAAGCGTACTGGGCACTCACTAAGAAACATCCAAACAAAGAGTCGCGCCGATATTTAGAAAAAGTAACAAAATTCAAGATAGATTTTAATCAAGGTAAAACGTAAGCCTCACTTTTGAATAAAAAAACAACTAACGAACGTTTTTTTTAATTATTTTCAAAAAAGGTGTTGACGGTTATGCAGAAAATCCGTTTAATAGCGCTCCGTTGCCCGGATAGCTCAGTCGGTAGAGCAGAGGATTGAAAATCCTCGTGTCGGTGGTTCGATTCCGCCTCCGGGCACCACAATTTGATTTGTTGGTGCCAACACTCTTTAACAGGGAGTAACAGCACGGACAAAAGCATAAAGAATTTAGTGTGCCGACTTAGCTCAGTAGGTAGAGCAACTGACTTGTAATCAGTAGGTCACCAGTTCGACTCCGGTAGTCGGCACCATTCTTTTGCCTCGATAGCTCAGTCGGTAGAGCAGCGGATTGAAAATCCGCGTGTCGGTGGTTCGATTCCGCCTCGAGGCACCATTATTTGGTACTTAACAAATAATGGTCTTTATAGACCTGATGTTGAGACAAGTAATTCCCCTTTAGTTCAGTTGGTAGAACGGCGGACTGTTAATCCGTATGTCGCAAGTTCAAGTCTTGCAAGGGGAGCCATTTTTAAAGGACTTCATTTTATATGAGGTTTTAATTGAAGAGTTTGACTCTTTAAGCAAAGAATTTAGTGTGCCGACTTAGCTCAGTAGGTAGAGCAACTGACTTGTAATCAGTAGGTCACCAGTTCGACTCCGGTAGTCGGCACCATTCTTTTGCCTCGATAGCTCAGTCGGTAGAGCAGCGGATTGAAAATCCGCGTGTCGGTGGTTCGATTCCGCCTCGAGGCACCATTATTTGGTGCTTAACAAATAATGATCTTTATAGACCTGATGTTGACACAAATAATTCCCCTTTAGTTCAGTTGGTAGAACGGCGGACTGTTAATCCGTATGTCGCAAGTTCAAGTCTTGCAAGGGGAGCCACATTCAAAAAAGCCAAGTCGAAAGACTTGGCTTTTTTTCGTTTGAACAAAAGCAAACTCTATTCAATATACTCATCAGCTCTACCCTTAATCAGTCTCGATAAATTGAGTTATCTCCTTCTAGTACTCTTACTACAGCAGCAGATTCTAAGTTCTATAAAGAGTCCCCCACTCCAACAGAACCACTCATCCCAAAGTTCATAACACGCTAATCTTCACATCAAAAAAAAAACAGAACCGAGTTCTGTTACTTTTTTTTCTTCGAAAATTTAATCGCTATCATGTTTTGATGTCTTTCTAATATCTGCCTTACACCACTTAGATTAAGATTCGATGAATTATACCTAATACTAATTATTGAATCGCTACGCGGGGAAATATGAAACTAAAAACGCAAGCTTACTTATTATCGGGCATCATATTGATCGCCCTGCTAGCACTGACGGCTACTGGTTTATGGACATTGAGAGTCGCTAGCAACATGGACAACAAGGCTCGTGTGACAGAGCTATTTAAGAGTGCATACAGCATCCTTACTGAAGTCGAGAAGATGGCGATTGATGGTACTCTAGAAGAAGAGCAAGCTAAGAAACTGGCTACTCGCCTTCTTCGCAACAACATCTATAAAGATAATGAATATGTTTACGTAGCCGATGAGAACATGACGTTTGTCGCGACACCATTAGATCCTCAACTACACGGAACCAGCTTTAACGACTTTAAAGATGGCGACGGCAATAGTGTTGGTCAGCTAATCCAAAGAGTACTTGGTAATCGTACTGGCCAGATCATTGAGTACACCTGGACACAAAAACTGCCAGATGGAACGATTGAAGAAAAACTGTCTATTGCAGAGAAAACGCCACATTGGGGCTGGGTTGTCGGCACCGGTATCGGATTCAATGAAGTTAACGCTCGTTTTTGGTCTACTGCTCAATGGCAGCTATTCCTTTGTGTGGTGATTGCTGGTCTTATTCTATCGAGCCTAATTGTATCTATTAAACGCATGCTAGCGCTTCTTGGCGGCGAACCTAAAGATGTACGAGAAGCAGTACAAGCCGTAGCTCAGGGGCGAATTCAAACCTCTTTCGAAACTCAGGCAGCTGACGGCAGTATTTACCAGGCCGTACAACAAATGAGTAAGTCACTGGCAGAGCTAGTATCAAACCTTAACGCTTCAATGCTGGCCTTAAGGGGCGAACTGCAGCGCGTCGAAGATCGCGCTGGGTCAATTGCTCAACTGACAGAGACCCAACAGCAATCAACAGAGATGATCGCGACAGCAATGACCGAGATGGCCTCTTCAGCCAATAACGTGGCTGATTCAGCTAGCGATACCGCGCGTAACACAGATGAGGCCGACAAACAGAGTCAGCATACCCAACAACTCATTCACAACACAGTAGATAACATTCAAGGCCTAGCGGGCCAACTAGGCACAGCCAGCGAAGCTGTCGCTAACCTAGATAACGATGTAAACAACATTGCAAAAGTATTGGATGTTATTGGTGATATAGCGGAGCAAACTAACCTATTGGCACTCAATGCAGCCATTGAAGCAGCTCGAGCTGGCGAACAAGGTCGTGGATTTGCGGTTGTAGCAGATGAGGTTCGTAACCTTGCAGGCCGAACACAATCGAGCACCAAAGAAATCCAATTAATGATTAATAACCTTCAAGAAGGATCTCGCAACGCAATTCAAACCATGGAAGTTTGTGCCGCGACTAGTGAAAGCACCGTAACTGAGTCTCAAAACGCCTCTGAAGCACTACAACAGATTGTTGTCGCACTAGCGTCTATTTCATCAATGAGTCATCAAATCGCAACAGCGGCCGCTGAGCAGACTCAGGTGAGCGATGATATATCGAAGCGTATCAATATGATCGAAGAGAGCGGTAACCAACTGAGTAATGTCGTGACAGAAAGTCATAACAGCACCCAAACTCTCGCCTCTCTTTCCAACGAATTAGAAGCTTGGGTTAATAGATTTGAAGTAAGGTACTAAACTCTCGGAAAAGCTCTTAAATAAAAACGCACGTTTCCATACGTGCTTTTTTTATTTAGGCATCCATTCAGTGTAGTTAACCGTAGTTTCATGATCTTTTAGGGCATGCTAGATCTAGGTTTTTCTTCCTAAATGGACAAAAACAACCCACTAAGTATAGAAAAACATCAAACAATACTTTTTTTGCAATTTAGTGTTGACCCAGAACGCGAAAACACGTTTAATATACCTCGTTGCCCGGATAGCTCAGTCGGTAGAGCAGCGGATTGAAAATCCGCGTGTCGGTGGTTCGATTCCGCCTCCGGGCACCATAATTTATTTGTTGGTGTCTTAGACAACAACAGCAAAGCACAAAGAAATATTATGTGCCGACTTAGCTCAGTAGGTAGAGCAACTGACTTGTAATCAGTAGGTCACCAGTTCGACTCCGGTAGTCGGCACCATTTCTTTAAAGCTTTAAGAATAATTCCCCTTTAGTTCAGTTGGTAGAACGGCGGACTGTTAATCCGTATGTCGCAAGTTCAAGTCTTGCAAGGGGAGCCAAGTTAATCATTAAGCATAAGCTTTTTGATTCATGATGCCGACTTAGCTCAGTAGGTAGAGCAACTGACTTGTAATCAGTAGGTCACCAGTTCGATTCCGGTAGTCGGCACCATTCTCTTGATTAGAGACTAAACAATCAATTCCCCTTTAGTTCAGTTGGTAGAACGGCGGACTGTTAATCCGTATGTCGCAAGTTCAAGTCTTGCAAGGGGAGCCAATTAAAAAAAGCCGCATCACTGATGCGGCTTTTTTGCATCTGAAAATCCTAACTTTCGCTACAGACACACCTTACCTTTCTTATACCTAATTCAGTTCATAGTTCAGCAGTTCCAATGCTCTTCTCAAACAACCAAGTTTCGCTCTTTAACTTCCTTTAAGATCATGTAACGACACATGCACACAAAAGGCCAACCATAACGGACTTTCAGCCTGTGTTATCTATAAATGTCTCTATTAAACAGATCTAATGATAAATATAGAAGTAAAAGGCCTAATAGTGATCAAATAAGCTCTAGAGAGACTCTAGCGGTTATTTAAATTGAAGTGACATACAACTTACTCTTTATCAAAACTATCTACTACGATCGCTCCCATAGACGCAGGCATGGAAATAACGATCACCCTTTTGATCGATACTATTGGATCACTTAATAGAGGCAGCTTATCCAAACAAGTTAGAACCAAAGCAACAACCAATGCTGTCATCACATAAGCAATAACTATTCTGAAAACAAACACAGGGATGCGAGCGACAACATCCTTTTGGAAGACGCTCTCATAAGTATAAAAACCTAGAAACACAGCGGACAATAGAAACAACAACAATAAATTAGCAGCCGGTAAGGTCTCCCCTAACTTCCACGCCTCTTCAGAAAAAGAAATAGGTACAGCCAAAGCAAAAGACCCAACAAAAATTTGGCTCGCATCTTCGAAGTTAAAGCTTAATTTCATAGAACTACCTTCAAGGCTGTAGAATATCCCTAGTTACCAAAATCATCATCAAGCTATAAATTCATGATCGTGGGAAGTTTCTGGTTTACCAGTTAGCAAAAAATAACTTTGTGTCGCTTTATACTAGACGAATTGACCAAACCATAACTTGAACTAATAAGCAATTATACACTCATGTTGAACGTTTGGTTTCAAGATAAAGTAAGCTTTTAGCATAGACTGTGGTCAAAAATAGGAACGTGCACACGAGCTATCAAACAGAAACAATTCGAATATACCTATCTCTTACTCAATGTTCCCTAGCCGTGAATAGGAGAAGTGGTCGCTGTCCCTGGGGCAATATCTCCAGCAAATACCAAATGCAACAAAAAGGAAGGCATGCTGGTGTGATAATGGATAGTGCAGGATGAATGATTTAAGACATTGGCTATACAGTTTCTGTTGTTAGTATCACCAAACTCCTGCCATATTCACCTGATCTGAATTCCATAGAGCAAGTTTGAAGTTAAAGGAGGCGGCATCATTTAGATAATCAAGCCTTTGAAAATTATGATGGAACTGTTGATAAGGCTTGTAGTGGTTGGGGTAACTTGATCAGTAGTACACAAAGAGTAACGAAGGTGTGTACAAGAAGCTGAATTGACAAGTTATACCAATTCCATTAATTAACTTACCAATCGAGTCCAATCTCTAAAGCAGAGGGATTGGACTCTTCGTTTATCTTCACAAAAACTGTTCCAAGCATTGCATACTGAGTTCACTATATCGTTATAGTTTTCAAAACACCTATTCGCTAACTTGTATTGTCGAAGCCATTGCCAAACTTGTTCTATCGGGTTTAATTCAGGTGAATATGGCGGGATATGGATTATCGTGATGTTCTTAAAATGATTGGCTAAATGTGTTTGATGCCAGCTCGCTTGATCCATAATAACCACGGAATGTTTACCTCTAGGGGTCGCCGTTGAGATTAATTCAAGATGCTTCGTCATTGCTTCCATGTTGCTTAACGGTGAAACAATAGCTTCAGCTTCGCCTGTATTGATACAAACGGCTCCAAACAAATAAGCATACTCAAATTGTTGCTGTTGAACGGCTCTAGGTCGAGTTCCTTTTTCTGCCCAAATCTTGGTTGTGGTATTGCGTTGACCAAATCTAGCTTCATCTTGAAACCAAACAAGCACTTCTTTTAAGTGGATATGCCCAGGGATCTTAAGGATCGTTTCTATTGGGAATTTTTTTAAAAGATTCTTGAGCTTCTTCTGATTGTTTTGGGTGCTTTGAACGTGTTGTTATCCAACTCAAATTAAGTTCATGCAGTAAGCGGTATACACCGGATGGTTGGTAAGATATATCAAATTCATCAAGGATGAATTGTGTGATATCACTCCCTTGTAAGCGCCCACCCTCAGGTTTTATTGCATTTGAAGTGACGTATTCTTTAAGATGTTTTTTTTGCTCAATAGTGAGTCTGGAAGGTCTTCCTGTATGAGGTTTTTCTACTAACCCTTCAACACCAAAATCAAGATAGGCCTTGATCCATTTATTCACACTGAGACGACTGACTTTAAGGAATGACGCGATTTCAGTTCGATTTTTACCATCGATAAAGTGAGAGACTGCGAGTAATCTTAGCCTCAACCTCGCGTTGGAGGTTGTGCCGATAAGCTTTGATAAATCTGAGTTCATATAGGCTCCTTTCAGAGTCTATATTAGATCATTAATTTAATGGAATTGGTATTAATTACCTAGATTGCTATTATAGCCTTCTGGCAGCCGCTTGACCAAAAAGCGATACTTCATTATTTAGATAAAAAAAAGCCTCGCTATTTCTAGCGAGGCTTTTTAATAAGTGGCGGAGTGGACGGGACTCGAACCCGCGACCCCCGGCGTGACAGGCCGGTATTCTAACCAACTGAACTACCACTCCGCAGTGTCTATTCAGCATAAAGCAATTCAAGTCTGACGATGTCCTACTCTCACATGGGGAAGCCCCACACTACCATCGGCGCTATTGTGTTTCACTACTGAGTTCGGCATGGAATCAGGTGGGTCCACAATGCTATGGTCGTCAAACAAATCCTGTTGTCAATTTGACTAATCAAATCAACTAAATAGTGGTGCTGATACCCAGACTCGAACTGGGGACCTCACCCTTACCAAGGGTGCGCTCTACCGGGCTGAGCTATATCAGCAATTTAAGAAGCTTTTTAAACGATTCTTAAAATTTGGAGCCTGGCGATGTCCTACTCTCACATGGGGAAGCCCCACACTACCATCGGCGCTATTGTGTTTCACTACTGAGTTCGGCATGGAGTCAGGTGGGTCCACAATGCTATGGTCGCCAAGCAAATTCTGTTTAATTGACGCCTCTGCGACAATTAATAATTCGGAAAGCTGTTACTCTATTCAATAGAGCAATAAAAGTCTCTTCAAACGCATTCAAGGTCTGTCTCTTTGAGTCCACAAAACCCCTTGGGTGTTGTATGGTTAAGCCTCACGGGCAATTAGTACAGGTTAGCTCAATGCCTCGCAGCACTTACACACCCTGCCTATCAACGTCGTAGTCTACGACAACCCTTTAGGACACTTATAGTGCCAGGGAAAACTCATCTCAAGGCTCGCTTCGCGCTTAGATGCTTTCAGCGCTTATCGATTCCGAACGTAGCTACCGGGCAATGCCATTGGCATGACAACCCGAACACCAGAGGTTCGTCCACTCCGGTCCTCTCGTACTAGGAGCAGCCCCTTTCAATTTTCCAACGCCCACGGCAGATAGGGACCGAACTGTCTCACGACGTTCTAAACCCAGCTCGCGTACCACTTTAAATGGCGAACAGCCATACCCTTGGGACCGACTTCAGCCCCAGGATGTGATGAGCCGACATCGAGGTGCCAAACACCGCCGTCGATATGAACTCTTGGGCGGTATCAGCCTGTTATCCCCGGAGTACCTTTTATCCGTTGAGCGATGGCCCTTCCATTCAGAACCACCGGATCACTATGACCTGCTTTCGCACCTGCTCGAATTGTCATTCTCGCAGTCAAGCGGGCTTATGCCATTGCACTAACCACACGATGTCCAACCGTGTTTAGCCCACCTTCGTGCTCCTCCGTTACTCTTTGGGAGGAGACCGCCCCAGTCAAACTACCCACCAGGCACTGTCCGTAATCCCGATTCAGGGACCAACGTTAGAACATCAAAACTACAAGGGTGGTATTTCAAGGACGACTCCATCACATCTAGCGACGCAATTTCATAGTCTCCCACCTATCCTACACATGTAGGTTCAATGTTCAGTGCCAAGCTGTAGTAAAGGTTCACGGGGTCTTTCCGTCTAGCCGCGGGTACACTGCATCTTCACAGCGATTTCAATTTCACTGAGTCTCGGGTGGAGACAGCGTGGCCATCATTACGCCATTCGTGCAGGTCGGAACTTACCCGACAAGGAATTTCGCTACCTTAGGACCGTTATAGTTACGGCCGCCGTTTACCGGGGCTTCGATCAAGAGCTTCGACCGAAGTCTAACCCCATCAATTAACCTTCCGGCACCGGGCAGGCGTCACACCGTATACGTCATCTTACGATTTTGCACAGTGCTGTGTTTTTAATAAACAGTTGCAGCCACCTGGTATCTGCGACTCTCGTCTGCTCCATCCGCAAGGGACTTCACTGATAAGAGCGTACCTTCTCCCGAAGTTACGGTACCATTTTGCCTAGTTCCTTCACCCGAGTTCTCTCAAGCGCCTTGGTATTCTCTACCCGACCACCTGTGTCGGTTTGGGGTACGATTCCTTACAATCTGAAGCTTAGAGGCTTTTCCTGGAAGCATGGCATCAATGACTTCACACCCGTAGGTGCTCGACATCGTATCTCAGCGTTAAGAAAGTCCGGATTTACCTAAACTTTCCGCCTACATACTTGAACCTGGACAACCGTCGCCAGGCCCACCTAGCCTTCTCCGTCCCCCCATCGCAATTGTAAGAAGTACGGGAATATTAACCCGTTTCCCATCGACTACGCCTTTCGGCCTCGCCTTAGGAGTCGACTTACCCTGCCCCGATTAACGTTGGACAGGAACCCTTGGTCTTCCGGCGAGGGAGTTTTTCACTCCCTTTATCGTTACTCATGTCAGCATTCGCACTTCTGATACCTCCAGCAGCCCTTACAGACCACCTTCAACGGCTTACAGAACGCTCCCCTACCCCACATACCCTAAGGTACGTAGCCGCAGCTTCGGTGTATAGCTTAGCCCCGTTACATCTTCCGCGCAGGCCGACTCGACCAGTGAGCTATTACGCTTTCTTTAAATGATGGCTGCTTCTAAGCCAACATCCTGGCTGTCTGAGCCTTCCCACATCGTTTCCCACTTAGCTATACTTTGGGACCTTAGCTGGCGGTCTGGGTTGTTTCCCTCTCCACGACGGACGTTAGCACCCGCCGTGTGTCTCCCGGATAGTACTTACTGGTATTCGGAGTTTGCAAAGGGTTGGTAAGTCGGGATGACCCCCTAGCCTTAACAGTGCTCTACCCCCAGTAGTATTCGTCCGAGGCGCTACCTAAATAGCTTTCGGGGAGAACCAGCTATCTCCAGGTTTGATTGGCCTTTCACCCCTAGCCACAAGTCATCCGCTAATTTTTCAACAT
Organism: Vibrio kanaloae; assembly: GCF_024347535.1. Taxonomy (NCBI): domain Bacteria; kingdom Pseudomonadati; phylum Pseudomonadota; class Gammaproteobacteria; order Vibrionales; family Vibrionaceae; genus Vibrio; species Vibrio kanaloae. Next base: position 428,713 of record NZ_AP025497.1, on the reverse strand, counting down.
TAGTCGGTTCGGTCCTCCAGTTGATGTTACTCAACCTTCAACCTGCCCATGGCTAGATCACCTGGTTTCGGGTCTAATCCTAGCAACTGTACGCCCAGTTAAGACTCGGTTTCCCTACGGCTCCCCTAAACGGTTAACCTTGCTACTAAAATTAAGTCGCTGACCCATTATACAAAAGGTACGCAGTCACACCACGAAGGTGCTCCTACTGCTTGTACGTACACGGTTTCAGGTTCTATTTCACTCCCCTCACAGGGGTTCTTTTCGCCTTTCCCTCACGGTACTGGTTCACTATCGGTCAGTCAGTAGTATTTAGCCTTGGAGGATGGTCCCCCCATATTCAGACAGGATATCACGTGTCCCGCCTTACTCGATTTCACTGATGATGATGTGTCGGTTACGGGGCTATCACCCTTTACTGCGCCACTTTCCAGAGGCTTCACCTGCATCATTAAAAGCTTAAGGGCTAATCCAATTTCGCTCGCCGCTACTTTCGGAATCTCGGTTGATTTCTCTTCCTCGGGGTACTTAGATGTTTCAGTTCCCCCGGTTTGCCTCCTGCTGCTATGTATTCACAACAGGATACGTGCTTGTGCACGTGGGTTTCCCCATTCAGAAATCCCAGACTCAAAAGGTTATTACTACCTAATCTGGGCTTATCGCAAGTTATTACGTCTTTCATCGCCTCTGACTGCCAAGGCATCCACCGTGTACGCTTAGTCACTTAACCATACAACCCGAAAGGGTTTCTATTTGCTTTCACTTTAAAAAGTAAAGACAAATAAGCGTATGGCAACTAACCAAGGTTTTTGGTTGTCATCAAGAAGGGTTAATTCTCAATGACTGTTTGCCGGACTCAATTGTGATTCAAACTAAGTTTGAATCGAATACAAGACACTTGAATGTGTTTGTTGTGTTTATCTAATGAAAGATAAACATTGAGAACTTTTAAATTTGATTGAATTACTCGTAAGTAATCAATCAGTCAGCTTTCCAAATTGTTAAAGAGCTTGATTCAATAAATTAAACCATTTTTAAAGACTCTCTTAAGAGAATACTTAAAGATGGTGGAGCTATGCGGGATCGAACCGCAGACCTCCTGCGTGCAAGGCAGGCGCTCTCCCAGCTGAGCTATAGCCCCATCTAGGTCGATATTGGTGGGTCTGAGTGGACTTGAACCACCGACCTCCCGCTTATCAGGCGAGCGCTCTAACCAGCTGAGCTACAGACCCAATATCGTCTCTTAACTTTTCTAAACCTAATCAATCTGTGTGGACACTCATCGTCAATATCTTCGTATAAGGAGGTGATCCAGCCCCAGGTTCCCCTAGGGCTACCTTGTTACGACTTCACCCCAGTCATGAACCACAAAGTGGTAAGCGTCCTCCCGAAGGTTAGACTACCTACTTCTTTTGCAGCCCACTCCCATGGTGTGACGGGCGGTGTGTACAAGGCCCGGGAACGTATTCACCGTGACATTCTGATTCACGATTACTAGCGATTCCGACTTCATGGAGTCGAGTTGCAGACTCCAATCCGGACTACGACGCACTTTTTGGGATTCGCTTACCATCGCTGGCTCGCTGCCCTCTGTATGCGCCATTGTAGCACGTGTGTAGCCCTACTCGTAAGGGCCATGATGACTTGACGTCGTCCCCACCTTCCTCCGGTTTATCACCGGCAGTCTCCCTGGAGTTCCCGACATGACTCGCTGGCAAACAAGGATAAGGGTTGCGCTCGTTGCGGGACTTAACCCAACATTTCACAACACGAGCTGACGACAGCCATGCAGCACCTGTCTCAGAGCTCCCGAAGGCACTCCTGCGTCTCCGCTGGATTCTCTGGATGTCAAGAGTAGGTAAGGTTCTTCGCGTTGCATCGAATTAAACCACATGCTCCACCGCTTGTGCGGGCCCCCGTCAATTCATTTGAGTTTTAATCTTGCGACCGTACTCCCCAGGCGGTCTACTTAACGCGTTAGCTCCGAAAGCCACGGCTCAAGGCCACAACCTCCAAGTAGACATCGTTTACGGCGTGGACTACCAGGGTATCTAATCCTGTTTGCTCCCCACGCTTTCGCATCTGAGTGTCAGTATCTGTCCAGGGGGCCGCCTTCGCCACTGGTATTCCTTCAGATCTCTACGCATTTCACCGCTACACCTGAAATTCTACCCCCCTCTACAGTACTCTAGTTCACCAGTTTCAAATGCAGTTCCGAGGTTGAGCCCCGGGCTTTCACATCTGACTTAATGAACCACCTGCATGCGCTTTACGCCCAGTAATTCCGATTAACGCTCGCACCCTCCGTATTACCGCGGCTGCTGGCACGGAGTTAGCCGGTGCTTCTTCTGTTGCTAACGTCAAGAGATGTTGCTATTAACAACACCCCCTTCCTCACAACTGAAAGTACTTTACAACCCGAAGGCCTTCTTCATACACGCGGCATGGCTGCATCAGGCTTGCGCCCATTGTGCAATATTCCCCACTGCTGCCTCCCGTAGGAGTCTGGACCGTGTCTCAGTTCCAGTGTGGCTGATCATCCTCTCAGACCAGCTAGGGATCGTCGCCTTGGTGAGCCATTACCTCACCAACTAGCTAATCCCACCTAGGCATATCTTGACGCGAGAGGCCCGAAGGTCCCCCTCTTTGGCCCGTAGGCATCATGCGGTATTAGCCATCGTTTCCAATGGTTATCCCCCACATCAAGGCAATTTCCTAGGCATTACTCACCCGTCCGCCGCTCGACGCCCATTAACGCACCCGAAGGATTGTTAGTGTCGTTTCCGCTCGACTTGCATGTGTTAGGCCTGCCGCCAGCGTTCAATCTGAGCCATGATCAAACTCTTCAATTTAAGATTTTGTGACTCAACGAATACTGACTTCAAAACTAATATTCATTCGAAAATGAACATGTAATTCTAAAGCTATTACCATTCCAACAGAATGGTAATGAATTGACTGTGCCAAATAACCCCTCTCTATAAAGAAAGTAGTTATTCGTATTGGTCACTCAGTTCATTGAAATCATTGTGTTACCGAAGTAACTGCTATTACCTAAGTAATAACGTTTTGATATTCATCAACGAGTGCCCACACAGATTGATAGGTTTAAATTGTTAAAGAGCGTGTTCTCTAAAAAGAGAACGCTTTCAGTGCCTTAGCACTTAAGCAGGACGCGTATAATACGCTTTCCACTTTGAAAGTCAACATAAAATACTAAGAAAACTTAGAACCCTATGGTGACTTGTCTATTACATAGACAAAGTCGAACTTTTTGTCTTCACTTTCAAAAAAGTGAAAATAAATAAGAGCCTGGCGATGTCCTACTCTCACATGGGGAAGCCCCACACTACCATCGGCGCTATTGTGTTTCACTACTGAGTTCGGCATGGAGTCAGGTGGGTCCACAATGCTATGGTCGCCAAGCAAATTCTGTTTAATTGACGCCTCTGCGACAATTAATAATTCGGAAAGCTGTTACTCTATTCAATAGAGCAATAAAAGTCTCTTCAAACGCATTCAAGGTCTGTCTCTTTGAGTCCACAAAACCCCTTGGGTGTTGTATGGTTAAGCCTCACGGGCAATTAGTACAGGTTAGCTCAATGCCTCGCAGCACTTACACACCCTGCCTATCAACGTCGTAGTCTACGACAACCCTTTAGGACACTTATAGTGCCAGGGAAAACTCATCTCAAGGCTCGCTTCGCGCTTAGATGCTTTCAGCGCTTATCGATTCCGAACGTAGCTACCGGGCAATGCCATTGGCATGACAACCCGAACACCAGAGGTTCGTCCACTCCGGTCCTCTCGTACTAGGAGCAGCCCCTTTCAATTTTCCAACGCCCACGGCAGATAGGGACCGAACTGTCTCACGACGTTCTAAACCCAGCTCGCGTACCACTTTAAATGGCGAACAGCCATACCCTTGGGACCGACTTCAGCCCCAGGATGTGATGAGCCGACATCGAGGTGCCAAACACCGCCGTCGATATGAACTCTTGGGCGGTATCAGCCTGTTATCCCCGGAGTACCTTTTATCCGTTGAGCGATGGCCCTTCCATTCAGAACCACCGGATCACTATGACCTGCTTTCGCACCTGCTCGAATTGTCATTCTCGCAGTCAAGCGGGCTTATGCCATTGCACTAACCACACGATGTCCAACCGTGTTTAGCCCACCTTCGTGCTCCTCCGTTACTCTTTGGGAGGAGACCGCCCCAGTCAAACTACCCACCAGGCACTGTCCGTAATCCCGATTCAGGGACCAACGTTAGAACATCAAAACTACAAGGGTGGTATTTCAAGGACGACTCCATCACATCTAGCGACGCAATTTCATAGTCTCCCACCTATCCTACACATGTAGGTTCAATGTTCAGTGCCAAGCTGTAGTAAAGGTTCACGGGGTCTTTCCGTCTAGCCGCGGGTACACTGCATCTTCACAGCGATTTCAATTTCACTGAGTCTCGGGTGGAGACAGCGTGGCCATCATTACGCCATTCGTGCAGGTCGGAACTTACCCGACAAGGAATTTCGCTACCTTAGGACCGTTATAGTTACGGCCGCCGTTTACCGGGGCTTCGATCAAGAGCTTCGACCGAAGTCTAACCCCATCAATTAACCTTCCGGCACCGGGCAGGCGTCACACCGTATACGTCATCTTACGATTTTGCACAGTGCTGTGTTTTTAATAAACAGTTGCAGCCACCTGGTATCTGCGACTCTCGTCTGCTCCATCCGCAAGGGACTTCACTGATAAGAGCGTACCTTCTCCCGAAGTTACGGTACCATTTTGCCTAGTTCCTTCACCCGAGTTCTCTCAAGCGCCTTGGTATTCTCTACCCGACCACCTGTGTCGGTTTGGGGTACGATTCCTTACAATCTGAAGCTTAGAGGCTTTTCCTGGAAGCATGGCATCAATGACTTCACACCCGTAGGTGCTCGACATCGTATCTCAGCGTTAAGAAAGTCCGGATTTACCTAAACTTTCCGCCTACATACTTGAACCTGGACAACCGTCGCCAGGCCCACCTAGCCTTCTCCGTCCCCCCATCGCAATTGTAAGAAGTACGGGAATATTAACCCGTTTCCCATCGACTACGCCTTTCGGCCTCGCCTTAGGAGTCGACTTACCCTGCCCCGATTAACGTTGGACAGGAACCCTTGGTCTTCCGGCGAGGGAGTTTTTCACTCCCTTTATCGTTACTCATGTCAGCATTCGCACTTCTGATACCTCCAGCAGCCCTTACAGACCACCTTCAACGGCTTACAGAACGCTCCCCTACCCCACATACCCTAAGGTACGTAGCCGCAGCTTCGGTGTATAGCTTAGCCCCGTTACATCTTCCGCGCAGGCCGACTCGACCAGTGAGCTATTACGCTTTCTTTAAATGATGGCTGCTTCTAAGCCAACATCCTGGCTGTCTGAGCCTTCCCACATCGTTTCCCACTTAGCTATACTTTGGGACCTTAGCTGGCGGTCTGGGTTGTTTCCCTCTCCACGACGGACGTTAGCACCCGCCGTGTGTCTCCCGGATAGTACTTACTGGTATTCGGAGTTTGCAAAGGGTTGGTAAGTCGGGATGACCCCCTAGCCTTAACAGTGCTCTACCCCCAGTAGTATTCGTCCGAGGCGCTACCTAAATAGCTTTCGGGGAGAACCAGCTATCTCCAGGTTTGATTGGCCTTTCACCCCTAGCCACAAGTCATCCGCTAATTTTTCAACATTAGTCGGTTCGGTCCTCCAGTTGATGTTACTCAACCTTCAACCTGCCCATGGCTAGATCACCTGGTTTCGGGTCTAATCCTAGCAACTGTACGCCCAGTTAAGACTCGGTTTCCCTACGGCTCCCCTAAACGGTTAACCTTGCTACTAAAATTAAGTCGCTGACCCATTATACAAAAGGTACGCAGTCACACCACGAAGGTGCTCCTACTGCTTGTACGTACACGGTTTCAGGTTCTATTTCACTCCCCTCACAGGGGTTCTTTTCGCCTTTCCCTCACGGTACTGGTTCACTATCGGTCAGTCAGTAGTATTTAGCCTTGGAGGATGGTCCCCCCATATTCAGACAGGATATCACGTGTCCCGCCTTACTCGATTTCACTGATGATGATGTGTCGGTTACGGGGCTATCACCCTTTACTGCGCCACTTTCCAGAGGCTTCACCTGCATCATTAAAAGCTTAAGGGCTAATCCAATTTCGCTCGCCGCTACTTTCGGAATCTCGGTTGATTTCTCTTCCTCGGGGTACTTAGATGTTTCAGTTCCCCCGGTTTGCCTCCTGTTGCTATGTATTCACAACAGGATACGTGCTTGTGCACGTGGGTTTCCCCATTCAGAAATCCCAGACTCAAAAGGTTATTACTACCTAATCTGGGCTTATCGCAAGTTATTACGTCTTTCATCGCCTCTGACTGCCAAGGCATCCACCGTGTACGCTTAGTCACTTAACCATACAACCCGAAAGGGTTTCTATTTGCTTTCACTTTAAAAAGTGAAGACAAATAATCGTATGGCAACTAACCAAGGTTTTTGGTTGTCATCAAGAAGGGTTAATTCCTGATAACTGTTTGCCGGACTCAATTTACTTTTTGTTTCCACTTTTTAATAAAAAATAGAATCAAAAAATGAACAATCATTTCTGATCATTCGAATACAAGACACTTGAATGTGTTTGTTGTGTTTATACCGTTCTTATTAAATAAGAGCAGATAAACATTGAGAACTTTTAAATTTGATTAACATGACTCGTAAGTCAGTTAATCAGTCAGCTTTCCAAATTGTTAAAGAGCTTGATTCAATAAAATGAACCATTTTTAAAAACACTTAAATAAATGTGCTTAAAGATGGTATCCCGTAGGGGAGTCGAACCCCTGTTACCGCCGTGAAAGGGCGGTGTCCTAGGCCTCTAGACGAACGGGACATAGGTTACTCTTAACTGTTTAAACATATCAATCTGTGTGGACACTCATCGTCAATATCTTCGTATAAGGAGGTGATCCAGCCCCAGGTTCCCCTAGGGCTACCTTGTTACGACTTCACCCCAGTCATGAACCACAAAGTGGTAAGCGTCCTCCCGAAGGTTAGACTACCTACTTCTTTTGCAGCCCACTCCCATGGTGTGACGGGCGGTGTGTACAAGGCCCGGGAACGTATTCACCGTGACATTCTGATTCACGATTACTAGCGATTCCGACTTCATGGAGTCGAGTTGCAGACTCCAATCCGGACTACGACGCACTTTTTGGGATTCGCTTACCATCGCTGGCTCGCTGCCCTCTGTATGCGCCATTGTAGCACGTGTGTAGCCCTACTCGTAAGGGCCATGATGACTTGACGTCGTCCCCACCTTCCTCCGGTTTATCACCGGCAGTCTCCCTGGAGTTCCCGACATGACTCGCTGGCAAACAAGGATAAGGGTTGCGCTCGTTGCGGGACTTAACCCAACATTTCACAACACGAGCTGACGACAGCCATGCAGCACCTGTCTCAGAGCTCCCGAAGGCACTCCTGCGTCTCCGCTGGATTCTCTGGATGTCAAGAGTAGGTAAGGTTCTTCGCGTTGCATCGAATTAAACCACATGCTCCACCGCTTGTGCGGGCCCCCGTCAATTCATTTGAGTTTTAATCTTGCGACCGTACTCCCCAGGCGGTCTACTTAACGCGTTAGCTCCGAAAGCCACGGCTCAAGGCCACAACCTCCAAGTAGACATCGTTTACGGCGTGGACTACCAGGGTATCTAATCCTGTTTGCTCCCCACGCTTTCGCATCTGAGTGTCAGTATCTGTCCAGGGGGCCGCCTTCGCCACTGGTATTCCTTCAGATCTCTACGCATTTCACCGCTACACCTGAAATTCTACCCCCCTCTACAGTACTCTAGTTCACCAGTTTCAAATGCAGTTCCGAGGTTGAGCCCCGGGCTTTCACATCTGACTTAATGAACCACCTGCATGCGCTTTACGCCCAGTAATTCCGATTAACGCTCGCACCCTCCGTATTACCGCGGCTGCTGGCACGGAGTTAGCCGGTGCTTCTTCTGTTGCTAACGTCAAGAGATGTTGCTATTAACAACACCCCCTTCCTCACAACTGAAAGTACTTTACAACCCGAAGGCCTTCTTCATACACGCGGCATGGCTGCATCAGGCTTGCGCCCATTGTGCAATATTCCCCACTGCTGCCTCCCGTAGGAGTCTGGACCGTGTCTCAGTTCCAGTGTGGCTGATCATCCTCTCAGACCAGCTAGGGATCGTCGCCTTGGTGAGCCATTACCTCACCAACTAGCTAATCCCACCTAGGCATATCTTGACGCGAGAGGCCCGAAGGTCCCCCTCTTTGGCCCGTAGGCATTATGCGGTATTAGCCATCGTTTCCAATGGTTATCCCCCACATCAAGGCAATTTCCTAGGCATTACTCACCCGTCCGCCGCTCGACGCCCATTAACGCACCCGAAGGATTGTTAGTGTCGTTTCCGCTCGACTTGCATGTGTTAGGCCTGCCGCCAGCGTTCAATCTGAGCCATGATCAAACTCTTCAATTTAAGATTTTGTCGGCTCAATGAATACTGACTTCAAAACTACAAAAAGTAATTCTAAAGCTATTATCTTTCCAACAGAAAGATAATGAATTGACTGTGCCAAATATCTTCTTTCTACAAGAGAAAGTCGTTATTCGTATTGGTCACCCAGTTCATTGAAACCAAAGTTGATTCCGAGGAATCTGTTTTACTTCTCTTAATAAAAAGGGAAGATAAAACGTTTTGATATTCATCAACGAGTGCCCACACAGATTGATAGGTTTAAATTGTTAAAGAGCTTCTCTTCGTTGTGACTTACATCACTTCGTAAGAGGCGGCCATTCTAGCGATTTAATTCTCAGTGTCAAACACTTTTAAAAATTAATTTCTACTTTCTAAAAGTAGGAGCGAATTATCACTTAAAGCTAGTTGCCTTACTAACATTCTTCGTTGAAGCCTTGTGGCGTCTACCGTGTCAGTGAGGCGGCATTATAGAGATGCCGCTCATATTGGCAAGCAATAAATGCGTTTTTTATTGAAAAAAGAGGTTAAGCGAAGACATTTCAACCAAGAGCTTGTTTATACCACTTTCACCCCAAGTTCCGAACAGATTACCCACAACGACCTGTGGATAACTACTCTCCTCTATCAAAAAAGTAAGATAAACGAGCCCTAGGGCTTAGATATTCTCGAACTTGTTCAGGTAACCTGCTTGGATGAACGGCATTAACGATTTTGATCTCTTTAATAAAAAGGTCAATGATCGGGGCTTGGGTTCTTGGCACGCTAGGATCATAGATAAGTACATTTGGATAAAGCATATGTTTAGCGTTAACGGATATCACAATCCCAATTGAGTCATTTGAAAGTTGTACTACGGTTCCTGGTGGGTAGACCCCCATGAACTTAACCAACAGCCCCAAGTTATCTTGGCTATATAGATGTTTGCAGCTCTTATATAGATGGGACAGAGCCAAATACGGGATCATTTGTTGAGATTGAGTTTTACCATGGCAAAGGTTATCGAATGCATTAGCCACTGCGACTATCTTGGCAAACTCATCAATCTCATGTTCTTTTAAGCCCTCTGGGTAACCAGAGCCATCATTCATCTCATGATGTTGAGCGATCACCTTTTTAGCATTTTCCGGAAAGTCATCAATTCCCGCAACGATGTCCGCACCGTATTTGGTGTGAAGCTTCAGGTAGTTCTCTTCAGGGACTGTAAGGGCACTCTGCTTTCTTAGTATCGCGACTGGTATTTTGATTTTACCTACATCGTGAAACAACGCTGCGAATGAGAGGTCTTTCAATTGCTGTGTGTTATAGCCTTTGGCCTTACCTATCATCAGTGCAACAACCGAAACATTTAGAGTATGAAAGTAAATGTCTTCGAAATCCGCTTTAGCATTCATAAGATGCAAGGTGACGTTATCATCGCTCACTAGAGTTTCAACGATATCGTCAACAAGAGCCTTTACCTCCCCCACCGCATCTAAAGGTCTGTTACGGATCTTAGCCATCACAGAGCGCATTCGAGCAAGCGAACGTTCAAACTCTCTCTCGCAATGACTCACCCTGCGGCGGTAAGAGCTAAGGATTTCGATACGCTCATGCTTATCTTTCCACATTCTTTCCGTTTCAAGACTTACCTGTGAATCAATATCGACTTCTTGTTCACCTAAGTGATTAACAGGTAAAGGTGAGGTATCACTTTGACTCAGGTTTATATAGACGTGCTTAATCCCAAGATGTCGAATGACTTTTACTTGAGCTTCATCTTTGATTTTAAAGCTGTTGAATAAAAATGGGTGTTCATTCCATTTTACGGGGAGTCGTATATGCAGACCGGGCTGAATGCGGTCTACGGTAATCTTTATGCTGCCCATTTTTATATAATATTGATGATTAATCTCTATTTATAATTCTAATAAAACCAAGCAGCAATTTCACTATCCAATTTCACAGGTTCAATTTAAAGAATCGCAATGTATCATCCAACGTATACCAAACTTATCTTCAACCTTACCAAACCGAGATCCCCAAAAAGTGTCCGCTAGAGGAGTCATCACACGCCCACCCTGCTTAAGATTTTCAAAGATTTGCTCTTGAGTCACGGTGTCTTCAGTAACAAGAGAGAGTGCAAGGTTATTCCCTTCGAGTTCCCTTGCCTTAACACCATCAGACATCATCAGATTCATACCAAACGCTTCAAACTCAGCATGCATCACCCAATCAGGTTGAGCCCCCTCGACTGCCTGTGGTGCATCACTAAAAAGTTGCTTAGATAAAACCACACCACCAAAACACTTATGATAAAAATCCAATGCTTCACTACAACGACCATCAAAAAATAAGTAAGGGGTTACTGTCAGCATATTTCTCTCCTCTGTTAGTCCTTTAAACATAGACAATAGAAGGGAGAATGTCAGGTAACATCATGATTTAAGATAATTAATTCATTATCAGATCGAATAGCTAAGGGAAACTATGGGATTTAGGAGTGACACATATAGATCCGTCTGATTGAAGAAACCTTCATGCCGCCATCACGAAGGCAACACTTCCTATACCCCAGATACAACAAAGCCCCGACTTTCGTCGAGGCTTTATCATTTAAATATGGTACCGGTAGGCGGACTTGAACCGCCACGCCCGAAGGCAACGGATTTTGAATTGAATGCGCATTTATAACTCACTGTACTTAAAGGTGAAATTACTATACATTCAAAGTTATCACGAATAGTTATCACGTCACGGTGTGTAGAAATGGTTATAAATGAACGTCTGTATCTAACGAAAATAAAGCGTAGTCCTTACTGGTATGCTGTCTATAGAGAATCTAACAATAAGAATGAAATTAGACGCAGTACCAAAACAACGGACTTACAAAAAGCTACTGATTTTGCGTACAAGCTAAAATATACAATCGAGGGAATGCAGGATAACGGCATGGACTTCGTAACACACCACAAATTCCAAAAGTTTGCGAATCTAGCTATCCGTCATATGCAAGAAAGTAAGACGAGTAAACCGATTCACAAAGACTATATCAGAGTTCTAACAACCCACCTTATCCCCTACTTCGGCAAGCAGAATATTACTAAAATTACACAAGGTAGTTTTATTAAGTACTTCCGCGAACAACCCACCCTATCGCTTACACAGTTAAGAACTCACCAAGGTGCAATCAAAATGGCATTCAATGAGGCTCTTATCAATGATGTTGTGATTTCTATTCCGCCATTCCCAAAAGTCGAGACAAAAAACGTAGAGGTAAGAGAGCAAATCACAACCGATGAACTATCAGAAATCTATGATAATTATGATTCGTTTGTAGATAGTTCACGCAACTACAAAACGACTGATGTTAGAGCAATGATGTACAACTACATTAGGGTTTTAGTTAACACTGGCATTCGTGCTGGCGAGGAAATGAAATTCAAGTTTAGTGATATCGTCGTTGAAAATGAAAAGGTCTATGTACGAATATCAAAAGGAAAAATCAAGAATAGCAAGAAACGTAATAGGCTAGTTTATCTTAACAATATAGCTATCAATGCAATCATACGGGCAGCTAACATACACAACCTTTTCGATATCGACTATACAGAAAGCACCGACACTAATAAGGTTTTAGCATACTTACAAAAACAAGATGTGAACGTCTTCTTTGTGAATGGTAAATTCCCGACCTATGAGAAAACATTTACTCAGATGAAAGCATTCTTAAAGCTAGATTCGTTATCAGACAAGACGCTGTACAGCTTGAGGCACACGTTTATTACTGCAAGCATTCAACGAGGTAATAATCTCGCTGAAATCGCTAGGCGATGCGGCACAAGCGTTGAGATGATAGAAAATCACTATTCCCACGTAATAGATAATATAGGGGATTATAAGCACGTAGAGCTTAATGATTACGAGCTTACTACCAAACCTTATACCTACTAAATACTATTGTAGAGCGACCAACTCCCCGCTAGGAAAGACTCGTTATACAAAAGAAAAACCCCCGAATCTCAATTAAGAGGTTCGGGGGTTTTTCGTTTCCTAATATACCTACGCGCTCACATTAGACTCAGCAATCAACGCTTTGAGTTCTGCAACCTCGGCAGTTAGCTCATTAATCACGTCAGCCATCTCATTATTATGAGCGGTATTTTCTTCTAGGTTCGCATTCTTCTTGAGTGGCAAAACTCTTTTATTTGTATTCTTCAAAATGGTCTCCTGTGCGACGTATAGTTTGTGACTACTCTCTGTGAAATGAGCAATTCCATTAAAATGAGATATTTTATTCTTGGTGTAATGAAAGAAATTGATTTCCCAACTATCAGGATTTAGTACGTATATTCTAAGGTGCTTACCTTTGGTAATAACTTTAAACCAACATTTATGTAGGCTACAGATAGCTTTCAACTTTTCGTATAGTCGTACATTGCTATTACGAGGGAAATTGATTTCTCGTAATTCTTTATAGATGGGTTGTTGACACCTTTTGTACGATTTAGGGTCATGGAGTGGGACGATGTTGTCCTTGTCCTGTACCTTGAAATTCTTGAGATTCCACCCCTTCCGTGGGATGTATTGGTTGTTCTGAAACACGTCTAACACGTGTGTTGACTTGGTCATTTTAAATTCCGTTTAATGAACAGTTGATAACCCTTAGAGACACCTACTAAAAAGTAGGAGCTCAAACGGAATTTCAAAAACACCAGTTGACTAGAAAGGTGTCTCTAAGAATTATCAAGTATGAGGTCAGTCATACCTAACTGTTAATGTTGATGCTTACCAACAAGACTTATTATCCCACGGTTTCTGTGGGTGGTAAACTTTGATACCAGTATTTATACAATGACAGAATAAGTACATTTCGCGACAAAATAAGTACATTTCAACGTGAATAATGCATATGAATCAATAATTTAACCCCAAATAACTAATGGTTCACGTTTAAAAAGACTTCATTAATATGAAATTAGAATTGCGTCGCAAAGCGACAGAGGGAACGAGGGACGAGTGACCGACTAATCACATACCAACGTAATGGTATTTCAGAAAGTGTCCCTGACCAACCCTATATAGTACTTATAAGAGTTGATTATGGACACTTTCTGGTATGCAGCATTAGCGCTGGCGCGCACTCAATCGCTCGTTCCTCGCTCAATCGTCACCACGTTTAAAAAGACTCCATTCAATGAGATTAACACTGTGTCGCAAAGCGACAGAGGGAACGAGGGACGAGTGACCGACTAATCACATACCAACGTAATGGTTTGTGGCATTTCAAATTCAAATATAGTGTACTTCTTAATAGAGACTTTAAGTTTGAAAAGTAATGGTGACGACGCAGTCGGCACAACCGCGTAGCGGTATAATCACATAGACACGCTTATAGATTAGTTTGTCACACTTTCTTCGAACTTATCGAGTATCGCATTAAGTTCGGCAATCTTGCTTTCACACTGGTCTACGTCATTTATTTGGATGAGCTTTTCAACAACATTATTAATTCTTGTTTTGGTGTTCTTCTTGAAATCCATAGCAACGGTCTTGCTAGTCATTGGTTTAATAACGTCCTTAGTGACAGGTTTGGCTTTCTTTCTAAGAGCGTCACGGATGTATCGTTGAGTTACACCAAGCTCTCCCTCTACAACCTGTATTGCAAGCTTTTCTAATTGATTCCTAGCTTTGCTAACAGCTTCTTTAACCTTGTTTTTATCTGTATCTTTAAGGGGCTTGGCACCCTTTAGAATGTCGATAACTAGGGGCTTATCCTGTTTAGATAGATTTCCATTATCAACACTTTCTTGCACTGCTTCCTCGAAAATACTAATTTGCATTTTACTGATAATTTCAGGGATACGGGTTTTGATGTGCTCTTTCTTTTGTGCGAATGTCAATTCTGACCTTTTAAGGTTTTCGTCAACCTCAATCAATTTCGCGTCAGCATCATTACCAATAACATTGACCCTTACAGTGTCATGCTCAAGTAGCTTTAAGGCTTCTAGGCGGTGTGCGCCAGCAACAATGGTAATTCCATCTTTTTGAACAATGATTGGGTAAATCATTCCGATAGTATGGATTGATTTGGCTAGCTCATTAACTTTGTCTTTGCTAACAGGTCGTTGACGCTTTCCAACTACAAGGTCGGCTACATTTACTGTTATTTGCTTCATTAGATATTCCGTTTTGATTTTCCCTAACTGTACAGGCAGGAGGATTCAAACGCATTAATATAATAAGGTGCTCGTTCACGAATCCGTGAAAAAATACGAGCATGTAATTTTCCACGGCAGTCGATAAAAACAATTCTCAGTTTAGTATCTAAGCAATGAACATACTTACAACCCATTGAGGGAGTCCAAACAAAAAACTCCAACCTCCCAGTATTGATGCGATAGGTGCAGTTAGGGGGAATAGAGCTACAGCAAACATGGCAAAACCACCAATCTTAATTGCAATCCATAACCAGTAAACCCAACCTAATGGCAGCAGGATGTAGACCCCCATCATTAACCAACTAAATATTGTCCCTATAACATTTCCCATACTCATGCTTTCCTTGTTTAGTGATTTGCAAATTGTATCATATAGATGAGCTAGCAATCTGTGTAGTAGTTGGCAGTTATCCCACTCCTAGCGCAATAACTAATCTTTTACATGTAGCAAAAAACGAACGATTAATGCTACACATGAGGCAGGTCAAAGGCTGTATCATTAATTGTGGACTAATAGTTTCTGCTACAATATATTATTGCTACACCATTTGATGATACAGGTTGAGCAATGAGAACTTTCTTCTATACCCGCGTAAGTACATCTGACCAAACAACTGCCAATCAAGTAACCGCGTTCGAATCCCTTGGTTATAAAGTCGAACCTCATAGACTTGTATCTGAGGTTGTTAGTGGCTCAACAAAAGCACTAGAGCGTGAATCGTTTAAAAGTCTCATTGAGCAAAAACTAGAGAAAGGCGATAAGTTGGTAGTTCTGAAACTAGACCGACTAGGGCGCGATAATATCGACGTTCAACAAACAGTAAGTTATATACTGGAAAAAGGAATTATTCTTGTATGTCATGACCTACCAGTAGCAGACCTAACCAAACCTGAAGGCAAGATGATGCTACAACTTATGAGTACATTTGCTGAGTTCGAGCGTAATAAAATTATAGAACGAACTAAGCAGGGTTTAGAGCGCGCTAAAGCACAAGGCAAGAAACTAGGACGCAAAGCAGGTTCAAGGCACTTTGATGATATTCAAAGGCTAAAGTCCGAGGGCAAAGGACAAAGCGAGATTGCACGGTTGTTAGATGTTAGTCGTCATACAGTGATTAGAAACTGGAACTAAATACTGATGTGGACGTAGTGAACCCACACACAACCTTTACATGCATTTTATTTGTGAATTCAAAGCGACCTTTAACGGGTCGCTTTTTTTGTATCTGAGAATCGTAATATTACGACCACTAAATAGGTGTGTAAGGGGATGACACAACCCACTTACGGCAGGTTGTTTGCGTCTCCCCGTAATTCCGAAATTAGACGCAATAAATTTGAGTTTTCACTGGCCGACCTGATTCGCGGTCAGTGCTTTTTTAGGACAAACAAAATGGCAGGCAAAGACCAACGATATTATGAGAAAAACAAGAAACGGATTCTTGAGAAAGCTAAGGCAGCACACCAGAGAGCGACAGCGACAAAGACGTTTAATGAACTGGTTACAGAGTTCGCAAGCGCGAAACAAAGACGGGTTGCAACAGAACTCCATTCTTTAATGCAATTGCACTCCATTAAGCAAGATTACATTATTTTGCTGTACAGGCTATGGGAGCGAACCGTTGAGAATGAAATCCCGTTTGCTGAATGGTTGGCCCTACGTCTGGAGGATTCCGAATGAATGTTTTAGATAAGGTCGCAAAACTATGGGGTTTGGAAATACAGACCACCGATAGTAACAATCGAAACATACATACTGATGGCACCACATTCTGGGAGTATGAGGATAAGATTATCGTTAGCAAAATCGGTTCTGATGATAACGATATTGTAAAGGCAGCTGATTTCTATGAGGCTGCAAAACTGTATTCTGGAGTAGGTAAATGATTATTAAACAAACAAGAAAAAGTTTAGTAACAAACCACCACAACATTATTTTTCAATCCAAAGCTGATGATGGTGATTTATCAAAGGCGATTGGCCGAGCAGATGATGATGGCAATGCAGTCTTCTTATCTGATGGGGCTGGTGGGGGTGGAACTAAATTTCAGGCGCTTCATGACAGCGGAATGCAAATCCATTTAGCTAAAGGTAGTTCTGGCAATTGGTATATTACAGATTTGATTGATGATATCAGTGACGTTGAAATGTACGAGAGTGTAAGTCTCAACGAAAAGGCACTAGATGAGAGTATTAGTTATCTACCAGAGGATGGTTTTCTAGTCCATTTAGCAGAAAGCAATAGCGATGATTACGTTTCAATCTACTTTACGAGTAATGAGCTTGAACACGAGTTTTGTGTTGGCCACATTTCAGATGGGAGATATACATTAGCAAAGAGCTTCCCCAACATTGGAGAGTTTGATGTTATCGAGAAAGAAAATGATGACGGCGAGATAGTAGCATTTATAGATAATGCGAGTTTGAAAGGTCAATCTATCATTGATATCAACCGTGTTCTAAAACCATATGACGAAATTAACGTAGACGACCTTATCCAAGGCGTAGACGATGATTTGTTTAGTGAGGGCGTGGATAACATGGTTCAGCAAGCACTTCGATATGTACAAAGGAATGGGGTTTAAATGTATTACTTACGAAACACGATTACAGACACGCGATTTAAAGTACTTGGCCAGCGTCCTAAGAACGGTAAACATTACATGCAATATGTCTCACTAGATTGGATTAAGAGGGAGCAACCAGAGCTACTGGCGAGCGTTCAGCATGACATAGATAGCTATCCGACACATATGTGTGAGGGGCTCGTTCTAGACTATGTATTTCAAATATGTGTATAGGTACGTACCTATACACTCCGATATGTATAGTTTGTCCCATTCCCGCTATTTTCACATACCCGTCGCAACTCCCCGCTAAAACCGCGCTATCGCATAAATATAATAATTAATACCAAATGGAGGTCACAATGGCCCAATTTAACAGCGAGACGGCTAAGGTCGCTCAATCTAAAAGTGTAGAGTCACGACACCGAAACACTACACTCCGCAATGCATTGAAAAACGATTCTATAAAGGTGGTTAGTGAGTTAATCAAACAGGGCGTAGATGTTAGTGGTCTCAAGATTGATAACGATATTCTGGCTAGTGCATGGAAAGACGTTGTTATCAAACAAATGCAGTTCAATCACGAACGAGATATGTTGATACTAAAATCGGAGTTGGCCGAGATTGACCGCGACTCCGAAACGGAGTCCGAGTCCGACACAACCCGCATAGATAACCCTAAAAAGGTTTGGAGTTTTGAGGAACTAGCAACCCATAAGATGATGACAAACCATAGTTGTCAGGAAATTGTCGATTTGTTTCACCAAAACAAGAACGAAATAAATGCACCTGAGACCAATCAGTTAATAAGTATCTGGCAATCGATGAGTAACGAGTGGGCAAAATATGAATAAACTACCTCCTGATATATTAACCCCAGAACAAGAGAAACGCATTGAGGATGGTTTTTATGGCACTGATAATGATTTGATGAAACCATTTGACCAAGGCGGTCTTGGTATTGAAAGTGCGGAGACGGTAGCGGAGCGACGCAGGGGCATACTAGCTTCTTTAAAGAAACATAGATGTTCAGTCGTGTTCATGAATACATTAGGCAGAGGGCTGTCTGGTAAGAGGTACAAGAACAAAGACTTTATTCTTGGAGATAATGGCAGTGTGATTCTACGAAATGGTAGAGAGATTCGATACGCGGGATATAACATTTATTATGTAGGTGACTTTAAGGAGTCTTGGGATATTAGCACCAAACCGCTATACATTAGGAACGGCGTGGTGACTCAATATGAATGAGATTCTAATTTTGGTTTGTTGTCTTGTTAACCCTACACCTGATACTAAAAATATTACTAATAGCGTTATTATTGATAGTTTTAACAGTATTGAAACCAAGACCGCTTGCTACGTCATTGAGAAAAAATCAGATTGTGAGAGCGGAAAGACCAACAAGACAGAAACCGAGGTTCGGAAGGCTACTTATCGACCTTCTTAACCAGAATTACAATTGCAAATATCGCAACACCTACAATACTAAAAGCTTCTTCTGGCCGACGCTCAAAGTATACAGTCAACCCTCTTGAATAAAAGTTTGCATAGTTCAACCAAATTACATCTAGGATTATTGTTACAACAATCAGCGCTGTAAGAATTGGTCTTTGGTTAAGATACCGAGCAATAGTTAAAAATATCTCAGATACAGTTCTGTTTTTATCTTTCGTCACAATCAACTTTCCCAAACGCAAAAAAACCGCCAATAAGGCGGTTCTTTTAAATGATGGTACCTGCGGGCGGACTCGAACCGCCACACCTTTCGGCGGGGGATTTTGAATCCCCTTTGTCTACCAATTCCAACACGCAGGCACAGATTTTTTATCCCGATATAGTTATCACGCGGTTATCACGTCTCAACAATCAGCAACACTTCAATTATATCAATAGCTTATATTTAAAAGCAATCAATTTTGAATCCGTCGTGTATACCAATTTCACCATACCGGCATTATCTTGGGGCATTGCCCTTTCGATGTTTGGCATTATACGTATGCGAACTGATGTGGCAAGTATAAAAACTTGAATTCATGTGTGTTTGCCGATAATTTAGCCACTAAGTCATAAGCTGTGCGTCATGTCTCTTTTCAGGCTAAGCCTTAAACTATATTCTGAAGCCTCAATTTTTAAAGAAGTAATAACACATGACATCAACAAACACTCTGCCACCAGCAGGAGTCATGCGCCGATTTGGTGCCTTGTTCTACGACGCTCTGATCGTAATCGCTATTGAAATGTTGGCGGCTGGCGTTATTGTCGCTCTGCTGCACGCGCTCATGGCTCTCGGCATTTTTAACCACAGCGGATATGCCGATGTTAGTGACTTCTTAACCAACCATCCGATTTGGAGCCCAGCGTATACTTTTTACTTAGTGGTCGTTTGGGTTTACTTCTTTGTGTTCTTCTGGACAAGAGCAGGACAAACTCTGGGAATGAGAGCCTGGAAGCTACGCGTTCAAAACAAAGACGGTTCAGCTATTACAGTAACTCAGGCGCTGATTCGTTTAGGTACTTCGGGTTTTGGATTGGCAAACCTATGTGTTCCATTCGATCCACAAAAGCGTGGCTTTCACGATATCTGGGCAAAGACCGAAGTCGTTGTGTTACCACAAGCACGATAGCGTGATTTAAGTTAGCTCTAATCAAGATCAAAAAAGGAAGGCGTTATACCTTCCTTTTTTCTATTTACAGTTTCCGCCTCAAGAGCATGACTGCTATTCCGAGGAATACTACACTCGGGGCTAGCGCACCAAAAGCAGGGGGAATTTGATAAACCAAACTCACAGGACCAAAAAACTCACTGGATATATAGAAAGTAAAACCAGCGATAACACCGGAAAGAATCCTAGCCCCCATGGTCACACTACGTAGAGGGCCAAAGATAAACGACAATGCCATCAACATCATGACCGCTATCGAAATAGGCTGAGTTATCTTTCGCCATAACGCCAGTTCATAGCGTGACGCATCTTGCTCTGACGCCTTCAGATAAGATACATAATCATACAACCCACTTAAAGATAGCTCTTCAGGCTTAACCGTAACAATCGCAAGTTTATCTGGGGCAAGAGATGTCTTCCATGAATATGTAGGGAGGCTTTCTTTGGTAATTTGAAGTTCGTTTTCAAAAGATGTGATCTCGACATCGTTCATTGTCCAAACGTTGTCTCCAACGTAATCGACCTCTTCAGAATATATCGCCGTCTTAAGTGCTTTGTTTTCATCAAAGCGCCACATGTTCAAACCATATAGCTTTTCATCGTCAATTTTGACAACAAATATAAAGTCATTGGCATCACGCGCCCATACCCCGCTTTGAGTGGAAATAATATTACCACCAGCAATCGAGATAGTTCTTAAGTCGCGAGCCATTTTTTGTGCTTGAGGCGCCCCCCATTGACCAAGAAGAGTCACGACAACCATTAGTGGAATAGCGGTCTTGAGTACTGATAAACCAATATCTAACTTAGAGAAACCCGCAGCCTGCATCACCACTAATTCAGAACTTGCAGCAAGCATACCCAATCCGATCAATGCACCAAGTAAGGCCGCCATTGGAAAGAACATTTCGATATCACGAGGGACACTCAATAAAACGAAATACAGCGCTTGTAATAAATCATAGGTACCACGACCAACCTTTCTCAGCTGCTCTACATACTTGATAATCCCAGAGAGACCAACAAACGTCACCAATACCAGCGACGTCGTTGCGATGATGGTTCTGCCTATATATAAATCGAGAATCTTAAACACGGCTTAAGCCAACCTCTTATTCTTGAATTTTTCTTTCAAACGCCTTACTGGCACGCTATCCATAAAGTTTGCACCAATCGCGACAAATAACAATAACGCATTGATTGGCCACATGCCGATTACCGCAGGAATACTCCCCTCTTCAATCGAAGATTTGGTTGCACTAATTGCTAAGAAATAGGTTAGGTAAATTAGAATGGCTGGGCCAATTTTAGCGAAACGACCTTGTCGAGGGTTCACAGCAGACAGTGGCACAACAAGCATGGTCAACAATGGAATACAAAGCACCAATGAAATTCGCCATTGTAATTCTGCTTTCGCACTGTTTTCTGGATTACCAATCAGTTCAAGCGTAGGAATGGCTTCCCAATCTCGACCTTTTTTCTCGACTTCACGTTGGCCTATTAGGCCCTCGTACTCCTCAAAGTGTGTCACCATATAGTCAAGACGTGTTGGAACACCTTCATGTCGAGTGCCATCGTACATCACAATGACTTGGCGACCATCGCTGAGCTCTTTTACATCCCCTGACTTAGAGAACATCACGCTAGGCAATACCGAATCACGTGGTCGCATTTGAGCAACAAACACATTTTTTAACTTATTACCGTCGATATCATCAATAAAAACGACAGAAGAACCATCTGGCGTGCCTTCAAACTTACCTTTTGGCAGCAAATCAACACTGTTCTCTGCAGCCACTTCTTCATACATTTGTTCAACTTTATCTTGTGACCACGGAGATAGCCAAAATGAGTTAAAAGCGGCAACAGATGCAGTAATCAAAGCTAAATAAAGCGCAGATTGGATAAGAAATTTATTACCAATACCCGTGGCGTTCATTACTACTATTTCACTTTCAGCGTAAAGACGACCAAAAGTAAGTAAAATACCAATATAGATACTGAGTGGAAGCATCAGTAAGCCCATCGCTGGCATATTTAGGCCAACGATCGACAATATGAGGCTCGCAGGAATATCACCATCAGAGGCGTCCGCCAAAACACTGATGAATTTTTGGCTGAGAAACACGAGAAAGAGAACAAAAAAGATCGCAAATTGGCTCTTGATTGTCTCGCGGATCAAATATCTAACAATAATCACACTCAAATTACCTATACAAAACTTGTTTTTTTGATTGAATCACTATAATTTCCCGTTGAACCTTTTATTTTTTTCAATTTTTAGCTAAGTGTCAGTGTTCTTCTTTAAGGTTAGTTCCATTATAGGATCCAACAAGTAAGAACCCATTATCTAACATTTAGTTTGATTTGTCTTCAGGATGTAGGAGTACGCATGGAGTTCAGTGTAAAAAGTGGCAGCCCAGAGAAACAGCGCAGCGCATGTATCGTTGTCGGTGTATTCGAACCGCGCCGCCTTTCTCCAGTAGCCGAGCAATTAGATAAGATTAGCGATGGCTATATTAGTTCACTGCTTCGTCGCGGTGACCTAGAGGGTAAACCTGGCCAGATGCTACTACTGCATCAAGTACCTGGTGTACTTTCAGAACGTGTTCTATTAGTAGGCTGTGGTAAAGAACGTGAGCTAGGCGAGCGTCAATACAAATAAATTATCCAAAAAACCATCAGCACACTAAACGAAACAGGTTCTATGGAAGCAGTATGTTTCCTTACAGAACTTCACGTTAAAGGCCGTGACACTTATTGGAAAGTTCGCCAAGCGGTAGAAGCGACTAAAGATGGTCTTTACACATTCGACCAATTCAAGAGCAACAAGCCAGAGACTCGTCGTCCACTACGTAAATTGGTGTTCAACGTACCAACACGTCGCGAGCTAAGCCTTGGTGAAAAAGCGATCTCTCACGGTCTTGCTATTGCTTCTGGTGTGAAAGCATCTAAAGACCTTGGCAACATGCCACCAAACATAGCTAACCCAGCATACCTAGCCTCTCAAGCTCGTCGCCTAGCTGACGACTTCGAAACCGTAACGACTAAGATCATCGGTGAAGAAGAGATGGAAAAACTAGGCATGACTTCATACTTAGCAGTGGGTCGTGGCTCTAAGAACGAATCTATGATGTCTATCATGGAGTACAAAGGCGCACCTGATTCAGATGCAAAGCCGATTGTACTTGTTGGTAAAGGCCTTACGTTCGATTCAGGCGGCATCTCACTTAAGCCAGGCGAAGGCATGGATGAGATGAAGTACGACATGTGTGGTGCAGCGTCTGTATTCGGAACAATGAAAGCCTTGGCGAAACTGAACTTGCCAATCAACGTTGTTGGTATTCTAGCAGGTTGTGAAAATATGCCTGGTAGCAATGCTTATCGCCCAGGTGACATCCTAACAACTATGTCAGGCCAAACCGTTGAAGTTTTAAATACTGATGCTGAAGGTCGTTTGGTTCTGTGTGATGCACTAACTTACGTTGAGCGCTTTGAACCAGAATGTGTGGTGGACGTTGCAACGCTAACCGGCGCGTGTGTTATTGCTTTAGGTCACCACATCAGTGGCGTTCTATCAAACCACAATCCACTGTCTCACGAACTTGTGAATGCTTCTGAGCAAGCAAGTGACCGTGCATGGCGCCTACCAATGGCAGATGAGTACCATGAGCAGCTAAACAGCCCGTTTGCTGATATGGCGAACATCGGCGGCCGCCCTGGCGGTACCATTACTGCTGGTTGCTTCCTGTCTAAGTTCACTAAGAAATACCACTGGGCTCATCTGGATATCGCAGGTACAGCTTGGAAATCTGGAGCAGCAAAAGGCTCGACAGGTCGTCCTGTCTCAATGCTAGTCCAATTCTTATTGAACCGCAGCGGCCATGAGACTGAAGAGCAATCTTCAAAATAATGAAAAGGGCCTACGGGCCCTTTTTTAATAAGCGCTATTTATTAGAGTCAGTTGACCAAGTAACATTGATAGCCACGATTTTCAGTTCGAGTATTAAGTATGCAGACTGCTACATTTTACATTGTGCCTTCAGACAGCCCGCAAGCCAGCGAAGAGGGTTTTGCTCACTATGTGCTGTTTCTTGCTCAGCACTTTGCAAAACAAGGCGCTAAACTTTATCTCAACTGTAATGACAAAGAACATGCCGAGCGTATTGCTGAAGTTTTCTGGCAAGTCGAACCCAGTGAGTTTATTGCGCACAACTTGGTTGGCGAAGGCCCAAAGTATTCAACCAACATCGAAATTGGCTATCAAGGCGTAAAACACAATTGGAATCGTCAACTGGTAATTAATCTGGCTGATAATCATACAACCTTTGCGAACGCCTTTGCTCAGGTGATAGACTTCGTGCCTTGCGAAGAAAAAGCTAAGCAACTCGCTCGAGAAAGGTATAAAATTTACCGTCAGGCTGGATATCAGCTACAAACTATCGAGATTCAACATCCATAGTCAAACGTCATAGTTAAAGCTCTCTTTGACTTTAAACTCAAGAAGCTTCACTTATGAAGTTTGACCACGATTAACCATTCACAGTATCCGTTTAAGAGCACTATGGAAAAGACATACAACCCAACATCAATCGAACAAGCTCTGTATCAGACTTGGGAAGAGAAAGGCTACTTTAAGCCACACGGTGACACATCAAAAGAAGCTTACAGCATCATGATCCCGCCACCGAACGTCACTGGCAGCCTACACATGGGTCACGCGTTCCAAGATACGATCATGGATACGCTTATCCGTGCTCAACGTATGAAAGGCAAAAACACGCTTTGGCAAGTGGGTACTGACCACGCTGGTATCGCAACTCAAATGGTTGTTGAGCGTAAGATTGCTGCTGAAGAAGGCAAAACAAAACACGACTACGGCCGTGAAGCTTTCATCGACAAGATCTGGGAATGGAAAGGCGAATCAGGTGGCACGATCACTCAACAACTTCGTCGTCTTGGTGCATCTGTAGATTGGGATCGTGAACGATTCACTATGGATGACGGCCTATCGGCTGCAACTCAAGAAGTGTTTGTTCGTCTATACGAAGAAGACCTAATCTACCGTGGTAAGCGTCTAGTAAACTGGGATCCTAAACTGCACACTGCAATCTCTGATCTTGAAGTTGAAAACAAAGACAAAAAAGGTTTCATGTGGCACTTCCGCTACCCGCTAGCGAACGGTGTTAAAACGGCTGATGGTAAAGACTACATCGTTGTTGCGACGACTCGTCCAGAAACCATGCTTGGCGATACTGGTGTTGCTGTTAACCCAGAAGATCCTCGTTACAAAGATCTTATCGGCAAAGAAATCCTACTTCCTGTTGTAAACCGTCTTATCCCTATCGTAGGCGATGAGCACGCAGACATGGAAAAAGGCACGGGTTGTGTGAAGATCACTCCAGCTCATGACTTTAACGATTACGAAGTGGGTAAACGCAACAACCTACCGATGATCAACATCCTAACGTTCAACGCTGATATCCGTGATGCTGCTGAAGTCTTCACAACAAACGGCGAAGAAAGCGATGTTTACTCAACAGATATCCCTGCTAAGTACCAAGGCATGGAGCGTTTTGCTGCACGTAAAGCTATCGTTGCTGAATTCGATGAGCTTGGTCTTCTTGAAGAGATCAAAGATCACGACCTAACTGTCCCTTACGGCGACCGTGGTGGCGTGGTTATCGAACCAATGCTGACTGACCAATGGTACGTGCGCACAGCACCTCTTGCAGAGCCTGCTGTTAAAGCGGTTGAAGATGGCCAAATCCAATTCGTACCTAAACAATACGAAAACATGTACTTTGCGTGGATGCGTGACGTGCAAGACTGGTGTATCTCTCGTCAACTTTGGTGGGGCCACCGTATCCCAGCATGGTACGACAACGATGGTAAAGTTTACGTAGGTCGCACTGAAGAAGAAGTTCGTGAAAAGAACAACCTAGCGCCTGTTGTTGTGCTTAAGCAAGACGACGACGTACTAGATACTTGGTTCTCTTCTGCGCTTTGGACGTTCGGCACACAAGGCTGGCCTGAAGATACTGAAGCACTGAAAACATTCCACCCATCTGAAGTACTAGTATCTGGTTTTGATATTATCTTCTTCTGGGTTGCTCGTATGATCATGATGACCATGCACTTCGTGAAAGACGAAGATGGCAAAGCTCAAGTACCTTTCAAAACTGTTTACATGACGGGTCTTATCCGTGATGAAAACGGCGACAAGATGTCTAAGTCGAAAGGTAACGTACTTGACCCAATCGACATGATTGACGGCATCGGCCTTGAAGAGCTAGTAGAGAAGCGTTGTGGCAACATGATGCAACCTAAACTGGCTGCTAAGATCGAAAAGAACACACGTAAAACATTCGAAAACGGTATCGAACCCTACGGTACTGACGCACTGCGTTTCACTCTTGCTGCTATGGCTTCAACTGGCCGTGACATCAACTGGGACATGAAGCGTCTTGAAGGTTACCGTAACTTCTGTAACAAGCTATGGAACGCAAGCCGTTACGTACTTATGAACACAGAAGAGCACGACTGTGGCATGTCACTGTCTGTAGAAGACCGTGCAAACATGGAATTCTCTCTAGCGGATAAGTGGATTGAATCTCAGTTTGAAGTTGCAGCGAAAGAGTTTAACGCTCACCTAGACAACTACCGTCTAGACATGGCAGCAAACACGCTTTACGAATTCATCTGGAACCAATTCTGTGACTGGTACCTAGAGCTCACTAAACCTGTTCTTTGGAAGGGTACTGAAGCTCAACAACAAGCGACTCGTTACACGCTTATCACGGTTCTAGAGAAGACTCTACGTCTTGCTCACCCTGTTCTTCCTTACATCACTGAATCTATCTGGCAGAGCGTTATTCCGCTGATCGACGGCGTTGAAGGCCCTGATGCAGAAGAAAGAACCATCATGACTCAAGCGCTTCCTCAGTTTAATGAAGCTAACTTCAATGCTGAGATCGTTGACGACATCGAATGGGTTAAGACTTTCATCACCGCTATCCGTAACCTACGTGCGGAATACGACATTGCACCAAGCCAAGGCTTAGAAGTAATGATCAAAGTGGCTGATGAGAAAGATGCTGCTCGTATCGAAGCGAACAAGATCGTTCTGAACTCTCTAGCTAAACTAGACGACATTAAAGTTCTAGCAGACGGCGAAGAGACTCCGGCTTGTGCAACTAAACTGGTTGGCAAATCGGAGCTGATGATCCCAATGGCGGGTCTTATCGACAAAGATGCAGAGCTTGCTCGTCTAGATAAAGAAGTGGCTAAGACTCACGGTGAGATTAAGCGTATCGAAGGTAAGCTAGGTAACGAAGGTTTCGTTGCTAAAGCACCAGAAGCGGTTATCGCGAAAGAGCGTGAAAAGCTAGAAGGCTACCAAGAGACTCTTGTTAAGCTTGAAGAGCAAAAAACGACCATCGCAGCGCTTTAAAACCGAGTGAACGAGAAGCCTTAGAACTTCTCGCTCTAAATAGAAAGGTTGGTCTTGGTGACCAGCCTTTTTTTATACCTCTGATTCCAATATTCCAATGCTTCTCACTCTAGCCTCACTGATTGATAGGTTTCATCTATCAAATTAATCTCCACCTCCCATTATGCTTAATGATAATAATTCTTAATAATAGACCTATCAAAACAACACAACGACTGAGTAATTATCATGAAAAAGACACTAACCTTTGCTGCATTACATTTTACTATCGCATTTAGTGTCGCTTATGTACTAACAGGCGACATCTTAATTGGTAGCTTGATCGCTATGATTGAGCCCTCTGTGAATACTGTTGCCTTCTATTTTCATGAAAAGGCGTGGGCTCAAGTTCCAGTGCTTAAAGCTCGTCAGTGGATGACCAAATTAAAAACAGCAAGCTTTGCTACCATCCACTTTAGTGTTGCCTTTACCGTTGTCTACTTGTTGACTGGAGATGCTTTCATCGGTGGTGTGATGGCCTTGCTAGAGCCAACTTTAAATACAGTTGCTTACTACTTCCACGAGAAAGTCTGGTTACGAAAAGCTGAAAGCCAAACAGTAAAAGCTCAGTTTTGTTTACATCAACACGCTTAATCTAAGCCTCACTGAGGGATTAAAGTAACCTGCTTCGAATAACAAAATTCATCTTACCATTGACAAAGTTGCGTATCGCAATTAATTTAATTGCGATACGCAACTTTATTTTTTAATCCAAAGGTAGGTAGTTATGAATTCTCAACAGTTAAGAGACTATTCTCGTCAAACGGTTCGTTTACTTGGCATGCTTGATAAACAGTGTGGTGATGTCGACCTCACTCCAGTCCAGGCTCATACTCTTGGTGAAATCCAGTTGCAGCCAATCACCATCAACCAATTGGCGCAGCAACTCAACGTAGATAAATCTAATGCTAGCCGTACTGTCACAGGTCTGATCAAGCTTGGGTTAGTTGAAAGTCTAGAGAATCCAGCAGACAAGCGTAGCCAATTAGTCGCTCTGACCGCTCAAGGTGTTGATGCGTTATCTCAACTCGACCAGCAGCAAAGCATCTTCTTTGAAAAAGTACTCTCGACACTCAATGACAACGAACAACAACGACTTAAGCAAGGACTTGAGAGCTACTTAAAAGGGCTAACGAAAGTATGCCAAGCGGATGAGTTTGTATTACGCCCACTCACAGAGTCAGACAACCAACAATTAGCAGAAATCATTCGCCAAGTTTCGGCTGAGCATGGGCTCACAGAAGATAAAGGCTATGGTGTGGCCGATCCAACACTCGATGATATGTACTCTGTCTATAGCCAAGCGAATGCAATGTACTGGGTTATCGAACACAACGGAAAGATCGTCGGAGGCGGTGGCTTTGCCCCTCTAGCTGGTAAATCCAATGTGTGTGAGCTACAAAAGATGTACTTCTTACCTCAAACTCGAGGGCATGGACTAGCCAAGCGAATTGTTGCTTTGAGCTTAAAGCAAGCCAAACAACTTGGGTATCAACACATGTATTTAGAAACGACGGAGTGCTTAGGTGCTGCGGTCAAACTCTATGAGAAGCTTGGGTTTGAGCACCTTGACTCAGCTTGGGGAGAGACAGGCCACGACGCTTGTGAGGTTGTCATGGCCAAATCCTTATAAGCAGAATGCGCCGCTATAGCGAAAGAAGGTAGCGCTAAAATATACGGAGTTAACGTAGAAAGTTACTGACGCAAGAAGTTGGGTTCAAGGCGACAAAAGAGCTCTCTTTCTGTCCATCCAATTCAACTTCTAATTGATATAAATGCTTAGGGTTAGGGTTCTCAATATCAAAAAGGAGCGGCGCCTCAACCTGGAACACGACGCCAGTATGTTCAGCGCGTACATCAATCGGCATCACGAGTGTCATACCATTAAACTTGATGGATGCCGATACTAACCCCGCCTTTAGCGTTTGATAGATAACATCCACTTTAAACTCACAACCACCACCGTGGTGCCAGATTTGCTCGGTGACGACTTGTTCAAGCTTCACATTACGAACAAGCTGCAAATACGGTGCGTGCCAAATCCCAATACGTGAATCTGATTTAGCAACGGCTGCTGAAGATACAGAGTCATCTATATCCTCTTCAAGCAACAGGCTCTCCTCTTCTTCAAGGAAAAGGATCTCAAAACGATTGCGACCAAGCTGCATATAAGGGCGGATGTCTTTACGATATTCAGCTTCGCTGCCATCACAGTCAAACACGGCAACGCCATTGAGTCGTACTTCTGCAAAGTAGTCAACGCCTGCGACAACTAGCTCAACAAATGGGCACACCAACATCGCATCATCCACTTCGATGTCATGCATCAGGTGCCACTCTTGCTCTGCGATTTCTTCTTCACTCAAGTTATCAGGGAGTTTAGAGCTTAACGGAGCAGGAAAGGTAATGTCATCTTGTGGGATTGAGAGATCCGTCAGTGGCGAAATTTGCCAAAGACCATCGAGAGGTAGCCGCATGTCATTCCTTGAGCTAGATCAATTTTGACCGCATTATAATGAATGAATGCATATAAAGACATTTATTTTTCTGAGGACAAAAAAATGCCAGCTAGTCGCTGGCATTTTTTAAAATTGGGAAAGAATTACTCTTCGCCTTCATCATCTTCTTCTGGGTAGATAGCATCTGCACCTTCGTAGTAAGTGCCCCAACCGTCATAGATAATGTCAAACTTTTCAGCAAGATTCACAAGCTTTTCAACTTGCTCATCAATCGCTTCTGCATTCAGAGTACACTGCATCGTTGCATCACAACAAAGTAGCTTCTTACCATCTTCGTCTTCTGTCTCTTCAGCTTCAAGCACTTCAAAGCCCATTTTGAATGCTTCAACAACCGCTTTCTCAAGTACGTCGAAATCTTCAGCGAATAGGTGATGCTCAATATCGTATAGAGCTTCAGGATCGCTACCATCTTCAATTAATGCTGTAATGATGTCGCGAGTCTCTTCCTTTTGAAATTCAATTAATTCCGCTACTGATAGATATTCATCTTCGTGAGACATGTGTCTGCTCCAGAGTGTTGACTATGAAAAGATCAAATTTGATTGCCACGAAATATGGCACGGATCGTCTAGAAAAGCCACCTAGATCAGGCTTAGAAAGGTAAGTTTATTGCGAGATAGCAAAGGCGATATCGATTCAAAATTTAAATCAAAATCACATAAACAAATTTTCAACATTTTATTAACCATCGTGTATTTTAGCATTTCATTTTTATTATTACTTTTAGTCTTAGTCTTAAAAAATTGAGTGGTTAGTCATATCAAATGCATACTGACGATCTCTTGACTGATGCATAAAACCTCATTAAAAAGTAAATAACTGCATATTTTTTGAATGGAAAATCATGTTCACCAAGCATAGTGGATCATCGAATAACTAAAATTTGAGCATAGAACCGCAAAAAGTTTGTTCCAGAATTAAGCCTTTCGATTGGATTTTAATACCACCAAACTTAAATAACTCAGAATTTAAACCCAAAAACATCAGAACAACACAGCCTTTACACAATCTTCAAAACTTGCATATTACGATCAAGCTTGTCATAAATAGAAGTTGGATTAATAGTAAGGATGCAAAATGAGTAAGCTGTACGTTGGCTCCGAAGTCGGTCAATTAAGACGAGTTCTCCTAAATAGACCGGAAAGAGCACTCACCCACCTCACCCCTTCAAACTGTCACGAACTTCTATTTGATGATGTACTTGCCGTTGAAGCCGCTGGTGAAGAGCATGATGCCTTTGCAGAAACACTGCGTGACCAAGACGTTGAAGTGCTGTTGCTGCATGACCTATTAGTTGAGACACTCGCAGTGACTCAAGCTCGTGAATGGCTGCTTAATACTCAAATCTCTGATTTTCGTTACGGCCCTACATTCGCACGTGAGTTAAGAGAGTACCTTGCTCAAATGGACAATGAGCACTTAGCCACGCTCCTACTTGGTGGTTTAGCCTACTCAGAGCTTCCTATCAAATCATCATCGATGCTACCGAAGATGCATCGTCCACTCGATTTCGTTATCGAACCGCTCCCTAACCATCTATTTACCCGCGATACCTCATGCTGGGTTTACGGAGGCGTCTCCCTTAACCCTATGATGATGCCAGCTCGTCAACGAGAAACGAATCACTTGCGAGCAATATACCGCTGGCACCCTGTATTCGCTGGACAAGACTTTATTAAGTATTTCGGTGATGAAGATCTTCATTACGACAACGCCAATATTGAAGGCGGCGATGTACTGGTTATTGGTAAAGGCGCCGTTCTTATCGGTATTTCAGAGCGTACTAAGCCACAAGGTGTTGAAAACCTAGCGGCAAGTTTATTCAAATCCGGTCAAGCGAAAGAAGTCATTGCGATTGATTTACCAAAGCACCGTTCTTGTATGCACCTTGATACGGTAATGACACATATGGATATCGACACCTTCTCAGTTTATCCTGAGATTGTTCGCAAAGACCTGGACACCTGGCGCTTAACGCCAAAAGAAAATGGCGAGATGCGTGTAGAAAAGGCTGACAACTACCTTTCTGCTATTGAAGGTGCATTAGGACTCGATCAACTGAAAATCATAACCACGGGTGGTGACAACTACGAAGCTGAGCGTGAACAGTGGAATGACGCTAACAACGTACTAACGGTGAAACCGGGTACGGTTATCGGTTATGAGCGTAATGTTTACACCAATGAGAAATACGACAAAGCAGGAATCGAAGTACTGACGATTCCGGGCAACGAACTCGGTCGTGGCCGTGGTGGCGCTCGTTGTATGAGTTGTCCTATAGAAAGAGACGGTATCTAAGTCAAATAGCTCAGCTAATCTCAAACAATAGTGTATCTAGGCCAGTATTATTTTACTGGCCTTTTTTATCAAAAAAATAAAATAAGTATTCACAAATATAGCATTTTTATGTTTAACTGAGTTCTTCATTGATTCTATATACCCAAGGAGCGAGAGATGGCCTTTAATCTTCGCAATCGTAACTTTCTAAAACTTCTCGACTTTACTCCTAAAGAGATTCAGTTTTTACTCGATCTGTCTGCTGACCTAAAAAAAGCTAAGTATGCAGGTAAAGAGCAAAAAAAGCTTAACGGTAAAAACATCGCTTTGATCTTTGAAAAAGCATCAACTCGAACTCGATGTGCTTTTGAAGTCGCCGCCTTTGATCAAGGTGCTCAAGTCTCTTATTTGGGTCCTTCTGGTTCTCAGATTGGTCAGAAAGAATCAATGAAAGATACGGCTCGTGTATTAGGTCGTATGTACGATGGTATTGAATATCGTGGTTTTGGCCAAAGCATTGTCGAAGATCTTGGCGCATACGCTGGTGTGCCGGTTTGGAATGGTCTAACCGATGAATTTCATCCAACCCAGATCTTGGCTGACTTCCTCACAATGCTTGAGCATGGTCGTGGTAAACATCTGCACCAAATCAGCTTTGCTTATCTTGGTGATGCACGTAATAACATGGGGAACTCTCTATTAGTGGGTGCAGCTAAAATGGGCATGGATATCCGCCTTGTAGCGCCAAAAGCATTTTGGCCAGAAGAACAACTTGTCGAAAAGTGCCAAGCCATTGCACAAAGCTCTGGTGCAACAATCACACTAACTGAAGACGTAACTGAAGGTGTGAAAGGCTGTGATTTCCTATACACCGATGTTTGGGTTTCGATGGGTGAAGCACCAGAAGCCTGGGACGAACGCGTGGCTGTAATGACGCCTTACCAAGTAAATATGGATGTCATAAAGCTCACAGGTAACCCTCAAGTGAAGTTCATGCATTGCCTGCCAGCTTTCCACAACAATGAAACCGTGATCGGCCAACAAGTCGCAGATAAGTATGGAATGAACGGTTTGGAAGTAACAGACGAAGTGTTTGAATCTGATTACTCTATTGTGTTTGATGAAGCAGAGAATCGCATGCACACCATCAAGGCGGTAATGGTGGCAACCTTAGGTCAATAACGAAGAATGAAAGTAAACAAAAGCTTGATGTAATCGCTTGCGCTCACAATTTGAAAGCGTATAATTCTCGGCAATTTGTCTGAGAGTAGTGAAAATGACGCCAACTAATATTGTGAAAACACATAATAAAATTGTGAAAACACCTAATATTGATCGCAAGCTAAGATGTTTAACAGGTCGTCTATTCTGCTTTTCAGCACTTTTTTAAAGCCTCCCATTATGGGGGGCTTTTTTATGGCTAATACATTATTATGAGGAAGAAGATCATGGCGAATTCGCTCTATCAAAAGCACATCATCTCAATTCCAGAGCTTTCTCGTGAAGAGCTAGAATTAATTGTTCAAACGGCAGGTCGGCTAAAGGCTGAACCAAACCCAGAACTCATCAAGAACAAAGTTGTTGCAAGCTGCTTCTTCGAACCTTCAACGCGAACTCGTCTCTCTTTTGAAACGGCTATTCAACGCATCGGCGGTGATGTGATTGGTTTCGACAGTGGTGGTAACACTTCACTGGCGAAGAAAGGCGAAACGCTAGCAGACTCAGTACAGGTTATCTCTTCATACGTTGATGCTTACGTAATGCGCCACCCTCAAGAAGGCGCAGCGCGTCTAGCTTCTGAGTTCTCTAACGGTGTGCCTGTTATTAACGCAGGTGACGGTGCAAATCAACACCCGACACAAACGCTATTAGACCTGTTCTCTATCGCCGAAACTCAAGGCCGCCTCGACAACCTGAACGTTGCATTCGTTGGTGACCTTAAGTACGGCCGTACGGTTCACTCTTTAACTCAAGCCCTAGCTAAATTCGACAACATCTGTTTCTACTTCGTTGCTCCAGAAGCACTGGCGATGCCTGACTACATTTGTGAAGAGCTTGATGAAGCAGGCATCAAGTACCAACTGCTGACAGACATGGAAGATGTCATTCCTGAACTTGATGTTCTTTACATGACTCGAGTTCAAAAAGAACGTTTTGATGAATCGGAATATGCGCACATCAAATCAGCGTACATCCTGACCGCTTCGATGCTGGAAAATGCACGTGATAACCTAAAGGTTCTTCACCCTCTTCCTCGTGTTGATGAAATTACTGTCGATGTCGATAAAACACCTTACGCGTACTACTTCCAGCAAGCAGAGAACGGTGTTTACGCACGTGAAGCACTGCTAGCCCTTGTTCTTAACGAAACACTGTAGAGGAGAGATATCATGTCTAAAGAGACTCAATTAAAAGTTGAAGCAATCAAAAATGGAACGGTTATCGACCATATCCCAGCCAACATCGGGATCAAGGTGCTAAAACTGTTCGACATGCATAACTCAAACCAGCGAGTAACGATTGGCCTAAACCTGCCATCTTCTGCGCTCGGTGGAAAAGACCTGCTCAAAATTGAAAATGTGTTTATTACGGAAGAACAAGCGAGCAAGTTGGCACTTTACGCGCCTCACGCAACCGTTAACCAAATCGAAGATTACGCAGTCGTTAAAAAGCTGCCATTAGAACTTCCTGAGCAAATCAACGACGTGTTTGAGTGTCCAAACACCAACTGCATCACTCACAACGAGCCCGTTGAAAGCAGCTTTAAGATCTTTGAAAAAAATGAAGATATTCGATTAAGGTGTAAGTACTGTGAAAAAGTTTTCTCTCGCGAAATCGTGACAGAAAGGTAACACGATACGGCAACACCGATCGAACGCAAAAACTACTCAATACCTCGTCTGTGCGGGGTATTTTACTCTTTACCTATCCTAAGTTTGAAGGCACACTGAAAATCAATTTTTATCTAATAATTGATGGAATAACTAATGACTAAAGTACTTCACACAGAATCTGCTCCAGCTGCAATCGGCCCATACGTACAAGGTGTTGACCTTGGCAACATGGTACTGACTTCTGGTCAAATCCCAGTAAACCCAGCAACTGGTGAAGTATCTGCAGATATCGCAGAACAAGCTCGCCAATCTCTAGATAACGTTCAAGCCGTAGTTGAAGCTTCAGGCCTGACTGTAAAAGACATCGTAAAACTAACGGTATTCGTTAAAGATCTAAACGACTTCGGTACTGTAAACGAAGTTTACGGTAAATTCTTTGATGAACACGGCGTTGCAAACTACCCAGCACGTTCATGTGTTGAAGTAGCGCGTCTACCAAAAGATGTAGGTATCGAGATCGAGGCGATTGCAGTTCGCAAATAGATCTTAATATCTAGAATAAACGGTTTCTAGTAAACAAGTTGGCATAAAGCTGAACGTTTATCAGAGACAAAAAAGGTTGCCCTATTGGCAACCTTTTTTATTGTTCATCGTTTCGCTTAGCTTAAATTACTTCTTATTAAGCTCAACCACTTCTTTGTCTAACTCTTCAAGCTTAGCAGCCATCTGCTCACGAGCTAGGTTAGCCAGTTCACGAACATTCGACTTGCTGTAGCCTTCAGTGCTGATAGGTGGCAACATCTCAACAATCACGTGACCATTATTCCAGCGGTTCAGCTTCACGTCACCCGTTGAGCTACACACGATAGGAATAATAGGCAAGCCAGCACCA
The DNA here is from genome assembly GCF_024347535.1 of Vibrio kanaloae. Taxonomy (NCBI): domain Bacteria; kingdom Pseudomonadati; phylum Pseudomonadota; class Gammaproteobacteria; order Vibrionales; family Vibrionaceae; genus Vibrio; species Vibrio kanaloae. Next base: position 392,725 of record NZ_AP025497.1, on the reverse strand, counting down.
ATCGCAGCATGGAAAGCACCCGTCTTAAACGGCAACAGGCCGCGGCCACGAGAACGAGTTCCTTCAGGAAACATCCATACAGACACATCGCTGCCTTTTAGGCTATTAACCACTTGATCAATCGTACCCACAGCTTTGCTGCGGTTCGCACGGTCGATCAAAATGTTACCCGTCAACCAGTAAAGCTGACCAAATAGAGGCATCCATGCTAGGCTTTTCTTACCCACTGTCACAACTTTAGGCGTTACCGCGGATGAAATCGTGAATAGGTCCCAGCTGTTTTGGTGGTTGGCCACATAAACATGCTGCCCGCGAGAGTATGCATCTTCCGGGATACGCAGCTCCAGCTTCATACCAAAGACTCTTGACATACGTCCAAAGTAACGGCCAAAAGTAAATACGTGTTTCGGGTTACGGGGGCTTAATAAACAGTAGCCACACCCAAATACAAACATAAGAATCGCAAATATCGCTAAAGCGAAAATACGTAAGATTGCTATCATTTTGTTCCTCACCAACCGTAACATTTATTTATCTGCTAACAGAGAATAGTAACAGAGTCATTTACGGTAAATACAACTATAAAAAAGCCGAAACCAAGGTTCCGACTTTTGTGTTTTTATCTTATTTACTCATGAAGACACTAACCTAAGTTAGTTAGGCTCATGAAATCGTGTGATGTTAGCACCTAAAGCTGACAGTTTATCTTCAATCTTATCGTAGCCACGATCGATGTGATAAATACGGTCAACGATGGTTTCACCTTGAGCAATACAACCAGCAATAACAAGGCTCGCTGATGCACGAAGGTCCGTAGCCATGACTTGAGCGCCGCTCAATTTCTCTGTTTCACCACAGATAGCCGTGTTGCCTTCGATTTCCGCTTTTGCGCCCATTCGCTGTAACTCAGGAATGTGCATAAAGCGGTTTTCAAAGATAGTCTCAGTGATAACACCACTGCCCTTCGCCATCATGTTAAGCAGAGTAAACTGTGCTTGCATGTCGGTTGGGAAGCCAGGGTGAGGTGCTGTTACGATTTTCACCGCTTTCAGCTCACGACCTGTCATATCAAGGCTGATCCAGTCTTCGCCCGTTTCGACCTTCGCACCCGCTTCTTCAAGCTTCGCTAAGGCAGCTTCAAGAAGATGAGCGTTGGTATTGCGACAAACCACTTTACCGCCAGACACTGCCGCAGCAACAAGGAAGGTACCCGTTTCAATACGGTCAGCAACCACAGAGTGTTGACCACCACCAAGACGTTCAACGCCTTCGATAGTAATCGTGTCTGTACCGGCGCCAGAAATCTTAGCACCCAGTTTGTTTAGGAAGTCAGCAGTATCAACGATCTCAGGCTCACGCGCAGAGTTGTCTAATACTGTTTTCCCTTCCGCTAGTGTTGCTGCACACATGATAGTAATCGTAGCGCCAACGCTTACTTTATCCATCACGATGTGCGCGCCTTTCAAACGGCCATCAACACTTGCTTTCACATAACCATCTTCCAATGTAATGGTCGCACCTAGTTGTTCTAGGCCATGGATATGCAGATCAACAGGCCGAGCACCAATCGCACAACCGCCAGGAAGTGACACTTGCCCTTCACCAAAACGGGCCACTAGCGGACCTAAAGCCCAGATAGAAGCACGCATTGTTTTTACCAAATCATAAGGCGCACAAAACTCATTGATTTCGCTACCATCAACATGAACACTACCGTTGCGTGATACTTTTGCGCCTAAACGCTTTAGCAGTTCCATCGTAGTATCGATGTCACGTAGGTGAGGAACGTTACTTACTTCTACTGGCTCTTCAGCAAGAATTGAAGCAAATAAGATAGGTAGCGCTGCATTTTTTGCGCCTGAGATCGTCACTTCACCGCTTAACGGCTTGTCCGATCCAATAACTCGAAACTTTTCCATCATAAACCTTAAAGTGACATCAGTTTCTTATCACGTTCCCACTCTTCCGGCGTGAAAGCCTTAATAGAAAGAGCATGGATGTCATTGCGTTGAATGTATTCCATTAATGGGCCGTAGATTAGCTGCTGCTTCTTAACTCGATTCATGCCATCAAAACATGAATCAACCGCAACAACTTCGTAATGACTGCCTTCACCCTTCACGAAAATCTCCTGAAGGTTCAGTGCTTCTGCTAATAATTCTTGTACTTTTGTGCTGTCCACAAATAGCTCCTGCCTAATTTTTTGTGTGTTCTGCCATCATTGGCTGGATATTGCTCAATTGGAACAACGTTCGTAATTGTTCTGGCACGAAACTGAGCATTATATGACAGTTTTGATTTTTTGCATGCTCTAATAAGTGAATTAGCATCACCATTCCTGCTGAATCGACTCGATTTATATGGCTAAGGTCAATTTCAACGCTCGATTCCGTCGTTTGCCACTTTTCCAATATACGCCAGATTGCAGGAACACTGTCACGGTCCAAATCGCCATGAAGCTGATACTCTCTAGAACTTAGCGTTTGCCATTGAGAGTGATTCATTATTTGCTACTCTCAAAACGAATCGGTTGTGCAGCCAATTTATCTAATTCAGCAGCCACCTGTAATATACCTTCTTGACGAATCTTAGTATTCCACTCTGACTGCTTACTGGATAGTAGGCTAATACCTTCAGCAACCATATCAAATGCCTTCCACTCGCCCGATTTCTTGTCTTTGCGTAGCTTAAATTCAAGCTTAATATTTGGTCGTGGTGTATCAATAATATCGACTTTGATACTTGTAATACGGCTATCCGCTTTGATTTTGGGTTCTGGACCAAATTCAATCGTTTGATCTGTGTATTGGGTTAGCACCTGAGCATAAGAAGAAACGAGATATTTACGGAATGAATCGATAAATACAAACACATCTTTTCTATCCGCACCTTTCAAATTAGGCCCGAGTAGTTTAAGCGCCGCATATTGAGCATTCACATAGGGCATTAACTCTTCTTCCACAATGACCTTCAATAATTCAGGATCTTGTTGGATATTTTTTTGTTCACTCTTTAAGCGAGCAAAGGCAACTTCAGCGACCTGTTTCATCATTTGGTAAGGCTGGGTGCGGTCGATAGGTTCGGCCGCCAAAACCTGAGTCGATATCAGCAAAGTAACCATTGTCATAAACCATCTTTTCAAGATGGTAGTCGCTTTAAGCATGTTATAGACCTTCAACAGAATACTGTTTTTTAACATGAGACTACTCCTCAGCTTCGTTTTCATCAGAGCCACCAACGCTATACAGCACTTGGCCAATCAAGTCTTCTAACACTAACGCAGACTTAGTGTCTTCGATGGAATCACCATCAACCAACATCTCTTCGTCGTCAAAAACAAATCCTGGAACCAGACTAATGTACTGCTCACCGATTAAGCCAGACGTTAAGATTTGAGCACTCGAGGTATCTGGAAATTGTGAGTACTTCGCATCAATAGATAATTCAACCATAGGGAGATAGCTTTCAGTATCAAGTTGAATACTTTGCACTCGGCCAACAACCACGCCACCCACTTTCACCGGAGAGCGAACCTTTAGGCTACCAATATTGTCAAATGTCGCTTTCAGGTTATAAGTATGATTCGAACCTATGCCTTTTACGTCAGCGACTTGAAAGATCATGATTAAGATTGCGCAAATTCCGGCAATAACAAAGGTGCCGACCCATAATTCTAATTTTCGAGTTTGTTGCATGATTAATTCCCAAACATCAATGCGGTAAGAACAAAATCTAGCCCTAATACCGCTAGAGAAGAGTGCACTACAGTGCGTGTGGTAGCCTGACTAATACCTTCAGAGGTCGGTACTGCATCATAACCATTGAAAAGTGCGATCCAAGTTACGGTGATCGCGAAGACCATACATTTGATCATGCTGTTACCTATATCTCGGCCAAATTCAACTGAAGACTGCATCGCAGACCAGAAACTGCCGTGATCAATGCCTTTCCAATCAACACCAACCAACTGAGCACCCCAAATCCCGATCGCCATGAAGATCATAGCGAGCAGGGGCATTGAGATAAGCCCCGCCCAAAGACGCGGCGCAATAATGCGTTTGATAGGATCGACAGCCATCATCTCAAGGCTTGAGATCTGCTCCGTAGCCTTCATTAGGCCAATCTCAGCCGTTAACGCCGAACCTGCGCGACCTGCAAACAGTAGTGCCGTCACCACAGGGCCAAGCTCACGCAACAATGAAAGCGCAACCATTTGACCAAGGTTGCCCTCAGCGCCGTAATCAATTAACACGACATAGCCCTGCAGGCTAAGTACCATGCCAATAAACAACCCCGAAACTAAAATGATAGCTAATGACTGAACACCAACGCTATAAAGTTGCTTAACTAATAAAGGGAAGTTTTTTAGTCTCGGAATGCCAAACAAAGCCCCAAACAGCATTAGACTTGCTCGACCAAATGACTCACAGATCGCAAGTGTTCGCTTACCGACACCCGCAATAGTTTTAACAATCATATTAAAACAAATCCTCTTCTAGGCTCTTTGCTGGGAATCTAAATGGCACAGGGCCATCCGACTCGCCTTGCAAAAATTGTTGCACTCGTGGATCGCTGTTGCTGTACAGATCTTCAGGTGAACCCGCTGCAATGATTTTCCCATCAGCCATCAGATAAACCCAATCGGCAATGCTCATCACTTCAGGAACATCATGCGATACAATGACAGAGGTTAAACCCAAGGCTTGGTTAAGATTATGGATGAGTTCGACCAACACGCCCATGGTGATAGGGTCTTGGCCAACAAAAGGCTCATCATACATAATAAGTTCCGGATCCAACGCAATTGCACGAGCCAACGCCGCTCGTCTCGCCATACCGCCAGACAACTCACTCGGCATTAATTGTGCAGCCCCTCGTAACCCTACTGCTTCAAGCTTAAGCAATACGATGGTACGAATAAACTTCTCATTGAGTTCGGTATGTTCCCTTAATGGAAAAGCCACATTATCAAAAACATTGAGATCCGTAAAAAGTGCACCAGACTGAAAAAGCATGCTCATTTTTTTACGGGCCTGATATAGCTTTCGGCGTGATAATGCAGGGATATTATCCCCATCAAACCAGACTTCACCTTCATCTGGCGGCAATTGGCCACCAATCAAACGCAGCAAGGTCGTTTTTCCAATCCCAGATGGTCCCATGATCGCAGTAATCTTTCCTCGAGGCACCTCCAAGCTAATATCATCAAAGATAAGTCGCTCTCCTCGAGAGAAGCTAAGGTTCTTAACTTTCACAAGCTCAGTGTTCAACATATTTTTGTTGTTTCCTTGCTTTAAAAAACGCCAATTATGGCTGCAATAATAATGAGTCTACTTTAGAATTAAAAGCACTGTTCAATTAATTCATATTAAACATGAATCTATGCAGGGATTTGAAAGCATTAGAAAATTATCTATTCAGCTCTTTTTCTTACCGACTAACTAGTAATTAATTTGCCGAGTGACTTCCCTTTTATCTAGCAACAGGTCAAAATTAGCGGTTAATTCTTCGTTTTTTATTAATTTTTTAGGAATCATCATGCTTGAAGCGATTGCGTTTCTTATTATCGGTCTAGGTTTTTTGGTGTGGAGCGCAGATAAGCTGGTCTACGGCGCCGCGGCTCTTGCTCGCAACTTCGGTATCTCACCACTAGTTATCGGTATGACGATCTTAGCAATGGGTTCTTCAGCTCCTGAAATGATGGTTTCTGCGACAGCAGCCCTTGACGGCAAAACAGATACAGCCGTAGGTAACGTTATCGGCTCAAATATCGCAAACATCGCCCTGATTTTAGGTATTACTGCGCTTATCAAGCCGTTATCGATTAGCTCTGGCGTCATTCGCCGTGAACTACCATTAATGATTGGTGTCACTTTATTAGCAGGCGCACTCCTCTGGGATAACCATTTAGGTTTCTATGAAGGCGTATTACTGTTTGTACTTTTTGCCGCGTTCTTGTTTGCCATGCTGCAAATCAGCCGCAGTGAGAAGAAAAACGGCGATGCCTTCCTGGATGAACAAGAATCCGAGATTCCTCAAGGTGTAAGTAATCCTAAAGCCGCGATGTGGGTCGTGATTGGTTTGATCATTCTGCCTTTGGCCGCCGACATGCTGGTTGATAACGCGGTGATCATCGCGAAATATTTCGGCATGAGTGATCTAGTGATTGGTTTAACCATCATTGCCGTTGGTACTAGTTTACCTGAACTTGCAGCGTCGCTTGCTGGTGTGATGAAAGGTGAAGATGATATGGCCGTTGGTAACCTCATCGGTTCAAACGTATTCAACATCCTTGCGGTAATGGGGATCCCGGGCATCCTAAACCCTTCAATCTTGAGCGAGTTCGCTATGGGGCGTGACTTCTGGGTAATGCTAGGCGTCTCGCTATTGCTTGTAGTCATGGCACTAGGGAAGTCTCGTAGCGTGAATCGTATTGAAGGCGGTGTGTTAATCGTGACGTTCGTGGCCTATCAAAGTTACCTACTAATGAATATGTCGGCTTAATTGTTAATTTAACTTCTCGTACTTGGAGTATTTGATGTCTCAGCAATTTGATTACCGCAGTGTTGCAAAACAAGTTTTGGACACCGAAGTTGCAGGTCTCACCCAATTAGACCAATATTTTAATGATGATTTTTGCAAGGCTTGCGACCTTATCCTGAACAACAAAGGCAAAGTCGTTGTGATGGGCATGGGGAAATCAGGTCACATTGGCAACAAAATCGCAGCCACATTAGCAAGTACCGGGACATCAGCTTTCTTTGTACACCCAGGTGAAGCAGCGCATGGCGACTTGGGTATGATCGAACCTGGCGATATTGTGATTGCAATATCCAACTCAGGTGAATCGGGAGAAATCCTCAGCCTATTCCCTGTATTGAAGCGTCTGAACATCAAGATCATCAGCATGACAGGTAAGCCAGCATCGAACATGGCGACCTTGTCCGATATTCATTTACAAATTTCAGTACCGGAAGAAGCGTGCCCACTGGGCTTAGCACCAACCACCAGTACCACGGCGACTTTGGTAATGGGTGATGCGTTAGCCGTTGCACTTTTGCAGGCTCGAGGATTCACCGCTCAAGATTTTGCACTGTCTCACCCTGGTGGCGCTTTAGGTCGTCAACTGCTGTTAAAACTGGACGACATCATGCACACAGGTGACGCACTTCCTGTTGTAGCACCTGATGCACTAGTTCGAGATGCTCTGTTAGAGATATCTCAGAAAGGCTTAGGCATGACAGCAATCGTTGGTGAAGATGGCCAAATGGCCGGTATTTTTACCGACGGTGATTTACGCCGTATCTTAGACAAACGCGTTGATATCCATAACACTCAAATCGGCGATGTGATGACACTTAACCCAACGGTAGCAGAACCAAACATGCTTGCGGTAGAGGGGTTAAACTTGATGCAAGCTAAAAGCATCAATGGCCTGATGTTGTGCCAAGAAGGTAAATTAGTTGGAGCCTTAAACATGCATGACTTACTGAAAGCAGGAGTAATGTAATGACACAGACAGTCGAAACTCTATACGGTACTGTTAACTCAGATGTATTTGCAATCGCAAAAGAGATCAAGCTGCTAATTTGCGATGTAGACGGCGTATTTTCTGATGGCCGCATCTACATGGGCAACAACGGTGAAGAGCTGAAAACCTTCCACACTCGTGACGGTTACGGCATAAAATCACTGATGAACGCTGGCATTGAAATCGCGATCATCACTGGTCGCAAATCTCAAATTGTTGAGAATCGTATGACCGCCCTAGGCATTAAGCTGATTTATCAAGGTCAAGACGATAAAGTTAAGGCATACCAAGATATTTGCGATAAGCTTTCTGTAATTCCTAAAAATACAGGTTACATCGGAGACGATCTGATTGACTGGCCTGTAATGGAAAAAGTCGGCTTGAAGGCCTGTGTGGCAGATGGTCACCCGCTACTTGCAAAGCGCGCAAACTACGTGACAACTATTAAAGGCGGGCATGGCGCAGTACGTGAAGTCTGCGACCTTATTTTACAAGCAAGAAATGAACTCGACGTGCATAAAGGTTTAAGCATATGAGTTTTACTCGTATTATCTATTTAATACTCATATTTATTGCTTCTTGGTCGACCTATTACCTGTACGACAAAGAGCAAACATCGACGATACAAGTAGCTCCAAATTTGGAGTTGCCCGCGTTTAGTGGCAAAAGTCTAAACAACATTAGCTATGACCAATCAGGTATTCGTAGCTATCAGGTTGAATCGACCTATTTAGAGCACTACTCAGTGGTGGGCGACACGCACTTTCAAAATCCAGTTCTTTCGGTATTCCGTGAAGGGCACACGATTGAATGGCAAGTTACCGCCGATCGCGCGATTATGGATGAGAATCAAGTTGTCACTTTTTATGACAACGTCGTGGCAAAGAACCTGTTGCCAGAAGCCAGCTTCGATACAATGACCACAGACAAAATGGTGGTTGAGCTGCCTAGCCGAGATTTTTATTCAGAGACTCCGGTCCATATGATCGGTACATTTTTTGAAACTGAGGGGCAAGCAATGAAGGGTAACTTCGGTACCAACAATGCAACCCTCTTTAATTCTGTTCAAGGTAGATATGAAACTCTTACACCTTAGTTTATTCGCTTTGACCCTTGCGGCGCCTAATGTCTATGCCCTGTCTTCGGATAGCGAGCAGCCTGTCTACATTGACTCAGACAGCCAGCAATTGGATATGAAAAGTAACCAAGTGACGTTCCTTGGTGATGTGAACCTTAAGCAAGGTAGCATCAATATCAATGCCGATAAGATCATCGTTACTCGTAACGCAGTAAATGGTGAGATTGAAGAGATTCAAGGCTTCGGTAAGCCAGCAACCTTCTCTCAGCTTACTGACGACGGGAAGACACTCTACGGTGAAGCTGACGATTTACATTACCAGCTTGTTGCTGACCGACTGATCATGACCAAGAATGCAATGCTATCTCAAGATGGCAGCATCATTCGTGGTTCTAAGATCACTTACCAGATCGGCTCTCAGAAATTAGTCGCTGACAGTGGTGAGAACAAACGTGTGTCAACGGTTTTACAACCAACGGAAGTGAATAAGTAACGATGGCTGTCTTAAAAGCAAAAAACCTAGCGAAAACCTACAGTAAACGTAAGGTGGTAACCGACGTAAGCTTGCAGGTAGAGTCAGGCCAGATCGTCGGCCTGCTTGGACCGAACGGTGCAGGTAAAACCACGTCTTTCTATATGATAGTTGGTCTGGTTGCGCGTGATGAAGGCACCATCAACATTGATGACCGAGACATCAGTATCTTACCAATGCACAGTCGATCTCGCCTTGGTATCGGATACCTACCTCAAGAAGCGTCGATTTTCCGCAAGTTGTCTGTAGAGAACAACATCATGGCGGTTTTACAAACCCGTGATGAGATGACCAACGAACAACGCCAAGATAAACTGGAAGACCTGCTAGAAGAGTTCCACATCCAACATATCCGCACCAGCAATGGTATGGCTCTGTCAGGTGGTGAGCGTCGTCGTGTTGAGATTGCTCGCGCACTAGCAGCAAACCCGCAGTTCATTCTATTGGATGAACCGTTCGCTGGCGTTGACCCGATCTCAGTAATCGATATCAAAAAAATCATTGTTCACCTGCGCGATCGCGGCTTGGGCGTTTTGATTACGGACCACAACGTTCGTGAAACATTAGACGTGTGTGAAAAAGCTTACATCGTAAGCCAAGGACACCTGATTGCTGAAGGTACTCCTGAAGATGTTCTCAATAACGAGCAAGTTAAACAAGTTTATCTAGGCGAACAATTCCGTCTATGATTAGATAGAGAGTATCGAGAATTCTAAGAATAATAACTAGGTAAGTCACACTGAATGAAACCCTCATTACAACTTAAGCTAGGCCAACAGTTAGCAATGACCCCTCAATTGCAGCAAGCGATTCGTTTGTTGCAATTGTCTACTTTAGATTTGCAACAAGAGATCCAAGAAGCACTTGAATCTAACCCACTACTCGATGTCGAAGAAGGCAATGAAGATACGCCGACACCGGAAGAAAAACCTAGCAGTGACGAGAAAGAAACAGTTGAAGCCACAGAGCAAGACTTACCTGATAGCTCAGATTTAATCGAAAAATCAGAGATTGGCAACGAACTCGAAATCGACACAACTTGGGAAGATGTCTACAGCGCAAACACGGGTAATACTGGTATTGCTATTGATGACGACATGCCCGTTTATCAAGGCGAAACCACACAAAGCTTGCACGACTATCTACTTTGGCAACTCGGCCTAACCCCCTTCACTGACACTGACCGAAGTATCGCCTTCGCGCTGATCGATGCCATTGATGATTATGGCTACCTCACTGTTTCTTGTGAAGATATCCTTGAAAACTTTGATAACGAAGAGATCGAGCTTGATGAGATCGAAGCCGTTCGCAAACGAATTCAGCAATTTGACCCATTAGGCGTTGGTTCCGTGAACCTGCAAGATTGCTTGTTACTGCAACTCGCGACCTTCCCTCAAGATACCCCTTGGCTTAATGAAGCTAAGTTAGTACTTACTAGCCATATCGATCAACTAGGTAATCGTGACTATAAACTTGTAATAAAAGAAACCAAGTTGAAGGAAGCAGAACTGCGTGAGGTTATGCAACTCATTCAACAGTTGGACCCTCGCCCTGGCAGCAAAATTACACCGGATGAAACTGAATATGTGGTTCCTGATGTTTCAGTTTTCAAAGAGCTCGGTAAATGGATAGTCACCATAAACCCTGATAGCGTGCCTAAGCTTAAGGTAAATCAGCAATATGCAGCTCTTGGTAGTAAAGGAAACAGCGCCGACAATCAGTACATTCGATCGAATTTGCAAGAAGCAAAGTGGCTAATTAAAAGCCTAGAAAGCCGAAATGAGACGTTACTCAAAGTTGCGAGATGCATTGTTGAACATCAGCGCGATTTCTTCGAACATGGCGAAGAGTCAATGAAGCCAATGGTCCTAAACGATGTTGCGTTAGCTGTTGAGATGCATGAATCCACAATATCCCGTGTGACGACTCAAAAGTTCATGCATACACCACGCGGCATCTTTGAGCTCAAATACTTTTTCTCGAGCCATGTTAGCACCGACAATGGTGGTGAGTGTTCATCTACAGCAATTCGTGCGCTCATTAAGAAGCTAGTCGCGGCGGAAAATACCGCGAAACCTCTCAGTGATAGTAAAATTGCTGCTTTGCTGGCTGATCAAGGAATTCAGGTAGCTCGACGTACCATAGCGAAATACCGTGAGTCTCTGGGTATTGCCCCATCAAGTCAGCGTAAACGCCTGCTGTAAAATAATTTAACTAACTATTTAATTTAGTTATAGCCAGGCAACCAACTGAAAAGGAAAGTCTATGCAAATCAATATTCAAGGCCATCACGTTGATCTTACCGATTCAATGCAAGACTATGTTCACACTAAATTAGACAAACTTGAGCGTTTTTTTGATCATATCAATAGCGTCCAGGTTGTATTACGAGTTGAGAAAGTTGATCAAATAGCAGAAGCGACTCTTCATGTTAATCAAGGAGAAATCCATGCAACAGCAACAGATGAAAATATGTATGCTGCGATTGATTCATTAGTTGATAAACTAGTCCGTCAACTCAACAAGCACAAAGAAAAGCTAAGTAGCCACTAACATGCAATTAAGCGAAGTACTTTCATTGGACTGCACTAAAAGTGCTGTCCAATGCACGAGCAAAAAAAGAGCCCTTGAACTCATCAGCCAGATTGCAGCAGAAAGCTGCGGTCAAGATTCAACAGAACTGTTTGAGTGCATGTTGAGCCGTGAAAAAATGGGCAGTACTGGTATTGGTAATGGTATCGCTATTCCTCATGCTCGTATGAGTGTCAGTGATAAAGCGATCGCAGTGCTGCTGCAATGCCAAGCTCCAATCGAATTTGACGCTATTGACAACCGCCCTGTCGACCTATTATTTGCTCTTCTTGTCCCTAGCGAACAGTGTAAGGAACACCTAAAAACCCTTTCTTGCATGGCAGAGCGCCTTAACGACAAGCAGACTCTTAAACAATTGCGTAATGCTCAAAGCGATCAAGAGCTTTATGACATCATGATTCAAGTACCACCTGGCGAGTAATAATATGCGACTCATCGTTGTAAGTGGCCAATCGGGGGCCGGTAAAAGTGTTGCGCTACGAGTCCTCGAAGACTTGGGGTATTACTGTGTCGATAACCTACCAGTAAATCTACTCAACGACTTCGTCAAATCCGTCAGTGAGATCAATCAAAACGTTGCCGTTAGTATTGATATTCGTAACCTACCGAAAGAGCCTCAATTAGTCACAGATACACTAGAACAACTAAAATCTGCCACTGATATTGACGTGAACGTTTTGTTCCTAGATGCGAGTAAGCAAACACTGCTTAAACGCTATAGCGAAACACGTAGAATTCACCCTCTATCTATTGGTCAAGAAAAGCTATCACTTGAGCAAGCTATCGATTTAGAGAAAACACTCTTGGCTCCCCTTGCAGAGCAAGCCAGCATTGTAATTGACAGCAGTGAATGCAACCTTTACGAATTGAGTGAAAAGGTTCGCTTTAAAGTGGAAGGCAAAGAGAAGCAAGAGCTGATTATTGTCTTTCAATCGTTCGGTTTTAAGTTTGGCTTACCAAGTGACGCTGACTATGTGTTTGATGTTCGCTTCTTGCCAAACCCTCACTGGGAGCCAGACCTACGACCATTAACCGGTCTTGATGCTCCGATTCATTCTTTTCTAGAAAAACACCCCGAAGTTATTGAACTCAAGCAACAGATCCAAGGCTTTGTTGAGCAGTGGTTACCAATGTTAGAGAAGAATAATCGTAGCTACCTAACAGTTGCGATTGGTTGTACTGGCGGTAAGCACCGCTCGGTTTATCTAACTCAGAAAATTGGTGAGTACTTCGAACAACTTGGCCATCAAGTACAAATCAGACACGCCTCCTTAGAGAAGCACCAACAGGGCTAACCATGGAATTAACTCGAACTGTACTGATCCAAAACCGTTTGGGTCTTCACGCTAGAGCAGCCGTAAAGTTGGTTGAACTTGCACAAAGCTTTGATGCCACCATTACTATCCATAGCGAAGACGATAAGATCGCGACGGCAGACAGCGTTATGGGGCTATTGATGCTGGAATCAGCACAAGGGCAACACATCACAATTCAAGCCATAGGCAGCGACTCACAGCAGGCGCTTGATGCCGTCTGTCATCTCATTGAAGATAAGTTTGATGAGGGCGAATAAGAGAAAAGGCGTTACTCACAACGCCTAAGACTTAAATAAATAGCCAACCAATATTAAATATTAGTTCTACCTAAGTTAATGATTTAAATAAGCCCTAGAATTAAGTTACTATTCTAAGTATTGTTAGAATAATGAGATAGGAGGAACATATGGCAGAGCAATTAGAATTTGACCAAGCTCACCAAACCCTCCAAGAAGTCAGCGAAGCCCTAGAAAATGGGCGATTTGTTCACGTACGCCGACAACTTCAGGACATGGAGCCTGAAGATATTGCACACCTTTTAGAAGCCTCCCCTCGCAAAAGTCGTGATGTACTCTGGCAACTCACCGATCCTGAAGACTTCGGTGAAATTCTTGATGAATTAAACGAAGACGTCAAAGATGCTCTTGTGTCAAAAATGGCACCAGAAACGTTGGCAGAAGCAACCGAAGGCATGGAGACCGATGACGTCGCGTACGTACTTCGAAGCCTACCCGACGATGTTTCTCGCGAAGTCCTTTCTCAAATGGACTCCGTTGACCGTGCTTTGGTTGAGACAGCACTATCATACCCAGAAAATTCTGCGGGTGCGTTAATGAATACCGACGTGATCACGATTCGTGGTGACGTCGATGTTGATGTTGTTTTGCGTTATCTACGTATGCGTGGTGAACTTCCGGACGCTACCGATACTTTATATGTCATCGATGAAGAAGAGCGTTTGATTGGTAACTTATCATTAACGACCCTGATCACAACACAACCGGATGTTGCAGTCTCTGAGGTGATGGAAGATGCAGACGAAGCTATCGCCGTTGAAACCAGCGCTTCCGATATTGCGAGCCTGTTTGAACGTCGTAACTGGGTTTCTGCCCCTGTAGTCGATAGTAACCAGCACCTTGTGGGTCGTATCACCATCGATGACGTGGTTGATGTCATCCGTGAAGATGCTGAACACTCAATGATGAGTATGGCGGGTATGGACGATGACGAAGATACCTTCGCACCGGTCGTAAAATCCGCTCGTCGTCGTAGCGTCTGGCTTGGGGCCAACGTACTTGCAGCACTGGCAGCGGCTTCAGTATCGAACATGTTTGAAGCAACGCTCGACCAAATGGCCGCAATTGCCGTACTGATGACTATCGTGCCTTCAATGGGCGGGGTTGCCGGTAACCAAACCGTTGCTCTGGTGATTCGTGGTTTAGCGCTCGGTCATATTGGTGATAGTAACAAGCGTGAATTGCTACTTAAAGAAGCGGCTATCGGCTTCCTAAACGGCATTCTATGGGCCGTTATCATTGGTGGTATCGTAGTAGCCTGGAAGGGTAACTGGATACTGGGTGGCATCATCTCCGCTGCGATGATGACCAACTTACTTGTCGCTGGTATTGCCGGTGTAACCATCCCGGTAATGTTGAAGAAAATGAACATCGATCCTGCATTGGCAGGTGGTATGGCACTCACCACAGTAACGGATGTTATTGGCCTATCGGTATTCTTAGGCTTAGCGACCATACTGATCTAGCTTGATTACCTACTCGGTAAATACAAAAAGGGAGCCATCGGCTCCCTTTTTTAATTCATCCAATAGCGTTAATTAAATTACTCGCCTGCGACTTTCATCGACTCAAGCAAGATAGAACCCGTTTGAATCTGTGAACGCGTTTCAACATCGTTACCGACTGCCACGATCTGATTAAACATGTCTTTTAGATTACCTGCAATCGTCACTTCCGATACTGGGTATTGGATCTCTCCGTTCTCAACCCAGAAACCTGCAGCACCACGAGAGTAATCACCTGTCACTGTGTTTACGCCTTGTCCCATTACTTCAGTAACAAGGAAACCTGTGCCCAATTCTTTCAGCATCTGCTCAAAGTTTTGACCGGTCGATTTAACGAACCAGTTATGAATACCACCAGCATGGCCGGTTGGTGTCATATCCATCTTACGCGCGGCATAGCTCGTTAGTAGGTAAGTTGCTAACACACCATCAGTGATGATTTCACGATCTTGAGTGTATACACCTTCACTGTCGAACGGGCTTGAAGCCAAACCTCGTAAGATATGTGGACGTTCAGAGATATTGAACCAATCTGGCAAAATTTTCTGACCTAGATGATCCAGTAAGAACGACGACTTACGGTAAAGGTTGCCGCCACTGATCGCCATCACAAGGTGACCAATTAGACCTGTGGCAACATCGTTAGCGAACATAATTGGGTATTGGCCTGTTGATAGCTTTTTCGCATCCAAACGGCTGATAGTCTTTTCAGCAGCCTCTTGACCTACACGCTCAGGCGTCCACAGCTCGTCACGGTGACGAGCAACGGTATAGCTGTAGTCGCGTTCCATTTCACCGTTAGTGCCTTGTCCAATCACACAGCAACTCGTGCTATGGCGGCTTGAAGCGTAGCTCGCTAGTAAGCCATGGCTGTTACCGTACACTTTAACGCCGTAATGGCTGTCGTAGCTCGCGCCATCACTTTGTTTGATCTTGTCACTATAAGCTAGCGCTTGCTTCTCAGCAGCAATCGCAATCTCAGCGGCATAGTCTGGGTTAGGTTCATCAGGGTGGAAAAGATCCAAGTCTGGAATGTCTTTTACCATGTACTCTTTTGCCGCAGGACCTGAAAATGGGTCTTCAGACGTGTACTGAGCGATATCAAGCGCAGCCGCTACCGTTTGAGCAATCGCCTTTTCACTTAGATCGGATGTAGATGCGCTGCCTTTTTTCTGGCCACGGTAAACAGTAATACCTAGCGCACCATCACTATTAAATTCAACGTTTTCCACTTCACACATACGTGTTGAAACACTTAAACCCGTTGACTTAGTAATAGCAACTTCAGCGGCGTCGGCACTCACAGAGGCCATGTCCAATGCTTTTGCTACTGCGGCTTCTAGCTCAACTCTTTGCTGAGCGACTTGCTGTTTTACATCCATATCTATTCTAATTTTGTAGGTCAATATTACGTAGGATAACAAGAATTTCGCTTTCTCCCCAAGATTCTTGCTAAAATAGGCAATATATTCGTTTGAGATAGTGACATAGGCAGAAAAGATGGCTCGCAAAAACCAAAAAGCCCCATGGGAACCAGAAGAAGAAATCATCTGGGTAAGTAAGACAGAAATGAAAACCGACATGGATGCCCTGCAAAAGCTGGGAGAAGAGCTTGTTGGTTTAAAGCCTTCTGTATTAGACAAGTTTCCTCTGTCTGAAGATTTGGCACAAGCGATAAAAGATGCACAACGCTTTAAAAATGAAGCGAAGCGTCGTCAACTTCAATACATTGGTAAAGTAATGCGTAGTGTCGATCCTGAGCCAATTCAAGCGGCTTTGGATAAAGTACGTAACAAGCACTCACAAGCAACCGCTGAGCTACATAAGCTTGAGCAACTGCGTGACCGTGTTGTAGCTGAAGGCGATACTGCCATTTCAGACGTTATGGAGATGTACCCTGAAGCAGACCGTCAACGTCTTCGTCAGCTAGCGCGCCAAGCTAACAAAGAAAAATCAGCGAACAAGCCAGCCAAAGCTTCTCGTGAAATTTTTCAAATCTTAAAAGAGCTAAAGCTAGGCGACTAATCCTCGTCTCGCTTTACTTATAAAGATAATAAAAGACCTAGCGCATGCTAGGTCTTTTTGCTTTCTACGTACTCAATATCAAGAGATATTAAACAAGATTGGTGAATCGTCACTCACCCGCTTTAACAAACGAGCTTAGCTCTTGCTGTGGATGATCAGCCGTCAGTGTCTCTATCGAGTCTGCAACCAACACTTTACCTAATGCCACAAATACAAACTTATTGGCAATACTGCGTGCATCCCCTAAATGGTGAGTCACCATTAACACCGTAATGCTTCGCTCTGCTGCTAATCGCCTAACAAGGTTAAGCATTTCCTCACGAAGCAAAGGGTCAAGCGCCGAAAAAGGTTCATCAAGCAGCCAAATGTCATGTGGTTGAACAAAACAACGCGCCAGTGCGACACGCTGACGCTGGCCGCCAGATAAATGTTCAGGCAGCCTATCTAAATACTCTGCAACACCGACCTGTGCAGCGGCTTGCTCAACATCGAGCTTTTGGGTTGCAGTAAGCTTTAACCCCGGATGCAAGCCTAAGCCAATATTTTCACGCACCGTGAGGTGAGCAAATAGATTGTGTTCTTGGAACAACATCGCCAATGGACGCTGATGCGCTTCTTTGCCAATCAGCGATTGTCCTGCTACCGAGATCTCACCCGATGTCGGCTCAATAAACCCAGCAACCAATGCGAGTAGCGTTGATTTACCCGCACCACTTGGCCCCATCAAAGCAACAATATCACCCTGTTCTGCTTGGAAATCAAAACTAAACAACTCTTGGTGATAGTGGTAATCCACTTCTTTCATCACTAACATCATCGGTTCCTTAACTCTTTAGCATTGGGCTTTGAACTTCGAGTAAATAAAAATTCTATTAAGCTAAAACTGCCCACACTCAGCAGCAGTAAACTCACAGAAACCACCGCGGCAGCTTCCATTTGATAGCTGCCTAACAATTGGAATAGATACAAAGGCAGCGTTCTAAAATCTTGGCTACCAAACAAGGCAATGGCACTCAAGTCCCCCATCGCCAGCATAAAGCTAATAGAAAAGGCTTGCGCCATTGGTTTACGTAGTGCGCGCCACTCCACCAGCCTAAAACGAGTGAAACCTGTCATTCCCAAGCTTGCACACACGTATTGATACTGTTGAGATAAATGCAACATAGGTTGGGCTAAGGTTTTAATCACATAAGGCAGTGCCATTAAGCTATTCACGGCAATCACAATAAAGAAAGCTAAGCTAAATACATCGGTAAATGAACGCAGTAATAAGAAGAGTCCCGTACTGATCACTAACCCTGGTGTCACTAAGATAATGGTACCAATCAGCTCGATTTTATCGGCTCTAAAGTTCTTATTCTGCAAACGCCATGCACGACTGGTCAGCAGTATCGCAATACCAATACCGACAGCAATAACACTTGCTAAGGACGCAACTTTAACTGAGGTCATTAACGCAGCCCAAAACGGTTCGCTGCTGAGCACAATCAGTGCTTGTGAGTTAATACCACTGACGATAACCATGGCTAATGGCGGCAATACCAGCATTGAGACTACTATGATCCAAAAGCTATCCCAAGCTTTTGACCACCAGCAGTCCTTAACCAAATATTTCTCTTCCGACAACTGACTGGCCGTCACTGAAATAGGTTTCGACAGGCGCTGAATACTCACCGCTAATACACCACACAGCAGCATTTGCCATATCGCGAGTAACGCACCAGCCTGTAGGTCAAAATCGAATTTAATCGCTTGATAGATGGCCAGTTCGATAGTGGTTGATTTTGGTCCACCGCCTAGCGCCATCACGGTAGCAAAGCTGGTAAAACACAGCATGAAGACTAAGCCACACACATGAGGTAATTGTTGCCTTAAACGTGGCCATTCAACCCATCTGAATTTGTTCCAATGACTCATACCCAAGTGAGCACACAGCTTGTGCTGCTCGGCAGGCACAGTATCTAAAGCTTGTAAAAGCAAACGACTAGCATAAGGTAAATTGAAGAAGACGTGCGCCAACAAAATACCATTCAAGCCATAAATCGAGAATGGTAGCTCAATGTCGAAGTTTGCCAAAAACTTAGCTAACCAACCACTGTTGCCGTAAATCGCCAATAAGCCAAAGACACCAACTAACACAGGTAGAACCAAGGTCGACGCGAACAGCCTTAACAACAAAGCGCGTCCAAAAAATTGTCTACGACACAGGGCGTGAGCGATAGGTATAGCAAAGCCAACACTCAGAAAAGTTGAGAGTGTCGCCTGATAAAAACTGAATTTCGTTACATGCCAATAGTAAGGATCGGACCATACTTGGCTGATATCAAGAGAAGGGGCATTGCTAAGCAATGCCCCAACTGCTGAAACCACGAAGGCGGTAATGAGTATCGCAACCCAAACCCCGACCTTAGGTGTTTTCTTTATCATAAATTGATTTTTTACCGTAAATGGTTCATTCCAAACATAACGAATGAACCTTTAAATACAGAAAGCTAGTTTTTAAAAGTACGTTAGAAAGCTCATTTTCTTAAATAGTCAGTTAAAAAGTAAGCGCACTCTGCCATTCACGAATCCAAGGCTTACGCTTCTCGGCGATCTCTTCAGAGCTAAAACTCAGTGCTTTCTGTGGAACTGTTAACTGCTCAAAGCCTTTTGGTAGCTCGACACCCGTTACTGGGTACATCCAGTTACCTGTCGGCATCGCCGATTGGAATTCATCACTTAGGATAAACGCCATAAACTCATCAGCAAGCTTTTCGTTGTTGCTGCCTTTAACCTTAGCGGCCACTTCGACTTGAGTGTAATGCCCTTCTTCAAAGCTCGCTGCTGCGTACTTAGAATCGTTCTCTGCAATGATATGATAAGCCGGAGACGTAGTGTAAGACAGAACCAAGTCAGACTCACCTTCTAGGAACATAGAGTAAGCTTCAGACCAACCTTTGGTTACCGTCACGGTTTTTTGAGCCAGCTTCTTCCAAGCTGTCGTTGCTTCGTCACCGTAAACCGATTTCATCCATAGCATCATGCCTTGACCAGGTGTTGAAGTACGTGGATCTTGGTAGATAACCTTGAGATCATCACGCTGCTCAACCAACTCTTTCAGGCTCTTAGGCGGGTTTGCTAGTTTCTCTGTGTTATAGACAAAGGCAAAGTAACCAAAGTCATAAGGTACAAAGGTCTTGTCATCCCAGCCATTAGGCAGTGTTACTGATGACGTATCAACCTTGTGTTCCGCCAATAATCCCGTCGCTTTCGCTTCAGCCATCAGGTTGTTGTCGAGACCTAGCAAGATATCGGCTTTGCTGTTGCCGCCTTCAAGACGCAAGCGGTTCAGAATCGACACACCATCTTCTAGCGCGACAAAATTCACATCACAGCCACACTTCTCTTCGAATGCTTTCTCTACGGCAGGACGAGGGCCCCAATCCGCTGCAAAAGAATCATAGGTGTATACGGTCAAAGTGTTATCTGCAGCAAAGGCAGAAAAAGAGATCGCTGTAGTAACAGCAAGGGTAGTTAATGTGAATTTCACTGGACGCTCTCCATGGTCTGAGCGGCACAGGTTTGAGGGAGGAGAACGGTAGAGGTTGTTCCTAACTCAATTCCTACGCCAGCATTATCTGGTTCAGGTTTACGGGTCCCAAGCGCCTGCTTGATCTCAGCTCGCATTCATTATTTGAATGGTCAGCTCCCCGATGAGTGTTCAGAATTGTAATTCGAACTTTAACAATAAGCTATCAAGTTTGGATTAATTACGTTGATCGTACCCCCAACGTGGCACTAAACCTTGATCAATACCAAGATGATCCAAAATGCGCGCCACCATAAAATCAACCAGATCTTCAATCGACTTAGGTTGGTGATAAAAACCTGGAGCGGCAGGCATGATTGTCACGCCCATGGTTGAGAGTTTGTGCATGTTCTCTAGGTGCAGAGTCGAAAATGGTGTTTCACGCACCACCAACAACAGTTGGCCTCGCTCTTTCATGACGACATCTGCAGCTCGTTCAATCAGGTTATCCGATAAACCATGAGCAATTGACGCCAAACTTCCCGCAGAACATGGACATACCACCATCTGCTTCGGCGCAGCAGAACCAGATGCAACCGGTGAGAACCAATCATCTTTGCCACACACCATCAACTTTTCTGGGTCGCAGCCTAGATGCTTAACCAAGGCTTGTTTCGCCGCTTCCGGTCCAGCAGGTAACTTAAGTTCATGCTCGGTCGCTAAGACTACTCGCGCTGCCGACGATATCATCAAATAGACCTGATAATCGGCCGCCAAAAGGCATTCAAGTAAACGCAGTCCATAAGGCGCACCAGATGCGCCAGTGAAAGCAAGAGTTATCGCTTTATCGTGTTTTGTCATGTTCTCAATTACTTCAAATTATAAAGCCGTGAATCAGTTAAGCTTTGAGTGCCAATCCATCCAACAGCTTTTGATGAATACCACCAAAGCCACCGTTACTCATTACCAAGATTTGGTCACCCACTTGTGCCTCTGAGACAATTCTAGCAACGAATGCATCCATGTCATCACTTACATGGGCGGGTTGATGGCACGCATCGGCAACATCTTGTACTGACCAATCAATGTTATCCGGTTGGAATAAGTAGGTAGAATCCGCCTGTTTGAGCGAATCAGCCAAGGTTTCTTTGTGCACACCACGCTTCATGGTGGCAGAGCGAGGCTCTAGAACGGCAATGATTTTTTTCGTGTCGACCTTATTACGTAAACCACCGAGCGTAAGTTCAATTGCCGTTGGATGATGAGCAAAATCATCATAAATAGAGACACCTGCGACCTCGCCTTTAAACTCCAAACGACGCTTAGTATTAATAAAGGTAGCTAGCGATTCACAAGCAAGGTCAGGTGTCACACCCACATGTCTTGCCGCCGCAATCGCCATCAAGGCATTACTTACGTTATGATCACCAACCAAATCCCAGTCGACGGTTCCAATACATTCGCCTTGGAAGTACACCTCAAATTTAGAGCCGTCTTTAACCCGCTTCTTGGTATCCCAATCACCGAGTTCACCACTCGATTCCGTCTCACTCCAGCAACCGCGAGCTAGAACATCTTGGATCGCGATGTCTTGCTTCGGTGAAAAAATGCGGCCGTTGCTTGGCACTGTACGCACTAAATGATGAAACTGACGCTTGATCGCTTCAAGATCATCGAAGATATCGGCATGATCGAACTCTAAGTTATTCATGACTAAAGTTCTTGGGTGATAATGAACGAACTTAGATCGTTTATCGAAAAAAGCACTGTCATATTCGTCGGCTTCCACCACGAAGAACATACTTTCACCAAGACGAGCAGAGATACCAAAGTTACCCAACACACCGCCAACTAAAAAGCCCGGCGCATAGCCACAGTCTTCCAAGATCCAAGCCAGCATGCTGGATGTTGTGGTCTTGCCATGCGTGCCTGATACCGCCAGAACCCAACGGTCATGCAGTAAGAACTCTTGCAACCACTGTGGGCCTGATGTGTATCTAAGGTTGTTATTCAAGACATACTCAACGCACGGATTACCACGGCTCATTGCATTGCCGATCACCACGAGATCCGGCCTTGGCTCTAACTGGCTAGGATCGAACCCTTCAATAATTTCAATCCCTTGAGATTCCAACAAAGTACTCATTGGAGGGTAAACATTCGCGTCACTACCTGTAACCTTGTGCCCTAATTGACGAGCTAGTACTGCAGCACCACCCATGAAGGTGCCACAAACTCCTAAGATATGAATATGCATAAATTGCTTCCAAACGCTTGGCTAAATGAACCATGTCTAAATCAAACTACTGCACTCATTATCATGAAGTGGCAATTAAAAGCGAGTAGCAATGCAAAACAAATGAAGTCGACATAGTAAGTGAGATCTGTGTCGCTTAGTTCATTACCATTAAAAAGATCTAAGCCGTAGAATTTAGGTAAGTGTCTAGATGAATAAAGCCCACACAAGAGGCAAGTTCTACAGTGCTCAAATCCCCCCTAATATTCAGAGAAGTTTAAGGAAATAACATGTCTGAGATGCGCACCCTTGGTGAGTTCATTGTTGAAAAACAAAGTGACTTCCCCCATGCAAGTGGTGATCTATCATCCCTTTTGTCATCAATTCGCCTTGCTGCAAAAATTGTTAACCGAGAAATCAACAAAGCAGGTCTTGTCGACATTACTGGCGCTGTTGGTACAGACAACGTTCAAGGTGAAGAGCAACAGAAGCTAGACCTTTACGCGAACGATAAATTTAAAGCGGCTCTTGAAGCTCGTGACCAAGTTTGTGGTGTAGCAAGTGAAGAAGAAGACGAAGCGGTAGCCTTCAATAAAGAGCTCAATAAAAACGCAAAATACGTTGTTTTGATGGATCCACTCGATGGCTCTTCAAACATCGATGTGAATGTCTCGGTTGGTACAATTTTCTCTATCTACCGTCGAGTATCACCGATTGGTACCCCACCAACACAGGAAGATTTTCTACAACCTGGCCACAAACAAGTAGCCGCTGGTTACGTGATTTACGGCTCTTCAACCATGTTGGTGTATACAACAGGGGCAGGTGTAAATGGTTTTACCTATGACCCATCACTGGGTACATTCTGTCTATCTCATGAAAATATGATGATTCCAGACGAAGGTAAGATCTACTCTATCAACGAAGGAAACTACATCCGCTTCCCTACAGGTGTGAAAAAATACATCAAATACTGTCAAGAAAGTGAGCCTAGTGATAACCGTCCATACACGTCACGTTACATCGGCTCTTTGGTTTCTGATTTCCACCGTAACCTACTTAAAGGCGGTATATACTTATACCCAAGCACAGAAAGCCACCCTCAAGGTAAGCTACGCCTACTTTATGAGTGTAACCCTATTGCCTTCATTATGGAGCAAGCTGGCGGTATCGCTTCTGATGGTGCACAGCGCATCATGGACATCAAGCCAACAGAATTACACCAACGTGTACCATTCTTTGTAGGTTCAAAGAACATGGTGAGAAAAGTAGAAGAGTTTCTTGAGCTTAACCGAGACTAAACCTCTCGTTTACTTCTCAAAATAACGTCATTAAAAAAGCCAGCATGTGAATGCTGGCTTTTTGTTGGATATTTAGAATATAGAGCGACTACGGGTTGTTCCACTTATACCAATCACAGTAAGTAAGTGATCAAAAATAGCGCAAGAAAAAAGATTGAGAACAAGGCTGCTCTTTTCAATAAATAGTTTCGATAAGTAGTTATTCTACAATCAAAAAGTCTAACGACGTTATCGAGATTTTTAACAAGCTAGGGTGAACAGTTATTTACTACGATTGGTATTACACCAGTCACCCGAAAGTATTTCTTTATTAGCTGTTAGCTCAAGTTGATACAAATATACCCACGCTAATCCAAATATAGTCTCTATTTGCTCGCGACGATACTCAACAGGAACATCTTCTAGCTGGTCAAGCGAGGCTAGAACTTCATCGTTAATGACATAGACTTCGCCAGCAACACTTTTACTTCCACAAGTTAGAGCTGGATACGCACCTAAATCGAACAGAGCAAATTCCTTAGGAGTATCAAAGCGCCCCAACAACTCGCAACCCTGCACATAGTGGTGATTGGACTGGCCTTGTCTCAAAGTGCCATATACAAAAACAAGATGTCGCATATACACTCCATAGCCTATTCACATTTGCACATCGACGAACTCACAAAGCCGCTACTCGAATTCAAACTGATATAACAGGTCAACGGCACTGTCTAGGCCAGATACCGCTTCAACATAAAGGTCCTGCATTAATCGGTAACGAACGGTAAACTCACCTAAAGAGTTAAAAATACCGACACCATACTTCACCTGCAAGCCAGGCAGAATGTAGCCACTGACTGTTACTTGAGAGTCATCACCTGAACCGGCAGTGTCCAGTTGTAAATCTTGTACACCAAATGCCTCACCGATTTCGCCAACAACCTTACCGCTTTTCGCCAAACTCAAGCCAATTAAGGTAGTCGTCATCGAACCATTCGACTCTCCATCTATATCTTGACCACGCAAAATATAAGACAGCGCGTTGGCTTGCGGCATGGCAGGATCAGAATAAATCTCGATGGCTGGCTCTGCCGCTGGGCCCGTCACTCGAATCCCTGCGATCACGTCATCCTGAGTATTATCCGGATTACGTATTGCATTTATCGCTACATATGGTTGATCTGGCGGTCCATTCATCAAAATTTTACCCTCTTTGATCAACAGGTCTTGTCCGAATGATCGGTAAGTACCACCCACAATGTTTACTTCACCTGTGATAAACGGCCCTTGGTCTTTTTGAGCGACATTAAGCTTACCGACTAAACCGCCTTCTAGGCCGAACGCAGAAAGTTTAAAGTCATCACCGATAGAGATATTAATATTGGTCATCACATCAAATGGGATCGTGTCTTCGCTTTCCGGCTCAAGGTCTTTATTCAAGATAACTTGATCAGAAGAGACGCCAACGGCAGACGGTGGTAAGTCTTCGACAACAATGCGTCCCCATGGTAATGCAATATCACCAGTGATTTTTGCCAATTCTGGGGTGACATCAATGGTCATATCAGGCACAACCTTAACCTTAACCATCGGTGGAATATCGACCATCAACTCATCAGCGAAGACTCTAACGTTAGAGTGCCATGCTTTAAGATCTTGCCAATCCCCATTCCCCTCTATATCAAGATGACCATCAGGCGTTTCAACATTTGCATCCAGTTTTGCACTATAACCATCAAAGTCGAGGTCGATACGGCCATCTTGAACATCAATAGGCGTTACATCACCTTTAACTTGAATACCATCAACAGAGAACTGACCAAAGACTTGAGGATGCATCAAAGAGCCTTTTACTTTTAAATCACTCTCAAGGTCGGCCTTCAATAAGCTGTATTCACCGAGAATTGGTTGTAAGAAATCAAGATGGAACGTGGTCAGCTTAATTGCAGCATCGACCATTTTGTCTTCGGCAAGAATATTCGGCAACGACACCGTGCCAGACAGGTCACCATTGTCGGAAACATCCAACTTAAAGTAGGCATCCAGTTTGTTGTCTTTCAGTTGAGCATTCAATGCAACGCTTTCCCAACCTAGTGTGATGGGCTCTCCGACTTGTTGCACAACCTGACCTTTCGGCATATCGACACTGACCATCACCTCAGGCTCACCTTGCTCCGACCATTTAGCATGAGCGGTCGCATTCACTAAGCCCTGTAGTTGCGTCTCTTTAGGCACAAAAGCTTTAATCTGTTCGAAGTTGAATTGGTTGATCGCCAATTTCGCCTCACCCGATTTTCCAACACGAACGTCTTCATCCAGACACACACTCGAACCCGATTGATTCCAACAGTGTGCTTGAACATCGGTAAACTGCTTATCAACATTCGCCTTAATTGCGACAGGTTGATCTAACACCCAGGGCCCTTGCTGAGTGCTGATTTTGACTCTGTCTAGCGATCCATCCCAAATAATAGAAGGCTTTTGAATCAATTCACCAGAAATCGCTAAGCTTGTCGACACGATGTCAGATATCACATCAAGTGTTACCGTATGCTTCTTCTCACCGCCACTCACCGTTAAGTCGATGCTTTCAACGCTTTGCTCTTGATAGGTTAAGTTCTTGGCTGTTAATACAAGATCAGCTTGAGCTTCAGGTAATGGTAGGGGAACCACAGAGCCATTGAGCGACAATGACTCAAGTGTTGCCTCGCTATTCCAATCAACCTTATCGACATTTACAGCAAGATCGACCTTCGGTTCTTTCGTTGGGCCGCTCAGTTGGATGTTACCGATCGCTCGACCTTTCAACTCGGGGATACTTTTTAGAAGATCAGGGACGTAAATTTCAACGCCCATGTCCCATTGCTGATCAAGCTGACCCAAAGCCTTAATTGAGTTAACACCGTGAGCCAAACTCAAACCACTGGTCTTCAGTTTAGGTTCACCGCTCGCACTGCGATCCGACGCCGACAACTGGCCTTCGATATCCAGAGGATACTCTCGCAAGATCCCTTCAATATCCAATTTAGGCAGTTCAATCGCCCAGCCGCCCGCTTCCGTCAACTCACCCGAGGTGACGATGCTTCCGCTAATGTTGCCCTCGGCTTCAGGCCACTGCAGACCCGGTTGAACATCTTTGAGTGTTACATCAGCTTGCCAGTTAACGAGATTTTTCCAGTTCGCTTTAACGACACCTTTAAGTTCACCGCCTAACGTGTTCAGCTTAAGACGCTCGAGCTCAATCTGTTCCGTCGTGCCTTTGCCCTGTAGATCGATGGCTAACTCAGGAATCTCCTTACCATCGGCTTCACCTTTAAGTAGAACATTGAAACCATCTAGTGAACCATCGGCTTTGAATTGCTCAATTGTCGCTTGGTAATCGCTTTTTCCGGTAAGGGGCCACTGCGCTTGCCCGCCCTCTAAAAGAAGATCAAATGGCAGAGTCGGCTCTAAGGGTTGAATATCCCCAGACAACTTTGCCTCAATCAATTCAGAAAACTGGGAATCTAGGTTTAGCTTGGCCACACTCCCTTGTGCTTTCAGTGATAATTTCTGGCCTGCTAGATCGGTTTCTTTAACCAACGCCTCCAAAGAAAGATCTAACGGGTAACCTTCTTTCAGCTCAACCTTTGCTGCAAGATTAGCGCTTGCTTGTGGCATATCGAGTTCTAAAGTTGAAACATCGACCGTATGTTTGCCTGCCTTAGCTTCGAGGCCAAGGTGGTTGACGATAATTGGAGTTTCTTGCTCTAAAGTAAAACGGTTTAGGTCAAAACGCTCCAGCACAACCTGTAAAGGAATCCAGACTTCAGGCAGCTCGATCGCTGTTTTAGCGGTTGATCCTGGCTCGACCGCTTCTGCTTGCGTTTCTTCCTCCGATTCAGCAAGTTGAACTTTCAGATCATTGAATAAGGTTGGCGATACCGTCAGCTTTTCACCCTGCATGCTTAGAGCTGTTGAGAACAAGCTCCATTCGATTTCATGACCCAAGATATTCAGTTTAATATCAGACAAAGCGACGCGATTGATCACTATAGGTAAAGGTGTTTTCACCGATGTCACTGGCGGAGCCGGTTCTGTTTCTTCTGTAGAGGCAGGAGGTAATTCAGTAAATGCGAAGTCTAAACCTTGAATCGTTAAACGGTCGACACACAACTTAGGGTCGAGTACACAGCGAGGATTAATAGCCAATACCAGTTTTCTAACTTTGGTATCAATATGAAGGCTATCATCTTTAAACTTCACATTATTAAGCGTAAAACTTGGGAACAGTGCTCCTTTGGTGCTTTCCACTTCAAGTTGTGGCAATGCTTTTTCAGCGCCCCACAACACTGTGTTCAGCCCTGGATTGGTGAACAAAACAAAACCGAGTAGGGCTATCAACAACAGCAAAATAGACGTCAAAGAAATCGACGTCCACTTAATGCATTTGCCCATAACTTTGATCATAATTCTGGCCCTAAACTAAAGTGCAGTTGGAACTCATCGCCTTTCTTCGCATCTAGTCCCCAAGCAAAATCTAAACTCACAGGACCAACAGGCGACGCCCAGCGAACACCCACACCAGTACCATGTTTCCATTCAGGTTTATCATTGAATGCATCACCAATATCGTAGAAGGCTGCTCCCCACCAATTACCAACCAATCTGTATTGGTATTCAAATGAGCTGGTGGCAATGTATTTTGCCCCCGTTAGTGCGCCACTTTCATCACGAGGAGAGATAGATTCATAACCATAACCACGAATACTATTGTCACCACCGGCAAAGAACCTTAGTGAGGGAGACAACTTATCAAATTCATCGGCAAAGTTACCGCCGAATTGAAGCTGAGTTAAGCCTCGGTGATTGTCACCAATGCTGCGAATCCATGCCGTTTGTCCCTGAAAACGCACCACTCGAGTTTCAGACAACAAGGTGTCATCTGCAGCTTCAACCATGATGGTTTGTTTATCGCCCCACATTGGCATCGAGCCACCACGAGTTCGAGTTCTTGAGAAAGAGATGCCCGGCAACACGAATTGCGCTAAGTCATCTTGCAGACCTTGCTCATAGTTTTCGAGCAAATATCGAATAAACACAGTGCGCTGCCAGCCATTATCAAGACGCCAATATCTTTCTAACGCTAAGTTTGACTCCAAACTCTTAGTGTCACGGTTATCTAAATTCTTCATTCCGTACTTAACTTGATAATAATCATTAAGAACATCATCTAGCGGGATTTTATAAGTCGCGGTTATAGTCTGCTCAGGCTTAGAAATTGACAGACTACTATTGAAACTGTGACCACTGGCGTTAACCCACGGTTTCTTCCATTTGAGAGTGCCTTTTACACCAAGGTCGGTTGATACACCGATACCCGTTTCGATTTGGTTACGCGATTGTGGAGCAAGGCTCACCTTCATCGGAATTTCACGGCCTTCGCCCAATTGACTTAAATCAGGTTCAACAAACACAGAAGAGAACCAATCCGTATTGGACAGGTTTTGGTTATACTCGCCGACTTTAGTAATCGAGTAAGCATCTCCATCTTTAAAAGGCTTAAGAGATTGAACTTTATCTTCCTCGATCTGGCTACCAGTCACCTTCGTTTCACCAAAGTGGTAGCGAATACCACTGTTGTAATGCAATCGAACATATGCACGATTAAGTTCCGGGGCGACTTCGAGTTTACTCACTTCATAAGTTCCATCAAAGTAACCTTTCGCCAAGCCAAGGTTACGCACTGAAGACTTTAACGAATCGTAATTACCATGATTGAGAACCGAGCCTTTAGACAAGTTACTTTTTGCCACTAAAGCCAAAAAGTCGGGATCATCTTTTGCTTCTCCGCTGAGCACGATATCAGATGTATAAATTAGAACAGGCTCGCCCGGTTCAACAGACACAATAAGCTCAGAATCATCTTCAGCTCGAGAGAATGTAATACTAGGTTGGTAATAGCCCAAAGCATTAAGCGCTTCTTGAATCATGGATTCCAAGCGTGATTGGAACCTAAGCGAAACTGAATACTCATCTTCGGGAATGGCACTTAAATAAGCATCCACATTGTCTTCAAGCGCACCTTTAACCCCTTCAATTCTAAGGGATACATCAGCGTAAGCGAGTGTCGAGGACAGTAGAGTGCCAATCAGAACTGGTAAAGTTATTCTTATCATGTTTAATTGGTTGAAGAAGTTATCAGTACGTAAATGAGTGAAAATAAATCATACCGTTAAAAGGGCACTGAGTCTGTAATAAATCCAGTCATAACACGGTCTAATTTGAAGACTTAGTCAATATTAACCAACCGTTAATATCAGCCTACCGTTCATAAAAACCAACGCGGTAAACGTATGCAAGAAGGAATATAACATGCTAAACACACAACCTCTGGTTTCCGCAGCAACCGCATTACCGGGAAATGCTGACCCAATCCGAATCACTGAGCGCCATTTCGTCAATCAGACCGACTTGCTAGATTCCCCTACTGGTTCTCAACAAGAAGTCCTGCTTGGTATGGGATGCTTCTGGGGAGCTGAGCGTTTGTTTTGGCAATTGCAAGGGGTTGTCTCTACCTCAGTTGGTTACTCAGGTGGATACACAGTCAATCCAACCTATGAACAAGTATGCTCAGGGCAAACTGGCCATACCGAAGTGGTTCGTGTGATTTTTGACAGCAAACAAACCTCTTTAGCTCAAATACTAAAGACCTTTTGGGAGCGTCATGACCCAACTCAAGGCATGCGCCAAGGCAACGACTTGGGGACTCAATACCGCTCCGCAATCTACACCTTCAGCGAAGAACAACAAACTATTGCTGAGCACTCTAAGCAAGAATATCAAAGAGCAATGACTGAATCTTTAGGCAACGAGATCACAACGGAAGTTCTACCGGCAGGAAAATATTTTTTTGCAGAAACCTACCACCAGCAATACCTAGCCAAAAACCCTAATGGCTATTGTGGGTTGGGCGGAACAGGGGTTTGCTTTCCTCCACAATAACTTTCAGTTCGGGTAATAAACGAAAACGATACTCATTAAAAAAGGGCTTCCATTCGGAAACCCTTTTTTGTTGTTGGTCTATTTGAAGCTCAATAAATAAAGGTCGGTTATACCGGCAGAGCAGCAATCGTGCCGTTAACTTCTTTAAAAATGGTGAGCTTTTGCTTGTCTGACACTTCAGGAAGAAGCACCTTGCCTTGGTCGAAGCGAAACTCTCCGATACCTTCGATGGCAAACTGGCCTTTGAACAGGACTTTAACGAAACGCGCCACCTGATGTGGGCGATAAGTCGAAAATTCTCTTAACATAATACAACCTCAATTCCATTTGAGTACTACAGTCAGGCACCTGAACATATCCTAGTTCAAAGCACATTTAATCGCTAAATCCGTTAGCAAACAGCAAGATAATCTATTATTTAACTTGCTATCAATGCATTATACCTTTTGGCAACAAGTGTGCAACTTATTTCAATGCCGTAGGATAAAAAGTTAAAGAGGCATTTTTCAAATTTCATATTATACTTCCAATGCAAACCAATAAGCGGAACAAAAATATAATGAAAAACAAAATTCTACTGGCTTTTTTAGCCGCAGCCTCTCCACTCTTCGCCAATGCTCACAATCTATCTGTAGGTGAAACTCTACCAGCTGTCGATGTTAGCAACTATGGTGAAATTGTTATAAACGACGGCAATACCGCCTATCAAGCTTGGGCAACCAGCAATCTCCTAGGTAAAGTTCGCGTCGTTCAAGCTATTGCTGGCCGCAGCAGCTCTAAAGAGCTCAACGCCCCATTAATGGCAGCTATTACCGCATCGAAGTTCTCAGAAGACAGCTACCAAACCACGACCATTATCAATCAAGATGATGCGATTTGGGGGACTGGGTCTTTTGTTAAATCGTCTGCCGAAAGCAGCAAAGAAGAGTTTCCATGGTCTTCTATGGTGTTAGATGAAGACGGCGCAGTCGCGTCTTCATGGGCTCTGAAAGAAGAAAGCTCAGCGATTATCGTTCAAGACAAGCAAGGTAAAATCTTGTTTGTAAAAGAAGGGGCATTAAACGAATCAGAAGTCACTCAAGTCATTGAGTTGATTAAAGCGAGTCTTTAATCAGATATTCGCGTCTTTTTCGAGACCTGACCAAAGGATATTGTTATATTATAACAGTATCCTTTTTTAATTTCTGTGGTTAATCATCCTGATGTGGAAAAACACACCTAACAATGTGAAACGTAAAACAGGCTTCTTGCTTGGGCTGATGCTTATGTTAAGCGTGTTAGCCGCGACACACATCGTGGATATCTCACCAGAACACCACACTTCACACCATTGTGAGCTGTTTTCGATAAATCAATTCATCACAGGGCACTCACTTCCACAGATCCCAGAGTTCCATTCGGAATTTACTGTCGCTATCACAGAGTCTGTCATTTCGTTACAGCGCCTGTATTTTGCCTATTTAGCACGTTCACCTCCTGTAAAGGTTGCTTAATTACCACTACTTTTTAATTAACCTTTATTCAGGAAAAAAACATGAAACCTACTATTTTAG
Source organism: Vibrio kanaloae (assembly GCF_024347535.1). NCBI lineage: Bacteria > Pseudomonadati > Pseudomonadota > Gammaproteobacteria > Vibrionales > Vibrionaceae > Vibrio > Vibrio kanaloae. Next base: position 360,286 of record NZ_AP025497.1, on the reverse strand, counting down.
CCGTTGTTATCGGCATGACTGTCTCTACTAATGTTCTAGCTAACGAAGAATTCCGCTCTCACGAAACACACGTGCACGGTAAAGTTGAAGTGAACATCGCTCAAGATGGACAAGAGCTACTTGTTGAAGTGACAGCACCCGGCGCTGATGTGGTTGGCTTTGAACATGCTCCAGAAACGGCTGAGCAGAAGAAAGTATTTGAACAAGCGATTGCGCAATTAAACAAGCCAGAAGAGCTATTTGGTTTCACAAATGCAAGCTGTACTCTGAAGTTCAAGTCAGTGACGAACACCTTGGAAGACGAGCATGATGACCACAAAGGCCATGACCACGCAGAACACGATCATGACGACCACGAAGGCCATGACCACGCAGAACACGATCATGACAACCACAAAGGCCATGACCACGCAGAACACGAGCATGATGACCACGAAGGCCATGACCACTCAGAAGGCGGCCACGGTGAGTTCACTGTCGAGTACCACTACCAATGTTCTGACATTGAAAAACTGGATACCGTGAATACTCAGTGGTTCTCTAAGTTCAGCAACACAAAATCAATGACTGTGAACCTGCTAACTGACAGTGCTCAAATTCAAGAAGTACTTAACGCAGATCGTATTAGTTTTCGATTCTAATTAGCATTAGATTGAATTAAACGTAGATAAGCAGCCAAGTAAGTATTCACTTACTTGGCTGTACAAATCGGTGTGCTCTGGGAATTTATTATTCTAATAACTGTCCAGTAGAGACACCGCTTTAATTATTGGAGCTAATATGTCTTTTGACAGTTCATCACTTGTGGTCAAACTCGAAAATATCAGCTTTCGTTGGAAGCCTGAATTACCGGCAACGCTAGAAATCCCCTCTCTACAAATTCAATCAAAAGAGCACCTTTTCATTAAAGGGCCTAGTGGTTGCGGAAAATCAACATTGTTAGGGCTACTGACCGGAATCAACCAAGCAGAGCAAGGTGTAGTCTCTATCTTAGGCCAAGATCTTACTCAATTGACACCTCGCCAAAGAGACAAATTCAGAGCCGACCATATTGGTTATATATTCCAACAATTTAACCTGCTCCCTTACCTGTCAGTGATCGACAACGTGACACTTCCTTGCCAGTTCTCAACGATTCGCAAGCAGCAAGTCACGGAAAGTAAGAACAGCCAGCAAGCCACCGCTCAAGCTTTATTGTTAAGACTAAAACTACCTCAAACCTTAATGGACAAGCCCGTTACTGAGTTGAGTATTGGTCAACAGCAACGTGTCGCGGCAGCTCGTGCCTTAATCGGACAACCAAAGATCATCATTGCCGATGAACCGACATCCGCTTTGGATCACGACAACCGAGCTGCTTTTATCGAACTGTTGCTAGAGCAAGCCGATCAGGCAGGTTCAACTCTGATCTTTGTGAGTCATGATCCAACACTAGAAAAACTGTTCACTCGAACCATAGATTTAAAAACCATTAACCAAGCTATGGTTGTCGTATGAAAGTCATTACTCACTTAGCCTTAAAAAGCGTACTCAACCGTAAAGCCACCGCTATTCTAACCATTCTCACCGTGGCCGTGTCCGTCATTCTCTTGCTCGGTGTAGAGCGTGTGAGAACCGAAGCCAAGAGCAGCTTTGCTAATACAATTTCAGGTACTGACCTTATCGTCGGTGGCCGCTCTGGTCAGGTAAACCTTCTGCTTTATTCTGTATTTAGAATCGGCAATGCGACCAACAATATCGATTGGAAAAGCTACCAAGAATTTAGCCAACACAACGCTGTAAAGTGGGCGATACCCATCTCATTGGGAGATTCGCATAAAGGCTTCCGCGTGATGGGTACTAACCATAGCTACTTTGAAAACTATCGCTATGGAAGTAAGCAACCACTCACTTTCCAGCAAGGACAAGAGTTCAATCAGCTATTTGATGTGGTGATTGGTGCCGATGTCGCGAAGAAGTTAGATTACAAGATTGGTGATCACATCATTCTGGCGCACGGTATCAGTGATGTCGCCTTCAGTCGCCACGACAACCTGCCCTTCACCATTGTCGGAATACTCGCGCCAACCGGCACACCAGTAGATAAAACGGTGCATGTTTCGTTAGAGGCCATTGAAGCGATTCACGTTGGTTGGGAATCGGGGGCTAACCTCGGGCACACACCGAATGCTGAAGCGCTAAAGCAACGTGACTTCCAACCAAAGCAGATTACCGCGATGATGGTTGGCCTTAAATCGAAGATCCAAACCTTTGCACTGCAACGAGAAATCAATAACTACCGCCAAGAACCTTTGAGCGCCATTATGCCAGGCATTGCGCTTCACGAATTATGGGGAATGATGGCAGTAGCAGAACAAGCACTACTGATTGTTTCAGGGTTTGTTGTAATCGCGGGACTGTTAGGGATGCTGAGTAGTCTACTCACTAGCTTGCAAGAAAGACGTCGAGAGATGGCCATTCTGCGCGCGATGGGAGCAAGGCCTCGTCATGTGTTTGGTTTACTGATCAGTGAAGCCAGTGCCCTGACCTTCCTCGGTATCACATTGGGTGTTGCCGTGTTGTTTGCCTTGATCGCAGTAGTTGCTCCTATTGTGCAACAAAGTTATGGTATCAACATATCGATATCCGCAATCACACCTCATGAGTGGAAACTGCTTATGTTGGTACAAACCGCAGGAGTCATCATCGGCTTTATTCCCGCTTTCCGTGCATACCGTCAATCATTGGCAGATGGCATGACCATTCGAATCTAATTAGGAACCTATGATGCAACGCAAACTTCTACTGATACTTGGACTACTTTTGTTCCCATTGATCAGCACAGCTCACGCTGAAACCGCGCCGACTGACGAATCGGTATTAACTCTGGATTGGATTGATTTGATTCCGGAATCAGAACGTGCTCAGTTGGATTCGTTCGGCATGCCGACAGTTAACCACGACAGTATGGACAAACCTCAACAATCGACACTGGGCGCAGTTCGTCCGGAACTGAATGGCAGCAAAGTGAAAATTCCTGGTTTTGTGATTCCACTAGAAGGTGATGAGAACATGATCACAGAGTTTCTGCTGGTGCCTTACTTTGGCGCATGTATCCACGTGCCACCACCGCCGCCAAACCAAATTATCTACGTAAAGTTTCCACAAGGAGCACCAATACAACAATTATGGGATGTGATCTATTTAGTAGGTACGCTGAAAACAGAGTCAATAAGCCACGACTTAGCTCAAACAGGTTATCTTATTGAAGGCACAGCGATTGAAGAGTATGACGATATGTAGCCATTAGAGGGGTGGCTCAAGGATGAGCTACCGTCACCGAACAAGTGATATTATTCAATAACAGTTTAATAACTAGAGCTTTCATCTAAATTATACGATGTAATTAGACATGTAAGCTAGAAAACCAACATAAGTAACGAGTAATACCCCTATGCCAAGCTTTTTCTTCAGCTTATTATCATTAACTTGATTCATAAATCCCCCTTGATAATTACAACAAATTTAACATTTTATTATCATTATCAAAAGTAAAATTTTGTTGAAGTCTTCAACTCTGCACGCAAAATCTAGCCACTAATAAGATAAAGAGTTACATTTTAGGCAGTTAAATCGTCTCCTACGGTACTTTTATGTCTGAAACCAAACAACCAGTAATTATTGAGCATGCAAGTGATACACAGCATAAGCATGATAAAAAGCCTCATATTGCCGACAGTGCAAGCAGAATGCTGCATATAGCACAAACCTTCGGCTTAGATTCCTTAATCAGTCATAGTGTAAAACCAAACGGTAAAGCTGAGAGCACGCTTATCGAACGAGCCCTATTGCGTGAGAAAAAACGTAAGGAGCTGCGTCAAAAGAATCTAGAGCAGATTCTCAAATTGGCGCACTCTTCCTGTAAGGATGAAGCCGCGGGAGACCCGGATCAGGACTGGCTATACCGTTTTTTCGATATGGCGCAAGAGATCCATAATACATCGATGCAAAGACTCTGGGCTCAGGTGTTAAAAAGAGAAGTTACCAATCCAGGCTCAACCTCGATGAAGGCGCTGAAAATATTGCAAGACATGACCCCAAAAGAAGCATTAACTCTGCAAAGAGCAGCTTCACTGGGCTGCAGTTTTGGCAGTGATAACAGCAGGAAACTATTACTTGGTTTTAAATCCCATGCAGGAATATTCAGCTTTGGTAAAAGAGACTCCACCAACACTATCAACCTAGGTGGACACAATCTGCCCTACTCTAGCCTGCTTCACTTAATTGAGATCGGTATCATTCTAGGTACTGAATTAGAGTCTGGTGAAATTGATTTCGATCCAGCGTTACACTTGGCTTACCAAGGTAAGAGCATGTCACTGGCACCTATATCAAAAGGGGTTAAGCTGGTTTACTACCGATTTAGTCCAACAGGCAATGAGCTGTGTACCTTACTTGGCAACAAACCCAACATGCAGTACTACGACCAACTGATTACTCTGTTGAGCCAAAAATTCACGGTACAGACAGAAACGAAAAGCACCGTAAACTACACTGTTTAGCAATATGATTGAAGAGATAGGCTTGCAGTCTCGACACAACCAAGACTACGTTACTGAAAGGGACATTCAATACATGGCTAAGTAAGCGTAGTCTCAGTCATACCACTCAACTCAATTGGCTAAAATGTTGCGCTTCTCTAAAGCGTCAATACACAATTCTACTAACTCATCGAGTGTTTTCTCTCCCGCGGGTAGATCTATCTCAGGACTCTGCGGCGCCTCGTAAGCTGAGCTAATGCCAGTGAAATTAGGGATTTCTCCAGCGCGCGCTTTCTTATACAGCCCTTTGGGGTCACGCTGCTCACACACCTCAAGTGGCGTATTTACAAACACCTCAAGAAACTCACCTTCCGGCAATAAATCACGCACTAACTGTCTTTCCGCTTGATGTGGCGAAATAAACGCTGACAACACGATCAAACCTGCATCTGCCATCAATTTAGCGAGCTCACCAATACGACGGATATTCTCTCGGCGATCTTGCTCAGAGAAACCAAGGTCACTACATAGCCCATGACGAACATTATCGCCATCCAACAAATAAGTATGGTAACCAAGCTGTGCCAAACGATTCTCTAGTGCCCCTGCGACTGTCGACTTTCCAGAACCAGACAACCCCGTGAACCAGAGCACGGCGGGCTTTTGTGATTTCAAATCAGAACGGAATGTTTTATTAATCGAGTGTTGGTGCCACACAACATTCTCATCTTTTGGCTTGAGTACTGCGGTCATAATGAGTCCTTTAAATAAAGAGCATTAAAATGGGAAAAAGTAAGGAATTAAGGTCAAGACCAAACCCGAATAGACAATCGAGATTGGAATGCCGATGCGCAGATAATCCGTGAGGTGGTAATTACCTACGCTATAAACTAGCAAATTGGTTTGGTAGCCGTATGGCGAAATAAAACTGGCACTCGCTCCAAACAAAACCGCCATAATGAACGGCATTGGGTCGACACCATAGCCAACAGCCATGCTGTAACCAATAGGAAACGAGAGTGCTGCGGCCGCATTATTGGTCACCAGTTCAGTCAACACCAACGTCATAAAGTAAGTCGCGACTAACGCACCAAACACGCCCCAACCATTAAAGGCTTCCATAAACATCAGCCCCATACGTTCAGACAGACCCGATGAAATCATCAGTTGAGCAATCGACAGCGCTGAACCAACAATCACCACAATATCAACGGGAAAACGTCGGCGAAGTTCACCAAGCTGTACCACTCCAAAGGCCACCAGCAATAAAAGAAAGACAGCTAAGCCTTTAATAATAGGTAGTACGTCAGCAAGTGCTAGGCCAATTACACTGGCGAAGCCAAATAGAACTAACGTCGACTTATCAGCATCAAGCTTGGCACTCGAATCTAGGTCATTCATCAACACAAACTCTTTGTTGTGTTGCTGACGCTGCTCTTCAAAACGTTTTCCGGGAACCAAAATCAAGGTATCACCAGCCGTTAAAGTGATGTTGCCAAGGCCACCTTCAAGGCGCTCATGGCCACGACGAATAGCCACGACAACCGCATCGAAACGGTCTCTAAACTGACTGGTTTTCAGGGTTTTGTTACAGAAGCTGGCCGAAGAGCTCACCACAACTTCAACAAAGCTCTGGCCATTAAGGTGATGTTGACCAAACAGAGTCAGCCCTTGGATTTCTTGCAGTGTCGCTACGCTCTCGACGTCGCCACAAAACAGTAATCGATCACGAGCTTGAAGAATAAAATTAGGGTCAATAGACGCGGTGGTTTTACCGTCTCGAATCACTTCCGCTAAGAAGAGTTTTCTCAGTGCTCTTAGGTTGTTCTCACTAACACTGCGGCCAACTAACGGTGAGCCCGGTTCAACTCTGGCTTCTAAGAAGTAAGGCAGATCATCTTGAGATCCGTCATCGTAACTGGGTAGAAAGTAGCTTAGAGGAATAAGGATCAACACACCACCGACCAAGACTGCCAAGCCAATTAGGGTGGGTGTGAAAAAATTCAGGCTCGGTAATCCCGCATCTTCAACAAAGCTATTAATGATCAAGTTGGTTGAAGTGCCGATCAATGTCAGCGTGCCACCTAATATGGCAGCGTATGACAACGGGATAAGCAATTGGGAAGGCGCATGTTGCTGATTACGTTTAATCGCACCGATCAGAGAAACAACGACTGCCGTGTTATTGGTAAAAGATGAAAGTAACGCGGTGGAAATACCCAACTTCGCGACTACTGTACCTAGCCGACCTTCAGATATATTTCGGCTAACCCAGCTGATTAAGCGAGTTTTCTCCAACGCACTTGATGCGAGGATCAGAAGAATTAAAGTCAGTAACGAGGAGTTAGTGAAGTTATTAGCCAGGCTCGACAAGTCAATCAGTCCTGCCATAAAAGCAATAAACGCCGCACCAGCAAAGATAAAGCTCGGCTTAATACGGGTTACGAGTAGGCAAGTAATGATGCCAAGCAAAATCGCTAATACAAATCCTTGTTGCCACATATACCCGTCCTTTATGGCGGAAACGATGGGTTTCCGCCTGATTCAATAAGCGATGACTTGGTCGTTATGACTTCAGTAGTTGGCTTAAATCTTTGGCATCCCAATGAGGGAAATGTTTGCGAACCAATGCGTTAAACTCAAGTTCAAATGCAGAGAAGTGACCAGCTTGCTGTTCAACTGAGCCCAAACGGTCTCGAATCAAACCAGCACCAACCGTCACGTTAGTCAGACGATCAATAACGATGAAGCCTCCGGTATCAGCACTTTCACGATATTTATCCAACGCAATAGTCTCGTTCAGTGACCACTCACACAAGCCAATACCATTCAGCGGTAACTCGTCAACTTCGTGAGTCGACAGGTTGTTGATGTCGTATTGGTGACGAACCGTTTCAACCTGACCGACGGTTTTCTTGCCTGCGATTTTAATGTCGTAAGCTTTACCCGGTTGCAGTGGTTGTTCTGTCATCCACACGATATCGGCTAATACGTGGTTAGTTGATTCAATTTGAGCGTTTTCCAACACAATCAAATCACCACGACTGATGTCGATCTCATCTTCAAGTGTCAGCGTGACTGCTAAGCCCGCTTGCGCAGATTCCAAGTCACCATCAAAGGTAACAATACGTGCAACCTTAGAGCTTTTACCTGACGGCAGAGCCTTGATTTCATCACCGACACTCACACGACCAGAGGCGACAGTGCCAGCAAAGCCACGGAAGTCTAAGTTAGGACGGTTCACATATTGCACAGGGAAACGGAACTCACCTGCAGAACGCTTTTTATCAATATCGACGTTCTCTAACACTTCTAATAGAGACGGACCTTCGAACCATGCGAGCTCTTTATTTGACGTTGCTACGTTAATGCCTTCAAGCGCCGAAACCGGCAAGATCTGGATATTGGTTTCGCCTTCTAGGTTTTCAGCAAACTCTAGATATTGATCGCGAATATCTTCAAAACGATCTTGCGAATAATCCACCAGATCCATCTTGTTCACTGCAACGATGAAATGCTTCAAACCAAGCAGGTTAGAAATAAACGAGTGACGACGTGTTTGATCCAGCACGCCCTTACGAGCATCAATCAAGATCACTGCCAGATCACACGTTGAAGCGCCTGTTGCCATGTTGCGCGTATACTGCTCATGCCCTGGGGTATCAGCAATAATGAATTTACGTTTTTGCGTCGAAAAGTAGCGGTAAGCGACATCGATCGTGATGCCTTGCTCACGTTCAGCCTGCAAGCCATCAACAAGCAGTGCCAAGTCAGGCTTCTCACCAGTGGTGCCCACTCGTTGGCTATCTGAGTGAACCGCGGCTAGCTGATCTTCATAAATCTGTTTTGTATCATGGAGTAAGCGACCGATTAAGGTACTTTTACCGTCATCTACTGAGCCACAAGTTAAAAATCTAAGCATAGATTTATGCTGATGCTGACTTAGATAACCTTCAATTCCTAGTTCAGCCAATTCGGCTTCTACTGCACTATTCATTTTTCTTTCCTTAGATTCTTAGAAATAACCTTGGCGCTTTTTCAGCTCCATAGAGCCCGACTGATCATGGTCAATCGCTCGACCTTGACGCTCACTGGAGGTTGCCACCAGCATTTCTTCAATAATGCCAGTGAGCGTATTCGCCTCAGATTCAACCGCTCCAGTTAGTGGGTAGCAGCCTAAAGTACGAAAACGAACGCTTTTCTCTTCGATCACTTCACCTTCTTGCAACTCCATACGCTCGTCATCGACCATGATCAGCATGCCATCACGTTCAACAACAGGGCGCTTATCCGATAGGTAAAGTGGAACAATATCGATGATCTCTAGATAGATGTATTGCCAAATATCCAGTTCAGTCCAGTTTGATAACGGGAATACACGGATGCTTTCGCCCTTATTAACCTGACCGTTATAAGTGTGCCAAAGCTCTGGACGTTGGTTTTTTGGGTCCCACGTGTGGTTCTTATCGCGGAAAGAGTAAACACGCTCTTTTGCTCTAGATTTTTCTTCATCACGACGCGCACCACCAAAAGCAGCATCGAACCCATACTTGTTTAACGCCTGCTTGAGGCCCTGAGTTTTCATGATGTCCGTATGTTTCGAAGAACCATGTACAAATGGGTTACAACCCATCTCGATACCTTCAGGGTTTTTATGTACCAATAAATCAAAGCCATACTTTTCTGCTGTACGGTCACGGAATTCGATCATCTCGCGGAATTTCCAATCCGTATCAACGTGTAATAATGGGAATGGAATCTTTCCTGGGTAAAACGCTTTGCGAGCTAAATGAAGCATCACAGAAGAATCTTTACCGATGGAGTACATCATCACTGGGTTATCAAACTCAGCCGCCACTTCACGGATAATATGGATACTTTCCGCTTCTAGCTGTTTTAGGTGGGTTAAACGTTCTTGGTCCATTACAGTGCTTCCTTTAAGGCTCGCATAACGAGCAATTCATTACTTGTTCTTGCCAAGTAAGGGATTTAACTCATCCACTTCAGTGAATAGGAGTATTGGCACTAGAAGAAAAAGAAGCTTCGTTTTGAGCTGTCCTTGCTATTCATCTGCCTGATACGTCCTTGACTTAGGCATTATGACGAGCCTCTCATATTACTGGAAATTCTAAAATTTCATTCTTTATTCGAAAAGCTGATAAGGAACTGAATTCATCGATAGATAGACCTATTAAATTGGTATCAATTATTTGTCGATTTAACAGATTTGGGAGGCTCATTGCAGAGCAGCACAAAGTAATCGATCTAAGTCACGGATTAAAATTAGCTGTAATCATTGTTTCATTGCATTTTGTTACATTACGCAATGAATTTTCTACCATCCACTTTGGAGCCCACAATGAAAGTTGCAATAAAACCTTTGTCATTGGCTGTACTTGCAGGCCTTGGTCTGACTCTAGCAGGCTGCACAACCACACCAGATACCGATGAAGTGATTAAACTACGTGTCGTAGAAACAACGGACATCCATACCAACCTAATGGATTACGACTACTACAAAGACAAGCCATCAAAAAAAATCGGCTTAGCACGTACTGCAACCCTAGTAAAAGAAGCGCAAAGCGAAGTAATCAACAGCGTATTGGTTGATAACGGTGACTTACTGCAAGGTAGCCCAATGGGTGACTACATGGCAGACAAAGGTATCGAAGCAGGTGAAGTTCACCCCGCATACAAAGCCATGAATCAACTAAGCTATGAGGCTGCAAACCTAGGTAACCACGAATTCAACTACGGTCTTGAGTTCCTAGAAGAATCGATCAACGACGCTGATTTCCCGTACATCAGTGCTAACGTTTACGATGCAAAAACCAAAAAACACTACTTCACGCCATACATCATCAAGACGCACACGTTTGAAGATACTGCAGGCGTAGAGCATGAAGTAAAAGTGGGTTACATCGGTTTTGTTCCACCACAAATCATGACGTGGGATAAGAAGAATCTAGAAGGCAAAGTGATCGCTCGCGATATCATTGAGACCGCTAACGAGTTAGTGCCTCAAATGAAAGCGGAAGGCGCAGAGGTTATCGTTGCTATCCCTCACTCTGGCGTATCTCAAGACCCATACAAAGCTGGCGAAGAGAACTCTACGCTTTACCTTTCTGAAGTAGAAGGCATTGATGCTATCGCATTCGGCCACTCTCACGCCGTGTTCCCAGGTAAAGGGTTCGACAACATCCAAGGCGTTGACAACGAAAACGGCACCATGAACGGTGTTGCGGCAGTAATGCCAGGTCGTTGGGGTAGCCACGTTGGTGTTATGGATCTAACACTTGCACAAAAAGACGGTAAGTGGGAAGTGGTTAAGGGCCAATCGGAAGCGCGTCCTATCTACGACAAAGTAGAGAAGAAGTCGCTTGCTGCTGCTGATGAAGGCATCGTAACGGCACTAGAGAAAGACCACGCGGGTACTCGTGAGTTTGTTAACCAACCAATAGGTAAAGCAGACGATGTGATGTACAGCTTCCTGTCTCTAGTACAAGACGATCCAACCGTACAGATTGTTAACCTTGCACAGAAAGATTACGTTGAGCAATTCATCCAAGGTGACCCAGACCTAGATGGCACACCAGTACTTTCAGCGGCTGCACCATTCAAAGCAGGCGGTCGTAAAAATGACCCAGCTAACTTCACTGAAGTAGAATCTGGTCAACTGACATTCCGTAACGCAGCTGACTTGTACCTTTACCCGAACACGCTAGTTGCGATGAAGGTAACAGGTCACGAAGTAAAAGAGTGGCTTGAGTGTTCTGCTGGTCAGTTCAACCAAGTGGATGTTAACTCAACAGCACCACAACAGTTGATCGAGTGGGATAATTTCCGCACTTACAACTTCGATGTTATCGACGGTGTTGATTACCAAATCGACGTCACTCAACCTGCGAAATACGATGCAAACTGTAAAGTCGTTAACCCTGACTCACAACGTATTGTTAGCCTAACTTACCAAGGTAAGCCAATCGACATGAAGCAAGACTTCTTGATCGCAACCAACAACTACCGTGCATACAGTGCTAAGTTCCCAGGTACCGGTGAAGACTTCATCGCATTTGATGCACCAGATGAGAACCGTACTGTACTTGCAAACTACATCTCTCGCGTAAGCAAAGAACAAGGCCAAGTGAGCCCAACAGCTGACAACAACTGGTCATTCGCACCAATCAAAACGGATAAAAAGCTAGATATCCGCTTTGAAACATCGCCAAGTGAGAAAGCGGCACAATTCATCAAAGATAAGGGTCAATACCCAATGAAACGTGTTGCGACTGACGATGTTGGCTTCGGCGTTTACCAAATTGACCTAACTAAATAGATTACTCAAGTAATCAATAGTTAACCGTCTAAAAGGCTGAGTTTAACGACTCAGCCTTTTTGTTTTCTCGTCTAAATTCACAGTTTAAAGCCTTAACTTTCGAACCTCAAACTCCTGCTCATTCTTCATCTAAACAACACAGCTCAAGCCGCTAATTGAATCCAATCAACGTAAAAAAGCAGCAATACGCTGTAAGTTTTTCTCAGCTCCTCCTGTCTATTTAATTTACTACACTCAATGAATGGCCAATAAGCCATTCATCTATAGGATAGATAAGGACATTTGATGGGCACCGTCGAGAGCATTCAAGCATGGTTAAATTCAGGAGAGGAGTCGCTGCTATGGCTGATGCTTGGCATTATTGCGCTTTCTTACCTGCTTGAAGATCTGGCCATCGTTACGGCGGCAGGTTTAGCGACCCAAGGGCTCATCCCACCTCAATATGCGTTACTTGCGATTTTCATTGGCATTGCTACTGGTGATCTTGGCCTTTATTACCTTGGTAAATCAGGACGTTATTTCAGAGGCGTTCGTTACAAAGCCCTCACCAACCGATACTTTCGAATGCTTCGCACCAAATTACGTCAAAACGCATTCAGCAGTCTTTTTGTCATTCGCTTTATACCGGGGCTTCGTACCGTTGGTTTTACCTTAAGTGGTTTTTTCGCCATACCACTGCCTACTTTCTTGTTTGCCGTTATTAGCGCGACAGCGATCTGGACTGGCATTGTCTTCTCTGCCATCTACTATTTAGGGACATCAGCGTGGCTGCAAGCCTCTGAATATCAATGGATCATCATCCCGTGTGCCATCGCTTTGCTGCTAGTCGGCAATCGATTAATGAATAAAACCTACTCTAGAGGATTATCATGAGTTCACCGCAAGATATTCACATCATTCCAGCACATCAAATTAATGCCGGCATGCCCCTGCTTGAAAAAGATACCGTGCGCAGTATCTCTCCTTACGAGTTTCTTCCGACGTGGTTCTTTTACACTCCAGTAGTGATTCAAAGCCTGATACAAGGGTTACGGCACTTTGACTGGGCGCTGCCGCTCATCGCCAACCCGAGCATCAAACTCAGTGGCATGGTCGGCGAATCAAAGCATGAGATATTGAGCCTTGCCGGATCTTCAAGTCAGCGTTGGATCTCACCGTTTATCACCCTAACCAAAACGGATCTCAGCAGTAAAAAACAAGCCGAAAATGCACACTGCGCATTGATACAATCGGATCTCGATTTCCCTATTGTGGCGAAACCGGATCTGGGTTGCCGAGGTGTTGGAGTAAAACTGATCAACAACCAAGATCAGCTTGAGCAATATATTGAATCCTTCCCAATTAGTGCTCGCTTTCTATTGCAAAAAAAGGCGCCTTATCAGGCTGAAGCGGGTGTTTTCTATGTTCGTTATCCAAACAAAAAACAAGGTGAGATCATCTCGATCACTCTTAAATATTCGCCAATGGTGACGGGGGATGGTACCTCGACACTCAAACAGTTAATCGAGAACAGCCCACGTGCTGGGCAGCTCAGTCACCTGTATCTACCAAGACATCAAGATAAATTGGATCGAGTACTCGCAGAGGGCGAAGAATTCCAACTTGCGTTCGCAGGTAGCCATAGCCGTGGCAGTATCTTCCGAGACGGAAATCAATACATAACTCAAGCTTTAACCGAATGTTTAGATGAGATATTCGACGACTTCGATGGCTTCCATTTTGGTCGACTCGACGTCAAGTTTAAGGACATGTACAGCCTAATGAAAGGTGAGGATTTCACCATCCTTGAGGTCAATGGTGCAAGCAGTGAAGCCGGGCACATCTGGGATCGCAACACACCACTACGAGAGATATTTTCCACACTACTTCTGCAATACCGCATTCTTTTTGATATTGGCGCTCAACAAAAACAAAGAGGCCATCAACCTCCTTCTTTTAAGAGCTTGCTTCACGCGTGGCAAGAAGAGCGACGCCTTGTTCAACAATATCCGACCACCGACTAACTTTGTACGAGGATCATGAATGAACCCGATAGCCCAACCAATCGCCCTCACTTCTGCCTCTCCCAGTATCAAGGGAGCGACAGAGATATTGAATCAGGGTTTAGAGTTTTTGTTAGCGATATCTGACAGTGACTATCTGACACGAGCAAAGCCGCACGTCACAAGCTCTATTGGTGAGCATACTCGTCATACGCTCGATCTTTTTCATGCTCTGATTTTAAAAGAGAACGCGACCGTTGATTACAATACCCGTCGTCGTGGCCATCCAGTCGAATACAACCGCTCAATTGCAGTCAAAGAGATCCGCTATGTGATCAACTGGCTTGAGCGACTAGACCACAACGATCTCGAAGCGCCCATCATGATCCAAACCGAGGTTTCGATGGATACTCAGGTGTTTGCAAGCCTGCCTTCTACGCTAGAAAGAGAGATCACCTTTGCCGCGCTGCATGCCAATCATCATTACGCGATGATCAAGGTGATCACCAGCTTCCTAGACATGGAAACCTGCAACACTTTTGGTTATGCCCCAGCCACCAGTAGTTATCTGAGGGAGCAATAACCATGTGTTCAGTATCTTGGCTACTTGAAGAAAATGGCTATCAGGTCTTTTTTAATCGTGATGAACAAAAGACGCGAGCACTGGCGATGCCGCCCAAACAATATCGAGTTAACGGTGTCGATATCATCATGCCACTCGACCCAAGTGGCGGTGGTAGTTGGATAAGTATTAATGAGTTCGGGCTTTCGCTTTGTCTACTCAATAACTATCAAGGCATTGTACCTGATGGCCCTTTGGTCAGCCGTGGTTTGTTACTTAAGAACCTATCATCGAGTCGTCATATCAGTCAGCTCTCTGATGCATTTCATAAGCTCGATCTGCATTCCTTTGCCCCGTTTACCCTACTGGCTTTCGCGCCGAACTTAACTCAACACCATGGTTTGGTTATCGCCTACATGTGGGATGGCATTCAACAAAAAATAGTCGAGACCGACTCACCACTCTTCTCCTCCGGTGTTGATTTAGAGCGAGTGCAAGCCTACCGACAAGCCAAATACGATCAGCTAATAGCAACAGGCAAGAATCAACAGAGCTTACTGAAGTTTCATTCTCACCATCATAATGAACAGCCCCATTTAGCAACTTGTATGCATCGTGAAGACGCACACACAGTCAGCTTTACCCATTTACGTAATCTGCACGGTCAAGCCTCTATGTTTTATGCGCCCGGCTCACCTTGCGAACCAATAAACCCATACCAGATAAATCAGCAGCGCTTTACCTTCGATTTGTCACCCGCAATCAATCTATAGATGGAGTCCATCATGAGAAAACTAATCACCATGGTCATGCTACTTGTTAGCCCATACGTATTTGCTGCCGATGAAATCTATACCGGCTTCTTTAGCAGTAAGGCACTCGATGGCTACGATACCGTCGCGTATTTCACTTCTGGAAAGCCCGTTGAAGGGAGCAAGAAATTCAGCACTGAGTACAAAGGCGCGGACTGGTATTTCTCTTCTGAAAAGAATCTGACTTTATTTGTTAATAATCCTGAAAAATATGCCCCTCAATATGGTGGTTATTGTGCTTGGGCCGTATCGGCAAAAAGTGACTTTGCGCCGGGTGACCCACATCAATGGTCGATCGTTGATAACAAGCTTTACCTCAACTACGACCAAGAGATTAAGCAGCGTTGGGAACAAGACCAAGCACGGCACATTCAACAAGCCGATAAAGTTTGGCCGAAACTCATTAAATAGAGCTGAACCAAATTTAGCTATGCGGTGCGGTTTTTAAGTGTGACAGATTTCAAGAATCAAGACGGTTTCCTAAACAACTTTAGTCAATAAGGTAGCTTCATTATGATTGATAGTCCTTTTCGTTTACCACGTTACACGCCTTTGGGGTTGGGTGAGTCTGTTGTCGAGTGGGCAACTGGGCTATCTAAGCTAGACCGACTCTATCAAGATCGACAAAACGAGTTATCTAGCTTCGAGTTCATGAATTACACTCTGTCGGCGCTCAATATCGACTACTCGGTTGCATCGGGAAGCACAGAAAGCATCCCGGAAAAAGGGCCTGTCGTGATTGTGGCTAACCACCCTCTTGGCGCGATTGAAGGCGTGATCCTTGCTGATCTCGTAGGATCGGTAAGAAAGGATGTGAAGGTGTTGGCAAATGAGTTACTTAAACGCCTGCCTGAATTGGATGAGCTTTTCATTGGGGTCGATGTCTTTAATAGTAAAGAATCGAAACGAACCAACGCTAAAGCCATTCGAGATGCCAATCGTCACTTAGCAGACGGTGGACTGTTGATCGTGTTCCCTGCGGGCGAAGTATCGAGTTACCGTAAAGGGACAAAAACACTAACAGACATCGAATGGAGCAAATCGGTTGCCAAATTCGTCAAACGTCATCAAGCCACTACGGTTCCGACCTTCATCAATGGTAAAAACAGTGAACTTTTCTATCAAGCAGGTCGAGTCCATCCGCTATTAAGAACCGCTCTACTCGGCCGTGAACTTCTTAATAAGCAAGCGACGACTATCTCTATCTCGATTGGCTCATCGATTCCGTATTCAGAGATAAAATCGTTTGAAAAAGAGATGGATATCGTCAACTACCTACGACTCAATACCTACCTCATGAGTCAACAAGATAGCCTGAGTACGCCAATCCACGCGCCCTCTTTCGATACCCAAGTGATAGCGCCAATATCACCAGAAGTATTATCAATCGAAATAGACTCACTCCCTGAAGATATAAAACTACTTGAGCAGGGCGACTTTGAGGTCTACTGCACACCAAGCCAATCCATTCCAAACTTAATGCGTGAGATCGGTCGAGTCAGAGAAGAGAGTTTCCGAGAAGTTGGAGAAGGCAGCGGGCTTGCTTGTGATTTAGATGAGTACGATCTTTACTACCACCAACTGTTTGTGTGGAACAAAGCCAAGGCAGAATTGGTCGGCGCTTATCGACTTGGTATGGTCGACAAATTAATCGCAGAACACGGACTTGATCAGCTCTACTCTCGTAGTCTGTTTAACTACAATCAAGAGTTCATCGATACGTTAGACAACAGTATCGAGCTTGGGCGTTCTGTAGTGAGTAAACCTTATCAAAAAAGCCTTAACTCACTGTTACTGCTATGGAAAGGTATCGCGACCTTTGTGTCTCGTCACCCTCAATACACCCACCTATTTGGCCCGGTCAGTATCAGTAATGATTACAGCCACAATGCGCGCCTGTTGATCGCGACCACCTTATCAATTCACCACTACGATGAAGAAAAAGCGCATCTGGTTTCACCTTCTTCACCACTCAATACCAGTAGTCATGTGTTCTGGCAAAATCACCTATTATCGTCATTGGCGAGTGTGCCCTTACTTTCTAAAGTGCTAGCTCGTATGGAACAAGGAAAAGGACTACCGGTGTTATTGCGCCAATACCTAGGGATGAACGGGAAACTAGTGTGCTTTAACGTCGACCCATCATTTAATGATGCGTTAGATGGCTTGATTGTGGTGAACCTTAAAAAGGTACCACTGAAGACTCTGGGTAAATACATGGGCAGAGAACTTGCTCAAGATTACCTAGAGCAACACGCACGTCGCTGATTTATCCTGCTCTGTACGTCTCTCCAAATAAGTGCGATGATTTCGGCACTTATTTGGGATAGGTTATTTTCATGCACACCTCTTTTATCGAACAATTACAAAGCTTCGACTTCTCTGAAAATCAAATTGAGTCTCTATTAGGCGTCGCGAAACCGCTTGAACTGCCGACGAGACACATACTGATCAACCAAGGAGAGATGGCGAGCTCAATCTACTTTGTACTTGAGGGCTTGTGCCATGCTTGCTACCTCACTGACGACGGTAAACAATACAGCAAAGAGTTCTACTGGGAACAAGATTGGATCATCGGTTTTGAGAGCCTAATAAAAAAACAAGCCTCCCCTTATCTACTGGAAACTTTAACGCCAATCACGCTATTAGAACTTCCAATGATAGCCCTAACTGAGTGGCGTTCATCGAATAACCCCTTGTATTTAAAGTTGTTAGAAACTCAACTGATGCATAAAGAAAACAAAGAACGCTTTATGCTACTCTACACCCCAGAGCAACGTTACCAACTTTTCTGCGAACATTATCCCGATCTGGAACAGCGCTTGAACAACAACCAGATTGCAGCCTACTTAGGAATAACCTCGATCAGCCTTAGTAGAATTAAAGGTCGAATTAACAATAGTTAATGCCAATAATCATCACGCATAGTACATTCAGATCATCGATAATCTCTGGATATAAACATGATCAATTGGTACTCACTTCCCTTTACAGAACTTTCAACGCAACAGCTTTATCAATTACTTAAATTACGAGTAGATGTATTTGTGGTTGAGCAGACTTGTCCTTATCCGGAGCTTGACGGTAAAGACACACTCACAGGTGTTCAACACCTATTAGGCTACGCTGATGAAGAATTGGTAGCGTGCGCGCGTTTACTGCCACCGGGCACGACTTATGACAACGCCAGTATTGGTCGAGTCGCAACCAAACAATCCGCAAGAGGTGATGGCCTAGGACATCAACTACTGAAAGAAGCATTAACAAGCTGTGAGGGTTTTTGGCCGGGTACAGCCATCGATATTGGCGCACAACAACACCTAGAAAGCTTCTACAAAAGTCATGGATTCAAGACGATCTCTGAGATGTACCTGGAAGATGATATTCCACATGTAGACATGAGATTAGAGAAGTAATGTCGAATATCACTGTCGGTATCCTAATGCTGATTGCGGGTAACCTGTTTGCCTCACTTTCGGACGTAGCAGTTAAACTATTGAATGGTGAAGTACCGCCTCTTCAATATATTTTTTTCCGACAGTTGATATCCCTACTTATCATCACCCCTTTGTGGCTGCAACAGAAAAAAGAGCAACGACGCTTACAGCAAGCCAAAGTCACCTTTATACGAGGGCAGCTAATATTAATTGGCAGTGGGTGTATGGTTGTGGCGATCACCCATTTATCTTTGGCAACTGCTAACGCTGTGTTTTACGTCGCCCCCTTATTGATGTTGCCTCTTGCTATGTTTCTACTGAAAGAGCAACCAGCACTTGGCAAGGTTATCGCCACTACCATCGGCTTCATTGGTGCGCTGATAGTCTTAAGGCCATCGCAATTCCACTGGGCAGCACTGTTTGCTTTGGGCACAGCGCTCACACTCGCACTCTTCAATGTCCTAGTAAGAAAACTCCCTAGCGAGCAATCGGTGGTCACGACGCTGTGGTGGACAACATTATTCTCAGTTCCAGCTTCATTGATATTATGCTTCCTGTACTGGCAACCGGTTTCCATAGAACATTTGGGATACATTGGATTAAGCGCAACATTGATACTGAGCTATAACGGTCTTGCCGTTGCCGCCTATCAGAAAGCTCACTCTAGCCAAATTGCATTGGCAGAGTATTCGGGGTTAGTCTTTGTTGCATTCATCGGAGCAGCATGGTTCGATGAAATCCCAGACACATTGACCTTTATCGGAATCATGCTGATTATCTTGCCGCTGGCACCTTTCAAACGCCCAAAAAAAAGAGCTAGTCATTAGCTCTTTTCTATCAAAGAATAGGTAGCTATCAACTTCGTCTGATTTACTTGCTTCGACCAAAGCCACCATCAGACAGTCGGAAAAACATCACCGAAGTGTCGCCTTTCTCTAGTTGAAGAATATCCAGTTGACCCGTTTCTGCAACTTTAAATCGTACTAGCTGGCCTTTTCGGATCTGGCTAAGAGGCTTATCAGAGCCTTCAATACGGACTAAAGCGTTAAGATCAGACAGCGGTAAATCATTGTTTCGAAAAACCTGCGCCAAAGTGTCACCTTGCTTAACAAGATACTCCTGCCAGGTGCTAGATTCTGATGGGGTACTTTTTGTATTTTGCTGTTTACTTAACCCAACGGTGTCTATCTCAAGTGCGACACGCGATGTTGATAGAACTACCTCTACTTTAGGCTCTGGGAGCGGCACGAAAAGTAAGACCAATACGATTGGCACTATGACCATCAATAACCTTTGGTGCAACTTCGGCAATGCTTGCCAAGTTTGCGTAACTGTGGCCTTCATTTTTTTTATATCGAGTGAGCTCATTTTGACTTTGAGCTGTAGCAGTCGATCCTTAAGCTCTGCAAAGTGATCAACTTGCTGTTTTTTCTTTTGACGACGATTCATACCACTGCGTCCTATACGTTGAATCACTACAGTATAAAAACCAAAGTACCAACAGTATAGATCTTTCCGTCACAACGAGGAGCAAAGCAGGAAAATTAACATAGCTGTGATTTTGGGCTCAGTAAAGCACAAGTGATCAGGGGCTAACCATTTCTTCACGATGCTAATACTGGTATTCTTACTGTTTTCGTACTGACAAAAAGAGTGACTTTTCATGTCTGAAGTAAAATTTGAAACTGTAGAGCAAAAAGCAAGCTACGGTATCGGTCTACAAATGGGCCAACAACTTGCTGGTTCTGGTCTTGAAGGCCTAAATGTTGACGCAATCGCTGCCGGTATCGCAACTGCTCTAGTTGGTGACATGCCCGCTATCGAAATTGACGAAATCAACAATGCACTACAAGAGCTACACACTCGTGGTGAAGCTGCACGTCAAGAACTAGCTAAAGCTGCTGCTGCTGACGGCGAAGCTTTCTTAGCTGACAACGCTCTTCGTTCAGAAGTGACGGTTCTTGAGTCTGGTCTTCAGTACGAAGTACTAACTGAAGGTACTGGCGAAATTCCAACAGCAGACAAGCAAGTACGTGTTCACTACCACGGTGAACTAACTGACGGTACTGTTTTCGACAGCTCTGTATCTCGTGGCCAACCAGCTGAATTCCCAGTAACTGGCGTAATTCAAGGTTGGGTACAAGCTCTACAAATGATGCCTGTTGGCTCTAAGTGGAAGCTATACGTCCCTCAAGATCTAGCATACGGTGAGCGTGGCGCAGGCGCAGCAATCCCACCATTTGCTGCTCTAGTATTTGAAGTAGAACTTCTAGCTGTTCTTTAATTTTTGAAAAAACCTATAGTAAAACAAACTACTATAGGGAAATAAAATTAAAATAATCCAACGGCGATGTCACTACATCGCCGTTTTTCGTTTATAGTGAAAGAGTAAATTACTTTATTACTTAAGGACGAATAATGAAGAAAGTACTCATCACAGTTTTAAGCAGCCTTGCTGTTGTCTCTTGCGCTAGCACTAGCGACTCTGAACAAACCAGTTCATCATCAGATACCAACTATTCCCAACTATCCCAAACTGCACTAATGGCGGCAGTGAATATGTGGTCTCAACAGAACGAAACAACACCTCTTGTGGATACAGTAGCTGACCAAGCTTCTGTTACTAGCGACCAAGCAGTTGGTGGTATTGGTTCAATGTTAGCCCTTGCACAAAACTCACTAGGCACAGTCGACAACAAAGAACTCGCCTCACTTATTCCTGGCATGTCGAGCCTAGAGTCTACAGGTCTATCATCGCTATTAAGCTCACAAGGTGCCGTTGAAAGTGCATTTTCTGGATTAGGTATGGATCCATCAATGGTTACGACATTTGCGCCAATCATTCTTCAAGCATTACAGTCACAAGGTGCCACGAGCGGCCTGATGGATTCACTTGCAGCTGTATGGCAATAATCGTTAGTTATTAATAGCTAGCTTGAAATTTGATAAGGGCACTTCGGTGCTCTTTTTTGTGTATGGAAGAAAAGATATGTGAGGTACGAGATACGAGATACGAGATACGAGATACGAGATACGAGATACGAGATACGAGATACGAGATACGAGATACGAGATACGAGATACGAGATACGAGATATTTTTGAAAAATAAAGCAGATAAGACAAGCAAAAAATGCCAAACATCATAGTGCAATTTTTGTTATCTATTCCTTATTCTATAGATACAAAAAAGCCGAGCTAATGCTCGGCTTTTTGTATTAATAATCTAGTCTAGATTACTCAGCGGCGTCTTCAGCAGCTGGGCGGTCTACTAGCTCAATGTAAGCCATTGGAGCTTTATCACCAGTACGGAAACCACATTTAAGAATGCGAGTGTAACCACCTTGGCGAGCCGCAAAGCGCGGGCCTAGTTCATTAAATAGTTTTGCTACAACTTCGTTATCACGAGTGCGAGCAAATGCAAGACGACGGTTAGCAACACTGTCTGTCTTAGCTAGGGTAATCAACGGCTCAATTACGCGACGTAGTTCTTTTGCTTTAGGCACGGTAGTCTTAATAACTTCGTGACGAACAAGAGAGCTAGCCATGTTGCTGAACATCGCTTTACGATGACTGCTGTTGCGGTTGAGTTGACGACCACTTTTACGATGGCGCATGACCTAATCCTTCTAACTTTTCGATTAATCTTCAGCGATTGACGCTGGTGGCCAGTTTTCTAGGCGCATGCCCAGAGAAAGACCACGTGAAGCAAGCACATCTTTAATCTCTGTAAGAGATTTCTTACCAAGGTTTGGCGTTTTAAGTAGCTCAACCTCAGTGCGCTGTACAAGATCACCGATGTAGTGAATCGCTTCTGCTTTCAAACAGTTAGCAGAGCGAACTGTTAGTTCAAGATCGTCTACAGGACGTAGTAGGATAGGATCGAATTCTGGCTTCTCTTCCTTCTCCTCAGGTACACGTACATCACGAAGATCTACGAACGCATCCAATTGTTCAGCTAAAATAGTAGCTGCACGACGGATTGCTTCCTCAGGTTCTAGAGTACCGTTCGTTTCCATATCGATAACAAGCTTGTCTAAGTCAGTACGTTGTTCTACACGTGCCGCTTCTACAGCATAGGCGATTTTATCGACCGGGCTGTAAGTAGCGTCAACAAGTAGACGACCAATTGGACGCTCATCTTCTTCAGTATGGATACGAGCTGAAGCTGGAACGTAACCACGACCACGTTCTACTTTGATTCGCATAGCGATCTCAGCATTGTCATCCGTTAGGTGACAAATTACGTGCTCAGGGTTAGCGATCTCTACATCACCATCGTGGGTGATGTCACCTGCAACAACAGGGCCTGAGCCTGATTTGTTCAGTGTAATAAACACTTCATCTTTGCCTTCAGCAACGCGTACAGCTAAACCTTTAAGGTTCAGAAGGATTTCAAGGATATCTTCCTGAACGCCTTCTTTAGTGCTGTATTCGTGTAGCACACCTTCAATTTCAACTTCTGTTACGGCACAACCCGGCATAGAAGATAGAAGAATGCGGCGAAGAGCATTACCTAGAGTGTGGCCGAAACCGCGCTCTAATGGCTCAAGAGTTACTTTCGCGTGTGTCGTATTGATCTGTTCAATGTCAACAAGACGCGGCTTAAGAAATTCTGTTACAGAACCCTGCATTGTGTCCTCTCTTTTTTTAACCTTACTTAGAGTAAAGTTCGACGATCAAGTGTTCATTGATGTCAGCTGATAGATCAGAACGCTCAGGCATACGCTTGAATGTACCTTCCATTTTGCCAGCATCTACTTCAATCCAAGTTGGCTTTTCACGTTGTTCAGCAACTTCTAGAGCAGCTTTAATACGAGATTGCTGTTTAGCTTTCTCGCGAATAGAAACAACGTCATTTGCCGCTACTTTGAAAGAAGGAACGTTTACAACTTTACCGTTAACTAGGATAGACTTGTGGCTAACTAGTTGACGAGATTCAGCGCGAGTTGCACCAAAACCCATACGGTAAACTACGTTATCAAGACGACCTTCAAGAAGCTGAAGCAGGTTTGCACCCGTGTTGCCTTTAAGACGTGCAGCTTCTTTGTAGTAGTTGCGGAATTGTTTTTCTAGAACGCCGTAGATACGACGAACTTTTTGCTTCTCACGAAGCTGAACGCCATACTCAGATAGACGACCGCGACGAGCGCCGTGTACACCTGGTGCGTTATCAATTTTACACTTGGTATCGATCGCACGGACACCAGACTTAAGAAATAAGTCAGTACCTTCGCGACGGCTAAGCTTCAGCTTAGGACCCAAATATCTTGCCATGATCTTTCTCCAATATTCCTAGAAACGAAACTTAAACGCGGCGTTTCTTAGGTGGACGACAACCGTTATGAGGGATTGGTGTCGCATCAACAATGTTAGTGATACGGAAACCAGCAGCGTTCAGTGCACGAACAGTAGATTCGCGACCTGGACCTGGACCCTTAACCATAACTTCCAAGTTCTTTAGGCCATATTCTTTAGCCATTTCACCACAACGCTCAGCTGCAACTTGTGCTGCGAACGGAGTAGATTTACGAGAACCACGGAAGCCTGAACCACCTGCTGTAGCCCATGCAAGAGCATTGCCTTGACGGTCAGTGATAGTTACGATTGTGTTGTTGAAAGAAGCATGAATGTGCGCTACGCCATCAGCTACTTGCTTGCGTACGCGCTTACGCGCGCGAGTTGGTTGTTTTGCCATTGTACTCTACCTTATCCGACTATTTCTTGATCGGCTTGCGCGGACCCTTACGGGTGCGAGCGTTGGTTTTAGTACGCTGTCCACGTAGTGGTAGACTGCGACGATGACGAAGACCGCGGTAACAGCCAAGGTCCATAAGACGCTTGATGTTCATCGATACTTCACGACGTAGATCACCTTCTACAGTGTACTTAGCTACACCATCACGCAGTTGATCGATCTGCTCTTCAGTTAGTTCACTGATCTTAGCATCTTCAGCAATACCCACTTCAGCTAGAATAGCTTGAGAGCGAGTTTTACCGATACCGTAGATTGCAGTAAGTGCAATTACAGAATGCTTATGATCAGGAATGTTAATGCCGGCTATACGGGCCATTATTCACTCCTAAGGGGGTTCATAAAAGAATTATCCGCAGCAAAGCCCGTTATGGATACGCTGCGGCATACTACTTCTTTTGCACGCAAAAGGTAGGCCGAGGAATATACTCGACTCTACCTTGTATTTCAAGTAAAAATTTCTGCTTATTAGCCTTGGCGTTGCTTATGCTTTGGCTCACTGCAAATCACGCGAACGACACCGTTACGCTTGATAACTTTACAGTTACGGCAGATTTTTTTAACGGAAGCACGAACTTTCATTGCTAAACTCCGTAAATGGAATCGAAATTGTTATAACCGAATTAACGGCCGTAACCTTTCAGATTCGCTTTCTTTAACACAGAATCATACTGTTGAGACATCAGATGAGTCTGTACCTGTGCCATGAAATCCATGATAACTACCACTACGATTAATAGTGATGTGCCGCCAAAGTAGAAACGAACGTTCCACGCGACCATCATGAACTCAGGAATCAGACATATAAAAGTAATGTATAGAGCGCCCGCAAGGGTCAGTCTAGTCATTACTTTATCGATATATTTCGCTGTCTGCTCACCTGGGCGGATACCGGGTACGAATGCACCAGACTTCTTCAAGTTATCAGCTGTTTCGCGAGGGTTAAACACCAACGCTGTATAGAAGAAACAGAAGAAGATTATAGCTGCTGCATAAAGCATTACATACAAAGGTTGACCAGGGCTAAGAGCTAATGACACGTCAGTTAACCAACCGAACGCGCTGCTTTCGCCATTTTGACCAAACCACTGTGCTAATGTTCCTGGGAACAAAATAATACTCGATGCAAAAATCGCTGGAATAACACCTGCCATATTAATTTTAAGAGGCAGATGAGAGCTTTGTGCTGCAAAAACTTTACGACCTTGTTGACGTTTCGCATAGTTAACGACAATACGACGTTGACCACGTTCCATGAAAACTACGAAGTAAATAACAGCAAAAGACAATACAGCAATCAACAGCAGAAGAAGCACATGCAATTCACCTTGACGCGCTTGCTCGATTGTTTGACCGATTGCAGAAGGCAACCCTGCAACAATACCTGCAAAAATCAGAATGGAAATACCATTACCGATTCCTCGCTCAGTGATTTGTTCACCTAACCACATTAAAAACATGGTGCCAGTTACTAAACTCACGGTTGCAATAAGCGTAAACATGGTTTGGTTGATAACAACCAGATTATCGACCATGTTTGGTAAGCCTGTTGCGATACCAATAGCTTGGAATGTTGCAAGTACAAGCGTGCCGTAGCGTGTATATTGGCTTATCTTACGACGGCCTGCTTCACCCTCTTTCTTGAGTTCCGCTAACGCTGGATGAACTACAGTTAGCAATTGGACTACGATCGATGCCGAAATGTACGGCATGATACCCAATGCTAATATAGATGCACGCTCAAGAGCACCACCGGAGAACATGTTAAACATTTCAACGATGGTACCTTTTTGCTGATCGAACAAATCGGCAAGTACAGCTGCGTCAATACCAGGGATCGGCACAAAAGAGCCGGCTCGGAATACTAAAAGTGCACCAATTACGAATAATAAGCGCGACTTTAGTTCACTTAAGCCGCTCTGAGCACTACGAAAATCTTTTCCTGGTTTCTTAGCCATCTGTACCTCGTTCCTCGAGATTATTCCTCGATTTTACCGCCTGCAGCTTCGATTGCAGCTTTAGCGCCTTTAGTCACGCGTAGACCTTTAACAGTCACAGCTTTACTTAGGTCACCAGAAAGAACGATCTTAACAAATTCGATGTTCTTAGTGATAACGTTAGCAGCTTTAAGGCTGTTAAGATCAACTACGTCACCTGTTACTTTCGCTAGCTCAGCTAGACGAACTTCAGCAGACACTAGACTCTTACGAGAAGTGAAACCGAATTTAGGTAGACGTTGTTTTAGAGGCATTTGACCGCCTTCAAAACCTGGACGAACAGAGCCGCCAGAACGTGACTTTTGACCTTTGTGACCGCGGCCACCTGTTTTACCAAGGCCAGAACCGATACCACGACCTACACGCTTCTTAGAAGGTTTAGAGCCAGCAGCCGGTGATAGAGTATTCAAACGCATTCTGATTACTCCTCAATCTTAACCATGTAGTAAACCTTGTTGATCATACCGCGTACGCACGGTGTATCTTCAAGTTCTACTGTATGGTTGATGCGACGAAGACCTAGACCTTTAAGACACGCTTTGTGCTTAGGTAGGCGACCAATTGAGCTTTTAGTTTGAGTTACTTTAATAGTTGCCATCGTGTGCTTACTCCGAAATAGATTCAACAGTTAGACCACGTTTAGCAGCAACCATTTCTGGTGACTTAACGTCAACTAAAGCACCAATCGTTGCACGAACGATATTGATAGGGTTCGTAGAACCGTATGCTTTAGAAAGTACGTTATGTACGCCCGCAACTTCAAGTACAGCACGCATTGCACCACCGGCAATAACACCTGTACCTTCAGCAGCTGGCTGCATGTAAACTTTAGAGCCCGAATGACGACCTTTCACCGGGTGGTGAAGAGTGCCTTCGTTAAGCGCAACAGTAACCATGTTACGACGCGCCTTTTCCATTGCTTTTTGAATCGCAGCAGGTACTTCACGAGCTTTGCCGTAACCGAAACCTACACGACCATTACCGTCACCAACTACTGTTAGTGCAGTGAAGCTCATGATTCGACCACCTTTAACCGTCTTAGATACACGGTTAACAGCAATCAATTTTTCTTGCAAATCATTAGCTTGTTGTTGTTCTTTAGCCATCTTCCAACCCTACCTTAGAATTTCAGACCAGCTTCGCGAGCAGATTCTGCTAGCGCCGCTACTCGACCGTGGTATTGGAAACCAGAACGATCGAATGCAACTGAAGCTACGCCTTTTTCAAGAGCGCGCTCAGCAACAGTTTTACCAACTGTTTTAGCTGCATCAATGTTACCAGTGTTCTTAACTTGCTCACGGATCGCTTTTTCTACAGTAGAAGCAGCTGCGATAACCTCAGAGCCGTTTGCCGAGATAACTTGTGCGTAAACATGGCGAGGAGTACGGTGTACTACCAGGCGAGTTGCACCAAGTTCTGCAATCTTACGACGTGCACGTGTAGCACGACGGATGCGAGATGCTTTCTTATCCATAGTGATACCTTACTTCTTCTTAGCTTCTTTAGTACGCACATTTTCATCTGCGTAACGTACACCTTTACCTTTATAAGGCTCAGGCTCACGATAAGAACGAATGTCAGCCGCAACTTGACCAACTAGCTGTTTATCACAACCAGTTACAATGATCTCAGTTTGGCTAGGGCACTCAGCTTTAATACCTTCAGGTAGAGCGTGCTCTACTGGGTGAGAAAAACCAAGAGTTAGAGCTACAGAGTTGCCTTTCATAGCAGCACGGTAACCAACACCCTTAAGAGTAAGCTTCTTAGTGAAGCCCTCAGTAACACCCACAACCATGTTGTTAACTAGAGCGCGAGCTGTACCAGCTTGTGCCCATGCGTTAGCAACACCTTCTTTCGGACCGAAAGTTAGGTTGTTTTCTTCCTGTGCAATAACTACGGCGTTGTTAAGAACGCGAGTAAGCTCACCTTTGCTACCTTTTACAGTAACTTCTTGGCCGTTTAGTTTCACCTCTACGCCAGCTGGAATAGCGACAGGTGCTTTAGCAACACGAGACATAATCTACTCCTTAAGCTACGTAACAGATGATTTCACCGCCAAGACCTGCTTTACGAGCAGCACGGTCAGACATCAGACCCTTGGAAGTAGAAACAACTGCAATACCAAGACCACCCATCACTGTAGGTAAAGAGTCTTTATTTTTATAAACTCTTAGACCAGGACGTGATACACGCTTGATTTGCTCGATTACAGGTTTAGCTTGGAAGTACTTAAGAGTAACTTCTAGCTCAGGTTTTGCTTCGCCTTCAACAGCGAAGTCTACGATGTAACCTTCAGCTTTAAGTAATGCAGCAATTGCAACTTTAAGCTTTGAAGAAGGCATTTTTACAGCAACTTTGTTTGCTGCCTGACCGTTACGAACGCGGGTCAGCATATCCGAAATCGGATCTTGCATGCTCATAAGATTTACTCCAAATGATTAAGTGGCAATTACCAGCTAGCCTTACGAAGACCCGGAATCTCGCCTTTCATGCAAGCTTCACGAACCTTAATGCGGCTTAGACCGAATTTACGTAGGTAACCGTGTGGACGACCAGTTTGGTTGCAACGGTTGCGCTGACGTGATGCACTTGAATCACGTGGAAGAGATTGCAGTTTAAGAACCGCATTCCAACGATCTTCTTCAGATGCGTTTACATCGCTAATGATAACTTTTAGCGCAGAACGCTTTTCAGCGAACTTAGCTACTAGTTTTGCACGTTTAGCTTCACGTGCTTTCATTGATTGTTTAGCCATAACAGTAACCCTACCCTTACTTACGGAATGGGAAGTTAAAGGCAGCCAGCAGAGCTCGGCCTTCCTCATCGGAACCCGCAGAAGTCGTGATAGTGATATCAAGACCGCGGACGCGATCGACTTTATCGTAGTCGATTTCCGGAAAGATGATTTGCTCGCGAACGCCCATGCTGTAGTTACCGCGACCGTCAAAAGACTTAGCGCTAACACCACGGAAATCACGTACACGTGGAAGTGCGATAGAGATTAAACGCTCTAAAAACTCCCACATGCGCTCACCACGCAAGGTTACTTTACAACCAATTGGGTAGCCTTCACGAATTTTGAAACCAGCTACAGATTTACGCGCTTTAGTGATAAGTGGCTTTTGACCAGAGATCGTTGCCATATCAGATGCTGCGTTTTCTAGTAGTTTCTTATCGTTGATTGCTTCACCAACGCCCATATTTAGGGTGATTTTCTCAATCCTAGGGACTTGCATGACGCTTGTGTAGCTGAACTCTTTGGTAAGCTCAGCGACTACAGACGACTTGTAGTAATCATGCAGTTTCGCCATAGTAGAACTCCAAATTACTTCTAATTAGTTAGAAACAGTTTCGCCGTTAGATTTGAAGAAACGAACTTTCTTGCCATCTTCGATACGGAAACCGATACGGTCTGCTTTACCAGTAGCCGCGTTAAAAACTGCAACGTTAGAAGCATCAATAGCTGCTTCTTGTTCAACGATGCCACCTTGTTGACCTAGAGCCGGAACCGGCTTTTGGTGTTTTTTAACAAGGTTGATGCCTTCAACGATAACTTTACCAGTTGTCAGAACCTTAGTTACTTTACCTTTCTTGCCTTTATCTTTACCAGCAAGAATGATTACTTCGTCATTACGACGGATTTTAGCTGCCATGTTGCCGCTCCTTACAGAACTTCAGGTGCTAGTGATACAATCTTCATGAATTTCGCATTACGAAGTTCACGAGTCACAGGACCAAAGATACGTGTGCCGACTGGTTGCTCAGTAGTGTCATTTAACAATACACAAGCATTACTGTCGAAGCGAATGACAGAACCGTCTGGGCGACGAACGCCTTTACGGGTGCGCACTACTACCGCCTTCAGAACATCACCTTTCTTTACTTTACCGCGAGGAATTGCTTCCTTCACTGTAACTTTGATGACGTCACCGATATGTGCATAACGGCGGTGAGAGCCACCCAGAACCTTAATACACATTACCTTGCGCGCGCCAGAGTTATCTGCTGCGTCAAGTGTACTTTGCATCTGGATCATTGTTAGTGCTCCGCTAAATATTAAAACTAGACCCTCTCGGGTCGGGCTGCCTCTTTAAAAGGGACGCGAATTGTACCACCCTTTTTTTAAATTGGGTAGACAAAAAACAAGCGGCTCCAAAAAATAATTTGGAGCCGCTTATAAGTTATAGAATTACAAAGATTAAATCTTCGCTTTTTCTAGAACTTTAACCAATGTCCAAGACTTAGTCTTAGACAGAGGACGACACTCAACGATTTCAACTTTGTCGCCTAGGCCACAAGTGTTGTCTTCATCGTGTGCGTGTACTTTAGTCGTGCGCTTAACGTATTTACCGTAAATTGGATGTTTTACAGTACGCTCGATAGCAACAACGATAGACTTGTCCATCTTGTCACTTACAACACGACCTTGCTGGATGCGGTTAGTTTCGCTCATTATGCGCCTGCCTTTTCAGTCAAAACAGTTTTCACACGTGCGATGTCACGGCGTACAGCTTTTAGAGTATGAGTTTGCTGTAGCTGACCAGTTGCAGCTTGCATGCGCAAGTTGAACTGTTCACGTAGCAAATTCAATAGCTCAGCGTTAAGCTCTTCAACGTTCTTTTCGCGTAGATCTTGTGCTTTCATCACATCACCTGCTTAGTTACAAAAGTAGTTTTAACAGGCAGTTTACGTGCCGCTAGGCGGAACGCTTCACGTGCCAACTCTTCAGGTACGCCATTCATCTCGTACATAACTTTGCCAGGTTGGATTTGAGCAACCCAGTACGCAACTGAACCTTTACCTTTACCTTGACGAACTTCAAGAGGCTTTTCAGTAATCGGCTTGTCTGGGAATACACGGATCCAGATTTGACCTTGACGCTTAATGTGACGTGTCATAGCACGACGTGCCGCTTCGATTTGACGTGCAGTTAGACGACCACGGCCAACAGCTTTAAGACCGAATTCGCCGAAGCTTACTTCAGTACCTTTCGCTAGACCACGGTTACGACCAGTCATAACCTTGCGGAACTTAGTACGTTTTGGTTGTAGCATCGTTCGACTCCTTACTTACGGCCTTTACGCTGCTTCTTAGGCTTATCGCCTTTTGGCTCTACTGCGTTAGCAGCTGGCATACCGCCTAGAATCTCACCTTTGAAGATCCAAACTTTAATGCCGATCACACCGTATTGAGTGTGAGCCGAAGAAGTTGCGTAATCAATGTCTGCACGTAGAGTGTGTAGAGGCACACGGCCTTCACGGTACCACTCAGAACGTGCGATTTCAGCACCGCCAAGACGGCCACCTACTTGTACTTTGATGCCTTTAGCGCCTAGACGCATAGCATTTTGTACCGCACGTTTCATTGCACGACGGAACATAACACGACGCTCTAGTTGAGACGCGATGCTATCAGCTACAAGCTGACCATCTAGCTCAGGCTTACGTACTTCAGCGATGTTAATTTGCGCTGGTACACCTGCGATTTTAGCTACAGCTGTGCGTAGCTTCTCTACGTCTTCACCTTTCTTACCGATAACAACGCCAGGACGAGCTGTGTGAATAGTCACACGGATGCTCTTAGCTGGACGCTCGATAACGATACGAGATAATGATGCTTTTTGTAGTTCCTTTGTAAGGAACTGACGTACCTTGAAGTCGCCGTCTAGGTTGTCAGCGAATTCGTTGGTATTAGCAAACCATGTAGCATTCCAAGGCTTAACGATGCCAAGACGAATACCATTAGGATGTACTTTCTGACCCATTGCTTACTCTCCTAGTCTTTAGCGATCTGCTACAACAATAGTGATGTGGCTTGAACGCTTCAAGATACGATCCGCACGACCTTTAGCACGAGGCATAATGCGCTTCATGATAGGGCCCTCATCTACGAAGATTTTAGCGACATTTAGATCGTCGATATCTGCACCTTCGTTATGTTCCGCGTTAGCGATAGCTGACTCAAGAACTTTCTTAACCAATACAGCAGCTTTTTTGTTGCTGAAAGTTAGAATTTCTAGAGCTTGGTCTACCGACTTACCGCGAATTTGGTCTGCAACTAAGCGAGCTTTCTGTGGAGAAATACGAGCAAAGTTATGTTTAGCTAAAGCTTCCATCATCTACTCCTTATTTCTTCTTAGCTTTCTTATCTGCAGCATGACCGCGATAAGTACGAGTTGGTGCAAATTCGCCCAGTTTGTGACCGATCATTTCTTCGGTAACGAAAACTGGAACGTGCTGACGACCATTATGGACAGCGATGGTCAAACCAATCATTGTTGGGATGATCATTGAGCGACGGGACCAAGTCTTAATAGGCTTTTTGTCTCCGCTTTCCACCGCTTTCTCTACCTTCTTCAGCAAGTGTAGGTCAATAAAAGGACCTTTCTTGAGAGAACGTGGCATGGCGATTCCTCTTTATAGATTATTTAGTGCGACGACGTACGATGTACTTGTCAGTGCGCTTGTTCTTACGAGTCTTGAAGCCCTTAGTAGGAACGCCCCAAGGAGATACTGGGTGACGACCACCAGATGTGCGGCCTTCACCACCACCATGTGGGTGATCCACCGGGTTCATTACTACACCACGTACGGTTGGACGTACGCCGCGCCAGCGTGAAGCACCAGCTTTACCAAGTTCACGTAGCATATGCTCAGAGTTACCAACTTCACCGATCGTTGCACGACCTTCAGAAAGAACTTTGCGCATTTCACCAGAACGTAGACGAATAGTTACGTATGCACCATCGCGAGCGATGATTTGAGCATAAGCACCAGCCGAACGAGCTAGCTGAGCACCTTTACCAGGCTTAAGTTCAACACAGTGTACAGTAGAACCTACTGGGATGTTGCGCATCGGCAGAGTGTTACCTGCTTTGATTGCTGCATCTACACCAGATTGAATCTGGTCACCTGCGTTAACACCTTTAGGTGCAATGATGTAACGACGCTCACCGTCTGCGTACAGAACTAGAGCGATGTTAGCACTACGGTTTGGATCGTATTCTAGACGCTCAACTTTCGCTGGGATGCCATCTTTAGTACGTTTGAAGTCAACTACACGGTAGTGGTGCTTATGACCACCGCCGATGTGACGTACTGTGATACGACCGTTGTTGTTACGACCACCGTTCTTAGAGTTTTTCTCTAGAAGTGGTGCGTATGGCTTACCCTTGTGTAGGTCAGCGTTAACAACTTTAACGACGTGACGACGACCAGGGGAAGTCGGCTTACATTTAACAATAGCCATTTTTACTACTCCTGTTATTCCGCGCCGCCAACGAAGTCAAGATCTTGACCTTCTTTCAAAGTAACGTAGGCTTTCTTAACGTCTGAACGACGGCCTTCACGCATACCTTGACGTTTGGTCTTACCCTTTAATACAAGAGTATTTACAGACTTAACTTCAACTTCAAATAGCTTTTCTACAGCTGCTTTGATCTCTTTCTTAGTTGCATCTTTAGCTACTTTGAAAACGATAGTGTTCGCTTTCTCAGCTGCCATAGTTGCTTTTTCAGAGATGTGCGGAGCACGTAGAACTTTTAAGATACGCTCTTCAGTGATCATGCTAGCATCTCCTCAACTTGCTTAACTGCGTCAGCAGTCATTAGAACCTTGTCGAAAGCGATAAGTGATACTGGGTCTACACCAGCAACATCACGTGCATCAACTTTGTATAGGTTACGAGCAGCTAAGAATAGATTTTCATCTACTTCGCCAGTCACAATCAGAACGTCGCTTAGCTCAAGCTCTTTAAGCTTAGCTACAAGTTCTTTTGTTTTTGGTGCTTCTACAGAGAAGTTATCAACAACGATTAAACGCTCTTGACGAACTAACTCAGAAAGAATGCTCTTCATAGCACCACGGTACATTTTTTTGTTTACTTTTTGGCTGTGATCTTGTTGTTTCGCAGCAAAAGTAACACCACCTGTACGCCAGATTGGGCTACGAATTGTACCAGCACGTGCGCGGCCAGTACCTTTTTGACGCCATGGCTTAGCGCCACCGCCAGATACTTCAGAACGAGTCTTTTGAGCACGAGTACCTTGACGAGCACCTGCTGCATATGCAACAACTACTTGGTGTACAAGAGCTTCGTTGAAGTCACGTCCGAAAGTAGTCTCGGAAACAGTTAGTGCATCAGCACCTTTAACCATCAATTCCATTACTTACTCCTAGACGTTATGCTTTAACAGCAGGTTTTACGATCACGTTTCCGCCTGTTGAGCCCGGTACTGCACCTTTAATAAGGAGTAGATTGCGCTCAGCGTCAACACGTACGATCTCTAGGTTTTGAGTCGTTACACGCTCAGCACCCATGTGACCTGCCATTTTCTTGCCTTTAAACACGCGACCTGGAGTTTGACATTGGCCAATTGAACCCGGTGCGCGGTGAGACAAAGAGTTACCGTGAGTCATATCTTGAGTAGAGAAGTTCCAACGCTTAACAGCGCCTTGGAAGCCTTTACCTTTAGATGTACCAGTAACGTCTACTTTTTTAATTTCGTTGAAAAGTTCTACGTTTAGCTCAGCGCCAACTTCAAACTCTTCGCCGTTTTCTAAACGGAATTCCCAAAGACCGCGACCTGCTTCTACACCCGCTTTCGCGAAGTGACCAGCTTCAGGTTTAGTTACACGGTTAGCTTTCTTAGCACCAGCAGTTACTTGGATTGCTGCGTAGCCGTCTGTCTCAAGAGTTTTAACTTGAGAAATACGGTTCGCTTCAACCTCAACAACTGTTACTGGGATAGAAACGCCTTCTTCGGTAAATACGCGGGTCATACCCACTTTACGTCCGACTAGACCAATCATTATTCTTATCTCCCTTAACCTAGGCTGATTTGAACATCAACGCCAGCTGCAAGATCAAGACGCATTAGAGCATCAACAGTTTTATCTGTTGGCTCAACGATGTCGATCAAACGCTTGTGAGTACGGATTTCGTACTGGTCACGTGCATCTTTGTTGACGTGTGGAGAGGTAAGAACAGTGAAACGCTCTTTACGAGTAGGAAGTGGGATAGGACCACGAACCTGTGCGCCAGTACGTTTTGCTGTTTCAACGATTTCCGCAGTTGAAGCATCGATTAGCTTGTAATCAAACGCTTTAAGGCGGATACGAATACGTTGGTTCTGCATGAGACAGAGCTCCAATTATTAAAAATTACACAAACAATATCGCCACTCAAACTCGAAAAGACGAGAGAATGCCGATTGATTTATGTGAAACCGTAGCATCCAAAATTAGGACGCATTGTCAGTTAACTTTTGAAGCAAACAAAAAGTTTACTATTTTTATTAACCGCGAACATAAGCTGAGTATACATTACTAGGTAAGACCTACTCCTCAGTGCTCATTGGTTCACAACCGACGTTAGCCAGTGCGTTGCATTATACAGATCACATTTTGGTATGCAAGTGTCGTTGGAAAAATAATCGGAATATATTTGATGAAGGTAATCGACGGTAGCTGAATGACGAAAGTCGAATAACAAAGAACGGGGGAACTCTTGGGGAATTGTAGAAACGTAAGAGGTTAGAAAAATAAAAGGGAAGCCGAAGCTTCCCTTTTTAATGCAGTTCTTCTAATGAAGAGTGTGCAAAATCAATTCGCGATTAAGCGAAGATTTTAGCTACAACACCAGCACCAACAGTACGGCCACCTTCGCGGATTGCGAAACGTAGACCTTCGTCCATTGCGATTGGAGCAATTAGCTCAACAGTCATTTGAACGTTGTCACCTGGCATTACCATTTCTACGCCTTCTGGTAGAGTGATGTCGCCTGTTACGTCAGTTGTACGGAAGTAGAACTGTGGACGGTAACCCTTGAAGAAAGGAGTGTGACGGCCGCCTTCGTCTTTAGAAAGTACGTATACTTCAGACTCAAACTTAGTGTGTGGGTTGATTGAACCTTTCGCAGAAAGTACTTGGCCACGTTCAACGTCATCACGCTTAGTACCACGTAGAAGTGCACCAACGTTCTCACCTGCACGACCTTCGTCAAGCAGTTTACGGAACATTTCAACACCAGTACAAGTAGTAAGAGTTGTCTCTTTGATACCAACGATTTCTACTTCGTCACCTACACGTAGGATACCGCGCTCGATACGACCAGTTACAACAGTACCACGACCTTGAATTGAGAATACGTCTTCAATTGGTAGTAGGAACGGTTGGTCTACTGCACGCTCTGGCTCTGGGATGTAAGAATCTAGTGCTTCTGCAAGCTCAACAATCTTGTCTTCCCATTGCTTCTCGCCGTTTAGTGCGCCAAGTGCAGAACCTTGGATAACTGGTAGGTCATCACCTGGGAAATCGTATTCAGAAAGAAGTTCACGAACTTCCATCTCAACTAGCTCAAGTAGCTCTTCGTCATCAACCATGTCACATTTGTTCATGAATACGATGATGTAAGGGATACCAACTTGACGACCAAGTAGGATGTGCTCACGAGTTTGAGGCATAGGGCCGTCAGTCGCAGCAACAACTAGGATGCCGCCGTCCATTTGTGCAGCACCAGTGATCATGTTTTTAACATAATCCGCGTGTCCTGGACAGTCTACGTGTGCGTAGTGACGTGATGGAGTGTCGTACTCAACGTGAGAAGTAGCGATTGTGATACCGCGCTCACGCTCTTCTGGAGCGTTATCGATAGATGCGAAATCTTTAGCAACACCACCGTACACTTTTGCAAGTGTAGTACAGATAGCAGCAGTTAGAGTTGTTTTACCGTGGTCAACGTGGCCGATAGTACCAACGTTTACGTGCGGTTTCGTACGTTCAAATTTTTCTTTAGACACAATCGTGTTCCTTCCTAGTTATGATTCGCCACGTTCATTATTGACCGAGACGCGCCAGAAATTGCTATTTTATGCGCCAACTCTCGTTAGCGCAATATTTGGACGCATTGTTCTTTTAAAAAATAAAGAAAAATGCCTTCCTTTTGTTTAACCACGTTCTGCAATGATTGCTTTTGCAACATTGTTAGGCACTTCAGCGTACTCACTAAACTTCATAGAGTAAGAAGCACGCCCTTGTGTCGCAGAACGTAAATCAGTTGCGTAACCGAACATGACAGACAACGGAACTTGTGCACGAATTATCTTCAGGCCAGCTGTCCCCTCGTCCATACCTTCGATGATGCCGCGACGACGGTTAATATCGCCAACAACGTCACCCATCCAGTCTTCTGGAGTAGTTACTTCAACTTTCATCATAGGCTCAAGCAGAACTGGTTGCGCTTCAAGTGCACCCGTCCTGAAAGCCATAGAGGCAGCGATTGTAAACGCCATCTCACTTGAATCAACTTCATGGTAAGAACCATCATACAGTGTAGCTTTTATATCCAAAACTGGATAGCCAGCAAGCACACCATTGTTCATCTGCTCTTCAACGCCTCTAGCTACTGAAGCGATAAACTCTTTAGGTACAATACCGTTGGCAATTTCATCTACGAAGACAAAGCCTTCGCCAGTTTCTGATGGCTCCAGTTTCAGCCATACGTGACCGTACTGACCCTTACCACCATGCTCACGGATAAATTTACCTTCAGCTTTCGCTGTACCGCGAATTGTTTCACGATAAGCTACTTGTGGATTACCAACGTTGCAGTTCACGTTAAATTCACGCTTCATACGGTCAACGATGATATCTAAGTGTAGTTCACCCATACCAGAAATCAGTGTCTGGCCTGTTTCCGCATCCATATCAACACGGAACGATGGGTCTTCTGCTGCTAGTTTACCTAGAGCAATGGTCATTTTATCTTGATCAGCTTGCGAGCTTGGCTCTACAACGATCTGAATAACTGGGTCTGGAAACTCCATGCGTTCAAGAATAATCTTATGATTCTGGTCACACAGAGTTTCACCGGTGGTTACATCTTTTAAACCAATAATGGCTGCAATGTCACCTGCTCGTACTTCTTTTACTTCTTCACGTTTATTTGAATGCATTTGAACAATGCGACCTAAACGTTCACGTTGCTTCTTCACAGAGTTGTAAGCAGTTTTGCCGCTTTCTACAATACCAGAGTAAACACGGATGAAAGTTAGAGTACCAACGAATGGGTCGGTTGCGATTTTAAAGGCTAGCGCAGAGAACGGTTCTTTATCGTCCGCGTGACGCTCTACTTCATTCTCGTCTTCATCAATACCTTGAATCGCAGGTACATCAATTGGTGAAGGGAGAAAATCAACAACGGCATCTAGAACAGCTTGTACGCCTTTGTTTTTGAATGCACTACCACAAGTTGCTAGTACTATTTCATTATTAAGGGTACGAGTGCGAAGACCTTGTTTGATTTCAGCTTCTGTTAGTTCGCCTTCTTCAAGGTACTTATCCATCAACTCTTCACTTGCTTCTGCAGCGGCTTCAACAAGTTCTGTACGATATTCTTCAGCCATTTCTTGCATGTCTGCTGGAATATCTTCGTAAGTGAAGGTCATGCCTTGATCAGCATCGTTCCAATTGATTGCCTTCATCTTGATAAGGTCAACAACACCTTGGAAGTTTTCTTCAGTGCCAATGTTCAATTGGATAGGAACAGGAGTTGCGCCTAAGCGGTCCTTGATCTGTTCAACGACACGCAAGAAATCTGCGCCTGTACGGTCCATTTTGTTAACGAAAACCAGACGTGGAACTTGGTACTTATCGGCTTGACGCCATACTGTCTCTGACTGAGGTTCAACGCCAGATGAGCCACAGAACACAACGACAGCACCATCAAGTACACGCAAAGAACGTTCTACTTCAATAGTAAAGTCAACGTGTCCAGGGGTGTCGATGATGTTGATACGGTGATCTGAGAACTGAGCTTCCATACCACGCCAAAACGTAGTGGTCGCTGCTGAAGTGATCGTAATACCGCGCTCTTGCTCTTGCTCCATCCAGTCCATGGTTGCTGCACCATCGTGAACTTCGCCGATTTTGTGAGAAAGACCGGTATAGAACAGAATACGTTCACTTGTGGTTGTTTTACCTGCATCTACGTGAGCAACAATACCAATATTACGGTATCGCTCAATAGGAGTTTTACGAGCCACGGTTGAATCCTCTTAACTTAGAGACTTAGGGACTATTGCTATACCCAGGAAGCTAAAAAGTACCAGCCCTAGAAATAGCAATAGTTCCTAGCATATGCATAGGAACTAAAGAAGTGCTGCAAGGAACCTTGCAGCACAAAAAAGGTATTACCAGCGGTAATGTGCGAACGCTTTGTTTGCGTCAGCCATGCGGTGAACGTCTTCACGTTTCTTAACCGCAGTACCTTTGTTCTCAGACGCGTCTAGCATTTCAGCAGCTAGGCGTTGAGCCATAGATTTTTCACCACGCTTACGCGCAGCTTCAACTACCCAACGCATAGCAAGAGCGTTACGGCGAACCGGACGAACTTCTACAGGTACTTGGTAAGTTGAACCACCTACACGGCGAGATTTAACCTCTACCGCTGGGCGAACATTTTCAAGAGCTTCTTCAAATACAGCTAAGTGGTCTTTACCAGACTTCTCAGCCATTGAATCTAGTGCAGTGTAAACGATTTTCTCTGCAGTAGATTTCTTTCCGTCAACCATAAGGATGTTAACGAATTTTGCCAGCAATTCAGATTTGAACTTAGGATCTGGAAGGATCTTACGCTGACCTATTACGCGACGACGTGGCATGGATATTCTCCGTTGTCTTCTTCAGGTTTTTTCCAAAACTTTTCAGAATAATAAATAAAATAGTGTTTGGCCTTACTTAACGCTTTCTTTTAAAAAAGAAAATGCATTAAGACTTAGGACGTTTCACACCGTACTTAGAACGACCTTGTTTACGGTCGTTAACGCCAGCACAGTCAAGCGCGCCGCGAACAGTGTGGTAACGAACACCCGGAAGGTCTTTTACACGACCGCCACGGATTAGTACAACACTGTGCTCTTGAAGGTTGTGACCTTCACCACCGATGTACGAAGTTACTTCGAAACCGTTGGTTAGACGTACACGACATACTTTACGTAGTGCCGAGTTAGGTTTTTTAGGTGTAGTAGTGTAAACACGAGTACATACACCACGTTTTTGTGGGCACGCTTCTAGTGCAGGCACGTTGCTTTTAACAACTTGCTTTACACGAGGTTTGCGAACCAACTGGTTAATAGTTGCCATTAACTAGCTCCTGAAATTTACTTGAAAGTAAGCTTTGTGAAAAATCTATCCCTAATCACAAGTCGTAATTAGGGACGCAAAATTCTATTCAGCAGTGGGAGGTGTGTCAAGAAATATACAGATCTTTTTTAGCCGTCCAGAGCTCAGGATGGTTTAATTTTAACCAAACTGATAAAACACGGCTACCAAGTGACTGATTTTTCGTTCAAAACCGTCAGTTTAACGAACCCGTCAAAGTCCACTTGACTAAGTGCACCAGAGACAAGGGGCTGTAAACCTCGGCTATCGAGATCCGGTTTTAACACCGACACCTGATCAACTGCGCAGATTTGAGTGAATAACTCATGATTGGGAAGGCAAACATACACCGCATCTTCCACTAAAAGGAAGTTATCCTGTGGTTGAGAGTAGGTCAATGCGAGTTTAAGTTTGTCGACTGATTTTACGATATGAAGCATAGCGTTCCCTAGAAAGTCAGTATCTGCTGGCATTGAGCTAGCTTCTGCGTTAACTCATCCGCTTCAACAGCGGTTACATCAATCAACAGGTTGTCTGTCGAAAGACCAAACTGACACAGGCTACGCTGACACACATACACCTGTTCGATGTCGTACAGGTCCATAAGCTTAAATGCTGAGATGTAGTCGCGTGATAGGACTTCGTCGGGTTGCTGCGCTTTAAGGAGCTGTGTCACGCCATCGCCAACAAAGAACACGAAAATGTCTTCACTGTAAGCGGAAGCGGCAAGTAATGCGTCTAATCCTTCTCTACCGGCAGCAGTACTATGAGGAAAACTATTAAATATAAAGGCTAACTTTCTCAAAACTGTACGACCCTATCTTGCGTGAGCAGCGCTTCCGATAAACTCCCTAATCCGGCCTGAGTGAATCCAGACGCCAGATTAGAAGCACTCAGTTTATGTTGCTCCGATTCTTCTGGGCTAATCACTCCGCGTCTTAACGCAGCAGCCACACAGGTCTCTAGGCTAACATCGTGCTCATCAGCCAGTTTTTGCCAAGCTGATGCTAAGTCAAATTCATCGTTAGCCGGTACGGTAAGAGCTGAGCCGTTACTGACGCCATCTTGATAGAAGAACACACTGTGAAGTTTGTGGCCCTGCTTAATCAGAGCCACTGCAAACTGATAAGCACTTCTTGCGGATTGTGAGCCGTAAACGGGCCCATTAACTAGGAGTGTGTAGCTTAACAACCCTCTTCATCCTCTGTTTTACGTTGGCGGATATACAAATATACGGTGTGCTTCGAGATATTCAAGCGTTCAGCAACACGGTTAATCGCATCTTTGATATCGAAAATACCTTTGTCGTAAAGCTCCATCACAATCTGACGGTTCTTAGTATTGTTCGATACTGACTTGTCTGCATTAATTTCTTCAATCGTTCGCTCAACCGTTTGGTCGACGAGTTCTTCAACATCACTTGCGAAGTTAACTGATGACGCAGCTTCGTCAGCGTCTTGCGTTGGCATGAAAGATTGCAGCACTTGTGAGAATGGCGCATCTAAATTGACGTTGATACACAATAAACCTATCACTCGGTCTTCACCATTACGAATAGCAACCGTGATCGACTTCATTAATACTCCACCTTTAGCGCGAGTGAAGTATGAGCGTGAAAAGTTACGCTTAGAACCTTCAATATCTTTCAGCATCTTTAATGCAAGATCGGTGATCGGAGATCCAACCTGACGACCAGTATTCTCACCGTTGGCAATTTTAATTGCAGAAGTATTGAGGTCTTCTAGTGAGTGCAAAACGATTTCACAAAACGGACCAATAAGACTCGCAATACCATCAACAACGGCCTCATAAGATCTTAAAATAATTTTATCGTGTTCACTGAATGGCATAACGTGGACTGATTCCATTTCAAGTAACACATCTGCATTGATTGTTTCTGTAGTAGTCACTTATTCCTTACCTTCGTGTGAAAAATCAACAAATTTATGTAAGTTTATCAGAAAATTTTAATTGCACACCTAGCTAACATTGCAACTAGTGATTTAGAACAAGTTTAAAAATAAAATACTCAATTTAAAATCAAAAAAAGCCTAAATTAAAGTTAGGCTTTTTATTCTACCAACGTATTTTAGAACGAAGTTTCGATTTGATATTACTGAGCAGGAGCCGCTTCAGTGTCATCAATTTTTAGTAATTCGACTTCGAACACTAGCGTTGAGTTAGCAGGGATAGTCGGTGTATCTTGCTCACCGTATGCTAGCTCTGGCGGGATAACGAACTTGTACTTAGAGCCAACTTTCATCAGTTGCACGCCTTCAGTCCAACCAGGAATTACACGGTTAAGTGGGAATGTTGCTGGTTCACCACGCTCGTAAGAGCTATCGAACTGAGTACCATCTGTTAACGTACCTTTGTAGTGAACTTGAACTGTGTCCGTGTCTTTTGGAGAAGCACCTTCACCGGCCGTCATTACTTGGTAAAGTAAGCCTGATTCAGTTTGCTCCACGCCTTCTGTCTTTGCGAACTCAGCGCGGAAGTCATCACCCACTTTCTTAGTTTCTGCCGATTTTTCTGCCGCTTGTGCTTGCATAGTTTCAGCAACACGCTTGTCTAGAGCTTCAAGAGCCGCACGAGTCTCTTCTTCGTTCAGTGCCGTTTTCTCTGCGAATACGTCTTCGATACCTTGAAGAACCATGTCTTTGTCTAGGTTAATGCCTAGCTCGCTTGGCTTATCAATGCTTGTGCTTAGGTAGTTAGCGAAAGATACACCGATTGCGTATGCCGCTTTGTCGTCTTCTGTTTTAAAGTTTACTGCTTCTACTTTAACTTCTTCTACTTGAGGAGCTTCTGCCTTTGGTTCTTCTTTCTGACAACCAACTGCTAGCATAACCGTTGCGGCAAGCAGTGATACTTTTAAAACTGATTTCATTGAATTCTCCAATTAATGGCCAAGCCATTGGTTATTGTGCACAAATCTAATGATTAGATTGGTGTGAATACGTTAGTTATAACAATATACTAGTCATATGTCTTTCGACAAAAACCGGATTATTAGACATGATGCGAATATTTTTTCATTCATTGCTATGTACAATTGTCATCACCTTGTTAAATGGCTGTTTTTTCTTCCAAGATGATGATCAACGTTGGGAAATTGAACCCAATGGTGCCACCAGCTTTGCACTCAGCAGAGATGGACGCTTCGCCCTGCTCTACTCTCAGAAAAAACACTTACTGCTCTGGGACTTAGAGCAAAACAAAGAGCTTGCTCAACTCGGTCCGCAAGACCAATCAGAAAACCAAGTATCCCGTATCCGAATCTCGGACAATGGTCGCTTTGCCATTACCGCAAGCCAAATGAATTTCGCCGTGTGGGACTTATCTTGGACTCAAGCTGAAGGGCTTTGGTCTATTTCCGATGGCTTGATTCGCGATGTCGATATATCTAGCAACGGTGAAAAAGTATTGCTTGGCCTGTCTAATGGTAAAGCGATCTATGTGGATTTAGTCACCGGACGCCGTCTGGAGTTCCTCGCTCACCGAGAAAAAGTGAATTCGGTGTCCCTTTCGGCCAATGGTCGCTACGCACTTACTGGCGGGAATGATTACAAAGCTTACCTTTGGGATACCGAGTCTGGCTTGGTATTGCGTACCTTTGAGCATGAACAAAGAGTAGTACGAGTTGCGCTACAGCGCGATGGTGAACTGGCTTTTACCTCTGACGGAGGTAATCAGGCTATGATTTGGGATCTTGAAACTGGTGAGTATCAAGCGCAACTACAGAGTTGGTCTCGACAATTGATATTTTCAAGTGCACGTTTCTCTGATGACGGCCGCATGTTGGTGACAGGAACACCATCAAGCCAAGTGAGCGTGTGGAACACTCAGGATGGCAAAAGAATTTCTCGTCACGATGCTGAACCATTAAAAGATGCTCGCCCTCCCCGTGCGGTAGTGTATGATGCGACCTTTGATGATAAAAACCGTGTGATATCGGGCACCTCAGCGGGCATCGCCCAAGCTTGGAATGTGGATTAAGAACGATGACAGAAAAGCGAGTTGAAAAACTGGAAAGCCGCGTGAATGACCTAGAGTGTCAGCTAGCTTTTCAAGAACAGACCATTGAAGAACTCAATGAAGCGCTTAGCCAACAACAGATGTTGATCACAAGAATGCAAGACCAAATGAAGTTCGTGGTTGGCAAAGTGAAAAACATGGATGGCTCAAACTTAGCAGACGCATCAGAAGAGACGCCACCTCCACACTATTAAGTGCGGTTCAAAATAACCAATTGATTCTAGCGACGCATATCGTTAGTTTCTCGGCCTCAATGTGTAAACACATTTCAGGACGGGACATAGAAAACTAAAA
Source organism: Vibrio kanaloae (assembly GCF_024347535.1). Taxonomy (NCBI): domain Bacteria; kingdom Pseudomonadati; phylum Pseudomonadota; class Gammaproteobacteria; order Vibrionales; family Vibrionaceae; genus Vibrio; species Vibrio kanaloae. Next base: position 315,395 of record NZ_AP025497.1, on the reverse strand, counting down.
GGGCGACAGATGCTTATCTGTCGCCCTTTTGTATATTTCATCTGACTGAATAAACTTAAGCCAATTAAGCCGATAGAAACTTAATCATCGGCATAAATCTTCACTTCAACACGACCTTGAGTATCAACGCTTGCGCGATACATTCCTGAGCTGTTCATACCAAAATGAATATCACCTTGGCCATCGATAGCGATCAAGCCGCCTTCTCCGCCCATGGTTTTCAATTCACCTTGAATGATCGTTTCACAAGCGGTGTGCACATCTTCTTTCAGATAACGCATTCGTGCTGCCACATCACTGGCGACCATTTTACGTAGAAAGAACTCGCCCATACCTGTTGTTGAAACGGCCACGTTGCCATTTTCAGCAATAGTGCCTGCGCCTATAATTGGAGAGTCTCCCACACGACCGTATTTCTTATTAGTCACGCCGCCAGTACTTGTCGCTGCCGCTAAGTTACCCGCTTGGTCTAACGCTACAGCCCCTACAGTTCCATGCTTGTTATCGTCTGGATACTGGTCTTGTTGTTCTTCATACTGAGCTTCAGAGAGAGCAAAAATACCTTTCTCTTTCATCGATTGCAGCTGATCGTAGCGACGTTCAGTAAAAAAGTAGTCTTGCTCGGTAAACATATACTCGTGTTCAAAGGCAAACTTCTCAGCACCTTCGCCAATCAGTAGTACGTGGTCGCTTTTAAGCATCACATCACGCGCGAGCTCAACTGGGTTTTTGATATGACGCACCCCAGCTATCGCACCGGCACCCATTTCACGCCCATGCATCACTGAGGCATCCATCTCAACAAATTCATCATGAGTCAGAACCGAACCTTGACCAGCATTAAAGTGTGGGCTGTCTTCCATCACTTTAACCGATACAACCACTGCATCGAGAGCATCACCTCCCGATTGCAGAACTTGATAACCAGCCAAAACAGACTTTTCCAAGGCTTCGATAATACCTGTTTTTAATTCATTGCTCATTTGCTCTCGCAAGATGGTTCCTGCACCACCATGAATGGCAATTGAAAAAGGCTGTGACATGCAAATTCTCCACTGACGTATACTTATGTTGTGCTATCAATACCACATCCATGATTCTATGTCTGATAGAGAAAACCAAACTTTTTGCGGATGCTTGGCTCGGTAGATAAAAATCCAGGTCAAAAAGCTCGGCGCCAATACGAAAAAAGCCTCCACAAGGGAGGCTTTCAAGATTCTTAATCTACACCGTTAATTCGGTATTAGTGAGAACCACAGCTACCGCCGCCGCAGCAGCCGTCTTTTTTCTCTTCACCGTGGTCGTGGTCTTCGCCACCGCAGCAACCGCCTTCGTGGTCATGATCGTGGTCGTGACCACAGCCACCTTCTTGGTGCACATGACCGTGTTGAACTTCTTCTTCAGTCGCTTCACGAACCGCTACAACTTCAACATCAAACGTTAGTGTTTGACCTGCTAGCATATGGTTACCGTCAACAACAACTTCGTCGCCATCTACTTCAGTAATTTCTACTGGGATCGGACCTTGGTCTGTATCTGCTAGGAAACGCATACCTACTTCGATTTCTTCAACACCTTGAAACACATCAGAAGGCACTCGTTGAACGAGTGCGTCGTTGTGCTCACCGTAAGCCTCTTCTGGAGTAACAGTTGCAGAGAATTTGTCGCCAGCAACTTTGCCTTCAAGCTCTTTTTCAAGACCTGTAATTAGGTTGTTGTGACCGTGAAGGTAATCTAGTGGAGCCTCTGCAGTTGATTGATCAACTACTACGCCATCTTCAAGTTTCACTTGATATGCAACACTAACTACTACGTTCTTTTCAATTTTCATGAGAGCTCCAAGGAGGTTTGGACTAGGCTCGAACAGTTGAACCTAGGAATAAATTTTGTACACCGGGTATTATGGGGATGAATTAATGAAACTCAATCATTCTGGTTTAAAAATGCCGATCATTTCTTGATTCGCGTGTTCAGATTTCTCTACAGTTTTCGGTTTACGCTGTTCAGTGAAGTCGCAGTCGACACATTCCACCAGCTCGATATTATTCTCGACCCACCAACGCAGTGTGTCTTGAGTGTTGCAGCTTGGGCAGCTCGCCCCTGCGATAAAGCGTTTTTTCTGTTTCACGTTCATGTCCTTTACTACTCTGGATTCGCTGTTCTTCTATGCTCCACGATGTAAAGCCAATAGAGACCGCGTTTATTATTAGGCTGTATTATTCTTATTACAAAATCATTGGCTCTAAGCTCTGGATTATTGCCAATAGTTTCGAGACTGGTGATCGTTTTCCATCTCGTGTCCAAAAATCTCTTCGAGCTCTTTACGAGCCTCTTTGGCTCTTTGAGCTAGCTCTGCATCTTCACTATGCTGAGAAAGTAACTCCTTCAGCATACCATTATCCAATTTCCTAAAGTGTGCTTCTGCTCGCTTCGCTTTATAAGGATGCATGCCGAGTTCGGTCAACGTTTGACGACCTAAATCGAGGGCTCCAAGGAAGGTTTCTCGCGAGTAGTTACTCACACCGTGGTTAAGCAATTGATAGGCCTCAACACGGCTTCGAGCACGCGCTAAGATCTTTAAGCGTGGGAAGTGCTGCTTACATAAATCAACGGTTTTCATGATTTCGTCTGGAGAGTCAGTACACAACACAATAGCTTCGGCTTTGTCTGCCCCCGCAGCTCTTAACAACTCTAAGTGTGTTGAATCGCCGTAAAATACTTTGTAGCCGAACTTTCTAAGGATATGTATTTGGCTGGCATCACTCTCAAGAACTGTGATACGAATCTTGTTGGCATACATTAAGCGGCCAATGATTTGACCAAAACGACCAAAGCCAGCAATGATCACGCGAGGGCTGCGATCCACCACATCTGAAGGCATCGTACTTTCACTGATTTGATTAAGTTGACGAGCGAAAAATTTATCTTGCAGCTTTAACATCAATGGCGTTGTCACCATAGACAAGCTGACAACAACCAATAAGAACGACACTTGTTCGTTACTTAAGAGACCTTGTGCGCTCGCCGCAGTAAAAATGACAAAGGCAAACTCACCACCTTGGCTAAGAATCATTGCCATTCGGCTACGCGCTTTAGCTTGAGTACCAAAGATACGAGCCAGCACATACAACACCACGCCCTTTAAGACGACCAAAGCAGACACAGCACTAAGTATGACGAATGGGCTTTCCGCTAACAAACCTAAGTTTACCGCCATCCCAACAGAGATAAAGAACAGACCAAGCAGCAGCCCTTTGAAGGGGTCAATCGCAATCTCAAGCTCGTGTCGATATTCACTTTCAGCCAAAAGTACGCCCGCGAGGAAAGTACCTAATGCCATCGACAAGCCAATTTGCTGCATTATGACCGCGATACCAATCACGAGTAATAACGCCGCAATCGTAAACACCTCACGCACACCACTCATGACGATGTACCGAAACAGTGGTCTCAGTAAGAAGTGACCACCAACAAACAAACCGATCACACCACCCAGCATCCACAACATATCAGCCCAACTGCCACCGACATTACCAGCAAGCAGGGGTAACATCGCCAACATTGGAATGACCGCGATATCTTGAAAAAGTAACACCGCAAAGCCTGACTGCCCGGCCTCTTTGCCACCGAGCTCTCGCTCCTCAATAACACGCAAAGCTATCGCAGTTGAAGATAGTGCCAACCCCATACCTATCACGAGACTCGTTTGCCAACTTAAACCAAACAAACGCACGATAGCGGTAATGATCAAAGTGGTGATCAACACTTGCGCGCCACCCAACCCAAGAATAGGCGCTCTCATTTGCCACAATTTTTTGGGGTTTAGCTCTAAACCAATCAGAAAGAGCAATAATACGACCCCAAGTTCGGAGAAATGCAGAATTGCCTCGACGTCACTGATCAGCCCGAGCCCCCATGGCCCAATCGCCACACCGGCTAACAAATACCCCAACACCGAACCCAAACCAGCTCGCTGTGCAATAGGAACCGCAACGACAGCCGCCGCTAAAAAGATAACGCTACTTTGCAGAAAATCATTAGTCAGGGCCATCATTCGCTCCTGTATCTTGTAGCGGATCTTGCAACCAATTTAGATAGGCTTCAGCGTGTTGATAACGCGCCATATCCGAAACATTTCGTGCCCAATGTAAAACGAAAGGTGACATCCAGTTCATCTGACACAAAGCAGCGGTTAACTCAAACGGTTGTAAAATCTCTTGCAATGGATATTTATTATAGCCTGCAGCGCCAAATGCCTCTTCTTTACCGCCAGTAGTGATAACACTTCTCCAGTACCTACCTTTAAGCGCACACTGCTCACCAAACGCAAAACCTTTCCCTAACACGCGATCAAACCACTCCTTCAAGAGCGAAGGGCATGAATACATAAATAAAGGGTGTTGAAACACAATCACGTCGTACTCAAGGAGCAATTTACGCTCATAAGGGACATCGATAAAAAAGTCTGGATAGATAGCATAGAGATCATGAACTTTAACATGCCCTAGCGACTCTACCTTTTTAATCATCATTTGATTAGCAATAGAGGTGTGCGGCTCCGGGTGTGCGTAAATTATTAACACCTTTGGCACGGGGTGGTCTGTCGAGGGAGTATTACTCATTCCTTTGAAACATTCCTTTGAGGGCTAAACAGTGGCGAGTCCACAAGAATTTAAAAAAAAAGTTATTAATATGTTATTGGCATAATAACGCAAATTGCATTGTGATCGACTTTTATCTGGTTTCAGCCTACTATGCAGGCGTCTGTTCACCTCTAATTTCTATGCTACTTCTATGATTACTTTCTCTGATATTCAATTGCTACGCGGCGGTAAGCCATTACTCGACCAAGCATCTGCGACTCTTCACCTTGGCGACAAGATCGGTTTGGTTGGTAAAAACGGCTGTGGTAAATCCACGCTTTTCGCCTTAATTAAGGATGAATTATCTATTGATGCAGGTTCATTCAGTAAACCCGCTCACTGGGAAATGGCTTGGGTTGCACAAGAAACCCCAGCATTAGAAAGAAAAGCTATTGAGTATGTGATTGATGGTGACAGAGAATATCGTGGCCTTGAAGAGCAATTAGCCAAAGCAGAACAGGCCGACAACGGTACACTAGTAGCAGAAATACACGGAAAAATTGAAACCATTGGTGGTTACACCATCAATTCACGAGCCGCTGAATTACTTGATGGCCTTGGTTTTCGCCAAGAACAAATGACATGGAATCTGACCCAATTTTCGGGTGGTTGGCGTATGCGCTTGAACTTAGCGCAAGCTCTTCTATGTCGTAGTGACTTACTGCTACTCGATGAGCCTACCAACCACTTAGACTTAGACGCTGTGATGTGGTTAGAACGCTGGCTACAAAGCTACCCTGGTACACTGGTTCTTATCTCGCACGATAGAGACTTCTTAGATCCTATCGTCAACCGCATCGTGCATGTTGAAAACCAGCAGCTTAACGAATACACAGGAAACTACTCGTCGTTTGAGACTCAACGTGCTCAGAAACTGATCCTGCAACAAGCAATGTTCCAGAAGCAGCAGAAGCAAATGTCTCACATGCAGAGCTACATTGATCGTTTCCGTTACAAAGCCTCAAAAGCTCGCCAAGCACAAAGCCGCATTAAAGCACTTGAGAAAATGGAACAAGTGCTACCCGCTCAATTTGATAACCCATTCAGCTTTGAATTTAGAGAGCCGGACGCGCTGCCTAACCCAATCATGATGATGGATGAGGTATCGGCGGGCTACGACGACAACCTAATTCTAGAAAAGATTCGCCTTAACCTCGTTCCAGGTAGCCGTATCGGCCTGCTGGGTCGAAATGGTGCGGGTAAATCGACACTGATCAAACTGCTTTCAGGCGAACTAAAACAGCAAGGTGGTGAACTGAACTATTCGCAAGGCGTTAAGTTGGGTTACTTCGCTCAACATCAATTGGAAACGCTGCATCCAGAAGAGACACCACTGCAACACATGATGCAGATTGCGCCTAAGCACACCGAGCAACAATTGCGAGATTACCTAGGCAGCTTTGGCTTCCAAGGTGAAAAAGCGCTCGATAAAGTGGCTCCATTTTCTGGTGGTGAAAAAGCACGATTGGTATTGGCTCTACTGGTATGGCAAAAGCCAAATCTCTTGTTACTCGATGAGCCAACCAACCACCTTGACCTCGATATGCGTCAAGCGCTGACCTTCGCGCTACAAACGTTTGAAGGCGCGATGGTTATCGTATCGCACGACCGTTACTTACTGCGTGCAACCACCGATGACTTGTACCTAGTACATGACCGTCAGGTTGCGCCGTTTGACGGTGATCTTGACGATTACTATAAATGGCTGACTGAACAGCAAAAAATTGAACGCAAAGAAGCGCAAGCGTTAGCTCCGGCTAAAGACAGCGCGAACAGCGCAGCATCAAAGAAAGAACAAAAACGTAAAGAAGCAGAGTTCAGAAAACTGACCGCGCCTATTCGCAAACAATTGACTCAATTTGAAAAGAAAATGGATAAGTTGACGCTTGATCTTGAAGAAGCTGAACAGCAATTATCTGACACTTCACTTTATGAAGCTGAAAATAAGGCTAAACTGAATAAAGTACTCGCACTGCAAGCGAGCAGTAAATCACAGTTAGAAGAAGTTGAAATGGATTGGATGTCCACTCAAGAAGAACTTGAGCAAATGGAACAGGAAATGGATAGCTTATGAGCCCAGAGCACGCCCCGATATCACTAACACTGGAACGACTATGGCAATTTAGCCTTCAGTATTACAGTGTGCGCGGTGTAAAGGATGCGTGCTTAGCTTTGCAAAACCAGTTCCACGGCAACGTCAATCTTCTGCTGCTTCTCAAATGGCTTGATGAGCAGCAATTATCTTTTGCCGAAGAAGAGTGGCATAAAGTACAACAGTGTTTAAGCCGCTCTGAAACTCTTCTTCACAACTATCGTGAGCTACGTAAGCACCTCAAACCTCAGGTTGTCGACTCTCTCTACCGCGAAGCTCTCCAATTTGAGCTACAGCTAGAAAAACAGCAGCAATCCGACCTCGTTGACTGCATTAACTCCCTTAAACTTTTTGCCAGCCAACAATCGTCACTTACCTTTCAATACTGTCGTTTATTAGGGGCAGAAAACCTCTACGACGCTTTTTCTGAACCAGCACCTCAACCCTAACGCGTTTCCTTTCTCTTATCTTCAATCAAGATCCAAGCTTACCTTGGTAGTATCGCTCTTCGTTTTCACACGGGAGTGGCCCGCATGACTGGCAATATGTTTGAAGCTCAATCTCGAAAATATTCAACTAGTTACCTACACCCAGTTTTTGTAGCCCGTATCAGTGAAACTCTTGCGCTTATACCGAGAATCAACCAAGCTCAAATAAAAACGTGGGCGTTTCGCTAAAGGCTCAACACTTTATCAAAGCCTATAAAAGAAGCATGGACTGTTTTTATGACAATATTTACCGCAGCCGCTGGTTTATCTAATCCGCACTTACAAACCTTAGTGCCACGATTTATTAGAAAGCAGGCATTGTTTGCCCCTCAATGGCAAACCTTAGAAACACCCGACGGTGACTTTCTCGATCTTGCTTGGAGCGAATCGCCAGAGGGTGACACCCCAAGTAATGAGGCTCGAAGTAACAAGCCGATATTCGTTCTATTCCATGGCTTAGAGGGAAGCTTTGAAAGCCCTTATGCCAACGGACTGATGAATGCCTTTGCTAAAGATGGTTGGCTATCAGTGATGATGCACTTTAGAGGTTGTAGCGGAAAACCAAATCGCTTGGCTCGCGCATATCACTCAGGTGAAGTCGAAGACGCTCGCTTCTTCCTTAAACACCTTGATAGACAGTTTCCAAATAACCCAAAGGTTGCGGTTGGGATTTCCTTAGGCGGAAACATGCTAGCGAACTATTTGGTTGAATACGCAGATGACCCATTGCTGTCGGCGGCAACGATAGTTTCTGCACCTTTTGATCTTGCCTGTTGTTCAAGCCGCATTGAACGAGGTTTCTCCAAGATCTATAAGAAGTACCTGCTCAATTCACTCAAATCCAATGCGTTGAAAAAGGGTAATCTGCTAAAAGATCAACTCGGGATCACCGCTAAAGCGATCAAGAAAATTAATAAGCTATACGAGTTTGATGAACGGATTACTGCGCCCTTACACGGATTCAAAAACGCTCAAGACTATTATGCACAGTGCTCCGCTCTTCCTAAGCTCAATCAGATAAAACTACCGACTCAGATCATCCATGCTAAAGACGATCCGTTTATGACAGACGACGTGATTCCAAAGTTCGTGTTGCCTGACAACATCGACTATCGCCTATTTCAAAAAGGCGGCCATGTGGGCTTTATTACCGGCAGTACGCTCAAACCTAGATTTTGGTTGGAAGAAGCATTACCCGCCTACTATGAAAGTCTCCAAGATTCGGCATAATGCCCGGACGTTATAAAAATAAGCTTAGCCTTGGTAAAAAGGGGGAGTGATAATGTCACTAGACACACTCATCAACGTACCAATGAACATACTCATGAACATAAAAGAGAGAAGTATTTATGATCATCCCATGGCAAGACATCGCGCCAGAGACACTGGAAAACCTCATCAAAGAGTTCGTACTGCGTGAAGGTACAGACTACGGCGACGTAGAGGTTTCATTACAGAACAAGATTGACCAAGTGAAACATCAATTAGCCTCGGGAGAGGTCAGCATCGTGTTTTCTGAGCTACATGAAACCGTTGATATCCAAGTCATAAAACGCTTCTAGGCTGCGCTTAGAAAGGAGCCGTGTTATAGTAAAAGTCGATTGCTAACAAGTATGTTACTCAAACGACAAGGGTTGTCATGTCCGCTAAACATCCAATTATTGCGGTGACGGGTTCATCTGGAGCCGGCACCACCACTACCTCAGAAGCCTTCCGCAAAATGTTCAATATGATGGACGTGAAGGCCGCTTGGGTTGAAGGGGATAGTTTCCATCGCTTTACTCGACCAGAAATGGATGTCGAAATCCGCAAGGCACGCGCGCAAGGTAAGCACATCAGCTACTTTGGTCCACAGGCTAACGATTTTGGCGCATTAGAAGAATTCTTCCATCAGTATGGTAATGAAGGCACCGGTAAAGTACGGAGTTATCTGCACACCTTCGATGAAGCCGTGCCTTACAATCAAATGCCAGGTACCTTTACGCCATGGCAAGAGATCCCTGAAAATTCAAATGTGATGTTCTACGAAGGCCTACACGGCGGTGTAGTAGACGGAGACATCAACGTCTCTAAACATGTCGACCTGCTAATCGGTATGGTGCCAATCGTGAACCTTGAATGGATACAAAAATTCGTTCGTGACACACGCGATCGCGGGCACTCGCGTGAAGCAGTAATGGACTCAATTGTTCGTTCAATGGATGATTATCTTAACTACATTACTCCTCAATTTTCACGTACTCATATCAATTTTCAACGAGTTCCAACCGTAGATACATCCAACCCACTCAACGCCAAAGGGATCCCTAGTTTAGACGAGAGCTTCGTAGTTATACGTTTGCGTGGCATCAAAAACGTCGATTTCCCATACCTTTTGGCAATGATTGATGGCTCATTTATGTCTCGCCACAACACGCTTGTCGTGCCAGGAGGAAAAATGAGTTTTGCTATGGAGCTCATTGTAAGACCAATCCTGCAACAGCTCATCGAAACCGGAAAAATAGGTTAACGGTACGTCGTTCTTATTGATTACTTTTCATACCGTGATCATGTGCACAATTTTGCGTAAAAAATCGTAGCTTGGTCACGATTAAAATCAAGAAATAGTACCTGAAAAAGGATACTATTCTTAAACGAAACACAAGATAGCTTGCAGCACTCAACTAGTGCTCTTATCCTAACGAGTCAATCCAGGCTTAGCTAAAATACGGAAAGCAGCAAGCATACCCTGCAGAGGAAGTAAGATATTATGGTTCTAGGTAAACCCCAAACCGATCCAACATTAGAGTGGTTCCTTTCACACTGTCATATTCATAAGTACCCTTCAAAAAGTACTTTGATTCATGCTGGTGAAAAGGCAGAAACCTTGTACTACATTGTGAAAGGTTCTGTGGCAGTTCTTATCAAAGACGAAGAAGGTAAGGAAATGATTCTTTCTTACCTAAACCAAGGCGACTTCATCGGTGAGCTTGGCTTATTCGAAGAAGACCAAGAGCGTACTGCGTGGGTTCGAGCAAAATCTCCTTGTGAAGTTGCTGAGATTTCTTTCAAGAAATTCCGCCAACTTATCCAAGTGAACCCAGACATCCTGATGCGTCTTTCAGCGCAAATGGCAAGCCGCCTACAAGTAACTAGCCAAAAAGTTGGTGACTTAGCGTTCCTTGACGTAACCGGTCGTATCGCTCAAACGCTACTAAACCTAGCGAAACAACCCGATGCAATGACTCACCCTGACGGCATGCAAATCAAGATCACTCGTCAAGAAATTGGCCAGATCGTTGGTTGTTCTCGTGAGACAGTAGGTCGTATCTTGAAGATGCTAGAAGAGCAGAACCTAATTTCTGCACACGGTAAAACTATCGTGGTATACGGCACTCGTTAATCTCGATTAGCTGAGCCAAAAATTTGAAAGCCACCAAATGCAAATTTGGTGGCTTTTTTTGTTTTTTGAAGATGCGAGAGCGTTACGAAATAGAGCTTCGTCCGTTAACCGTTGGTGCTTTCAAAAATCTTGTCAGCCGATGCTGCGACAAACCCGGTATAAAGCTCACCATTCGCCATCGCATAGCGCTTAGCAAACTCATAGAAGCCACCAGGAATCGTCTCATTGCCTTCAACAAATGAAACTGGGACTTTATCTGCCATTGTTGATGATTGTTCTAATAAGACCTCTGGAGAGCCTTTAACCTCACCTCCAGACGCATTGATAGTGAATCCCGACTCATTCAGATAGTCATTCACGGCCTGCACTTCATCGAATTTATTAAGTTGGTTCACACTCACCGTAAAGTGGTTAGCTCCATATCCATGAGCCGCTAACCAAGACGCGTATTCACTCTCTTTTGCTAGCACTTGGAAATCTGCGAAGCTCAAATCCCAGAGACGACCACCAAACAAGAATTCATGACCTTGAAGCTGACTTGCATCAACTTGCTCAACCAACTTAGCAACGATCTGTTGCAACTCACTTGAGCACTCTTCTACCTTCAATTCACTAATGAACACTTTCGGCTGTTTTGGATCTGGATGCTCGTAATGCTTAGCAACTAGCTTCTTGCTCTCAAACAGGTAATCGCCACACGCTTTATAACCTAACTCAAGGAAAGGCTTAGCCAGCGTTTCAATTCCCAGCGGAGCTACATTGAAAGTACGCAGTGCAATATGATCATTAATCAGCGCTTCGTCTTCTTTTAGCAACTGGTGTACTTTCTCAGCCGATGGGCACAGCCTGTGAATGTAATCATCCCATAGTGATTTAAATAGTAGATCGGGCGTCATGGTGACTCCTTGTCAGAGATTCTAGCAAGCTAGTAATTTGGATTAGAAAGGGAGAGGCTGAGACACAAAGTCAGCAGCCATCAGCCTGTGACATACTTGTTCTATTATTATCTACCGCCCAATCTAGGTGTCAGGCGTGATGGAAAAGGAAGCGATAACACCACTTCCCTATTTCCAGTTTAACGAATGAGCTTAGTACTCATAGCCTAAATTACAGCTCAAGACCCGGGCTAAATGTCGCGGGCAATTGAGTTTCGTCACCTTCCATTGAAGCCATAGGATAAGCACAGTAGTCAGCCGCATAGTAAGCACTAGGGCGTAAGTTACCTGAAGCACCCGGACCACCAAATGGTGCATCACCACTGGCGCCTGTTAGCTGACGGTTACGGTTCACAATACCCGCTCGAATATGGTCAACGAAGTATTCCCATTCAGAATCATCTGTTGATACTAAACCAGCAGATAAACCAAAGCGTGTGTCGTTAGCTAACTCAACCGCTTGCTCTAGTGACTGGTAGCGAATTACTTGTAACAATGGACCGAAGTATTCTTCATCTGGCAGTTCTGCAATGTGGGTTGCATCGATAATACCCGGAGTCACAAACGCCGCTTGACCCGCTTTTGCTTCTACTAGGCTGACACCACCTAGCGATTGCAAGTTAGCTTGCGCGTCTAAAATAAACTTAGCTGCTGCTTCAGAGATCTGTGGGCCCATGAATGGTGCTGGCTCAGCGAAAGGCTGATCAACACGAATCTTTTGAGTTGCTGCAACAAGCTTATCGATCAGTAGGTCACCCTTCTCGCCAATAGGAATATATAGACGACGAGCACACGTACAACGTTGACCTGCACTGATGAACGCCGATTGGATAATGGTATAAACCGTCGCATCAACATCACCAAATTGGTCACTGATCACCATAGGGTTATTGCCGCCCATTTCTAGCGCCAGCATCTTGCCCGGTTGACCTGCAAATTGACGATGCAGGATATGACCAGTATTCGCGCTACCTGTGAATAGCACGCCATCAAGACCTTTAGCATCCGCCAGTGCGATGCCAGTCTCTTTAGCGCCTTGCACTAGGTTAATTACGCCAGCAGGGAGACCCGCTTCTTGCCATAGCTTCATTGCAAACTCACCTGTCCATGGTGTCTGCTCTGAAGGCTTAAATACGACGGTATTTCCCGATAGCAGTGCAGGAACAATATGACCGTTAGGTAGGTGTCCTGGGAAGTTATAAGGACCAAATACCGCCATCACGCCCAGTGGACGATGACGCAGAACGATTTGGTTACCTGCTGCTTCACGTGAAGCTTCACCAGTACGTTCATGATAAGCACGGATAGAGATAGCAATTTTGCCCGCCATTGCGCCCGCTTCCGTGCGAGTTTCCCAAATCGGTTTACCCGTCTCTTTTGCGATAATTTGTGCGATTTCTTCGCTGTTCTCTTTCACTTTTTCCGCGAACTTCAACACGATCGCTTCGCGCTCAGAAAAGCTCAGCTTTTTCCAAACCAAGAAGGCTTCACGAGCCGCCGCTACTGCGGATTCAACCTGTGCCGGTGTTGCACTATCACCCTGCCACACTACTTCATTGTTGTATGGGCTTACTGATGTCATGGCTTCACCTTGACCAGCCACCCATTGTCCTGCTATCCACTGAGTCATACTTCTATCCTTAAAAATCTTCGACAGATAATCACCGCTCTTATTGAGCCAACATGCGAACGAATTCGCCTTCTTTTACTTCAAGAGCGCTTGCTACTTCAGATGATAAAATCACTGTGTCTCTTTCTTGGTCATACGCGCCTTTCGCGGCGACCGCGCGGAAGTTTTCAAACGAAGTATTACCAATTAGGAAGTCTTTCGAGCTAGAGTGATCGGCAATTTTTACTTGAGCACGAATCGCATGACGCACTGATTCGATATTTTTTAAATCACATTCAACCGTTGGACCTGCATCAAAGATGTCAACATAGCCACGGTTAGTAAAACCTTCACGTTCAAGTAGCTTAAGTGCCGGACGAGTATTATCGTGCACTTGGCCAATCACAGACTGGGCCTCTTTACTCAATAAGTTTACGTAGATTGGTAACTTTGGCATTAGGTCAGCAATGAAGCCTTTCTTACCAATACCGGTTAGGTAATCTGCAAGTGTAAAATCAATAGAGAAGAAGTGCTCTTGCAGCCACTGCCAGAAAGGTGAATTGCCTTCAGCATCCGATACACCACGCATTTCAGCAAAAATCGTTTTCGAGAAACGCTCCGGGTGTTCAGCCATGATCAAGAAACGACACTTAGACATCAAACGGCCATTCAATCCACCACGGAAATCAGGTCGCAAGAATAGTGTGCAGATCTCACTGCATCCGGTGTAGTTATTACCGAAAGTCAGCAGCTTCACGACATTGTTAACGCCAAGCTTTTGTGATGAGTGAACCACTTTACTGATGTGGTAAGAATAAAACGGTACATCCCAGCCAATCGAAGCTTCGATCCCTGTAGTACCTGCGACTTCTCCAGTTTCGGTATCAAAGCCAACCATTAGGTAGCCTTCGTCACCGGGCTCAGTCACATCTTGTTTGGCAAAGCTGTATTCAGAGTGAGTAATTCGGTTGGTTAACAGTTCTTCATTAACCGGAAGAGACGTAAATCCATGTCCTGACTCAACGGCGCAGGTATGCAGCGAATCGTAGTCAGATAATTTAATTGGGCGAACAACTAGCATCAATATTCCCTCCAGATGCAAAACAGGCCCAAAACCAGAAGCTTGGGCCTTCAGCGAAACGTCATAGGATCGCTCTAATGACGATGATTCCTATGACGCCGCTCAGGCTATACTAGCGTAGCGATTGCTTTGTCTAGTTTTGATAAGCCTTCTTCAATTTCTTGTGTAGTAATAACCAGTGATGGCGTGAAACGAACCACGTTTGCACCCGCAACCAGTACCATCAAGCCTTGTTCACCTGCTGCTACTAATACGTCGCGTGCACGGCCTTGCCACTCTTCATTAAGCGCAGCACCTAGCAATAGACCTTTACCACGAACTTCACTGAAGATTTGGTACTTGTCGTTAATCTTAGCAAGACCATCACGGAACAATGCTTCACGCTCTTTCACGCCTGCTAATACTTCAGGTTGGCTAACCACATCAACAACCGCTTCTGCAACAGCACACGCCAGTGGGTTACCACCGTAAGTAGAACCGTGAGTACCTACTTTCAGGTGCTCTGCTAGCTCTGTGGTCGTTAACATTGCACCGATAGGGAAACCACCACCGAGTGATTTCGCAGTGCTTAGAATATCAGGTGTCACACCTAGGCCTTGGTAAGCGTAAAAATTACCAGTACGACCATTACCCGTTTGCACTTCATCAAAGATAAGCAGTGCATTGTGTTTGTCACACAGTTCACGAACTGTGTTCACGAATTCAGACGTTGGAGAAATGATACCGCCCTCACCTTGCAGAGGTTCCATCATGATTGCACATGTGCGATCTGAGATGTGCGCTTCTAGCGCGGCAATATCATTGTAAGGCAGGTGAGTCACATCGCCCGGTTTAGGACCGAAGCCGTCAGAATAAGCTTCTTGACCACCAACCGTTACAGTAAAGAAAGTACGACCATGGAAACCTTGTTTGAATGCAATGATTTCAGATTTCTCAGGGCCATGAACATCCGCCGCCCAACGACGAGCTAGCTTAAGAGCTGCTTCGTTTGCTTCTGCGCCAGAGTTCGCAAAGAATACTTTTTCTGCAAAACACACATCGGTTAGCTTTTTCGCTAGACGCAGTGCAGGTTCGTTGGTCATCACGTTACTTAGGTGCCAAATCTTGTTTGCTTGCTCAGTAACGGCGTTAACCATTGCTGGGTGACAGTGACCCAAACAGCTCACAGCGATACCACCAGCAAAGTCGATATACTCTCGGCCTTGTTGGTCCCAAACGCGTGCGCCTTCCCCTTTCACTGGGATCATTTCCATTGGGTTATAACAAGGCACCATCACCTCATTAAACAGACTACGTTCTACTTTATTTTCCACTGTCATCGTACATTCCTTCTCGATACCGCAAGCTTCGCAAATAAGCGTATTGGTTTATAAGTGAGACAAAATATTTTGTCCCGTCATAATCCCGCCGCAGCATTATATTTACATTTAATTAACGTTTTCAATAGTAGATTATTCTTTAGCCATCCATGACAGCAAGCTAAATGTCACTACCTATGACTATTTATGCATCAATTAATCTATTTTATGAAGCTTTTTCTACTCAAGCGTATCTCTAACAACAGCAAAGCCTTACTGGCATTGCGGTATATTGGGTTCGAGACGAAATAAGGCGAATAATATTGCATAGACTAAAAACTTAGCCTAACGAGGGAGAAATGTTATAAAAGGTGATCAGTGTCAGGGAGGGAGGAGCGCTTAAAACACGGATTCAAACACCTAGCGTCTTAGGAAATTAGCCAGAAGTTGGTGTCCCTGATCTGTTTTAATCGATTCAGGGTGGAACTGTACTGCATCAATCGGCAAGGTTTTGTGTTGATAACCCATGATCTCATCCATGCTGCCATCTTCAAATTCCGTCCAAGAAGTAAGTTCAAAGCAGTCGGGTAGCGTGCCATTTTTCACCACTAGGGAATGGTAACGTGTCACAGTCAGAGGGTTATTAAGCCCTTGAAAAACACTCTTACCGTTGTGACGGATTGGAGAGGTTTTACCGTGCATCACTTGTCTGGCTCTCACCACTTCACCACCAAAGGCTTGAGCAATGGCTTGATGACCAAGACACACACCTAAGATCGGCAGCTTACCAACAAAGTGTTCAATGACTTGCAGGGAGATCCCCGCATCATCCGGTGTACAAGGACCTGGTGAGATAACAAGGTGGCTAGGATTCAGTGATTCGATGCCTGCGATATCAATCTCATCGTTGCGTACAACTTTTACAGTTACCCCTAACTCACAGAAATACTGATACAAGTTATAGGTAAAGGAGTCGTAGTTATCGATGATAAGTAACATGGGTCGAAATCGTTTGCTAAATACTAAAGGGTTGGGAGATATAGGGGCGGTATTGTGCAATACCCATAGCGAAAGGCAAGTGGAAACTGCATTTCGCCAATAATTAAGGCCAACCTAAGTTGACCTTAATTGTTTACAGATAGATCTGAGCTATCTGGATTGGTTTGCTAGCATAGTTTATGGCTCGTTTACTTGTTATCGAGCTACTTGTGACTAAGCTACTTGCGACGACGCCACATTGCTAGTCCGAACAATGACATCAGTGCACCAAAGCCGAATGAACCGCCGACTCTTAGCTCAAGAACAGCAGGATCATGATCTGATGAACGGAAGTGATCTTGGTACTTAGGTAGATCGCCTTTGTACTCTTCGTTGTAGTCAAACAACGTCGATTCACCACCATTGATGTGCCAGTCGGTCGCATCAACCACCATGCCCTTCAAGCTCTCGCTGATCAACAGGTGATCCAGCGCGCCCACTTCGTCATTGTATGAATAGCTCCAGCTGTCTGGGTGCTTTTGAGCCACAGCATTAATGTAGCCGTAGTTCTTAGTAATCACCGCACCGCTATCACCAAACTGCTCAACACCATCAATGTAAGTGTTACGCGCCGCTTTGATTTGCTTACCGTATTTCTCTTCAGAGTAATCCGTCAGCACCAGCATTGGGTCTTCCATGCCGTACGAGTTCATATCACCCAGAATCACTTTATGGCCTTTGATGCCATCAAGCGCTTCACCTAATGCGACCGCAGCTGCCACACGGAAGTTCTCACATGAACCTTGCTTATCGGCATCAACACCACCTTGACCACCCTCTTCAACTGGCGCAGCATCTTCCCAACACTTAGAACCTTTCGATTTAAAGTGGTTAATCGCTACGGTGAGTTTCTCTTTGGTGCCTTTAACTTTAAAGGTTGGCGCCAATGAGTCGCGTTGGTAGTTCTTACCGTCTTCAATCACCTTGCCTGAATCGTCTAACACCTCTGGTGCTTGCTGGCTTGGCATCGAGATAACACGGCTGTCTTTAAGCTTCACTACCTTATTACGGTAGATAACACCCGTTGTGATTACGTCGGTACCAATCGAGTCCATCTCGTCGGTTACGCCATCTTCATTAGAATCGACAGCGACAAACGTATAACGGTCTTTCTTACGTTCAATACGGTTATTCAGTTGATTAACAAGCTGCCCAATGGCAGAGCCTTCACCAAAGCCGTTGTTCTCAATTTCCATCAAGCCAATGATGTCTGCATCTAAGCGAAGAATCGCGTTGACAATCTTCTCTTGCTGCATCTCAAACTCAGTGATGGTGTTCGCACCACGGTTATTACCGTGCTGATTCGCATCACCGCCAAATGGAGAATTAAAGTAGTTCAGTACATTGAAGGTCGCGATACGTAGGTCACCTTCATCCATATCTGGCTTGTCGGTACGCGGATCGTTACGAACGAAGTTTTCAGCAGAAATCTGGTTAGTCGCAATTAAACGGTACTCACCGTAGCTGTAGGTCAGAACACCTTCTAGACCAACAATGGTGTCATCAATGCGGATGTAATCTTCTGTTGAACCATCTTGGTCGATGTCGGTACGGCCAAAGTATGGATAGAAAGGAACTTGTCCGTCACCCGCTTTTTGATCGGTTTCAACGAACAGGCGACGGTCTGCGTTGTCTTCTGTTTGTTGTTTCGCGTCATCAGAACCTGCGGCGAAAAGCTGGTTAGGCTGCATGTTGATACGCTCATGCGCCAACACCATGTTGTTACGACGACCTGCGTAGTCATAACCGAAGGTACGCGTTACACGCATATCAAGTGCTTCGGTTGTTTTCACCAACATGCCTTCGTAGCGTTCAAGCGTTGCCGCGAAGTTCTCGTCACTGTCTAGCGCTTCAATCGCCGTTGCTTCAGGTGCTTGTTGTGTCCACTGCTTTAGCCATTGATTGTTTTCAACTTTAAGTTGAGTGTGGCTGTAGTATTCTTGAACCTTGCCTTTGACACACACCACATCGCCCGCGGCTAGCTTTGAGCTTGACTGGTTAGTATGAATGAATAAGCCTTCAGAGGTGCTTGAGTTGAAGTCATCCTCAAGAGCTTTCAGATAGAAGCCTTTGGTTAGGCCTGTAGTCACTGCACTTACCACACCTTTGACGAAGTATTCATCATCAGTGATATACGGATAGCCATCGATGAATGGCGAGGTTGCACCTTCACCTTGGATCTCTTGAATAGTGGTGAATACCGGATCTGAGCCATCTTGTGTACAAGTGAACGCTTCTGGCAGTTCAACACTGTCTAGTGAACCTAGCCCTTCAATGCTATCTTTTGGTAGCGATACCCACTGTGAAGCGTCAAACGTCGCCGATGGTGTTTGTGTCGCACGAACCAAAGTGACATC
Source organism: Vibrio kanaloae (assembly GCF_024347535.1). Lineage (NCBI taxonomy): Bacteria > Pseudomonadati > Pseudomonadota > Gammaproteobacteria > Vibrionales > Vibrionaceae > Vibrio > Vibrio kanaloae. The sequence continues at coordinate 296,472 of NZ_AP025497.1, read as the reverse complement.
TTTGCCCCAGTCCACATCGCCCATCACACCAATCATATCCAGCACACTTGAGTCTGAATTCAAGATAGCCAGTGGATCGTCTCCATTATGGTTAGCCAGCGAAGCATTTAGAATATCAGCGACGGCCTTAATCTCATCACTGGCATTGGTATGAGCGACAACAAGCACCTCACCGGGCGCTAAAACGTGGCCATCTAAAGATAAAGTGCCCCCCCATGATCCGTTACCATTCGCTGATTTAGCCAGTGAATAACCATCTAAGTTAATACGGCTATCGCCGTTATTAGCAATCTCAACCGCTTTGTTGTAACTGCCGCCTTCCACATATTGTGAAATAAACAAATCAGCGTGTGCGCTTGTGGTTAACAAGCTACCAATTGCCACTGCTAGCAATGAAGGTTTGTGTAAAAGAGCCATCCGTTTCACCTGAGTTCATTGAGTTATCGTCACTGCCGTCTATGGGCAGTCATGTATTTTGTGGTAACTATCAGGTTTATTTATGAAAGGAATAAGTCAGTTGGCAAGAAAATGAGGAACTTATCACTTTGGAATCATCAATTGTTTGGCACGTTATATATTTCCAACACAAATAGAAACAAGCCTAATTTTATAAAAATTGAGAGTGCTGAATAAGATCATCTGCACAGCATTAAAGCCACGGGTATGCTAGCAAAACACTGCGTAAATTATCAGTTCAAACAAGAGGTTTTCGGGGAAGGTAAATAGAATGGGCATTAAAAAGCCCAAAGTAAACAAAAGCTACTTTGGGCTCAAATTCTCAAGCAAGTTGTTTTAGTTCACCCTATGGGCGAGTAACAAAGCCAACTGCTGCGTACGCTTTTTTCAGTGTCACAGAAGCACGCTCAGACGCTTTTTCAGCCCCCGCTTTCATTACTGCGTCCATGTACGCACGATCAGCACGGATACGGTGGTATTCAGATTGAATCGGCTCAAGCATCTCAACCAATGCAGCACCTACATCTTTCTTAAATGGACCGTACATTTCAACGCCTTGGTATTGCGCTTCGATCTCTGCGAACGTTTTACCCGTCGCTGCAGAGTACAAGCCCATTAGGTTAGAAATACCCGCTTTGTTTTCCCAATCGTGAGCAATACGTGGTGGTGTTTCTGCATCGGTTTGCGCTTTGTTGATCTTCTTGATGATCGACTTAGGCTCTTCTAGCAGAGTAATGACGTTCTTACGGTTGTCGTCTGACTTAGACATCTTCTTCGTCGCATCTTGCAAGCTCATTACACGTGCATTCACTGTTGGAATGTAAGGTTCTGGTACTTGGAAGATTGGCGTTTCAGGACCGTAGATGTTGTTAAAACGAGTTGCGATATCACGCGCTAGCTCTAAGTGTTGTTTCTGGTCGCTACCTACAGGTACTTGGTGAGCACCGTAAAGCAGGATGTCTGCAGCCATCAACACTGGGTAGTCGTATAGGCCTACGTTTACGTCGTTCGAGTGACGCGCAGACTTATCTTTAAACTGAGTCATACGGCTCAGTTCACCCATTTGTGTGTAACAGTTAAGAAGCCAACCAAGTTGAGCATGCTCTGGTACGTGTGACTGAACAAATAGCGTGCTCTTCTTTGGATCAACACCGACAGCAAGACAGATTGCTAGTGCGTCTAGAGTCGCTTCATGCAGTGCTTTCGGGTCTTGGCGAACCGTAATTGCGTGAAGGTCTACAACACAGTATTGGCAATCGTAATCATCTTGCATCTGTTGCCATTGACGTAGAGCACCCAAGTAGTTACCGATACTTAGTTCACCAGATGGTTGAACACCACTCAATACGATGGGCTTGCTCATGGTTTTAATTCCTTTGCTTGTTCGCTTGGTTTTTCACTTCGCTTGTTAACTTAGTTTGTTAACTTCGCTTGTTCGCCTAGCTTCTTAACTTAAATATAGAAAAGCCGCGTAGCTCTTTCTACGCGGCTCATCCAGTGTACTCATTGACAAGTATTTTGCTAGTAGGTTCGTTAACTTTTGTCCGCTTTATGCTGAAACTAGAACGACATCTAGTAATTGCGCAATGTTGCCTGCGACATAGTCAGGGTTTGATGCTGAAATTGGCTCACCGTGGTTGTAGCCGTAAGTCAGACCAAACGAGTGACAGCCTGCATTCTTAGCGGCTTTGATGTCGTTACTTGAATCGCCAACCATCAGCACCTCTTCTGCCTTCACATTGTGCTTTTCTAGCAACCAGTTCAGCGCCACAGGGTTCGGCTTTTTCTCTGGGAAAGAGTCGCCGCCCAACACATCAACAAAGTACTTATCAATACCGTGTTGCGCCAGAACGTCGGGTACAAATTTCGACGGCTTGTTGGTCACAAGTGCCATGGTGAAGCCCGCTTTATGCAGTTCAACCAGCGTCTCTTTTACTGACGGGTAAAGGTGGCTGAGCTTATGGCCGCCCTGCTCGTAGAAATCATCAAACAGGATGCGCGCTTTCTTTAACAGATCAGGCGCTAGACTTGGGTCAACAGTTAGGTTGCGGCTGAGTGAGCGTCCGATAAGCACGTCAGCACCATTGCCTACATAATCGCGAACTTGTTCTTCGCTCACTGAAGAGAAACCCAGTTCCTGACAAGCTTGGTCAGCCGCAACCGCCAAATCAGGCACGCTGTCTAACAAGGTTCCATCCAAATCAAAGGCGATCAGTTTTATTGAACTTAATGACATCTTACTTTCCTATTAATTATATTCGTCTTATGTGTTGAGCGATAAGACGTAAAAAAGGGGCCAATGAGCCCCTTAATCTAAATTTTTCTAGTTTAGGTCAACTGACTCTAGTTCTACTTTTATGCGTTAACTTTTGCAAGCTCTGCACGTATCTCATCAATCACTTCTTTGTAATCCGGTTGATTGAAGATAGCCGAACCAGCAACGAACATATCTGCGCCCGCTTCTGCAATTTCACGGATGTTATCAACCTTCACGCCGCCATCAATCTCAAGGCGAATATCACGGCCTGAGTCATCAATCAGCTTACGTACAGCACGCAGCTTATCAAGAGTATGAGGAATGAAAGATTGACCGCCGAAGCCAGGGTTCACAGACATTAGTAGAATCATGTCTACTTTGTCCATGATGTAATCTAGGCAAGACAGTGGTGTTGCTGGGTTAAGAACCACACCTGCTTTACAGCCGTGTTCTTTGATTAGCTGTAGAGTACGATCGACGTGCTCTGATGCTTCAACGTGAAAAGTAATCATTGATGCGCCAGCTTTCGCAAACTCAGGCACGATACTGTCCACTGGCTTAACCATTAGGTGAACATCGATCGGAGCGGTAATACCGTAGTCGCGCAGCGCTTTACAGATAGGCGCGCCAAAAGTCAGGTTAGGTACGTAATGGTTGTCCATCACATCAAAGTGCACAACATCAGCACCCGCTGCGAGTACTTTTTCTACATCTTCACCAAGACGAGCAAAATCTGCAGACAAAATCGATGGAGCGATTAGAAAATCTTTCATACCAAACCTCTTAAGAGTGAGTAAATTGCGAATGTCACCGCCTTGGTGATATCTCATACACAAATACAAGACTCAGCCCAAGACTATTTGGTGTGCAATTCTACCTAAGCCCCTAAGCAGATCCTAGCAGTTCGAAAGATTAGTTTAAGAAAGTATCCGTTGGTCACTCAATTTAATGAGTTTGGAGGTTATTCTGACGAGTACTATTCCGCTGATGCGTGTTGCTTGTTTTTCTCTTTATGGAAAAGCGCCAGTAACTCATCCACTTTATTACGTCCAGCGCCGTTACGGCTGATAGTGCGCTTCACCTTCACCACATTCAATTCCGCACCATGATATAAGCGACGCGTTAATGTCGTATCGTGATTTGAAATCAAAACAGGAATACCGCGTTCCATCGCTGCTTTTTCAGCAACATCCGCCAGCGCAGCTTGATCATCTAAGCTAAAGCCATTACCTGCGTAAGAGGTAAAGTTAGCCGTATTCGACAGCGGTGCGTATGGAGGATCACAGTAAACCACACAGCCTTTACGGGCGCGGCTAAAGGTTTCATGGTATCCCTCACAGACGAAGGTGGCTTTTTTCGCTTTCTCGGCAAAAAACTCCAACTCAGCTTCTGGGAAGTAAGGTTTTTTGTAAGAACCAAACGGAACGTTAAAACCGCCCTTCTTGTTGTAACGACATAGGCCATTAAAGCCAAATCGGTTCATATACAAGAAAGCCAACGAGCGATACATGACGTTATCTGTACCATTGAACTCAGCTCGAATATCTAGGAAGGCTTCTTTACGGTTGTTCTCAGGGCAGAACCAACGCTTCGCTTCAGTGATGTAGGTTTCAGGATCCGTTTTAAGAAGGTTATATAGGTTGATAAGATCGGGATTGATATCTGCCAATAGGTACTGTTCAAAGTCAGTATTCAAAAACACTGAGCCAGCACCGACAAACGGTTCTACCAATTTACGAGCAGGTGGCAGGTGACGTTGGATGTCTTCAACTAGGCCATATTTACCACCAGCCCATTTTAGAAAGGCACGCTGCTTTTTCATTTACTGCTCTATCTATCAACTCAAAAATAAGGCTGCGGAATGTAACATATTTTGAGGCCAAGCTCAGGGTTATTTCGCACGTTCTATTTCTCGATGCACTTGATTCATCGATTTTGCCCAAGGTTCTAACTGCTGAAGTGGTTTTGATAACAGGCTTACCGCGTCTCGTGCCAGTTGAATTGTTGGGTAATCTTGATAAGTGATGATAAACCACTTGGTGTCGTTGCGAAGTGTTGGGTAGATACGAACCTTGTTCTCAAGGTCATACTCCTCAATGAAAGATTGTACATCTTCCAGTGAGGTCATCGCGCTCAACTGCAGAGTATATGCTCGTGGCGAGATAGCTTGTAACTCTTCACGAGCAAAAGAGAAGGTGATCTTTTTAGCCGGCGGTGTTGAGTCAGTTCGTTCTGATTCTTCATCGGCTGTCGACTGTGACTCGGCTTCTACTGAATCAGACTGCGAACTCACAGCAGCATCGGTATTTTCATCAAGCGCACTGGTATCGGCACTCTCAGCTTTGTCATCCAGCAAAGCATCAACCACGTCAGAGGTGATCACAACGCGCTGCTGATCTTGCTCGGCCTCTCCAACACTGGCGGTGTCTTCAACGACACTCGGTGGCAGAGAAGAGCTGTCATCATCTGCGCCTTGGTAACTCATGTCGGTTGTTGTTTCAGAGTCAACAGCTTCATTGACGCCGGTTTGTTCAGTGCCGCTTTCCACTTCAAAGGTTGGAATAGCCGTCTGTTCAATCGGTGCAATTAGAGATTGCGCTTTATCGTCTGGTGTTGGCTGACTGAACATCCACCAATAACCGCCACCAATTAACAACAGCAACAAGGCCACCACAATCGCGATATTGATCGGTGAACCAATGATTGAGCGAATAATAATCCTTTTTTCCACTTTCAATTCTCCTAAAGCCATTAACTCTCCGGGCAGAGGTCGCGCTTTACTAAACGCACGTCGCACGCGAGTTTCAGACTCATCATCAACATATCGAATCACCAGTGATTCAAAAAAATGTTCAGCTTCTGGTTGTGAAAGATCATCGATCTCGAGATCGATAGGCTTGTGTTGTTGGCCGTAACTCAGACGTGTTAATAGAGTGTCTAGATGACCCGTTTCCGAGAAGAGAACGATATTGATCGTCCACTGAGGGTTTGATTGAGCTTCCAGTACCAACATCCATAATTCGGATACCAATAGCTCAGAGAGACGGTGCGCATCATCAACAACGATAACCACATGACACGGCTCTCCATCCAGTAGCCTTGTTAGGCTATCAGATAAAGAATCATGTTGATTAAACAGGGGGTCAGAAACAATTTGGCTAAGAATAAGTGCGCGGCGTTGTTGATCGTCTTGGCTTGGATGACAAAGTAGTAAACACTGATTTCTTTCTGTTGACCATGCTTCAAGATAACGCTGAGCCAACCAAGAGCGGCCAGAACCAGCTTTGCCAGCGACCGTTACAAGATTTGAGCCAAAGTTAGTCAAAAGCTGTAAGCGCTCTAGCAGCTCAACTTGAGACTCTAACTCTAATACTCTTAATTCATGAGCCAAACTCATTGGGGATCCCTACTGATAAGATCGATCAGTAAAACGCTTCAGTTGCCTAGAGTTTCGCTAGGCAACCTCACAACAAAATTTAAAGGGTACGGCAGAAGTCGATCGCTTGTTTGATGATATCTTGAGGCACATCAGCGACCACTTCAGCAGCACCAATACTTGTTGGCAATACCAAACGTAACTGACCAGACAGTACTTTTTTATCGCGCATCATGTGTTTCATAAAGTCTTCAAAAGACATGCTTTCTGGCGTATGGATTGGCAGTTTCGCATTCTTGAGTATAGAAATAATTCGCTCAAGTTGCTGCTGAGAGATCAGTCCCTGTAATTGAGCAGTTTTCGCTGCCATTACAGTCCCTGACGACACAGCTTCACCATGTAGCCAATTACCATAGCCTAGTTCTGCTTCGATCGCATGACCAAATGTATGACCTAGGTTCAATAACGCTCTGATTCCTGACTCTTTTTCATCTATAGCCACCACTTCAGCCTTAATTGCACAACAACGAGCAATTGCGGTAATCAGTGCCTCTTCATCAAGTTGATAAAGTTTCTCTAAATTCTGTTCCAACCAATCAAAGAAGGCTTCATCGTAAATGATGCCGTATTTGATCACCTCAGCAATACCCGCAGCAAATTCACGCTCTGGAAGCGTAGATAAACAGTTAGTATCGATGATGACAGATTTTGGTTGATAGAAAGCGCCGATCATATTCTTACCAAGGGGATGGTTTACTGCGGTTTTACCACCTACAGAAGAGTCCACTTGAGAAAGAAGTGTCGTTGGAATTTGAATGAAATCAATACCGCGCTGGTAACAAGAAGCAGCAAAACCGACCAAATCACCGATAACTCCACCACCTAAAGCAATCACCACCACATCACGGCTGTAATTTCCTTCAAGCATGTAGCTCATCACTGAATTGAACGTTTCAAGAGTTTTGTGCTGTTCACCATCTGGCAACTCTAAAAGAGAAGTTTGACAGCCTACTTGATCCAATAGCGATAAAATTTTATCGGCATAAAGAGGCGCTACTGTCACATTACTGATAACAACAACTTTCTGTTTGCCTGATAAAAAAGAAAGGTACGCCGGGTCTTCAAATAACCCGGCGCCAATAGAGATAGGGTAGCTACGCTCAGCTAGATTGACCGTAATCCGTTCCATGGGTTTGCTCTCCAAAAAAATGAACTTAACGTTCTTCTAGCATTTTTACGATCTGGTTGGCTACCACTTTTGCACTTTGGTCGTCAGTACGAACTGTGTAGTCCGCCACTTCTTCGTATAGTGCGTTGCGAGATACGGCTAGATCTTCTAGTACATCTCGCGGGTTGTCTGTTTGAAGTAGAGGGCGTTTCTTGTCGCGGTTAGTGCGAGCAAGTTGCTTTTCAATTGTTGTCTCTAGGTATACAACAATGCCTCGTGCAGATAGACGGTTACGGTTTTCTTTGCTCAGCACTGAACCACCGCCTGTCGCAAGAACAATTCCTTGCTCTTCTGTCAGGTCGTTGATTACAGATTCTTCGCGTTTACGGAAACCTTCTTCGCCCTCAACATCAAAAACCCATGCGATGTCTGCGCCAGTGCGCTCTTCGATCACAGTGTCGGAGTCTAAAAACTCCATATGAAGTTGGGAAGCTAGGTGTCTACCAATTGTACTTTTGCCGGCGCCCATTGGGCCAACAAGAAAAATATTGCGTTTCTCAGCCATGTTTTTAGCAGTAATTTACAACGTTAATTCAATGACATCGCCACAAGGTAGGTCAGTACAAGTACTGAAATTAAAAGGCCCGTGGCACCGATTCCTCACAGATAATTCGTGATAAGACCCGAAATTATCAAGGTTAGGTGCCACTAATGCAACTTTATTTTTAATCTAATTGTTCATTACTGAATCACAACTTTCGGTGTAACAAAGATCAACAACTCACTTTTCCCTACATTTTCGTAGCTTCTGCGGAACAAAGCCCCTAATACAGGCAGGTCTCCCAATAGAGGAACTTTATCGACGGTGCTACTCACACTGTGCTGAAATATCCCACCAAGAACAACTGTTTCACCATTATTAACAAGCACTTGCGTGCCAATACGCTGGGTATCAATTGCAACAGCCTCTCCAGTTCCGGTTTTCACCACCTGTCCGGGCCTATCTTGAGTTACGCTCAAATCCAACACCAAACGATTGTCTGGCGTGATCTGCGGCGTCACCTTAAGGCTCAATACCGCTTTCTTAAATGCGACTGACGTTGCACCACTTGAAGATGACTCTAAATAAGGAATTTCAGTACCTTGCTCAATATAAGCGGGCTTTTTATTGGTAGTAATCAAACGTGGACTCGAAATAATTTCAGCTTTTGACTCTTGTTGTAACGCTGATAACTCAAGGTCGAGCAGAGTATCAGAGCCCAGTTTAGCAACCTGAAATGCGATACTCGAAGCATTTGAAGATGTCGCACCTAAATTAACGTTGAGGTACTCATCAATGACGCTATTCCCTCCATTACTATCGTAAGGTGCAATAGACGGGTAGTTACCTTCGATAGAACCACCAACCGTGAAGCTTCCGTTTGTTGAAGATGCTCCCCAACGCACTCCTAGTTCATCAAGGTTCCCCTCAGTAACAGTCACAATACGCGCCTCTATCTGAACTTGCTTCACAGGGATATCTAAAGATTCAATAATGCTTCGTATCACGGCAATGTTTTCCTCCAGTTCACGAATAAGCAATGAATTGGTGCGCTCATCAATAGTAATCGAACCACGATCGGACAACATGCTCACCGTCCCATCACCACCAATCATGTCGGCAATGTCGGTCGCTTTAGCAAAGTGAATCTTAATGATTTCCGACTTAAGCTCACCCAATTCCTCTTCTAAACGCGACTTCTCTAACGCTTGCTGCTCTCGAAGGTCTAGTTCATCTTTTGGCGCCACCAAGATGACATTGCCATCTACCCGCTTATCTAACCCTTTGACCTGTAAGATGATATCTAGAACTTGCTGCCAAGGCACACCATCTAAACGTAAAGTTAGGTTTCCGGTTACTGAATCAGACACGACTAAGTTAAAGTCGTTATAGTCAGCGATAAGCTGCAGGACATTTCGCACTGGAATATCTTGGAAGTTAATCGATATCAGCTTACCCTCTTTCTCGAGTATACTTTTCTCTGTTATCGCTTCTTCTAGAGCAGGCTTACTGATCACCACCTCAATAAAACGGCCTTTGAGATTGTATTCGTATTGGTAATCCTTGCTGATTGTCGCTAACAACCGAGTGCTTGGGGCCTCTTTATACACTTCCACGCCTTCAACCAAGGTAGCGAAATCTTTCACATCAAGAAGCTGGAGTTTGTTGTCATCAACATGAGTATTGATCAGCTCTATGCTTAGCCCCTCTTGCGCACGTTGAACATCCACCACAACCGTGCTGGTTGCGAGTTCGATAATTAGGACAGCGTCTTTATTTTTGTTCACCCTAAAATCAATATTCTCTAACTTATTAGGTAAGTCCTCAGCGTGACTGAGCACACTAAAGATCAACATCACAGACACAATCAAGCCTTGTAACCCTTTGTTCATTGACTCATTTATTCCTTTAATCATATTTACATCTCATATTCACATCACGTGACATTGTTTTACTTCAGAGCCAGCTTAACGTTGCGCTTGTGCCAACAACCTAAGCCATCTGGAAGAGTTTCATTAATCAGAACGTGCTGGCTCGTTACTTTAGTAACACGACCGTTATTTAAACCGATAAACTGGCCTTTTTTCACGTTAACCACACTCCCTTTGGGTGTTTGCACTAATCCAAACACGCTTGAGCCACTTCCCATCACGCCTCTTAAACGAAGCTTACTCAGCGGGTATTTCTCTAGCTTGCCATTCCGAGAGCGAGCACTAGGTTGCCAACAATTTTTCTTAATTAGAGGCTGATTCTGCACAATGGCTTCCTTAGGAAGTTCAAACGGAGGACGAAAAGCTCGACGTTGATAAGTAGCAGCCGTAAACTCAGCGGCAGGAACAAGCTGTTCCACCTCTTTCTTGGCCTTGGCTTCGACTTGCACCACAAAACCTTCTAACGAATCTTCATTCGCTTTACAGCCCACAAGCAAAAGCAGTAGTAAGGTTGAACAGAACACTCTATTGGGTTTCATCACTCAACTCCGGCTTAAATTGGTAGGTATACGCTCGCACCCTGAAATGGAGCGTGCTACTTTCTTGGCTGACGCGCTGCCAACTCACATCATTAAAACTAATGATTCGTGGGAGTTTGGCGATGGCTGCTGAGAAGTCTCCAATCGCGTGATAGTCCCCGGTTAGCTCTATATTGAGAGGTAAACGATAGAGAAACTCCTTGTTTTGCTTCTGTCCCCAATCAATACGCGTAAACGTCAGCTTATTATCCAACCCAAGCTCATTCACTGAGGCCAACATACTTGCCAACTCTTTTTGTACTGGTAGCTGCTCTAATAGATAATCATAACGACTGGTTAAATCATCCAACTGACTCTGGAGCTTAGGCAAAACCGCCGCCTTATTGGCTTTAATCCGCAAAGTTGTTTTAAGCGTCTGTTCTTGCTGTTTCATCTGCTGAAGTTCATCGTCCAAAGGAGCAATATACAACCAAGTACCCACACCTTGGATAAGTATCATCAAGGCAAAAATGACCAATAGCTGAGGCAATAAAGGCCATTCGGTGATCTCATCGACATCGAGGTCTTGCAAGCTCACCCGATTTTGAAAACTAACCATGATTCGCCCCCTTATCTTTTACATTCTCGGCTGGACTATCTAATGACACAGGGATAAACACAAAAGAGACGTTGAAGGTCTGAAAGTCCTTATTGAAGCGTTTGCGATTATGAATGATAGAGTGCATCTCAACCCCTTTAAGGGAACGGGAGCGTTCTAAGTTATCCAACATCGTTGCCAAACGAGAAGTACTGTCGCTGATCCCCTCCATTTCAATTTCCTGACCATTCATTTTTATCTTATCGACATACACGCCTTCAGGGATGAGCTCCGGCATCAGGTTCATAAAATCAGTGGTCTTATTACGACCGAGCTGTAAGGATTCGACCACGCCAAGTCTAGTAAGAATGGCTTTGTGCTCCTGTTCTGCCACTTTTAACGACTGAATTCTCTGGTCGAGTTGAGCGATATATTGATTGAGATAGTTGAGGCGCGCTTGTTGCTTGTCTTGTTGGTCGTGAAAGTAGTTACCGACCGCCCATTGCCCACCAAGCGCAATGATGACGCCAAGAATGACTAGATGAACAAAACGCTTCTTATACTGATCTCGAATTTCATCGCGCCAAGGCAGCAAGTTAATTTGATGCAACATGCTTTTCTCCCTGCCACTTGAGACCACGCATTGCCATCCCCGCCGCAATACCAAAGTGCTGACAATTCAGTGACGATCGGCGTTTCTGGGCCACCTTATTTTCAAACAAAGACATAGGGTTCAGTGACTCACAACTCATCTGAAAATGACGTTCTAACTCCTCAACGACCATTGGCATGCTCGCTCCTTCACCCATTAACCAAATCCCTGAGATAGGTTGAAGCGCATTGACCGACGAATAGAGCTGCAGTTGACGCTTGAGCTTTTCAATAAGATTAACAATAAACCGATGTGTATCCTGAGTGGTGCCGAACACGCCTTCCATATCACTTGGATTGCCTGCGCCTAACAGCTCTTGAATACCAAAGGCGATGTCTTTATAAAAAGGCGCAGAATTCTGCGGGATAATCCCTAACGAGGTTTGGTCGATTCCAACGTCCACCAGCAGCCAGTTCTTCTTTTCTGGGTACAAATGCGAAGCCAATTGCCAAATATTGAGAAGCCCATGTGCTTGGGTATCAACGACGATAGGTTTAAACCCGGCTTTGCTTAATGCATTGGCTCGACTATCCACAACTTCCTTGCGAGTCGCGTACACCTGATAACTACTTGTCGATCCTTTACCAAACCGTTTGTCTTCGAGCTTTACAAAATCTAAACTCAGCTCTTCGATAGGAAAGGGAGATTGATGAGCAAAGGTTTGATAGATAGAAAACTCTTTCTCTCTATCTTCTAACTCACTCTCTATTTGCAGTACTTTGCTGATCACCGTGTTATCTGGTACTGAAATAGCGACGTTACGACTTCCAAAAGGCAGTCCTTTCTTAAGTTCTTTGAGTTTCTTAACAGTTTTCTGATACTCCAAAGTATGGTTAGCTGTAAAAATGTCGTCCGAAATAGGCAGCTCTTTGTATCCCACGATGGCATACAACTCCCCAACGGGTTTTAGTACCACAGCTTTGATACTGTGATGATTTATATCTATACCTGTAATTAATGATGAACCCATTTGACCTAGCTCCTGAAGTGCTGAGCATTTCGTTGATTATCTAGGGGTTGTGATTATTAGTTAAATAAGCGTTAATAAACGAAAGCTAAGTTTTTAACCTAGAGTACAAGGGTTTGCTGCTTGTCAGCCTTAACTAATCAGGGATTATCCGGTGAAGTTCATAAAGAGATTATTCATATTTACATTGACTTGCATGATTCTTGGAGTCAGTACAATTTTTGGGTTTTATTATTACGTAAAACCTGAGCTACCTGATGTTGCCACTCTGCGCGACGTAGAACTCCAAACACCAATGCAAGTCTTCAGTCAAGATGGTAAGTTGATATCTCAATTTGGTGAAAAACGTCGGAATCCAGTCACTTACGACGAGATCCCTCGCCACTTAGTTGAGGCTCTGATTGCCACCGAAGATAGTCGTTTCTACGATCACCCAGGTATTGACCCTATCGGTATTACCCGTGCCGCCATCGTGGTCGCCATGTCGGGCTCTGCAAAGCAAGGGGCGAGTACCATTACTCAACAGCTTGCGCGTAACTTTTTCTTATCTAATGAGAAGAAGATCATGCGTAAGATCAAAGAGATATTCATTGCGATCCACATTGAGCAACTGCTTAGCAAAGAAGAAATCATGGAGCTTTACGTGAACAAGATATTCCTTGGTCACCGTTCCTATGGTTTTGGTGCAGCCGCTCGTGTTTACTTTGGTAAAGACCTTCCAGATCTCACCTTGAGTGAACTGGCTACACTTGCTGGTATGCCAAAGGCACCATCAACCATGAACCCTATCTACTCCGTTGAACGTGCGACCAACCGTCGTAATGTTGTATTACGCCGCATGTTGGATGAGCAATACATCACTCAAGAAGAGTACGATGAAGCTAGCAACGAAGAGCTTCTCTCTAAATATCATGGTGCAGAAATAGAAGTCAGCGCTCCGTATGTCGCGGAAGTAGCGCGCGCTTGGATGGTCGAACGCTACGGCGAAGAGGCTTATACATCAGGTATGAAAGTTTACACGACGGTTGATTCAAAACTGCAAAGGGCAGCCAACCAAGCCGCGATTAAAAACCTACTCAACTACGATGAGCGTCACGGTTACCGTGGTGCTGAAAAGGTGCTGTGGCAAACCGAGCAATCGGCTTGGGATCATGAACAAATAGTTCAACACCTTAAGTCTCAACCAACCTATGGTGACTTAGTCCCAGCGGTAGTGACGAGCGTTGATGCGAAAAGTGCACAGGTTTGGGTTAAGAACCAAGGGGAAGGATCGATCGAGTGGCAAGGTATGAACTGGGCACGTAAGTTCCTAACAGACAATCGCCAAGGTCCAGCGCCTTCTCAAGCGAAAGAGATACTTGCTGTTGGTGAACAAATTTGGGTTCGACATGAAGCCATAACAGGTGATGAAGTATCTGAAGAACCTAGAGAAGAGTCAGCAGAGGCGAAATCAGAAACGCCTGTAGTATGGCGACTAAGCCAAGTACCGAATGCGAACACTGCTTTTGTTGCAATGAACCCTAACAACGGCGCGGTTTTGTCGATGGTGGGTGGCTTTAACTTCGTGCACAACAAATTTAACCGAGCGACGCAATCTATTCGTCAGGTTGGGTCTGGTATCAAACCATTTATCTATTCAGCAGCGATTAATAAAGGCTTAACGTTGGCATCACTGATCAACGATGCACCTATCAACCAATGGGATAAGAGCCAAGGTACCGCATGGCGACCAAAAAACTCACCGCCTACCTATGTCGGCCCAACCCGTTTACGCATTGGCCTAGCTCAATCTAAAAACGTGATGGCCGTACGTGTGCTGCGTGAAGTAGGCTTGGATGATACGCGTAACTATCTAACACGCTTCGGTTTTGATATTGATAAAGTGCCTCGCTCTGAAACCATCGCTTTGGGTGCAGGCAGCTTAACGCCAATGAAGGTTGCACAAGGTTACTCAGTATTCGCCAATGGCGGCTACTACGTTGAACCTTTTTATATCAGTCACATTGAAACACCATTTGGTGAGATTGAGTTTAAAGCAGCACCGAAGATCGTTTGTAAGGAAGATTGTCAACAACAGATAACTAGCAACACTATGGCCGATGAGTTTGCTGAGCAAGATGTCGACACTGAAGTACAATACGCACCTCAAGTTATCTCTGAGCAGAACGCATTCCTAGTACGTGAAATGATGTACAGCAATATTTGGGGTGGCGGCGACTGGAGTCAAGGCACAGGTTGGAATGGTACTGGTTGGCGTGCTCAACCTTTAAAACGTCGTGACATTGGCGGTAAAACAGGTACAACCAATGATTCGAAAGATGCCTGGTATAGCGGCTACGGACCAGGCATGGTTGCGACCGTATGGGTCGGCTTTGATAACCACAACCGTGCTCTAGGTCGTACCAGAGCGAACTCAAACCTTGAAAAAAACCCGATTACAGGTGCCGAAGCTGGAGCGAAAACCGCAGAGCCAGCATGGGTTAAATTCATGGGAACGGCACTCGCAGGCGTACCAGCACAGCGCAAAGAACTTCCGAAAAACATCATCCGAGTTCGTATTGATCGTGAAACAGGTTTGCTAACTAACAAATTCGATAGCTCATCAATCTTCGAGTACTTCGAAAAAGGCACAGAGCCAACCGAGTACACCACCGAAGGTTTCAATGATGATATCTACTCAACGTCGTCTGGAGAAGCCGTAGAAGCGCTCTTTTAGCAGTAGAGTTGATAAAAAAACACCAAGTAAAAGGGCAGATACGATAATTCGTACCTGCCCTTTTTATGCCTGAAAACCGCCTCTTGAGGCATTAAATCTTACTATTTCTCAAGTTGCGTTCGGATAGTTTCAGCCAGTTGCTCAAAGCGTCCCTTTAACGGAGATCCTGGCCGGTACGCGACGACAATTCTGCGCGAAGGAGTTGGATTAACCGCAGGAACATAGCACACACCATCTTTCTGCTTTTCCTTTGGTACCGATAACTGAGGTAGTAAGGTAATACCCGCCCCTGCCGCGACCATGTTACGCAGCGTTTCTAAGCTAGTCGCTTTGAAACGTTCATCGTCTTTTGCTCCCGCCGCAAAGCAGAAACCCAAAGCTTGATCTCGTAAACAGTGGCCATCGCCCAGCGCAAGTACGGTTCTGCCATTAAGCTGAAGCATATCCACACTGTCTTGCTGAGCCCATTCATGGTCACAAGGCACAGCAAGACTCAGCGGCTCATCATAAACATCAATCTCTTTGAACATCGCCGTTTCATCAACCGCAGCCAATACCAAGCAATCGAGCTTGCCATCTTCCAACTGGCTCACCAATTGATGAGTCTGCGCTTCGTGCAGGTAAAGCTCAAGGTCGGGGAAGCTCTCTTTCAGATGAGGAATAATTTTGGGCAAAATGTACGGGCCCACAGTCGGAATAAAGCCAATATGCATTGGCCCCGTCATTGCTTCACCGTGTCCACTCGCCATATCTTTAAAGGTCTTCACCTCATTGAGAATAGACTTCGCTTGTTCAACAAGTTGTAAGCCTGATTCTGTAAATATCACCTTTCTTGGGCTACGCTCGGTTAACTGAAGGCCAATTTCATCTTCCAGTTTACGTATTTGGCCGCTGAGTGTGGGCTGACTTACAAAGCATGCTTCTGCCGCTTTTCGGAAGTGTTTATGCTCTGCAAGCGCTACCAAGTATTCAAAGTCACGAATGTTCATGAGCAGTCTCTCACCTCAAGTTTTAATAAGAACAAAGGTTTTAATAGAAATATTTAAAATAAATGTTCTTGATAGAATTTACCTATCAAAACCATAACATCAAACGATTAGAGCTATCAAAGAAATTATCTAATAATGGGCTCAACGAAACGAAACAGAGCAAAGAAAAACGTTAAGCTCTGATAGAACAAATTAAAAATACTATTTAAGGAAATCAATATGTTTACATCTAAAGAAGGTCAATCAATCCCTCAAGTAACATTCCCAACTCGTCAAGGTGATGCATGGGTTAACGTAACGACTGAAGAGCTATTCAAAGACAAGACGGTTATCGTATTCAGCCTACCAGGTGCGTTTACGCCAACGTGCTCTTCAAGCCACCTTCCTCGTTACAACGAGCTACACTCTGTATTCAAAGAAAACGGTGTTGATGACATTCTATGTGTTTCAGTAAACGACACATTCGTAATGAATGCTTGGAAAGCAGACCAAGAAGCGGAAAACATCACATTCATCCCAGATGGTAACGGTGATTTCACAGACGGCATGGGCATGCTAGTTGAGAAAAACGACATCGGCTTCGGCAAACGTTCATGGCGCTACAGCATGCTGGTTAAAAACGGCGTGGTAGAAAAAATGTTCATCGAAGAAGACGTACCAGGCGACCCGTTCAAGGTTTCTGATGCAGATACTATGCTTAACTACATTGCTCCTGAGCACAAAGAGCAAGAGTCAATCACAGTATTCACTAAACCAGGCTGCCCTTTCTGTATGAAAGCAAAGCAGAACCTTATCGACAAAGGTCTAAACTACGAAGAAGTCGTGCTAGGTAAAGACGCAACAACCGTAAGCCTACGTGCAATCTCTGGTCGCACTACGGTTCCACAAGTATTCATCGGTGGCAAACACATCGGTGGCAGCGAAGAGCTGGAAGCTTTCCTAGCTTAATTTTTCTAGCGAGAACTTAGCAATATTGGAGACACTGGCTAACCTACCCTTTGTAGGTTAGCTACTTACAAGCTCCACTTCTAAAGTTTCAAAAAAGCATTTAGAAAGTTAGGCTGGACAAAGCATATAGCTTCGACTCATTGACTTAAGAGTCACGCTAAACCTAAGAAACAAAATCACAAAACTAACCCACTACGCTGACTCACTTTAAAAATCACTTGAGTTGGAGGGGTTCGTTCAAACTAAATTTAGCCATTGCGAGAAGATTATTATGAAACAAGTCAATGTAGATGTAGCAGTTATCGGGGGCGGTACGGCAGGTCTAGGTTCTTACCGCGCTGCAAAAGCACACACTGACAGTGTTGTGATGATTGAAGGCGGCCCTTACGGCACAACCTGTGCCCGTGTTGGTTGTATGCCATCCAAACTGCTTATTGCAGCAGCGGAAAGCGTACACCACATCGAGAAAGCGCCGGCTTTTGGCGTTCACCCACAAGGTGGTATCGTAGTTAACGGTCGTGAAGTCATGGAGCGAGTGAAGTTTGAGCGTGACCGTTTTGTTGGTTTTGTTTTAGAAGGTGTTGATGAAATCCCAGAGCAAGACAAGATCTCTGGCTACGCAAAATTCTTAGATGACAACACGCTACAAATTGATGACCACACCGTTGTGACGGCTAAGCGTTTTGTCATCGCGACCGGTTCTCGCCCTGCATACCCTGCAACTTGGAACGACCTGGGCGACCGTCTAATCATTAATGATGACGTGTTCAACTGGGATGATTTACCAAAATCAGTAGCCGTATTTGGTCCTGGTGTTATTGGTCTTGAGCTTGGTCAGTCACTGCACCGCTTGGGTGTAAAAACAAAACTGTTCGGTTTAGGTGGTCAAGTTGGCCCAGTAACCGACCCAGAGATCATGGCTTATGCAGACAAAGCCTTCAATGAAGAGTTCTACCTGGATGCCGACGTAAAAATCGAAAGCATGAAGCGTATTACGACTGAATCCGGTGAAGATCGCGTTGAAATCCAGTTCATCAATAAACAAGGTGAACTAGAAACTAACGTCGTCGAGTATGTACTGGCAGCAACAGGCCGTCGTCCTAATACAGACAAGCTTGGCCTAGAGAACACCTCTCTTGAGCTTGATGAACGTGGTGTGCCAATCGCAGACCATTACACGCTACAAACATCACTACCATCGGTATTTATCGCTGGTGATGCAAGTAACCAACTGCCTCTCCTGCATGAAGCAGCCGACCAAGCACGTATTGCCGGTGACAACGCAGGTCGCTTCCCTGAGATTCGTGCAGGTCTACGTCGTTCTAAAATCTCAGCGGTATTCTCTGACCCACAAATTGCAATGGTTGGTGAAACATACAAAGAGATCACAACACGCTTAGGCACTTGTGGTTGTTTCGCAACAGGAGAAGTGTCTTTCGAGAACCAAGGTCGTTCACGAGTGATGCTACGCAACAAAGGTATTCTGCACGTCTACGGCGAGCAAGGTACAGGCCGTTTCCTTGGTGCTGAGATGATGGGGCCAAACGCAGAACACTTGGCGCATCTATTAGCTTGGGCGCATCAAAACAAGATGACGGTTTCGGAAATGCTAGACATGCCTTTCTACCACCCCGTTATCGAAGAGGGTGTACGAACCGCTCTACGTGACCTCAATGCGAAACTACACCTAGGTCCACAGATGGTGAAGCACTGTCTAGATTGTGGGCCTGGTTGTTAATCTCGGTGGATTGAGACAGAACACATAGATTAGATACTAAAAAGGAAAGCCATTGGCTTTCCTTTTTGTCTTTTGGCAACGAGCAAATAACAGATTCCCGATTACGCTCCTTCGTCGCTACCGGGAATGACGTTGATTTATTTATGTAACTAAACCAAAACTAAACTCGTCATTCCAGAACCGAGGGACGAGGTATCTGGAATCTCTTGAAGCCATTGCCTGTCGCTAAATACTTAGCTATTACTTCTCAGCAGCAATCACAGAGATTTCAACAAGTAGCGCTTCGCGAGCCATATCGCCAGTCACACATGCGCGAGCTGGAGCGTGACCTTCTGGAACCCATGCATCCCAAACTGCGTTCATTTCTTGGAAGTCTTTCATGTCTTTCAAGTAAATCGTTGCTGACAGCATGTGCTCTTTGTCGCTGCCTGCTTGCTCAAGTAGGGCTTCCACTTTATCCAACATCGTTTGTGTTTGTTCTGTGATGTCTTTGGTTGCATCAGCGCAAACTTGGCCACATAGGTAGATAGTACCATTGTGTTTAACAATACGGCTCATGCGTTGCTTGGTTTCTTGGCGCTCAATCATCGATCTTCTCTCTCTATGTCACCGTGATCCAATATCTTGTGACGTGGTATTATCAAGGCAACAAGCATAACGCGAATTAAGCCTAAGATGACATGTGTTCATTGCAATAAAAATGAAAAAATCTTCAACAAACTCGGTCGCTGCCAACGTTGTATGAATCAACTGATGGTGCTGTCGATAATCAGCTGGGGAGCATGGTGGGTATTTTTCAGAGAAGACCCGAAAACCATCAATGCCATCGCCTTGATGATGGCTGCTTGCGCATTCAGCGGTTTGTTGTCGCTGCATTGGTTCATGAAGTTTGTGGTGCTGCCTTTAAGGAAAAAAAGCGTTAACTAATGTCTTTGGAGGGATAAGTGATAACGGTCAAATATCGATTCAATGACCCGGTAGAGCTTCTATTTAGCGCCCTATCATCATTTCCCAAACAGCAGATAGAAAAAAGCCCCAGAATCAATCGACTCTAGGGCTTTCTTAGAAAATTCTAAGAAAAAGCAGTGGTACTTAAATAGACCGGGCTTTTCTTAGTTTGTTCCCCAAAGAAGACCAGATTTTTGATCTTTTTTTAGGACCTATAAAATCAATAACTTATGCAACATTTACCTTGGCAATAATCTGTTCTACCAAGTTCACTTCCAACGCCACTTCATCGCACGCATGTTGGCGAGGACACTGATCGCAATCTTTTAGCACCTTCTCAGGTAGCAAAGATTTCGATGTTGGTAAGAAAGCGTGCTTCATAAAGAACTCAGGCGTACGAGTCAGTACAAACACCTTCTTAATGGCCATTTGTCGTGCTTTATCAACCAAATGTTGCACAATTGCCGTACCCTGCCCTTGACCTTGCCAACCCGCTTCAACACCGAGTGAGCGAATTTCAGCTAAGCCTGAATCATAGACATAGAGTGATGCACAGCCCGTCACTTCACCATGATGCTCTGCGACTGCAAACGAGCCAATATCACGCACCAGTTCATTACGAGAACGAGGCAAGTTTTCACCCATATTGGCCCAATAGGCCACCATGCCTTCTAGCGCCTCGATATCGGTCAAACGGGCAGAACGAACTTTAACGATAGATGTGTCACGTTGCGATAAGCGCTTTTCTGCTTGGTCGACTGCGTAAGCCACTTGTTGTGGTGATACACCGCCCAGCGCACTACGTTTTTCAAGACACGATTCAATGGTCAGGATGTCATACACATCCTCTTCAATCACCTCTGAGAACTCTTTCATCTCTGCGATGGTTAAGTCTTCTAATGCGCAGCCTTTAGCAATCGCCGCCACGACCGTCACACCGACAATATGGTGAGCTTCACGGAAAGGAATGCCTTTCGCTACTAGGTAATCAGCCAGTTCAGTGGAGTTAGCGTAGCCTTGTTTCGCCGCTTCAAGTGTACGTTCGCCGTTCACTTTGATGCCATCAAAACAAAGAGCAGCCATTTCCATACAATCATTCCAAGTGTCTAAAGCGTCGAACAGACCTTCTTTATCTTCTTGCATGTCTTTGTTGTACGCCAAAGGCAGTGCTTTCACTGTCATCATCATTGCTGCTAATGAACCGTAAACACGGCCCGTTTTGCCACGGATAAGCTCTAGCGCATCAGGGTTTTTCTTTTGCGGCATCAGAGATGAACCTGACGTCACGGTATCCGCTAACTCGATGAAGTTTGATTCACCAGAGTTGTAGAAAATCATATCTTCTGCAAGACGCGAAAGGTGAAGCATAGAGATAGAAGCAATCGACATCAGCTCCATCACATGGTCACGGTCAGAGACTGAATCTAGAGAGTTACGCGTTGCACGACGGAAACCTAAGTTGTGAGCTAACTCTTCACGGTCCATCGGGTAAGCTGTTCCTGCAAGGGCACCAGAACCCAGCGGACATGTATCTAGACGCTTAATCGCATCATTCAAACGAGAATAATCACGCTCAAGCATTTCAACATAAGCCAAGCACCAGTGAGCAAAAGTTACCGGCTGAGCACGTTGCAAGTGAGTGTAGCCAGGAAGCACGGTTTCTTGATGCTGAGAAGCAACGTTGACCATTTGGCTTTGCAGGCGATCCAGTGCCAGTAGCAACTGGTTACCTTGCTGACGACACCATAGTTTCAGGTCTGTCGCCACTTGGTCATTACGAGAACGGCCAGTGTGAAGCTTTTTACCCAAATCACCGACCTTGCTGATAAGTTGTTGCTCAACCCAGCTGTGAATATCTTCTGCATCAGAGCGTAGAATCTGTTCAGGATCTTCCATCACCTCAAGTTTTAGCTCATTCAGCGCTAACTCAAGCTTCTGTTGCTCTTCTTCGGTTAATACGTTGACCGACAGTAGAGCTTTAGACCAGGCAATTGAGCCCACAATGTCTTGCTCAGCCAATCGGTAATCAAAACGAAGAGAATCGTTAAAACCTTTGAACCGGGTGTCTGCTGCTTGGGTAAATCTACCGCCCCATAATGCCATTGTGTATCTCCTAATTGCACAGTGCTCACTGTTTTTGCAAATGATAATTCTGATTAAGATTCAGTATTTTTCTGATGGTTTAAACTTACGGCAATTCAAAATGAAAATAAAGTATTAATTCATTATTTAAACATATTTATTCACAAAAATTCAAACCATTGATTATTTTCGCGTGGAGAGAGAATTATATGCCATTCAATAGTAAAAACCGAAGCTGAATTATTAGGCGAATTGAAAGCAAAAAGCCCATTCACTAATCAATAGTGAATGGGCTTTGCATAATAATGCCTGTTTACTGACCTTTAATCTTTCATCAAAGGTTAGCTCGCTAACTCAGTATTAGAGTTATTTTTGGCTATTCAGCGCACGGATACGGCTTGATAGCGAGTAAAGGCGGATGAAGCCTTCAGCGTGGCTTTGGTCGTACACTTCATCTTCACCAAAGGTTGCAAACTCTTCTGAGTATAAGCTGTTCTCAGAACGCTTCTGAGTCACTGTTGCATGGCCTTTGTAAAGTTTGATCACCACTTCACCATTCACGTCTTGTGCTAGTTCTTCTGTCGCCGCAAGAATTGACTTACATAACGGCGTGAACCAACGACCATCATATACAAGATGAGAAGCTTTAACGCCCAGTTCTTCACGGAATTCGAATGCTGCTTTATCAAGAACCAGTTGCTCTACTGCACGCAGTGCTTCCATCATGATCGTGCCACCTGGGGTTTCGTAACAACCACGAGACTTCATACCAACAAGACGGTTTTCTACGATATCGATACGACCAACACCGTGCTTCGCCCCCTTCTTGTTTAGGTAAACCAGCGCGTTGTATGGTGTCATTGCTTCGCCATCTACCGCTACCACTTCACCTTTTTCAACTTTAAGCGTGACGGTTTCAGATTCGTTTGGCGCCTGCTCTGGATCTACCGTCCAAGCCCAGCAATCTTCATCTGGTGCGTTCCATGTATCTTCAAGAACGCCACCTTCTGTAGAGATGTGCCATGCGTTTGCATCACGCGAGTAAATCTTAGTGAGAGAAGCCGTACAAGGGATGTTACGCTCAGCTAGGTAATCTAGACATTCTTCACGGCTAACTAGATCCCACTCACGCCATGGTGCAATGACGTGTAGGTCTGGTGCTAGTGCTGCGAATGCGCCTTCAAAACGAACTTGGTCATTTCCTTTACCTGTACAGCCGTGACACAGTGCGTCTGCACCTACTTTACGTGCTACTTCAACCTGTGCTTTCGCAATGATTGGACGAGCCATAGAAGTACCTAGTAGGTATTTGCCTTCGTAGTAAGCGCCTGTTTTTAGCGTTGGGTAGATGTAATCTGCCACCATCTCTTCTTTAAGGTCTGCGATATAACACTCAGAAGCACCAGAAGCTTTCGCTTTCTCTTCGATACCAATCAACTCTTCGTCGCCTTGACCAACATCCGCGACAAACGCAACCACTTCACAGTCATAGTTCTCTTTCAACCATGGGATGATTACTGATGTGTCTAGACCGCCAGAGTAGGCTACTACAACTTTCTTTACGTTAACTTTGCTCATTTTCTTTCTCCTAGTTTCCATACTGCACATGGCGGTCAGCGTTGGAAATAACTTCATAATTATATGTTTATTTAATTTGTCTAAATTCTTTAAGTAGTCACTCGTCGTGAGCCCTACTGAGGTAAAAACTGTGTTCCTATGCTTTTACCTGAAAACAGTTGTGTTAGCTTTTCTGGATATCGCCAAGTCGCAACTTCGATTGGTCGTCCGAGCTCGTTAGCGGCTTCTAGTGCGGCTTGAACCTTAACGATCATGCCGTCAGTAATCACTTTTCCTGCAATAAGGTCATCGGCTTGTTGTTGATTAAGGCTTGGAATGAGATGGCCTTTGCCATCCAACACACCACTTACATCAGAAAGCAGCACCAGTTCAGCATCAAGTGCGCCAGCAACGGCAACGGCAGCTTGGTCTGCATTGACGTTCATTAGTTGACCTTGGTCGGTCAGACCAATCGAGCTAATGATTGGCAGTGCGCCAACATTAAGAATAGCTTGCAGGACGGTTGAGTCGCCCGGTTCTGCTTTTCCTACTGCACCTAGTTCAGGGTTCAGTTCGCTCACTTTGCATAAACCACCATCTGCTAGGCTCAAACCAACGGCATTGATACCGTCTTTAATCGCCTGTCCTTGAAGTAATTTATTCGCCGTACCCGCTAGTGCACCAGCAATCACAGGGATCTGATCATAAGGAGTAACACGTAGCCCCTCTTTCTTAACCGTTTCGAGATTCAGATTATTCATCAAGTCATCAACCAGGTAACCACCGCCGTGAACAATCACGATTGGTCGCTGTGCCTGTTGTTGGTAGTGAGAGATAGCACCAAATAACTTGCTAAGTGTTTCACCACAAGATAGCGCTGCGCCACCTAACTTTATGATTAATGGTTGATTATTAAGGCTCATATCTAGATTCCTTTACACTAATGCAGTCAATGGCGCAAAACCATAACGTAAATTTAAACACTGCATCGCTTGGCTAGATGCACCCTTTAATAAGTTATCGATCGCTGAAACAACGATGATATGCTGTCCCTGAACCTTCCAACCTAAATCGCAGAAAGGTGTCTGTTCTACATCTTGAATTCTTGGCAATGTCTCTTCGAGTAACCTCACCGCAGGTTTACCTTGATAAGCTTGCTTGAAGGCATCTTGTATCTGTTGCTCCGTTACACCTTCAGCCAGTTTCATGGTGATGGTCGCTAAAATGCCACGCTTAAAATTGCCGAGGTGCGGTGTAAAAATTACGTCACGTCCGAGATGAGCAACCATTTCAGGTTGGTGGCGGTGACTGAACACGCCATAAGCCTGCAGACTCACTTCACAGAAGCTGTTAACCATGCTTGCTTTGCGACCGGCACCAGTCACACCACTGGTTGCGTTGATCACTGGCCATTGGGTTTCATCTAATAACTTACTTTCAACTAAAGGCTTAATCGCCAATTGAGAAGCGGTTGGGTAACAACCCGCAACTGCGACCAGTTGAGCTTTTTTAATGTCTTGCTCATTCCACTCAGCTAAACCATAAGCGGCTTTATCAAGCCATTGTTCGTGTTGATGTTCAAAACCGTAAAACTCTTGGTAAAAGTTTTCGCCCTTAACTCTAAAGGCACCGGATAGGTCAAACACTTGGCAATCGTTCTCAAGAAAGATTGGTGCTAGGTCGTGACTGACCTCGTGTGCGGTCGCTAAGAAAATCACATCCGACTGTTTAGCTACTTCTTCCGGATTTGTTAATGGCTGTACTGGCATATCAATCAAGCCAGTTAACTTACCGTGTAGTGCCGCAATAGGTTTACCAGCGTCTACACTATTGGCGGAGACATATAAACCTGATAGCGTGAGATCAGGGTGTCTGTTTATCATTAGAGCCAGTTCTGCTCCTGTGTAGCCGCTTGCGCCAATGATCGTGGTTTTCAACATCTCAACACATCCATTCCAGAGGTAAGTTACATTTCAAATTTGACTATTCATACTTAATTTTTAGCTTTATTTGATTTCTTATGCATTAAATATGATTTAATATGTGTTTTACCGACTTATGGTTTTCCTGTCAATAGTAGAAGTGAAGTTATTATGCAATTACCGAGTTTTCTTGAGGTCTACAAAGGCCTAATTTCCACCGACTCCATTAGCTCAACCGATCCAAGCTGGGATCATGGCAACGAGAAAGTAATCGAAAAAATGGCTCAATGGTTTAAAGACTTAGGCTTTAGCGTTGAAGTCATGGAAGTCGAGCCCGGCAAGCATAATATGGTCGCTAAGATGGGATCGGGCGAAGGTGGCTTGCTACTCGCAGGACACAGCGACACAGTGCCATTCGATGAAGGGCGTTGGAACTTCGACCCTCACGCACTAACAGAACACAACAATCGCTTCTATGGATTAGGCACGGCCGATATGAAAGGCTTTTTCGCTTTCGTTTATGAAGCGGCAAAGAAGATGGATTGGAGCAAACAGACCAAGCCGCTATATGTATTGGCAACCTGTGACGAAGAGACCACCATGTTGGGTGCGCGCCACTTCACTGAAAATGCACCGTTTAAACCGGATTACTGCATTATTGGTGAACCGACTAGCCTAGTGCCGATTCGTGGTCATAAAGGTCATGTTGCCAATGCTGTGCGAGTAACGGGTAAATCCGGTCACTCTTCCGATCCTGCCTTAGGCGTCAATGCTATCGAGATCATGCATGAAGTGTTGTTTGCTTTAATGCAGTTGCGTGACAAATTAGTCAAAGAGTATCACCACCCAGGTTTTGCGATTCCAAGTCCCACGCTAAACCTTGGCCATATTCACGGTGGCGACAGTGCTAACCGTATCTGTGGTTGTTGTGAGCTGCACTATGATGTGCGTCCTTTACCGGGAATCAGCTTAGATGGTTTGGATAACATGCTGCGTAGCGCACTTAAAGAAGTGGAAGCAAAATGGCCGGGCAGAATTGAGATCACGCCACTGCATGAGCCAATTCCGGGTTACGAGTGCCAACACGACCATCCATTTATCGGCGGTATGGAATCAGTTTGCGAAACTGAATCGCAAACTGTGAACTACTGTACCGAGGCGCCTTTCCTACAAGAGCTGTGTCCAACCTTGGTATTGGGCCCAGGTTCGATTGACCAAGCTCACCAACCGGATGAGTTCTTGAGCTTCGATTTTATCGATCCAACGATTGATGTTCTGAGTAAATCGATCCGTAAATATTGCTTCTAGCTATTACTACCCATTCGATATTTTCCAATAAAAGCCACCTTAAAACGTGGCTTTTATTCTGTTACCCCTGATTTGGATTCAATCTTGTAATTAAATTTCACTTTATTCCGAAGTATTAGAAAATTTACTTCTCCCGTATTTCGAAAGCTAATAATTGCAAACTTAGAATGCTTTATTTGACTAGATACAGCAGTTTTCGCTAGATTGTGTACTTAACAAGGAACAATGGATGTAATTTTTTTACGAGGCAGGATGACAATGAACGAGAAATACGCCGCTCTCAAGAGTAACGTAAGCATGCTGGGACGCTTGCTAGGTAACACAATCCAAGATGCACATGGTGACGTTATCTTAGAGAAAGTGGAAACTATCCGTAAACTTTCCAAATCCGCCCGCGCAGGCAACAAAGCTGACCGTGACAGCCTAGTTGAAGAGATCAAAAACCTGCCGAACGAACAACTCACTCCTGTTGCTCGTGCATTTAACCAATTTCTCAACCTCACCAACATGGCAGAGCAGTACCACACCATCTCTCGTCACTGTGAGGAGCATGTTTGTGAGCCAGATGTGCTGCAATCTCTATTTTCCAAATTAAGCCAAAATAACATCAGTAAGCTAGACGCGGCTCAAGCCGTTCGCGACCTGAACATTGAACTCGTTCTGACTGCGCACCCAACTGAAATCACTCGTCGCACCATGATCAACAAACTGGTTAAGATCAACGAGTGTCTGTCTAAATTAGAGTTAAGCGACCTATCACACAAAGAGCGCGTGAAAACCGAGCGTCGCCTAGAGCAACTTATCGCTCAAGGTTGGCACTCTGATGTGATTCGTCAGCAACGCCCAACACCACTTGATGAAGCTAAGTGGGGCTTTGCAGTTGTTGAAAACTCGCTATGGGAAGCAGTACCTGACTTCCTACGTGAAATGGACGGTCGACTAAAAGGCTACCTTGGTGAAGGCCTGCCAATTGATGCACGCCCAGTGCATTTCTCATCTTGGATGGGTGGTGACCGCGATGGTAACCCATTCGTCACGCACACCATCACTAAAGAAGTACTACGACTTTCTCGCTGGAAAGCCGCTGACCTTTATCTAGCTGACGTAAACGAGCTGATTACAGAACTGTCGATGACTAAGTGTAATGATCAGGTGCGTGAGCTAGCGGGTGATGAACACGAAGCTTACCGCGCGATCCTAAAAAGCCTACGCACCCTGCTTGGAAACACACTAGAAGTCTTAGATGCTGAAATCAAAGATGTAGAAGTCCCCAAGAAAGAAACACTACAGAACATCGACCAACTATGGACGCCGCTTTATGCGTGTTACCAATCACTGCACGAATGTGGCATGGGCGTAATCGCAGACGGTTCTCTACTCGATACCCTGCGTCGCCTAAAAGCATTCGGTGTGCATTTGGTTCGTCTCGATGTTCGTCAAGAAAGTACTCGTCACTCGGATGTACTATCTGAACTGACTCGCTACCTAGGCATTGGTGATTATGACCAGTGGAGTGAGCAAGACAAAATTGCTTTCTTAACCAATGAATTAAGCTCAAAACGCCCACTACTGCCACGCGATTGGGAGCCATCTGAACAGGTTAAAGAAGTTTTAGACACCTGTAAGGTCATTGCCGCTCAACCTCGTGAAGCCTTCGGCGCTTACGTGATTTCTATGGCTCGTACTGCATCAGATGTACTGGCTGTTCACTTACTACTGCAAGAGTGTGGTTGCCCATACCGCATGGATGTATGTCCGTTGTTCGAAACGCTAGACGACTTGAACAACTCAGAAGCAGTAATGAAGCAGCTAATGAGCATCGATTTGTACCGTGGCTTTATCCAGAACCACCAAATGGTGATGATTGGATATTCTGACTCAGCCAAGGATGCTGGCGTAATGTCTGCAGGGTGGGCTCAGTATGATGCGATGGACAAACTGGTTAAAGTTTGCGACGAAGAAGGCATTGAGCTGACCCTCTTCCACGGTCGTGGCGGTACCGTCGGTCGTGGTGGTGCGCCAGCACATGCTGCGCTTCTTTCTCAGCCACCTAAGAGCTTAAAAGGCGGTTTACGTGTAACTGAGCAAGGCGAGATGATCCGCTTTAAACTGGGCTTGCCAGATGTTGCGGTAAACAGCTTCAACCTTTACGCAAGTGCGATTCTAGAAGCGAACCTTCTACCGCCACCAGAGCCTAAACAAGAATGGCGCGACCTAATGGAAGTGCTGTCTCAAGTGTCTTGTGAGGCTTACCGTAAGGTGGTTCGTGGCGAAGAGAAGTTTGTCCCTTACTTCCGTCAAGCGACGCCTGAACTAGAGCTAGGCAAACTGCCACTTGGCTCTCGCCCTGCGAAACGTAATCCGAACGGCGGCGTAGAAAGCCTACGTGCGATTCCATGGATTTTCTCTTGGAGCCAAAACCGTTTGGTACTTCCTGCATGGTTAGGCGCTGGTGAAGCGATTCAGTACTCAGTAGACCAAGGCCATCAAGCGCTACTTGAAGAGATGTGTCGCGAATGGCCATTCTTCTCAACCCGCTTGGGTATGTTGGAAATGGTGTACTCGAAGTGCAACATGGAAATCGCTAAGTACTACGACCAACGCCTTGTTGACGAAGAGCTATTACCGTTAGGTGAATTACTGCGTGAACAGCTGCAAAAAGACATCAAAGCAGTGCTGAATGTAGAAAACAACGAAAACTTGATGCAGAGCGACCCTTGGGGACTTGAATCTATACGTCTACGTAACATCTACGTTGAGCCATTGAACATGCTTCAAGCTGAACTACTTTACCGTACTCGTAAGAGTGAAACACCACCAGAAGAGCTAGAAGAAGCGCTCATGGTGACGATTGCAGGCATCGCGGCAGGTATGCGGAACACTGGGTAACTAGTCATTAAAACCAAAAAGGGAACAAAAGGTCACCACAAGTGGCCTTTTTATTTTAATAAATCCAATCATTTTAGTTTTTTATAATTTTTTCGGGTTATTTTGTCCATGTATTCTACTTTATGCTTATTATTTAGATATACTACTGCTCCGCTGCAGAAATACTCCAACATAATAATCTGTAGCAGCTTGGCCAATATACTGGTCGACCTAGGTGATAAACGGCTTTATAAGGTGACATAACCAACGACTAAGTTGGTGCTACTTAAACATAACCAATATAACGTGCCACAAGAAGCACACTTGATGTTTAGGTATTTTGTTTACTGTTTACCATTTGGATCTCAGACATGTCATTACCACACGTAATTCTAACCGTTTTAAGTACACGCGATGCTACTGGTTACGATATCACAAAAGAATTCTCAGCAAGCATTGGTTACTTCTGGAAAGCTAGCCACCAACAAGTTTACCGCGAGCTAAATAAAATGGCTCAAAACGACCAGGTCACTTGTGTGCTTGAACCTCAAGAAGGCAAACCCGATCGTAAGGTTTACTCTATCACTGACGCTGGACGTAGCGCCCTAGGTGAATGGTTTGAACAACCCACTGCACACCCAACCGTTCGTGACGAGTTCTCAGCTAAACTAATGGCTTGTGCTGTACAACCTTGTGACGCATACCGTGTACAACTTGCTGAGTTGGTAGAAGAGTCTCGCAAACTGGTTTCTCATTACAAAGAAATCGAAGCGGCTTACTACGCAACACCATCAACGCTAGACAAGCAAGCTCGCCTAGAACGTCTAACTCTTCGTCGTAACCTACTTCTTCGTGAAGCATGGATAGTGTGGGCTGAAGAGGTACTGTTAGAGCTTGGTACTATCGCTTAAGCTAGAAGCTAGAAGCTAGAAGCTAGAAGCTAGAAAAGTAAAAGGCTTGAACTCTTAGAGTCCAAGCCTTTTTTGTATCTATAGGATTTGAGATTCTATCGCCGATGGCATTTTATCAAGAGCTTCAACTACAGCGTAGCCACTTGTGGACGAACACCTAGCGTATGGCAAAGTGCGTAGGTCATTTCTGCACGGTTTAGTGTATAGAAGTGGAAGTCTTTCACACCTTCACGGCTCAGGGTGCGGACCATATCAATTGCTTGGCTAGCACCAACTAACTGACGAGTCGTTGGATCATCGTCCAAGCCTTCAAATTGCTTCGCCATCCAGCCCGGCACTTTAACGTTGTTCATTGCAGCAAAGCGAGACGCTTGCTTGAA
The DNA here is from genome assembly GCF_024347535.1 of Vibrio kanaloae. NCBI lineage: Bacteria > Pseudomonadati > Pseudomonadota > Gammaproteobacteria > Vibrionales > Vibrionaceae > Vibrio > Vibrio kanaloae. Next base: position 265,641 of record NZ_AP025497.1, on the reverse strand, counting down.
GTTAGAAACTGGCAAGATACCCGGTACTATCTCAACATCAACGCCCGCCGCCACACAGCGATCACGAAAGCGTAGGTAGCTTTCTACATCGAAGAAGAACTGAGTGATGGCACGGTTAGCACCTGCATCTACTTTACGTTTTAGATTAATAAGATCAGATTGAGCGCTTTTTGCTTCAGGGTGAACTTCTGGAAATGCCGCGACTGAGATATCAAAATCATGGCGCGATTTAAGCAGTTCAACTAGGTCAGAAGCATACATATCTGGCGCACCGCCGCCTGCTGGAATATCACCACGTAGAGCAACAATGCTCTCGATACCATTCGCCCAGTAATCGTCGGCGATTTGAATAAGTTCTTCGCGGCTAGCATCAATGCACGTTAGGTGTGGCGCTGCTACTAGACCCGTTTGGTTTTTGATCTCTTTAATGATTGAGTGGGTACGATCACGTTCACCCGAGTTTGCACCATAGGTTACCGATACAAATTTTGGTTGAAGTGTTTTAAGACGGTGAACAGAGTTCCACAGGGTCTCTTCCATCTTCTCACTGCTTGGTGGAAAAAATTCAAATGACACATTAATGTTGTCAGAAAGCTCTGCGATATTCTGATTTAAAGCGTCGATATGGCCTGCGTGTGTGTATCCCATCTTACTCTCCCTGTGGCAAAAGCAACCACTAAAAACTCAAATCCTTAAACGACGTTTAGACGTCTATATGTCTGTAGGATGTATTGAATACGATTTAATGTCAACAGATCGATTATGAATTTTTCTCAAGTAGATCGTGAGTAAAACTCAAGTCGTTATATGGGTCGCAAAGCAGAAATAAGGTAGAAAAAAGGCTGAAAAACACATCGTGCTTTCAGCCTTATCTATCTTAGTGGATAGTATGCTATTTAGACACTAAACCAACCGATCTGAGTATCAGAACAGGCTAGACATTCTGTTCAGGTCAGATTGAATTGCGCCCGCTGTTACTTCACGGCCCGCACCTGGGCCACGAATAACCAATGGATTATCTTTGTACCATTTGCTTTCAATCGCAAAGATGTTATCGCAAGGCAGCAAGTTCGCTAGAGCATGTTCTTTAGATAGAGCTTCAACGCCTACGGTTGCCTTACCATTCTTCTCTAAACGCGCTACGTAACGCAGAACCTTTTGTTGAGAATGTGCTTTCTCTAAGCGCTCAGCCAACTCTTCGCTCAGCACAGAGGCCTTATCAAAGAAGTCATCCACCGACAGGTCTTGCAGTTCTGCTGGCACCAGTGATTCCACTTTTACGTTTTCAGGTTCAATGTCTAAACCCGATTCACGCGCCAGAATGACCAACTTACGCATCACATCTGACCCATCTAGATCCGCACGAGGATCCGGTTCTGTGAGGCCTTGTTGCCATGCTAAGTCAACCAACTCGCTAAATGGTACTGTGCCATCGAACTGTTGGAACAACCAAGACAGTGTGCCCGAAAAGATACCTGACAATGCAATAATGTCATCGCCACTTTCACGCAGGTCACGTACCGTGTGGTTAATCGGTAAGCCTGCACCAACCGTCGCGTTGTACAACCAATGACGGCTGATCTTAGCGAAAGCATCTTTGACTTGATGGTAATACTCACTTGATGCAGAACCTGCGACCTTGTTCGCCGAAATCAGGTGGATACCTTGCTGTGCGATTTGCAGATATTTTGCTGCAAGTACCGGGCTCGCAGTAACATCGAGAACAACCGCTTCGTCATAACCTTGAATAGAACCCAAACGCTCTAACCAGTCGTTACCATTATTGGCAATCGCTTCGTCATCAAAGCGCTTACCTACCGAAGTCGCATCAATACCTCGATCGTCGAACCAATAGGTTTGGCTATCAACCACCGCAACCAATTCAAAGTTCATTCCACGGCGCTTTTCAAGTTCCGCTTTTTGCTCAGCAAACAGGCTTAACCAGCTTGAACCAATATTGCCCTTACCACACAAGGCAATCGCAACACGCTTCTGCGCTTGGAACAGTTGAGAGTGAATGCCTTTCACCAGACTTGATGTTTCGCTCTTACGAATCACAGCCACCAAGCTTAAGCCTGAGTTCGCTTCTGAGATGAACTCAACCGGAGAGCTCTTAAGCTGCTGGTAGAAGCCGTAACAATGGTTCGGGTTCTTAGTCACACCCGCACCCACTGCTGCAATCAGAGAGAAACCTTCTTTGAGCTTAATCTCAGCTTCAATCGCGTGGTCTTGTAGATATTCTAAAGCACCACCAGCGATCTCTTCTGTGTAAGCAAGACGCAAACAGTGTTGATCCGGTTCAAGCTCATAAGCCAGCGGCTCAAGTTGAGCACGCTTAAGCCCTTCAAGGACTTCACTCTCTAGACGGTCGAAATCATGGCCGTGACCAAACGTCAGTTGCACGATAAGAACGTCATCCAAAGAGGTAATGATTTTTGCACCACGACCAGATGCCAGTACACGCTCAATCTGTGTGGAGCCTGCTTCTGGCTGATAGCTGCAGCGTAAACTTAAATCCATAGCACTTTGAGCCACCGGCTGTAGCGTTCGGCTGTGAAGCACCGGCGCCGCCAGACGAGCTAACTCACTGGCTTCATCAAGACGAAGCAGAGGCAATAGACACGCATCTGAAACCAGACGAGGGTCAGCGCTGTATACGCCTGCCACATCACTCCAAATCGTCACACGTTCAACTTCAGCCAACGCGCCAATCACGGTAGCTGAGTAATCCGAACCATTCCGACCAAGCAATACGGTTTCGCCGTCGCTGTTCTGAGCCATAAAGCCCGTAATCACCACACGACAATGCGCATGCTGCGCTAGAGCTTCTTTAATCAGAGGATAAGAACGTGCGCGGTCAACTTCAGGTTGAGCGCCCACTTCTGCACGCAAAAAGGCACGCGCATCTTGAGCTACCGCTTGTAAATCATGTTGGCACAACAAAGCGGCTAACAGACGCGAAGACCAAACCTCACCGTGTCCTAACACTTGTGCTTTTTGCGCTTCGCTCAAGGGAGCGGTGAGCTCACCCAAAGCGGTAAACTCTTGTTGAATGGTTGCCGTTAGTTGCGAAGCGGCTTCACCTTCAAGCAGCGCTTCAATCAGCTCAAGCTGGAACTGACGAAGGGTTTGTAGGCATTCATGGGCAATACGGCCATCTTTGTCGAGCGCTTCAACAAACTCAATCAAACGGTTGGTTGTTTTACCCGCTGCCGATACAACGACTAAATCAGTTGCTGATGAGTATTCTCTAAGGATGTTAACCACGCGTTGGTAACATTCAGGATTCGCTAAACTGCTGCCACCAAATTTATGTAGCTGGCGAAAGGTTGCCATTATTACCCCTCCCCTTCAGCAATAAAGCGCTGTGTTTTTTCAAACGCTTGCTTGAGGTCATCGATTAGGTCTTCTGCATCTTCAAGGCCAACAGATAGACGCAGTAGTTGCTGAGAAACACCCGCTTCTGCTAATGCTTCTTCACCCATCGCGCGGTGAGTCATCGACGCAGGGTGACAAATCAAGCTTTCAACACCGCCCAGCGATTCCGCCAAAGAAAACAGCTCTAACTTATCAACAAAGTATTTAAGCGCCTCGAATGAGCCCGCAAACTCAAAGCTGAGCATTGAGCCAAAGCCCGATTGCTGTTTCTTCGCGATCTCATGACCCGGATGTTCAGGAAGGCTTGGGTGGTAAATAGTGCCGACGAGATCTTGTTGCTGCAGAGACGCCAGAATCTCACGTGAGCTTTCTTCGTGAACTCGCATACGCGCACCTAGCGTACGAATACCACGTAAAGTCATGTAGCTATCAAATGGTGTGCCGGTCGCACCAATACAGTTGCCCCACCATGCTAGCTCTTCAGCGTGCTCTTCTGTCTTAGTGACCACAACGCCACCAATAACATCTGAGTGTCCATTGATGTACTTAGTGGTTGAGTGAATAACAAAATCAGCACCCAGCTCTAAAGGCTTTTGGAACACAGGTGTCAAAAACGTGTTGTCGACAGCAACCAGAGCACCAACCTCTTTCGCTTTGCGGCAAGTTTCTGCAATATCAACCACGCGAACCAATGGATTCGATGGTGTTTCGATTAAGATCAACTTTGGCTTAAGCGCGATCGCCGCATCCAGTGCCGATTGATCCGATTGATCAACAAACAGAACTTTGAAGTCACCTTTCAGTGAGCGAGTGTTAAACAGACGGTAAGTACCGCCGTAGCAGTCGTGTGGTGCGATAATAAGATCATCGCCGCCTAAGAAAGCAGAAACCCATAAGTTTAGCGCCGAAGTACCGCAGTTAGTCACAACCGCGCCTTTGCCTGATTCAAGCTCAAACAGTGCCGTTTCTAATAAACCTCGATTGGGGTTACCAGAACGAGTGTAATCGTACTTTGGCACTTCACCAAAAGCGGGAAACCCATAATTAGTCGAAAGGTAAATAGGTGGGACAACGGCATGGTGTTGCGTGTCTGACTCGATACCAGTACGTACTGCAATTGTTGCTGGCTTCCGGCTGCTCATAGGTGCTTCCTTACAAGTTTTGCGTCTGAGAATCACAGCTGCTTGTCGGCATTTTTCGGCTGTGTTAGATATATGTAATTCACTTTACTTTCATAAACGTGAGACGTCAACACTTCTAGACGTCCATATGTCTTTGCTTATGGCAGTAAATCCCGCTAAAATCACCACTATTAATTTATTCTAACAACTAAAGTGATGAAGGTACGCAATGGCCGACTGGAATGGTGAATACATAAGCCCATATGCTGAGCATGGAAAGAAAAGCGAACAAGTAAAGAAAATTACAGTTTCTATCCCTCTAAAAGTGTTAAAGGTTCTCACTGACGAGCGTACTCGCCGCCAGATTAATAACCTGCGCCATGCAACAAACAGTGAGCTACTGTGCGAAGCCTTTCTACATGCGTACACAGGCCAACCACTACCAACGGATGAAGATCTCCGTAAAGACCGTCCAGACGATATCCCTACTGAAGTAAAAAGACTGATGACAGAGATGGGGATCGAATTCGAAGCGTTTGACGAATAATAAAAACAACTCAGTACCGCCTTTAATACTGATTCGCTATAGCGGCCCCTATTCATAACATCACTCACTATACTGCTTGCGAGTGGGCTGTGAGTGATAGATATAAAAAAACCGACTCCTGATGAGTCGGTTTTTATTATTCTTGCCCATAGCGAAACCGCTACAGAGAATCCACCACAGCGGGCTATTACGCCATATAGTTAGCTGGCATATCAATACGCGCAACGCCAGATTCAACGGCCGCTTCCGCTACCGCTTTTGCTACTCGAGGAAGCAGACGCGGGTCCATTGGCTTAGGAATGATATAGCCCTTACCAAACTCCAGCGCCGTCTCACCTGCTGCCGCTAATACTTCTGCTGGCACTTCTTCTTTCGCCAGTTCACGAATAGCATGAACCGCCGCCAGTTTCATCTCATCATTAATTTCGCTCGCACGCACATCTAACGCACCACGGAAAATGAATGGGAAACAAAGTACGTTGTTAACTTGGTTCGGGTAATCACTACGGCCCGTACCCATAATAAGGTCTTTTCGAACTTCATGAGCAAGATCTGGTTTGATTTCTGGATCAGGGTTTGAACATGCAAACACAATCGGCTTATCAGCCATTAGTGTTAATGCTTCAGCTGGTAGCAAGTTAGGGCCAGACACACCCAAGAATAGATCCGCATCTTCGATAACATCTTCAAGAGTACGTTTGTCAGTGTTGTTTGCGAATAGTTCTTTGTACTCATTAAGGTCATCACGACGAGTGTGGATTACCCCTTTACGGTCCAGCATGTAGATCTTCTCACGCTGGGCGCCACACTTAATCAGCAGTTCCATACAAGCAACCGCTGCTGCGCCTGCACCTAAACAAACGATCTTACATTCTTCTAGCTTCTTACCTTGAAGTTCAATTGCGTTCAGCATACCAGCTGCTGTTACAATCGCAGTACCGTGTTGGTCATCGTGGAATACTGGTACATCACAACGTTCAATCAGGCGACGTTCAATCTCAAAACAATCTGGTGCTTTGATGTCTTCTAGGTTAATACCACCGAATGTATCTGCGATATTGGCAACGGTATCTACAAACTCATCGATTGTGCGGTGTTTTACTTCAATATCGATAGAATCTAAACCTGCAAAGCGCTTAAACAGTAACGCTTTACCTTCCATTACCGGTTTAGAAGCAATAGGGCCAAGATTTCCAAGACCAAGAATCGCCGTACCGTTAGAGATAACTGCAACCATGTTGCCTTTACCCGTGTATTTATAAACGTTATCGACGTTTTGTGCGATTTCGCGAACAGGTTCAGCCACGCCAGGGCTGTATGCTAGTGCTAGATCTTCTGCAGAATCTGCAGGCTTTGTCAGTTCTACGGCAATTTTGCCTGGAATTGGGAACTCATGATAATCAAGAGCTTGCTGACGAAATTGTTCTTGAGGCGATAACTCTTGAGAGGATTGGTCTTGTCGGCTGTCTTCAGACATAGGTGTAGGTTCCTAGGTTATTATTATTTGGGGGTCTTGTTCATGTTAATGGATGTACTTCAAAGTTCCTAGGTAGTTAAAGCCTCTGTCTCATTAAAAAACGAGATTTAACTACTAATAAGACCAGTGAGCAGTTGAAATTACTATTGTCTGTTGAACTTTCAAGCGAATTTCTAAATAGAAGTAGCGGAACGACCATTGTGGAGAAATTCGGATCAACTACCTATCATTTATATTAATTGCCTACCTATTAAATAGCTAAAAAGCAGAGCAGTATCCATCATTGACTCAAATTATAGGCAACAAAAAAGGACACCTAAGTGTCCTTTTTCATGTCTAAATAGCGAGAATTACTTCTTGCTAGAAAGAGCACCGAAACGCTTGTTAAAGCGATCTACACGGCCGCCTGTATCTACGATACGTTGCTTACCTGTGTAGAATGGGTGACATTTGTCACATACATCTAGGTGAATGCCATCTTTACCTAGAGTAGAGTTGAATTCGAATGTGTTGCCGCAAGAACAAGTTGCTGTTACTGCTTTGTATTCTGGGTGGATTCCAGCTTTCATGGGATAACCTCAAGTAGGCCGTGTCGCTATACGATTCTAAGCCGCACACCACACGTAGTTTAAAAAAGAAATAAAGACACCGCATCCGTACAAAAAAGTGACGAAGCCATACCTTTAAGGCGCAGTATAGTAATGAATCTATAAGACAGGATCAACCGATTTGATACATTTTTCGCCAATAGTGTCTTTATTTCTTTTGTTAACTGGCATGTTGGTTGAAATTCATGAGCTCTAGTGACCTTCATTCGTTAACTCACCTCTTTCACCTAAACTGCTCCTCGAATTTAACCGCCTTATCATTTAGACTGTTCGCTCTCCTCAACTCAGTAAAGCCGTCACTTTATGCGTCCAATGATTGCCCGTGTGGCCCTGCCTGTTCCACTCGACAAGCAGTTCGATTACAAGATTCCTAACCACCTCTTTCCGATTATTGGTGGGCGAGTTTCTGTGCCTTTTGGACGCCAAACCTTAACCGGTATTGTCACAGCTCTGGTTAACGAATCTGAATTCGAACTAGACAAGCTCAAACCAATTAAAGCCTTATTAGACAATCAGCCTGTTTGGCCGGAATCTGTCTATTCACTCTTGATATGGTGTAGTCAATTCTATCAATACCCGCTTGGCGAAACCTTTGCTAACGCCCTTCCGAGCGCTCTAAGAAAAGGCAAAGCCGCCGACTTCGCAACGCTTATCGAATGGCAGTTAACATCGTCAGGCAAAGATCAACTGATGCAAGGCTTTGGTCGCGCCGTCAAACAAGCCAAAGTGATGCATATGCTTGAAAATGGCGCGGTTCCTCATCAAGAATTCATTGATGAGGAAGTGGGTAGCGCAGTACTTAAGACACTGGAAGAGAAAGGTTGGATTGAATCGGTAGAGAAAAAACCGCAGCGCAAACCATGGCCAGTTGAACTCGAAAACGAACAAGACAAGCCTAAACTCAATGCAGAGCAAGCCATCGCAATCGCAACTGTCAATAGCCAGACCAACTTTGGCTGCTTTCTACTAGAGGGCGTTACCGGTTCAGGTAAGACAGAAGTCTATCTGAATATGATCAAGCCGATTCTTGACCAGGGTAAACAGGCACTAGTTTTGGTGCCTGAAATTGGCCTCACCCCTCAAACCATTAACCGCTTTAAGCGACGCTTTAATGTGCCTGTTGAGGTTATCCACTCTGGCTTAAACGATTCAGAGCGACTGAATGCGTGGCTCTCGGCACGCGACAATATTGCAGGGATCGTGATAGGTACGCGCTCGGCTCTATTCACGCCTTTCGCTGATTTAGGCATTATCATTGTCGATGAAGAACATGACGCCTCCTATAAACAGCAAGACAGCCTGCGCTACCACGCACGTGATGTCGCCATTATGCGCGCTCATAAAGCGCAAGTTCCGGTCGTTCTTGGGTCAGCAACTCCGGCTTTTGAAACACTGCACAACGCTCAGATAGGCAAATACAGCTACCTTACCCTCACCTCACGTGCAGGTGTCGCATTGCCGACCACTAATAAAGTGTTGGATGTGAAAGGCGAATATCTGGAAAGCGGTTTGTCTGCGTCGTTAATTGCTGAGATGCAAAGACACCTGAAAGCGGGCAACCAAGTGATGTTGTTCCTCAACCGACGCGGGTTCTCTCCGGCATTGATGTGTCACGACTGTGGTTGGACTGCCGAGTGTAAGCGCTGTGATGCTTACTACACTTATCACCAATACAGCAATGAAATGCGTTGCCACCACTGTGGTTCACAACACCATATCGTTCACCATTGCCAAGGCTGCGGTTCAGCGAATTTAGTGACAGTGGGTGTCGGTACCGAACAGCTCGAAGCACAACTTGGTCAACTATTTCCAGAATATAAAACCATTCGTATTGACCGCGACAGCACCCGTCGTAAGGGTAGCTTAGAAAGCGCATTAGAGTCGATTCGTAAGGGTGAATACCAAATTCTTATTGGCACCCAGATGCTGGCTAAAGGTCACCACTTCCCTGACGTGACACTTGTGGCGTTATTGGATGTGGATGGCTCTTTATATAGCAGTGACTTCCGAGCGCCTGAACGCCTTGCTCAGCTCTTTATCCAAGTCGCAGGGCGCGCAGGGCGCGCCAGTAAACCCGGCGAAGTGATCTTACAAACGCACCATCCAGAACATGGTCTGTTACAAGCATTGCTGCACAAAGACTATAACCACTTCGCTCAGACGGCCTTAGCCGAACGTAAACAGGCGATGTTGCCGCCTTACACCTTTATGACTCTGTTTAGAGCAGAAGCGAACGACACGCGCTTGGTGGAAGATTTCTTACGTCAAGTTCGTCACACACTGGAGTCACATCCATTGTTTGACCAATATTGCATGGTGTTAGGACCAACGCCTGCACCATTAGCCAAACGTGCAGGCAAATCTCGCTGGCAACTGATCTTGCAAACCCAAACTCGCTCATTGATGCAGAAGCTATTAATGAGTGCGAAGCCGGCAATTAATATGTTACCCGCTGCGAAAAAAGTTCGTTGGTCACTCGATATTGAGCCGCAAGATTTAAGCTAAACCCACCTGGGTTAAAACTAATGATAAGTTTGTTCACAAATATTTCATATTTCTCGTGAGCAACATCACACTAGTCATGTGATTTTTGTTAATCTAGCCGTAACTTTACACGGATGAAACAAATAGAATATTGCAATAAAAAAAGTGTTAGCAACACTTTCATTATGTCTATTTGATTGTATTAATTATTCACGCCTTAGATACTTAGGCAATAAAGGAACTTAAAGAGGGTTTAATTTATGGCGACAATGAAGGATGTTGCCCAGCTAGCAGGCGTCTCAACCGCAACGGTATCACGTGCATTGATGACCCCAGAGAAAGTCTCAGTTTCTACTCGCAAACGAGTAGAGGCAGCAGTACTTGAAGCTGGATACTCACCCAACACATTAGCTCGAAACTTACGTCGCAACGAATCAAAAACCATCATTACTATCGTTCCTGATATCTGTGACCCTTATTTCGCCGAAATCATTCGTGGTATCGAAGATGCAGCTGTAGAAAATGATTACCTAGTTCTGCTTGGCGACAGTGGTCAACAGAAGAAACGTGAATCATCATTCGTAAACTTGGTGTTCACCAAACAGGCTGATGGCATGCTACTGCTTGGCACCGACCACCCATTTGATGTCAGTAAATCTGAACAGAAGAACTTACCACCTATGGTGATGGCATGTGAGTTTGCACCTGAACTTGAGTTGCCAACGGTACACATCGATAACTTGACGTCTGCATTTGAAGCCGTCAACTACCTAGCTCAGTTAGGTCATAAGCGCATCGCACAAATATCCGGCCCAACCTCCGCCACTCTATGTAAATTCCGCCAGCAAGGCTACCAACAGGCATTGCGCCGGGCTGGTGTATCAATGAACCCAGCTTATAGTACTGTTGGTGATTTTACCTTTGAAGCTGGAACAAAAGCCGTTCGTCAATTATTAGCACTACCGGAACAACCAACCGCAATTTTCTGTCATAACGATTCAATGGCAATTGGTGCTATTCAAGAAGCAAAAAAATTAGGTTTGCGTGTTCCTCAAGATCTCTCCATTGTTGGTTTTGATGACATCCAATTCGCTCAATACTGCGATCCACCACTAACGACCATTTCTCAGCCTCGTTACGAAATCGGACGCCAAGCGATGCTGATGATGCTCGACCTACTTAAAGGTAACGATGTTCAAACAGGTTCACGCCTACTTGAAGCTAAACTCGTGGTTCGTGGCAGTACAGCGCCACCTCGAATTTAGGCAAGGTAAATACCCAAACAAACCTGCGGCACATTTTGATGTGCCGCTTCAATTTCTGCACTATTATCCTCACGCAATCTGGATTACCATGAGAGCAGAACTATCAACTATTGAATTGTCTTGTGGCTAATAGAGATTATGTAAAGCGCGGTCGTGGCACAAAAAAAACGACCAACAAACAAGCCCCTCGCCGTAAACCTTGGCGCAGTGGTCTTTTGGCGATCCTCCTTGCTGGTGGTTTTGGTTACGGTCTTTACTTATTAAGTAATGATCCTGAGCCACCAGCGCCAGCTCCTGTGGTGAACAAGTCAAAACCTAAGCCAGCAAAAGTAATTCCGCCTCCTCCAACAGAGAAATGGGACTACGTCGAAACGCTGCCAAGTCGCGAGATTGAAATTAAAGCCAAAGAGCAACAGATCTCGAAGATCCCTTACATCATGCAATGTGGCGCTTACAAAACCTCAGCACAGGCAGAAACACGTAAGTTGGACATTGCCTTCCAAGGTATCTCGAGTGAGATCCGCAAGAAAGATGGCAGTAGCTGGTACCGTGTGGTTCTAGGACCTTACAAATTTAAGCGTGATGCCGAACGAGATCGCCACAAACTACAACGCGCAAAAATAGAACCTTGTGCTATTTGGAAAGACACCGAGTAGTGATAAGCGATAGCGCAGTTGTGTAATAACTAGAGTGACAGCAAAGACAAACATCGAAAGCCTCCCATTGTGGAGGTTTTCTTTTATTTAGTCCCTTGAATCAAATTTCCTTACAACTTCCACTGATAAGTTGCTCGACATCACTCATGGTTCCTTGAATTATCCGAGTGTCATCCTCATATACTTTTTATACCCAAGGATAAGAATATAAAGAGGCCCTACTCGTGACTACCATAGTATCTGTACGTCGTAATAATAAAGTCGTCATCGCGGGTGATGGACAAGTATCTCTAGGCAATACAGTAATGAAGGGCAATGCCCGCAAAGTACGTCGCCTATACAACAACAAAGTACTGGCAGGTTTCGCTGGCGGTACGGCTGACGCTTTCACGCTATTCGAAAAATTTGAAAGCAAACTGCAAATGCACCAAGGTCACCTAACCAAAGCGGCCGTTGAGCTGGCAAAGGATTGGCGTAGCGACCGTGCTCTACGTAAATTAGAAGCACTGCTTGCCGTAGCGGATGAAACCGCTTCACTGATCATCACTGGTAATGGTGACGTCGTTCAACCTGAGAATGACCTGATTGCGATTGGCTCAGGTGGTAACTTCGCTCAAGCAGCGGCAACTGCCCTACTAGAAAATACTGATTTAGATGCACGTGAAATCGCAGAAAAGTCGCTGAGCATTGCTGGCGATATCTGTGTCTTCACCAACCATCAACACACTGTTGAAGAGCTAGATAGCACCGTTGAACTGCCAAAACCAGAATAACGACCTCCTCTATCCATAATGTTGTATTCAACAGTGATTAAAGAATTAAGGAAAAACCATGTCTGAGATGACTCCTCGCGAAATCGTTCATGAACTCAATCGCCACATTATTGGTCAAGATAACGCTAAGCGTTCAGTAGCCATTGCATTACGTAACCGCTGGCGTCGTATGCAGCTTGAAGAAAGCCTGCGTGTTGAAGTTTCGCCAAAAAACATCCTGATGATTGGCCCAACGGGTGTGGGTAAAACTGAAATAGCTCGTCGTCTAGCAAAACTCGCGAACGCGCCTTTCATCAAAGTGGAAGCAACCAAATTCACCGAAGTGGGTTATGTTGGTAAAGAAGTTGAAACCATCATCCGCGATCTAACCGATGTTGCGATCAAGATGACACATCAACAAGCGATGGAAAAAGTGCAATACCGCGCTGAAGAGCAAGCCGAAGAACGTATTCTTGATGCTCTTCTGCCGCCTGCTCGTGATGCTTGGGGCCAGAACGAGCAATCAACTGAAGACACAACGTCTTCGAATACTCGCCAGATTTTCCGCAAAAAACTGCGCGAAGGTAAGATGGATGACAAAGAGATTGAAATTGATGTCGCAGCACCACAGATGGGTGTTGAAATCATGGCTCCTCCTGGCATGGAAGAGATGACAAACCAGTTACAAGGTATGTTCCAAAACCTAGCTGGCGACACCAAGAAAAAGCGCAAGATTAAAATCAAGGATGCATTCAAAGCACTAACTGAAGAAGAAGCCGCTAAGCTTGTGAACCAAGAAGAGCTAAAAGAGAATGCGATCTTCAACGCTGAAAACAACGGTATCGTATTCATCGATGAGATCGACAAAATTTGTAAGCGTGGCGACAGTTCAGGCCCAGATGTATCTCGTGAAGGTGTTCAACGTGATCTACTGCCTCTTATCGAAGGCAGCACAGTTTCAACCAAGCACGGTATGGTTAAAACTGATCACATCCTGTTTATCACGTCTGGTGCATTTCAAGTATCGAAGCCATCAGATTTAATTCCTGAACTGCAAGGTCGTTTGCCAATCCGCGTAGAGCTGGAAGCACTATCAGCGAACGACTTTAAACGTATCCTGACTGAGCCAAAAGCGTCTCTAACAGAGCAATACATTGCTCTAATGAAAACAGAAGACGTCAGCATTGAATTCACTGAAGATGGCATCAACCAAATTGCAGACGCAGCATGGCGTGTGAACGAAACCACTGAAAACATCGGAGCACGTCGTCTACACACAGTAATGGAGCGCTTAATGGATGAGATTTCATTCGACGCAACGGACAGAGCCGGCAGCAAGCTAGTGATTGACGAAGCTTACGTAACATCAAAGTTAGGTGAGTTCGTGGAAGACGAAGATCTAAGCCGCTTCATTCTGTAGCACATTAAACTCCAACTTATTGCTCTATCTCAAAGAAATAGCAGCTAATAGACGAATTCAAGGCCCACTATAAAGTGGGCTTTTTATTACCTAAAAAATGGGCGTATACTCGAATTACAGTATGACACGATATACCTACCACTAGCGTACTAACGACAAAAGTGCACTTACAATGAAAATAGACTTACGATGAAACAATCTTTACTGATCTGGCTTGATGCCGCGCGACCAAAAACTCTGCCTCTCGCACTCGTCTCCATTCTTACAGGAAGTAGTTTGGCGTTCGCTAGCAATCATTTTTCTTTATCGATAGCGCTGCTGGCTTTTTTAACCGCCACTCTATTACAGATTCTATCGAACCTAGCCAACGACTATGGCGATGCCGTCAAAGGCACCGACAACGAGAAGCGTTTAGGCCCAATACGCGCGATGCAGTCTGGTACAGTCAACGCGAAGACCATGAAGCAAGCTATCATCCTCAACATCGTATTTACGGTAATAGCTGGGTTGGTTCTTATTTTTTATGCACTAAGCTCGATTGAGAGTATCTTGTCGTTCATCGCTCTTGGTGTTCTGGCGATTGCGGCTGCTATTGCATACACAGTTGGTAACAAGCCCTATGGTTATATCGGCCTTGGCGACTTATCAGTGTTTATCTTTTTTGGATTGCTAGGCGTGTCTGGAACGTACTTCTTGCATACTGGCCACGTTGAGCCTAGCCTATTTCTTCCCGCTTTAGGTTGTGGGTTAATGGCAGTGGCAGTTCTCAATATCAACAACATGCGTGATATCGAAAACGATAGCGAATGTGGTAAGCGCACTATGGCCGTTCGCTTAGGGCAGCGCAAAGCCAAGCACTACCATTTCTTGTTACTTGGTTTCGCCCTTGCATCTTTCGCGCTATACCTACTGATTCAGGAGAAACCCGTTTGGATTAGCCTGCCATTCTTGTTCAGTATCATTGTTGTTTACAAGCATGGTAAAGCCGTATGGAAAACCGATAAACCAGCTCAGATTGCACCAATGATGCCCGTTATTGTGAAATGCTCCCTGGTCACTAACTTATTGTTTGCAGGGGTTGTCGTAGCTCAAACTCTATTGAGTTAATTGAGACTAATCATTGCAAAGGGATCAGGCACCGATATACTCAAAGTAAGTTCATTGTTCAAAAGGTAAACGAATGGAATACAACACTTCAGCACTGTGCGACATCTACATAGATCAAGTTGATGTCGTGGAGCCAATGTTCAGCAACTTCGGTGGACGAGCATCCTTCGCAGGACAGGTCACAACATTAAAGTGTTTTGAAGACAACGCTTTGATTCGCTCTGTATTGGAGCAAGATGGGTTAGGTCGAGTGCTGCTAATCGATGGTGGTGGCTCATTACGAAAAGCGCTGATCGATGCTGAAATAGCCCTGCTTGCCGAAGACAATGAGTGGGAAGGGATTGTGGTTTATGGCTGTGTACGTGAAGTCGATGAACTAGAAGATATGAATCTCGGCATTCAGGCCTTAGCGTCCATTCCTGTCGGAGCTAGCCAAGAGAGCATTGGTGAGGTTGATGTTCCAGTCAATTTTGGCAGCGTGACTTTTTTACCTGAAGATTACCTTTACGCGGATAACACAGGCATCATTCTCTCTGCTGAGCCGTTAGATGTTGAACTCGACCTTGATGTCGAAGAAGAATCAGATTAAGTACTCGAACAAAGCTCCAGCCAATTAGAACAACGAACGAAAACGCCCGCTACTCAGTAGCGGGCGTTTTTTTAATCTGAAGAGTCAATTACTCAACGTCATCCATTTTACCTAGAAGGTTACGGATGCGATCTTGCCATGCTGAATGCTCTTCCTGCATTTGCTGAGTTTTTTGCTCTAGCTCGTGACGGCTTGCTTTTAGCTCACCAGCTTCTGTCGCTAGTGCTTGTTTCTCTTCTTTAAGCTCTTCCACTTCCATTTGAAGAAGTGCAATTGTATCTACTGCTGTTTGAATTTTTGCTTCTAGCTGCTCTAGTACTTCAAAAGACATTCTGGCCTACCTTTAGTTATCCATTTAATGGTGAAGGTTCACTCCACTTATTTCCCCATTCTACTCAGCAGAGCAAGGATAAACACTCAATATATTCGATAATTTGCACCATTCGATGAAAAAAACAGCGCTTTTTACCGAATATTGACGCGAATGATTATCTCCACATCCACAGGCTGATTATTTTGATAAAGATTTATTGTTTTCTACTGCAAATTGATCGAGAGCAATCCCCAAAAACAAAAAGGCAAACGTTTCCTTTTGGATATGGTAAAATCCGCCGCAAAATTTATCTTCCCTCCCCCTTTAAAAGTTTTGGAGTTCGCATGAAACGCGATTTAGCAATGTCATTCTCTCGTGTCACTGAAGGTGCAGCACTAGCTGGTTACAAATGGCTTGGCCGTGGCGATAAAAACGCTGCTGATGGCGCTGCTGTAGAAGTAATGCGTAGTCTACTAAACAAAACCGAAATCAGCGGTGAGATTGTTATTGGTGAAGGTGAAATTGATGATGCACCTATGCTCTACATCGGGGAGCAAGTAGGTGTGGGCGGTGATGCTGTCGATATTGCCGTTGACCCAATTGAAGGAACACGCATGACAGCAATGGGCCAATCAAACGCATTGGCTGTATTGGCGGCAGGCGAAAAAGGCAGCTTCCTTAAAGCGCCTGATATGTACATGGAAAAGTTAGTTGTAGGCCCTGGCGCTAAAGGCGTGATTGACCTAGCACGACCACTAAAAGAAAACCTAGAAAACGTAGCGAAAGCGCTGGGTAAAACGCTGGATACATTAGTTGTAACGACACTGGCTAAGCCACGTCACGATCAAGTCATCGCCGACATGCAAGCAATGGGCGTTCGCGTATTCGCAGTGCCAGACGGTGATGTTGCTGCTTCTATCCTCACTTGTATGCCAGACAGCGAAGTAGACGTCATGTACTGCATCGGTGGCGCACCTGAAGGTGTCGTTTCTGCGGCGGTTATTCGCGCACTAGATGGTGACATGCACGGTCGTCTTCTCCCTCGTCACGAGGTGAAAGGCGATACCGCAGAAAACCGTAAGCACGGTGAGCTTGAGCTAGAACGTTGCGCTGAAATGGGCGTAACAGCGGGTATAGTGTTGAAGATGGAAGACATGGCGCGCAGCGACAACGTAGTATTCTCAGCAACCGGCATCACCAAAGGTGATTTGCTAGAAGGCATTACTCGTACAGGTAATATCGCAACCACAGAAACACTACTTATACGTGGTCGCTGCCGTACGATTCGTCGCATCAAATCAATTCACTACTTAGAACGTAAAGACCCTGAAGTAATCGATCACATCCTGTAAACCTAAGTTAAACAGAACAACAAAGGCTGATACCACGTATCAGCCTTTTGTTTTATTGGCCAGTGCCAAACACACCATATGCTAGCAATAGCGTGAACGGCGGCCAATATAGTAAATGGTTTGCTTTATAAACACCTTGCCTCATAATAGTAAGGTTCATAAGGTAGGGATAATATGAAAACAAGCGACAAAATCTTACAAACCATTAAGCGCCAAGGAGCGGTAACCGCGAAGCAACTGTCAGAAGAATTTGACATGACGACAATGGGGGCAAGGCAACATCTGCAAAGCCTGGAAGATGACGGTATTCTTGCGTTTCATGACGTTAAAGTAAAAGTGGGACGTCCTACCCGCCATTGGTCACTGACTCAACAAGGCCATAGCCAATTCTCAGACCGACACGGTGAGCTGACGATTCAAGTGATTGATGCCGTAGAGAACCTATTTGGCCAAGAGGGGCTAGCTAAGGTTGCTGCCGAGCGTGAACAACACACTTTAAAGCAGTATCAAACCGCTCTATCTGGCTGTGATAACCTGATCAGTAAACTTGAAAAGCTCACTCAACTTCGTGAAGAAGAAGGTTACATGGCAGAGCTTCAAGAGCATGACGATCATTACATCTTGATAGAGAACCACTGCCCTATATGTAAGGCTGCGACTCGTTGCCCTAGCTTATGCCAGTCAGAACTCAATGTTTTCACCGAACTGCTCAAAGACGAGTGCCATGTAAGCCGTACTGAACACATTATTGCTGGCGAGCGACGTTGCACTTACACCCTAACACCCACACCTTCATCGTAATGCTCAGTGCTTAAGCTTCGCGCCAAATCACTGGTCTCGTCTCAATATTGAGAAAACCACAATAGAACAAAATTTGTACAGAATTCTTTCTTAAGCTTAAAGCATATGAAACATACTTAATGCTAAGGAAGGAATGATGGCACATCCACAGCCCGACCAAGAACTGCCACCCTTTGATGAACTGGTCCAACTCGCGAAAAGCGATCCTAAAGCATTCAATCAATTCAAACACGAGATGTGTGAGCAAATGATCTGTTCTGCCTCTCAAGTGATGCAAAACAGGCTTCGAGCTCAGCAAAGTCACATCGATTTAGTCGTTAGCCGCTGCAAAAACCCTCACCATACCAATGTTGTACTGATGCAAGAGCTACGCTGTCAGGTCTGTAAATTTCAAGATGCGCTTCAAGGCCGCTGTGGTTTTGAAGAGCCTAAATCTGAAAATGTGGTTCCTTTTAGGCCGAACACAGAGCCAAAAATGTATTAAAAATCGTTACTCCAGCGCCCAAGCATCAGTAACAAAATATTAGAGACCAAAAACAAAAAAAAGGGAGCATAATGCTCCCTTCTTATATTCATTCAATTATTATACTGGATCTTCACCGTAATCATTACGACCTTCAGTTCCCTTAAGCAATCCACATTCAATCAAAATCCATAACCCACACACTAATGCTGCAGCGGTAGCCACCATATGAATTGGCGATACCGACTCTGTCGTGGTTGCTGCCATTGGCGAGGCTAAACGTCCCAGAACGAGAGGCACATTTAACAATAGCCAATAGTTCGACTTATTACGGTCATGCCAACGCTTAGCCGTTACCGCAAGATCTGGAATAACCAGCAGCAGTAAGAAGATTGGCAGCAGGATATAAGTGTATGCGGGGAACAAAACCGAGATACCGGAAGCAAAACCAGTAATCGCCACATAGTAGAAAATATTCCACATCCAATAAGTCTTACGACCAATTCTCCCCTTGAAAGAGAGCAGTAAATCTTTCATCGACATCTTAAAATACTCAAAAATTAATACGCTACCAAAAAGTTAGCAGCAAATAGTTAGTTAATCACTTTTAATTCGTTGATTATTTTTAGCTAGTTAATCACTTTCTGAAAGCAATCTTTATCCATATCTCTTATGTTCACCGTAAGGCTGCGGATATGGCTTGCCTGTTCTTGTAGGGCTTGCATTAGCAAACGTGACAACTCTCTTTTCTGTCCTTCGGTACGTCCTGAAAGTAACTCGAAGCTGATGTGAATAAAATCCACACTGTCCTCTTCGTCACCGACTAGCCAGTTATGACAACGCAGTGAACGTGACTTCACAGAAGGCACATCAAACAAGCCGCAGTTTAATGCAACTTGATGAAGATCTTCTAGTAAACCTTGGATATTCACTCGCTCGTCCACTGAATTTGAGTACTCTAAAACTAGATTCGGCATTATTACTTCCCATTGTTAACGCAATCGTTTGTCTCTTAATAGCAACTAACGGTGAAAAATCCGAGAAGTTAGCTATTATTCTGTCTGCCGGATCACTGATATATGCTCAAAATCTACTCTTACCATTGAGTAAGATCCAAGAAAGTCATGACCACAGTCATGATCTGTTGATATTAATCTGTTATATTATTTCGTAATAAAGTTTACTTTTTTACATTCGATTTATTTAAATACTTTGGAGATATTCCTATGCGTCATCCTGTAGTTATGGGTAACTGGAAACTAAACGGCAGCAAAGAAATGGTTGTTGATCTACTAAACGGTCTTAACGCTGAACTTGAAGGCGTAACAGGCGTAGACGTAGCAGTTGCTCCACCAGCACTTTTCGTTGATCTAGCAGAGCGTACGCTTACTGAAGCGGGCAGCGCGATCATCCTAGGTGCTCAAAACTCTGACCTAAACAACAGCGGTGCATTCACTGGCGACATGTCTCCAGCGATGCTTAAAGAGTTCGGCGCATCTCACATCATCATCGGTCACTCTGAGCGCCGTGAATACCACAACGAATCAGACGAATTTGTAGCTAAGAAATTCGCATTCCTAAAAGAGAACGGCCTAACTCCAGTTCTTTGTATCGGTGAATCTGAAGCACAAAACGAAGCAGGCGAAACGGTTGCTGTATGTGCTCGTCAACTTGACGCTGTTATCA
The DNA here is from genome assembly GCF_024347535.1 of Vibrio kanaloae. Lineage (NCBI taxonomy): Bacteria > Pseudomonadati > Pseudomonadota > Gammaproteobacteria > Vibrionales > Vibrionaceae > Vibrio > Vibrio kanaloae. The sequence continues at coordinate 245,622 of NZ_AP025497.1, read as the reverse complement.
ATACTCAAGGTGTTGAAGCTCTTGAAGGCGCTATTATCGCTTACGAACCAATCTGGGCTATCGGTACTGGTAAAGCAGCAACAGCTGAAGATGCACAACGCATCCACGCTCAAATCCGTACACACATCGCAGAGAAATCTGAAGACGTTGCTAAGAAAGTTGTAATCCAATACGGTGGTTCTGTTAAACCAGACAACGCAGCAGCTTACTTTGCACAACCAGACATCGACGGTGCTCTAGTTGGCGGCGCAGCTCTAGACGCGAAAAGCTTCGCAGCTATCGCTAAAGCAGCAGCGGAAGCAAAAGCTTAATTTAAACTTCACCGTTTAAATTAAATGAAAGGTCAACTTAGGTTGGCCTTTTTTATTGTCTGTCGTTTGGGGTTCAAGCTTCAAACTCAAATGACAGGCACAAAAAAACCGCTAATAAATCAGCGGTTTTTAAAATCTTTAAGTTAACGCTAAGCGTACTTAGAACAACTCTTCGGCTACGCGGAACAGCTCAGAACGGTCGGGGTTCTGCATATTCTCGATACAATCGATGATGTCATGGTGAACAAGTTCTTCTTTCTCGATACCAACACAACGGCCACCGTGACCTTCTTGAAGAAGGTGAACAGCGTAGTTGCCCATACGAGAAGCCAGTACACGGTCAAATGCAGTAGGACGACCACCACGCTGTATATGGCCAAGAACCGTTGCACGAGTCTCACGACCTGTTGCCGTTTCGATCTCCTTCGCTAGCTCGTTCGCATCCATCATTAGCTCGGTTAGAGCGATGATTGCGTGCTTCTTACCTTTAGCAATGCCATCTTGAATGTTGCTAATTAATTGATCTTTATTGAGACCAGTCTCAGGCGTAATAATGTACTCACAACCACCCGCGATCGCAGACATAAGCGTAAGGTCACCACAGTGACGGCCCATAATCTCGACAATAGAGATACGTTGGTGGGAAGAAGAAGTGTCTCGCAGACGGTCGATTGAATCGATAACCGTGTTAAGCGCAGTTAGGTAGCCAACAGTGTAATCAGTGCCTGCGATATCATTATCGATAGTACCTGGAAGACCGATACATGGGTAACCCATTTCAGTCAGTTTTTTAGCTCCCATATAAGAGCCATCGCCACCAATAACAACCAGTGCTTCGATACCGTGCTTCTTAAGGTTCTCGATGCCTTTCTCGCGAACTTTAACATCTTTGAATTCAGGGAAACGTGCAGAACCAAGGAAAGTTCCGCCACGGTTGATTACGTCAGATACGCTTGAACGGTCAAGCTTTTCGATACGGTCTTCAACAAGGCCTTGGTAGCCATCGTGAATGCCGTAAACTTCAATGCCAACTGATAGCGCGGTACGAACTACACCGCGAATTGCTGCGTTCATGCCTGGAGCGTCACCACCACTGGTCAAAACACCGATCTTCTTAATCATGCTCACCCTCGATTTTTGGGAATCTATTATTCAATTCTTTTGCTTGCTGATCGTATATCAACAAGATTTTAAATCTATATTTGTGCTTTATGTTACATTTCCTCAATAGGAATAGCACTTAAATCGCGTAAATTTATGTAACATTTCTACTTCTGTAAGAGTATTACAGTTTTAACCAATAACTTTGTTGATTCACATCAGAATCAACATTAATTGTTATGCGGTGGTTTTTGTATCACCAAAGAATTAGCAATTTTTACTCACTTTAGTTCAAAAGCCACACACTTACCATTTGCTCTCTATTTTTCCGGTCTATTACCAAGAATGAAATTTCTGCTGCTTCTCGGGGCCAAATACGACCGAATATGGGTCTTGATGAATTAATACATCAGCATCAGGAAACACGGAGATAAGCTTATCCTCTACTTCGTCAGAAATGCGATGCGCTTCAATAAGTGGGATATTATCTTCAAGCTCTAAATGCAATTGAATGAATCGAATCGGCCCTGAACGGCGCGTTCTTAGCTGGTGCACACCGAGTACGCCTTCCACACTCAACGATGTTTCTTTTATCTGTTCCAGTTCTTCATCGGGCAGCTTCCTATCCAGTAAAGATTGAATGGCTTCCATTGCCATTTGATAAGCACTATAAAGAATGTAGATACCGATACCAATCGCGAACACCGAATCCGCTTGCCCAATACCAAACCAGCTCAATGCCAGCGCCAACATAATGGCCGCATTCATGTAGAGATCAGACTGATAGTGCAGTGAATCGGCTGCAATAGCTTGGCTACCAGTTTTTTTCACCACGTGCTTTTGAAATCTGACTAAACCGTAGGTCATCACTATTGCGAACAAGCTGACATAGATACCGATTTCCGGGGAATTCAATTCGTGTGGCCTAAAAAAGCGTTCAATACCATTAAGAATAAGGAAGCAGGCCGAGCCCGAAATAAACATCGCTTGTGCTAATGCGGCAAGAGATTCTGCTTTACCATGACCAAAGGTATGTTCTTTGTCAGCGGGCTGTAGAGAGTAACGAACCACAATAAGATTGACGACAGAAGCGGCGATATCCAGCATTGAATCCACCACCGAAGCCAACAGACTCACTGAACCTGTCACCCACCACGCTGCGACTTTCACTATCAATAAAACAGTAGCGATGGTGGTGGCTGCCCAAGCGGCGAGCGTAACTAAACGTGCGTATTCTTGTTTCATAATTTGGCTATAAAGTGACTGATAGCACAAAGTATAACCTGCAAACAATCAATTGAATATGACAGCTAGGATGTAAAACATTCATTTTTAGGGATCAAAAAAAGCGACACTTGGCCGCTTCTTTCTCAATACTTTCATTCAATCCGGCTTTTTCAAGCCATAAATTACTTGTTTTTATTCATGCGTTTTTCCATTTTGTCAGCACACTTAGTCATGCGCTCTTGTTGGATTTCTTTCAGTTGCGTTTTTTGCTCAGCCGTTAGCACACTCATCATTTCGTGTTGCTTCTTCAGCATTACCACGCGACGCTCAGTTTGCTTTTCAACCATTTCGCTTGCTAAGTCGTTCGCTGCAGCTTCATCGAAGTTGTCAGCCAATACCAAGGCTTGAACTTTTTCGTGGTGCGCTTTCATTTGCGCCACTCTATCGGCTTTGTTGCCAACGCGTTTTGCTTTCATCTCTGCACGATTTGCTTCTCGCATCTCTTTCAATTCTGTTTTTTGTGCGTCAGTGAGATCGAGTTGGCGCATCACTTTCTTATCGAAGCCGCCGCATTTGCCGTGCATGCCTTTGTGGTCGCCTTTATCGCCGCTACCGTATGCATACGCAGTGGTTGCACCGAACATAAGTGGAAGTACCGCCGCTACTAGTACAAGTTTCTTAGTCATTTTCATAATCTTTGCCTCAATTCGGTATAATAAGTTATGTGTTACGTCTGTTTGTTAGCGCTTAGATATAGATTAGTTCCTCCCTCGTAAAGTGACGTTTAGAAAGCGTAAAGAATCGTAAAGAGTGAAAGCTGGCGAATAATTAGCAGTAGTATTAACCTAACTAACCGATTAAGGCTCCCTGATGGCGAACATTCTTCTGATTGATGACGACACCGAATTAACCTGTTTACTTAAAGATATTCTGAGCTTTGAGGGCTTTACAGTTTCCGAAGCCAATGATGGCTATACGGGGCTTGAGGCTATCAATGAGGAGATTGATCTAGTTCTTTTGGATGTAATGATGCCACGCCTTAATGGTATGGAAACACTAAAGAAACTGAGAGAAAATTGGGAAACACCCGTGCTGATGCTGACCGCAAAAGGCGAAGAAATCGATCGTGTGATTGGCCTTGAACTTGGAGCTGATGATTACTTACCAAAACCATTCAGTGACCGAGAGCTGCTCGCGCGTATTCGAGCCATTCTGCGCCGAACACAAACCAACACCGCGCCTAAGACAGCCAGTGACACCATTCAATACCAAGACATCGAGATCTTCCCAGGCAAACAAGAAGCCTACTGCAATGGTCAAATCATCGACCTTACAACCACAGAGTTCGTCTTACTTAGCCATTTAATCCAGAATCCGGGGCAAGTGATCACCAAAGAAGCCTTGAGCTTAGATGTATTGGGTAAAAGACTCGCCGCTTTTGATCGCGCGATTGATATGCATATCTCTAATCTACGTAAGAAGATTCCAGAGCGCCACGACGGTAAATCTCGTATCAAAACTTTACGCGGCCGTGGCTATTTATTGATAGAGGAAGATTAATGCGCATACCTAAAATCACCAGCTTATATGGGCGTATCTTTGCTATCTTTTGGTTCACCATGTTATTGGTGCTTTTATCGGTCCTATCGCTTCCCCATTTAGACCCTAGAGTTGCGCGTGATGTCCCTGAAGAACACTTCACGAAACTTAGCCGTATTGCAAAAAGTATCGAAAAGCGATTCGCCAAAGAAAATAACTTGGGCAAGATTGTCTTCCAATTGGAAGGCCCACCACGCAGCCGGAAAGACACACGCCCTCGCATCTACTTAACCGATCTTGAAGGCTCGGTGTTAACAACTAAAAAGCATTCAGATTACAAAGTAAAAGCCATTCGTAACTTCGTGACGACAATTGATAACCCTAAAGTGCCAAAACAAAAGCTGTATGGACATTACATGGTAGCAGGCCCAATACCAGTCGCACTTGCCGGTGAGGACCTGATGATGTATATCGGAGTTAAGTGGGATCAGCCACCGCCGTTCTTGTTACGCCTATTTGATAGACCTCTACAACTTTTACTTGCCGTCATGTTAGCGAGTACCCCGCTATTACTTTGGTTAGCTTGGGCATTGAGTCAACCTGCTCGCAGACTAGAACGCGCCGCAAAACGTGTAGCGAGAGGACAATTTGAGGTCGACCCTCAATTAGAAAAAGGCACCTCAGAATTCAGACAAGCTGGTGAAAGCTTTAACCAAATGGTCGAAGCGGTGAACCAGATGATCTCAGGTCAACAGCGTCTGCTCTCTGATATCTCACACGAGCTCCGCTCACCACTGACCCGCCTACGCATGGCAAATGCATTGGCGATTCGTAAACAAGGTGAGAGCCAAGAACTCGAGCGTATCGATACCGAAGCGCAACGTTTAGAACAGATGATCAGTGAACTACTGACGTTATCTCGTATGCAGGTCAACAGCCATATTACTCGTGAGGTTCAGCCCATCTCGAGCTTATGGGAAGAAATTATAAAAGACGCACAGTTTGAAGCCGAACAGATGGGGAAACAGCTGACGTTTTCGGAGATCCCAGAGCGTTCTATCTCAGGTAACCCCAAGCTATTGATGAGTGCGTTAGACAATATTACACGTAACGCAATCTATTACGGTAAGGACCGCGTCGATGTGCAATTCAGTGTTCAACAAGATCTACTCACAATTTGTGTGAACGATAATGGCGATGGCGTGCCTGAAGATGAGTTAGATTCTATTTTCAGGCCTTTCTATCGTGTTTCAACCGCCCGTGATCGTAACTCTGGCGGTACAGGACTTGGGTTAACCATTACTGAAAGTGCAATTCGCCAACACAGCGGAACCATTACCGCCAGCCGCAGCCAGTTAGGTGGATTACAACTCGAAATCACTCTACCTATCTTACCGGTGTAATACCCCCACAAAGATCGCAGTTGATAATGATTGTTATTATCATTATGGTAAATCCTCTAATTACAGAGGATTTACCATGTTGCACACTTTTCCTGCTCTACCCTACGCTTACGATGCTCTAGAACCTTACATTGATGCTAAAACGATGGAAGTGCATTACAGCAAGCACCACAAAACCTATTACGATAAGTTTGTTAATGCTATCGCTGGTAGTGAACTAGAACAGCAATCACTGACCGAGATCTTCGCTAATATCTCGCAGCATAGCCCTGCCGTTCGTAACAATGGTGGCGGCTACTACAACCATATTTTGTATTGGAACTGTATGTCTCAAGACGGCGGTGGTGAACCGGCTGGCGAACTTGGCGGCGCTATCAAGAACACATTCGGAGATTTCGAAACATTCCAAGAACAGTTCGCTCAAGCGGCGATCAATACCTTCGGGTCAGGCTTTGCTTGGTTAGTGGTAGAAGAGGGACAACTAAAGATCATCTCGACCTCAAACCAAGATAACCCTTGGATGGATACCATCGCCAGCAACGGGGAACCAATTCTTGCACTGGATGTTTGGGAACACGCCTACTACATCAGTTACCAAAACCGTCGCCCTGATTACATCAACGCATGGTGGAATGTGGTGAATTGGAATGCGGTTGCTGAAAACTACGCACAAGCACTCGCAAATCAAGCGTAAGCGAATGGTGGTGAACTGTACTCACTCAGCTTGCCACCGTATACTCTGGCTATCTTTGATTATTCTTGTGAGCCAACATGTTTGATATCGCTCTATACGAACCTGAAATTGCACCCAATACGGGTAAAATAGCCCCCCAGCCTTAATGACAATTTTTTTAGGTTTTATTGGCACAATCTCCCCCTCCATACTAGGCTATTAAGATTACATAACTACTGTGTAAATGCTCATGTATAAAAGCCTTTACCATGATGTAGAAATCGATGGTATCAACATACAAAGACTACATGTTTATTATGATGACGATTACGAGCCTGTTATCTTACCTAGCTTGTGGTTGGTACAAATTGCAGTAACTCTGGAAGTTTGGGGGTGGCACACATCAGGCCAACGCAGCAATTGTGGTTCCTCACTCTCACGTAAAAAGGTGCTGAACGTAGAAACTGCTTTTAAGGCCGAGCCAATAACAGAAAATACACTGGAAAATTATGTTGGCCATGTGTTTAAATTACTCAAACATATAAACAAAAACCCAGATCTAAGCATTCACCGCACTGAAAATCTGACTACCCGCTATCTCAATCATTACCTCAATGAGGTACTGCCAGAACAATTAAAGTCACCTGAGTCTCTCAAAGCACATCAATCAGGAATTGCCGCATATTGCAATTTTCTCTGTGCTTTAGGTGTTTGGGAAAAAGATAATAATCGACCAACAACTATTTATCGAAAAACCAAACAGTACATGGCTGAAAAGGATACCCAGCCACTAAAGACTAATTATGTATCTAGTTATGAATACAACGACCTACTACGTGTTTGCCCGTGTAAACGTGACAAGCTATTACTACAGTTAGGGTATGAAGTTGGATTACGAGCAGAAGAGAATACTGGACTTGAGCTTAATGACTACGGAAACCATCAAGGCTTACGTTCCATATTTAAAGAGCTCAAGTCCCGCCCAGAAAAGATGGAGTGGGAATACACTCTTCGAGGAAAATATACCAAGGGAGGAAGAACTGGTAAAATCTACATTGACCGAGAGTTACTTCAAGGTATGCAGGAGTACCATGATTTTGAACGGGCAGCTACCGTATTAGAATCTGGGTACGATGCCCCGACATTATTCGTTCGTTCTGACCCACAAGGGAAGGGCCTTCCTATTGGTAGGAAACAGGCCACTACAACGTTCAGAAAAGCAAGAAACAAATTACCATTTATCAATCAACTACTTAGCTACCACGATCTCCGTCACTCGTTTGCGACCAAACTATATAATGATGAGCTACTAAACCCTGAAGGCCAAGAAACTCGTTCAGAAAGTGCTGCGCTCGAAGTAGTGCGGAAACGTCTTCGCCATAGTGAGGGCTCCAAAACAGTCTACCGTTATATCCGCTTGCGTACCGTAATGGTAACCTGTGAGCAAAGGAGCTGAGCATGAATGAACACCCCAAACAGCTCCCATTCGATGAGTTTGATAAAACGCTCCCTCCCTTAACTACAAGAATAAAACTATCCCCAACTCGTCTGGTGTTAAACGGCAAAGCCATACCTTTAAATAATAAGCATCCAGACGTCAGATTACTTTATCGTTCTATACATAATGCATTGCTCACAGAGTGGTGGCAAAAAACCTTGAGTCCAGTTACTCAACGGACATATATAACCCAGCTATCACTCTTTATAAATTGGTTGAACGAGCATAGAACAAACAACTTAAACCGGTTCAAGTTACTCAACGAATTCCAAGTATACCGAGTTAATGACGGCAAAGTATTACCCCAATCCACGGGAATCAAAGAGGTTATAGTATTACTAAAAGAAGGGGCAGTTAGCGATATTTTCACTGCAAAACAGCAAAGTTACATCCAGCGACTTATTGAAAACACGAATATATTAGAAGAAGCCGAGCCTATACCTGACACGTTAACAAGTTGGTTCACTCAAATGGATTGGTTGAGAACTATCGTCGGTGAGAAGGACTGGCTAGCGATAGAGAGCCCAAAACGATTAATGGCAAGTTTCAGTGTTACCATCGCCAGTACATTAGTGTGGGTACTCCAAATAAAATCTGCTGTATCAGAACTAGTTATAAAAAAACCACACATTAATGAAGTAGGGGTCGGACTGACACCGAGGCAGCGTGAACTGCATTACTGTCGAGAGCTGCAACAACTAGTAGTGCAGCACTCTAAAAAACTTCCCGAAGGATCTCTAGAGTTATTACTAAGTGATTGTGCCAATCCGAAAACATATGAAACATGCATCAATAGGCTACGTAATGGTAAAGATTTAAGAACTAAAACTAAAGTCGGAAATAAATATCAGAACACATTCTTAAAACCACATCTATTCCATCCAAAATACTTAGCAACACCAAGCCCTCTAGAGCAACTTCTGATAGCTTGGCTATGTGCATGGCAAACAGTACAGCCTACAGATATTTGGAAACTAAAGTCCAATAATTTTAATATTCACTACAATAAGAATCACCGACCAATAGGTCTACAATGTGTTTACTATAAAGGTCGGAGTGGTATTCAAGAGCCCCCATTTTTAAACATCACACTGATTGAGGCTAAGGCGTTAATTACTTACCTTCAAATACTACCAAGTAATAGTGAGACGATATGTTCTGATGTTAGGCATGTCAATTACAGCCCACATTCTAACCACACTTTAGCGGGGCTTTTAACTAGAATATGGCAAATATCTCCCCTAATAAAGTGGATAGAGACTCATCTTTATCGGCGCTCAGCCAGCGACCTATTTCGTCGCCTCTACGTGGCAGTGGCCCACAACACCAACAAATCTCGCAATGCTTGGATAAAAGAAGCAGAAACAAAACAACAACCATTTAGCCCCGAGTTTTACTATAAAGAAGTCACACACCCATTACCAAGTTTGTTATTTGGACTCTCTGCGATAAAAACCAGCTCAGTCCAAGCAAGAAGTGACCAATACCGCGATGGTGATTTAATAAACACCAATTCACACACGGTTGGAGTAGAGAAGACGAGCTACATGACAGACAAAAACAAAGAGTGGATAAATCTAAACGGGAGGGTAACTAGAATTGTACTTGATGACATTGAGCACCATGTCTACAAGCCAAACATTGACGCAGCAATAACCTTAGCTCGTGAACGCAGTATACAAACAAAAGTTCAAAAAATAACTGGTAACCAAAGAGTACGCATTAACCCATTGGGGCAAGTAATTATCACATCTGCGGACAAGTCTTTCACTGGTAGCGAACCCGGGGATCTCATCGTCTGGGATACACCTGAAACCGTAGTTTACTTTCTACACTACATCTCCGAAGCTGAACGTCAATCAAGTCGACTAATCAAACATGCGTTACAGTTTTTTGAACGGACTGTTTTGCCTGATGCTGAGTGGATGTCAGCATTATTAAATAACCGTTTTAGTCCTGATGTAATCAAGTTAGGGAAAGAGCAATATCAAAAACTTAGAGGAGTACTTCCACCATTATTTGATGCCCAGATACATGTAAGGGGCCAAATATGAAGCCTCCAATTCCCTTACCAAACAACGCTAACCATCAGTCATACTCTAGAGATGAATTACAGCATCGCCTGCAAAGTATTGGGTGCAAGAGTAGCTTGCATGATAACCAGTGGATTTTCCCAAAAACCACTCTAGATTTTTCAGGCCTACAAGCGTTAGATAAACAAGACCCGGAATGGTGCGATAGTGTTGGTATAACTCCTAGCTGGCTAGCACGATTGTTATTCTTAGATGCAGCTAAAGCAAATCGAAGCATTGAGTCATTGCGAAATGATTTCTTATGTATCTGTAAATGGTTATTTTGGTTAGTTGAATATTATCGACATCAAGCACATTTTGCCAAAAAGCAAACAACGATAAATAAACAGGCATCGCTTCTCATAACTAAAACAGAACTTACCAAAATGTTTCAGTTTCAGTTGATGCACAGTATCTCTCCAAACGGCACCCTAGAGGCTCGCTTAACACCATCTAGCTATGCATCAACAACACGTATAGACATACGCGAGTGGCAATTAACCTTGCGTCAACTCGGGCTTAAAGACATTGGATTTACAAATGCCTTTTCCGCTAATGTATTAAAAAAAACCTGGAAAGAGACATTCGATACAATGTTTGATGGAGAATTAACATACGCAGACTGGAAGAAAGGAGGAACTCTAAACCACTTAACACTTGACTATGGTCGCTACTACATTGAGCATTGTTATACATTTTTCTCCCAACATATTTCCCTAGCGACAGCACTCAAACTCACCTTAGAGGATATGGAGAGCATTGCCAGTTTAGCTAATGTATGTTTGGAGACGGCCACACTAACTGTTCACCATTTCCTACAGAACAGAAGCATATATGAAATCCCGCGCGGAATAACCCATAAAAGCGAATCTAGACGTCACTTTAGCGATGAAACTCTTACACGAATTCAAACAGCCACAAAAGATGTTTTTGCCAAACACTTTAGACCTTTAAAAGCTAAAGAAACATTATTAAGCGCCTCTGAAATACAAGCGTTAGCAAAACACTTTAAGATCGATGTTACAGATGAAAACGAGTTTGACTGGTTGCGACAAATTATAACCATATATCTGCCCTATCTAGACAACAAACACAACTCATGCCCAGATAAGCTTAAACTATTGCATAAAAAATGGTTATCTGAAGTAGTAGCTCCCCGACTAGGATCTAAGGACAACCTAGACCATCTTCAAGCATGGATAAAAGCCAGATGGAGAAAACACAACGAAGAAGTCGACGTAGAACTTCCATCTATTGAGTGGTTTAGTGACCTGGGTTTGGTAATAAAAGAAGCCCACAAGTCGACTTTTTTAAACAAGTTCATTCAGCAAGTCGGAGACGCTGGCTTAACCTATGTCGTAGCTTTGACAGGTTGGCGCGAATCTGAATTTGGTTGGTCACTTCAAGATATCCAAACAACCCGCAACCTTGATGGGCTCGATCAGCATACTTGCCCCTGGCGACATACGGTTAAGTGGAGAGTACCTAAAGTCTCTGGTGAAGCTAAAATCAATCGAGAGATCAGCCAAGGCACCTATGATGCAGTACAACAATTAGCACTACTGGTAGGAGCTAATAATCATAAACCATGCCTTTATTCCACTCGGTTTAAGCTAATAAAATCCCCAAAACTCTCAGGGGAGTTTATAAAGAATCGAGTGAAATCGATGTGGTGCCACTTCGTCGATCACTATAATCCTTTTGTACAATTAGATAAATCAGAAGCCTTCGACAAGCTCTATGCTAGGACAAAACAACAGATATTAACGGTAGAAGAGCAACTGCAGTTTCAACGATTAGGAGAAGAAAGAGCCCAAGAAAACTGGTACCACTTACAACAAGATAGGTTACTTGTTGAAGCGCGACGCAGAGCACGTAAAGAGCGAGACCGCGTAGTATTTTTCTTAAACTACTCCGATCGCAAAAAGATCTTAGAGCGCTATTGTAATGGGGAACTACCCAAAGAGGTGCACCAATTAATAAATGCTCACCTTTCAGAAACAACTAAAAAGGACATCCATACGAAAGCTCAAACGAGCAATTTTTCAGCGCGGTACAATAAAGAAGTAGTGAATGAAATAATAGATGGTTGCTTATATCCTACCTCACATGCTTTACGTCATATGTGGGCTGAAGCTGTGTATCGCCGCTTCGATGGAGATGCTGGTTGGATGATACGCTCCCAGTTTAAGCATATAAGCCAAAATATGTGGCTTGCTTATATTCGCGATAAGGATAATAGGCGGCAGCATGACACAGTAAAAAGGCGTGTTATAAGTTCTTTACTGCAGAATCATCTAAGGAGATCAGGCAAAGGTTTTGCCGGTAAGCTTGACACAATATTACGCAGAGTATTTGCCAAGACTCATGTGACCTCTCCCAACCACCTCGACAGATCAATAGTTCAATTTGCTCAAGAAGAGATTCAAGACATCAAAGCTAATCCTTGGGGGTTCTGCATTTTACTCAAGCGTAACCAGCACCGCGCCAAATGCGCTGTTGACGGTATCCCTCAAAGGCAGAACGCTTGCCCGGGGTTATGCCTTGGGTGTAGTAATAATCTAATCCAAGAAGGAAATATACAAGGAATCTTACTTGGTATCGCCAATGATGTAAAAGTCCTAGAAACCCCAGGGGTCCCAACGGCATGGCGTGAGCCAGCCATGATGACAGTTAGAAATGCACTCAAGCAACTTCAACGTCTAAAGGTGGCTCCAACGATCATGGACACGCTACAAAGTGCCCTAAATACAAAAGAGGACGCATTATGAGTCTCAGCCTACTTCTACAGCAAGCTCAACACGAATGTGAACAACAACCTGAAGAGCTACCTAATTGGGTATCTCCAAAAAATAAATCTATCGAGGCTTGGCGCACCCTACTAGCGCTTGAAGCTCAACGAAAAAACCACATCATAAAACACAGAAAACCCTCCGACTTTACCAAATCAAGCCTTTGGCAAATCAGGGTCAGCGATGTGGCCAATTCCATTGAGGTAAAACCCGCAACCCTCGACCCAACGAAAGGATCAAAGTGGGCCGTAGGTTTCCGTGATGCGCTAGACAATAGCAACAAGAAACTTTTGAAAGCAAAAGAACAACAGGTAAATACCTATCTTAATAATAAAGCTAAAGGTAACTCGGGGAAAACCCATGATGAGCTACTAAAGAAATGCCAACAGTTAGAAAAAGAGCTAGAAAACGAAAGACGACGAAACACCGAGTCAATATGGCTCAACAGAATCTCTGAACTATCATTACCAGTGAAACAAATACTCGGCCTAAAGGGGTAACGGAATTATTGCGTAGAAAGTTGCGAGAAATTAGATGTACCTAATACTGTCAAACTTTAACAATTGTATCAGTCAAAACTGGACCTATAACGATACAGGGTAGCTGATAACAACCTGCATCGTTATAGAAGATGTCGTCGATATTTTTAAACACTTATTCACCTCAAAACCCACAACAAATTGAATCATGAAGTTAAGGTCATCCCCTCTTTTCTTTAGCCTTTATTTTCGCAAAGTAATGTAATGAGTTTCCTTCTTTCACTCTCCGTCATTTGAGACACAATACATGCTAACTCAGCAGAACTTTCATCTTCACAGAAGAAATAATTGAGCGGCACACCAAGCTCATCAGCGATAAGCTTTAAGGTTTGAACATCTGGGGCATGCTTGCCTTTCTCGTATTGATTCATTCGAGGGCTTGCTGAACTGGCATCCATACCTATGCTTTCTCCCAAGGCTTTTTGAGAGAGTTTTGCTTTTTTTCGAGCTTGTTTGAGTCGCTCTGGGATTGGGTTTTTAAATGACACTTAGATTTCATTTCTCTGAGCTCAAGTTAACTAAGATTTTCTTAGTTTTATGGATTTCTGTATACTAAGCAATCCTTAGTTTTTGGTTGGTGTAATTTTGGAAATGAAACGGGCTCGAAGAATTAGTGCGGTCATGCACAAGTTATTGATAGAGAATGGGTTAGATGGGTTCACCGTGCTAGAAGCGAGAGATTTGTGGCTATCACTTGATAATGTGGACTCCGACTCTGCCGAAGCTCGCAAAAAGGTGTACCGAGCAATTTTTAATTTTGAAAAGAAAAGTTGGCTGCGAAGTGAGGGCTATGGCCGGGAAAAACGTTACTTTCAAGCGGATCAATTCAAAGCGTTGTATGACAATGTAACCACGAATAATCAAGCGGATATAAAACCTCAAATACCTATTCAAAACTATTCCATTTTGAACTGTGAACGCAATGAATATAAGGGTGAACTTGAGATCGTACTTGGGGAGATTGACGAGTATCAGTCGATTACATCCCGATTTCCTGAGCTAAAAAATAAACTGGCCCCTTTGCATCAGGAAGCTAAAGATCGCGCCGCTTTATTGCTCGGTAAAGTGAATGTTTTAACAAGGGTTCTTAATACTCTCTATGAAGAAGATGAACCGTGTTAAGGGAATGGCAAGGTGAATGCTCTGACAGAGCGTTGAAAAAATATCAATCCAACGGCTCCCATTTCTTTTGCCAAGCTACACCAGGGGCTGGTAAGACAGTGCTTGCCGCTACTATTGCGTCAAGACTGCTACAAAGTGACATGGTAGATCTTGTATTGTGCTTCTCGCCATCATTGACAGTTTCTGATGGTATAAAAAGAACCTTTTCATCGATACTTAATTGCACATTTAATGGTGGTATGGGAGCTATAGGGCAATCTTTAACATACCAATCTATCCAGTTCCTCAATGATGAGTTTTGGCAAACATTGCGGAATCACAGGGTCTTTGTTGTTTTTGATGAAATACACCATTGCTCTGGCTCTGAGGTTGAAAATGCGAACATTTGGGGGCAGCAAGTTCTCACAAAGATTCAAGGGCTTGCTACTTTTACCCTCGCACTTTCAGGTACACCGTGGCGTTCAGACTCTTTACCCATTGTCATGGGTGAGTACAGCGACCCAGACGGACTGCTTCTTGTCGATTACCAATACACTCTTGAACAAGCTATTGCTGATGGAGTTTGTAGAACGCCTAAAATCGTCTTGGTTGATAATGAACACTTGTCTGTTAGTAGTTGCGAAAAAGTCGAATCCTTTTCATCAATATTAGAGATGCTTAAACAGACAAAAGCATCCTACCAGAGTGTTATTCACAACCAAGAGGCGATGGAATATCTACTCGGTTTAGGATGTGAGCGGTTAGAAAAAGTACGTATCAGATCCCCCAATGCCGGTGGGCTGATTGTTGCAGCGTCGGTTCAACATGCGCAAACAATCAAAGAGATACTATCTCAAAAACTTGGGCAAACCGTTTCTATCGTCACTTATCGACATGAAGAACCGCTAGCAGAAATAGAACGTTATCGACAAAGCGACGCACAATGGATTGTTAGTGTAGGTATGATCAGTGAGGGTACTGATATTCCGCGCCTTCAAGTATGTTGCCATATGAGTTCAGTCAAAACGGAATTGTATTTCAGGCAGGTGCTCGGAAGAATACTTCGTGTGAATAATACAATAAACCAACAAGCGTGGTTATTCACTTTTGCTGAACAAAGTCTGATTGAGTTTTCTGAAAGGATTGAACAAGATATTCCTGAGCCTTGTCTCTATGTAAGTATGGGGAAACCTATCGAAACAGAGTTCTCTGGTCGAGGAAATAGCTTAAGTGTCGCGCTTCCGCTTGAGTCCCAAAATAGTGGGAGAACAACAGTATCTTGGGAAAGCAGTACAGACAGTTCAAATAGTCTCTATGGAACAGTAGGGACGTTTGATGAGCTTCGACTTGGGGCATTTAAACAGAGAGTGATCTCGGCTTTCTCTTCCATGTAGTTGAAGAAACCATAGGCTACAATTTCACTAAAGGCACATTGGGGAGGCCGGAATGAATTACTTTGCAAAGGACCCCTTCTAGGTAATGCAAACCTGGAGGGTAAATGAAAAAGCTAAAACAGCAGTACCGGAACCGTATAAAATACCAGCGCCAATATCTTTGGGATCTTTATCCAAGCGTTCGCAGTGGAACTCATAAGCACTTTTCTACCAAGCAGGAAAAGAGCTACTACTTTCTTCACAAGGTTGAGTGTAGAGGTTACCCGATTAAACTGCGTGCCGCGCGAGGAAAAGCGTTAGCTAACCCATGGGACGACTACCCGTCGTATGTGTATGGCCTAGCAAAAAGTTGGAAGCATAACTCGAAGCGTCAAAAACAATACTACCGATAACCCATCAAAGCTCTCTATTCCGGAGAGCTTTTTTATACGCCCCTCTCTCAGTCGAAGGATAATTTATCAGTAACGTCATAACACATTGAATTTAAATCATTAATTTAAAAGAAAATAACTTAATCTTTACGCTGATATTTCTTAAGTGGCCACTCACATCGCAAGTTGCGATGCGCAGGTTGCGATGTGAAGTTAAAACCACCTGGAATCTTGCTTTCTGTGGCAAGAGAGCATCACCCGTAAAGGTAAAATGTGTTGGGGGGGAGTTATGAGGGGTTCCCTCAGCGCTGAGTGCGTTTAATGTAAGTAGGGATTGAAGTGGTCATACTCAATGTATAAACACATTTCAGGACGGGACAACTAGCTCAAATAAGCCAGCTCACTCACTATCAGTGGCTCATTTTTTATTCTGTGAATACAGAAAACCACGGGGTTACCCGTGGATGAATGCCAATTCCCAAATTACAGCGTAAGCTGTTTGTAATTTTGGTCAACGCTTTAGCGTTGTCACGGTAAGTACCCCGGGCATGCCCGGGGAATCTTCTCATAGATAATTCTTAAAATATTTGTTATTTAACCGAAGCCTGTACCGATTTAATTAACATTCCCTCATCATCATCTTGGCTTGTCGATATAAAGTGAAGATAGCTAATGCCATTTGGGCTGGTGTTATTAATTGTTAGTCTTTCTAGGACTTTACCATCTAATAAGACTCGACTTGTCGAGTTTTTCTTTACACCATTCCAATCTAAGCTAAGAGTATACCAACGGTTTGCTTCAAGTTCGTGATCACCAATCTTCTCCCCTGGTGCAACATTTAATGTATACATTGAATAGTGAAGCGCTGTTTCATCGACAGCATTGAACAAGCGATCAGCGAGACTGATTTGAGTACCGCCACTATGCTCGTTTAACATGAAGCGGATATCAACTCGACCGTTCTTTCCGTTCGGAAAATTCCAAGTCGCACCGCCTTTTTCATAATTAAGGTCATTGTCGATATGAATTAGTTCCGAATCACTCACTCTCTTAATTTGCAGCGCTTTATGTTCAGGCTTATCGATAAGATCGACAAGGAGAGACGATTGTTTACGATCGTAACTAACGTGGCCTCTTACCTCCGGGATATAGCTATGAACGGTCCAATTTTCTAGACCATTTTCAAAATGGTCACTGCGTTCTTTTTTATAAAGCCAACGCGTGTCCATAATCATCAAACGGCGATGTTCTTTATGTTGCCCAACTGAAATAAGAACGCGATGCTCATCCAATTCGACAAATTCACTTTGCTGTTTACCCCGATCACCCTGACCTTCAAAGAGTGCATAATCGTCTCTATTGCGGTGTTCATCTAGGATAACTTCTCGAAATCCAGTCCATGTTTTACCATCGTTGTTAGAGATTGCAGCATGGTGCGAGTCACGATTGGTAAATACATCTTCCCACATATCATCTTGGGTTCCTTTGTGTTCAGGTAAGGGCATCGTATTTGTCCATAGCGCGAGTAGACGCCCATCCTTCAAACGACCAATGGTTGGCATCGTCAAAGTACCGAAAAAACGTGAAGGCTGTGATTCTGTCCATGTATCACCATAGTCTGACGAGAACGCTTCGTAGTACTGGTCTTGAGAAGTACGAACAAGAATCCAAAGGCGTCCGTCCCTAAGCTCAACAATAGAACCTTCAACGCCACTATTACGCCATCGCACACCTTGGTGGATCTCGTCTTTTTCATGCGGTGGTGCTGAGATTATATCTTGAGAAGCGCGCCAAGTTAGACCGCCATCATCTGAAATATGTAATGTTGTGCCTACGCGCATATCATGTGATGGAATTAAAATGCGTTGACCATTATTAACGAAAGTTGGACTACGCATGATGCCACCAAGGGTCAGGTAGTTCTCTTTGTCACTTTGCTTCCAGTTATAGTCAAGTTGGCCATCTTTAGTCACAGCGCCCCACTCGCCATCAAGCCCTCCACTGGAAATAAAAACGTAGCCATTGATTGGCTGGACTCGAATATATTCCCCAGTATTTGGGTTAGGAACAATAGCAGGGGATTCAATCGGAATTCCGCCAAAGTTAGGTGGGTAAGATGCTGGCGCCAAGCTTTCTTGCCATGTAAGACCATTATCATTACTGACCAGCATTTTTCGGCCATCATAACCTTCCCCACCATTATAGTGGCGAATTTCATTCTCACTAGCGCGAACTAACCCTCTGCCTGCATCAGCAGGGGGAGCCCCAACTATTTCTGGAGGTTGGATATTTTCAGTACTCGCCAATGCGGCCTGTGGAATAAGTAGAGACAACACAATAAACTTATGTAACTTCATTTTTTCTCCAAAGATTTAACCAGATAACGAAATATTCAAATTAGACACCGTTCAGTTTGAAATTAAACTCCAAATAAAACCCAAACATGCGAATCCCCCCTATAATGCAACGATGAAGTATTATTTCAACAAAGCAACCTAACAATGAAGCTTCACTTCACAACTTTATTCGTAAAATAGAAAGGAATGAGATATGCCCTCAAGTATTATGTAAAAAAACCTTACAAATATTGAAAATCAAAATCTTAAGAAATTGTTATTTAATGACATTAAATCATTACCTGGTAACCATTCACTAACGGTAATTTGACTTGTCATTTTTGATGGGCGCTGATGTGGTTTAGAGATCTTAGAAGGTTCGATGACGGTTTTCTCACGACAGACGTAATGATGTCGGTCTGCACCGACACTAACCGGAGAATAAATGGCAAAACGGCTTCACTCCAAACAACAGCCAATCTGAGTCTGTCGGATTTTTTTGAGCTGAAATCGCCGAAAGACCACAAATTCCCTGGTCCGGAAAGTCAAGATGCTGCCGAGCTACAAGCGATGCTAAAAGTACTGATGGCCGAGCAAACACAAAAGGAATTACTGCGGAAACAAGACCGTCAGTCCTTACTTGAGCAACTCAAATTCGCCTTCGATCTCCAGTTCGCTATACGCTCGAGGAGTTAAAGCCTTATGATGAATCACAAGGTAACTTCTTCAACGAAGTTGAATGTAAAGTCATGATGGAAGAAGACGTTGAGGTGACGGCTACCACAAAGAAAAATCGCGGCAAACGCCCCCTCTCCTTTTTTGCTAAGACCTTGCCTCGTGAGGTTATCTAACTCGATTTAAACGAGCATGAAAAACAATAGTGCAAGGCATTGGCAGAAAAAATTAGCTATTATCTAAAACACCAAACAGTGCTGATGTGAGCAATGTTTTACAGCATCGTCGAGATCGAGAAAGCCAACTGTCTTATCCTTAACAATTATAAGTCAAGTGAATGAAAGAACTAACGAAAGCAGAGCCAGATATCGATTCGCTACTACCTTTTGTATCGCTCCATAGGTTCATGGGCCGTGTACTTTCAAAACAACAAAGCCGGAGGTTAGCTCTCCGGTAAATGATTTATTTGAAACCAGCTTCATTCATATTATTTACAACAATTTCTTTCTGTTCTGGTGTAAGTGGCAATAATGGCAAACGAGCATCGCCCGCATCAATATTATGAAGTGCCATAGCAGCTTTTCCTGCAGATACACCGCCAAATTCAACAAGTATCCGGATCAATGCAATAACATTATCCATTTTGCTAATCACGACATCATGTTGACCAGCTTCAAATGCTTCAATAATTGAATTAAAATGCTTTGCTGCATAATTATAAGTACTGCCAACCGCACTTTTAGCACCAACAGCAAGAGCTCCAGGTAAGAACTCGTCAACACCCCATGGAATATCAAATTTACCATCGCATGCACGTAAACAGCGTTGGTATTCATATAAGTCACCGCTATTGAATTTCAAACCCGATAGGTTAGGAATACGTTTATCCGCTGCTATTAAAAACTCTTCCATATCAACATTTACGCCTGACATACCTGAGTGGTAATAGTAAAAACCTTTTGAAGGCGCAGCTGCTGCAACGGAAGCACAATACTCAACAAGCTCATTCACGCTACCAGGTTTAAAAAAACAAGGGCCAATAGCTGATGTCGCTAAAATATCAAGCGTATCTGCGTGCTTGGTTAACTCTAGCGTATCAACAATGCTTAATGCGCCAGTATGTACAATGATATCCATTTTTCCATTGGTTGCAGAAACCCAACGTTCAGCAATCAGTTTTCTTTCTTCAACGCTACAGTGGATCCCTTCCCCCGTCGTTCCACAAATGTAGATACCTTTAACGCCATCCTTAATCAAATGAACAGCAATATTGTCAATCTCTTCAAAGTTGACTTGGTTGTCTGTGTTAAACGGTGTGTGCGGTGCTGCTATTAGACCCGATAATTTTTTCATGGTTTCCTCAGTCTGTACCAACGTACATTTAGTCTCATTGAAGTTAAACTTCATAATTATAACAAAAAGTGGAGCTGAGCTCATGTTATGGAGTGAAGTTCCACTATTCAATAAAAACCGTAATAGAAAAGACTATAAATGTGATGTCGGTTTAGATTAATGTTTGAGTACCCCTTATAACTCCTCTTCAACTAAGGCTTACTGATTACAATAAATTCGGAGTTTAACTTCAAATAAAATACTTATTGTGTGAGAATACATACAATCAATGCTTAACGTCGAGTACACTCTATATGGCACAAATTCGAGCTGGCAACATCATAGATACCATGGGTAGCCTTTATAATAGCCTTACCCCCTCAGCAAAGCGTATTGCAGATTATGTCTCATCTAACCCCGCTCAAATCAGTAAGCTCTCAATTGCGGACCTCTCCGTTGAGGTCAATACTGGAGACGCGACCGTTATTCGCTTCTGTCGCACTCTCGGTTTTAGCGGCTATCAAGACTTTAAATTACAGCTGGCGATAGAAGTTTCAACGACTCAAGCAACGGAACCAACGATACTCGATACAGATGTAACGGAAGACGACAGTTCCGAGATCATTGGTAAAAAGCTACAATCATCGATCGATCAGGTACTATCAGAGACGTTAAATCTACTCAACTTCACGCAGTTAGAAAAAGCCTCAGAAATTGTAAAGGAAGGAAAGGCCATCTATTTCTTCGGTGTTGGCTCTTCTGGCATCTCAGCGGAAAGTGCCAAATATAAGTTTATACGTATCGGACTTAATGTTGATGCTTATACCAACAACCACTTTATGTATATCAAAGCCTCCTTGTTACAGCCGGGCGACGTTGCTATTGGTATCAGTCACTCTGGTGATTCAGAGGAAACGACCAAGGTACTGAAGCTAGCAAAAGAGAACGGGGCGGCAACCATTGCTATCACGCACAACCCCCGCTCAGCTATTACCAAATACGCCGATAACGTGCTCGTTAATGGTAACCGTCAAGGGCAACTACAAGGTGATTCGATAGGCACTAAGATATCGCAACTGTTTGTTCTCGACCTTATGTACGCTCTATTGGTTCAAAAAGACATATCTGGAACTCACGATATCAAACTAAAAACCACAAAAGCATTAAGTTAATCCCCTTCATTCCCTTTTTTACAAATATTCCTCAGAGGGCATACCCGAGATACTTACCGTGACAACGCTAACGCGTATTGACATTCATCTACAGGGAAACCTGTAGCTTTCTATATTCACAGAAGAAAGCCAATATCGATAATATTGACTTTTTATCTTGGCATTAGGCGTTCAAGCATTATGGTAAGAACGTCTATTTTATTTCTAGTTTGCCCGCTGATATACTAATTCGCCCATTTGAATGGTACGGTTGACTTTTAGCTCATCATCTAAAAAAACTAGATTGGCTTTGTATCCTTTCTCTATTTTTCCATAGCGATCATCCACACCAATGGACTCTGCAGGGTAGAGCGATGCCATATTCAACGCTTCAGGCAATGGCACATCCGCGTATTCAATCAAGTTTAGAATACTCTGATTCATGGTGATCGCTGCGCCGGCAATTGTTCCATCTTCATAATGACACTTCCCATTAGTGACAAACGCTTGCATTCCCGCCATATCAAATTCAGTTAAGTCTGTACCCGCAGGTGTGACTGCATCAGTTACTAGAAATAGCTTTTCACCCAAGAGCTCTCGAGCAATCTTTAGTGAGGAGTAATCAACATGAATACCATCAGCAATAATGCCCGCGTGTGGTTTTTTGTTGAACACATAACCTACCGCCCCTGGCTCACGATTGGTGAGTGGTGACATGGCATTATATAAATGCGTTGCCATTTTTATGCCTTCTTTCGCAATGAGTTGATTGTACGTCGCATTGGTATGACCCATAGATACAGTAATCGATGATTCATTGAGTAGATCTAAAACCTTTTGACTAACGTTTTCTGGCGCGACTGTTAACACCGAAATGTGCTTCTGGTTTTCAATAAAGTAGTTGGCAGTATCAATATCTAACTCACGAATAAATTGCGATTGATGAGCACCTTTTCTTTCAGCATTGATAAACGGCCCTTCTAAGTGCAAACCTAATACACCCACTTTTTCTGCACTTTTTATACTCGCCATTAGATCAAGGGCCTGTTTGAGAGATTGCTCCTTACTGGTAATCAAAGTAGGGAGAAATTGCGTTACGCCGTATTGAACGTTTGTCTCGTTCATGGTTTTCAAGGTATCGCTCGATATGTCTGTATTGAATAACACGCCGCCACACCCATTAAGTTGTAGATCGATAAACCCAGGGTTAACCAACTGGTTCTTTGCGTCAATAACATTGAAAGGAAGTGAGTCTATTGTATCCATATCAGCGACCTCAGTAATCGTGTCCCCTTCGATAACAATTACCTGATTTTCTAATCGCTCACCATTACGATAAAAACTTGCATTTTTAATGACATATATAGGAGATGACTTCGTCGAATTTGTATTTTTGGACTCTATATCCATATTGATACACTACCTTATGATGTGAAGTTATACTCCACAACCTCTCACAATCCTCCCCCACGAACAAGATACACTTAACAATCAGTTTGATGTTTTTCATCCTTTAGTCACAAATCACTCGAATTTTTAGCCACAAAACGAGAGAACGATCGCCATTTCAAAACAAACAATTTGAAGTAATACTCCAAAACAAAAATAATGGAGCAATACTTAATACTGAGTTTATTTTTTGGAGTTTAACTCGCATGATTAGCAACGATTCCCCTATTCTTGATAAGCTAGCACACGGATTTGTGTCTTCATGTCAACCTGTTGATGACGGCCCAATGGATAAACCATCAATTGTCGCAGCTATGGCCGCTGCAAGCGTAGCTGGTGGTGCGGTAGGTTTAAGAATTGAAGGTATTGAAAATCTTAAAGCTGTTCGATCGCTTGTGACAGTTCCAATCATTGGGATTGTTAAGCGTGACCTTTCTGATTCAGATATTCGTATCACCCCTTACATAGAAGATGTTATTGCGCTAAAAAATGCAGGCGCAGATATCATAGCTATTGATGCCACCAACCGATCTAGACCAACCGAAATCGCAGTTCTTATTGAAAAGATTCATCAACTCGGTTGTTTGGTCATGGCTGACTGCTCTGACTATGATGAAGGTATGGCTGCGTATAAATTAGGCGTCGAAATCATTGGAACCACCATGTCTGGTTACGTGTCGGGACCTGTGCCTAGTGAGCCTGATTTCCCATTCATTACTCGTTTATCTGAGCAGGGCTGTTTTGTTATGGCAGAAGGCCGTTTCAATTCACCGGAACTGGCCAATCAGGCAATTAAAGCCGGCGCATCTTGTGTCACCGTAGGCTCTGCTATCACACGAATTGAACACATTTGCCAATGGTTTGATCACGCGGTTCGCAACGCAAAAAGCGATAACATGGAGGCCATCGCATGAATACCTGCCTAGCTATCGACATTGGTGGAACCAAGATCGCTGTAGCACTAATTGAATCGGGTCAAATTCTAAAGCTCGATCAGCGTGAAACGCCGTCGTCCAATTACTCTGAGGACATGACGCTCGCATTAAAGGAGTTACTTGCGCCTTTCAAAGAGCAAGCGGACTTTATTGCCGTCGCTTCTACAGGGATCATAAACCAAGGCGTGCTAACCGCGCTTAACCCTGACAATCTCGGCGGTCTAAATCAATACCGCTTGGCAGACACTCTTGAGCAGATCTGCCAAAAACCAGTAATGGTGATTAATGACGCTCAAGCAGCAGCATGGGCCGAGTACAAAACCCTAGAATCCACATTTAATGCAATGGGGTTTATCACCGTTTCAACAGGCGTAGGCGCTGGGTTTGTCATTAACGACTCTCTTCTTATCGGTCAATATGGAATCGCAGGCCACGCAGGGCATATCTTAGCAGATCCTAATGGCCCTACGTGCGGCTGTGGTCGTAAAGGGTGTGTTGAAAGCATTGCATCAGGCACCGCCATTGGAAAAGCAGGCCAAGCATTTTTCGGTAGTGACTGCACAGGTAAAATAGTTTTTGATCAATACCAGAAAGGCCACCCAGAGGCGATAGCTATCGTAGAAAACGCAGCTAAAACTATTGCTAATCTTATCGCTGATCTCAAGATCACTCTAGATCTTCAAGTGGTATGTCTTGGCGGTAGCATTGGATTAGCACCCGGTTTCTTACCACGTGTACATCATCATCTCAGCTTATTACCTTCAGCTCATCAAGTTAAAGTGATGCATGCTCACAGTGGTGCTAATGCTGGTCTATTAGGTGTCGCATCATGGGCTCAGAATATTTACAACAATAAAGCTTTACCAAGATAGAAATGGCATTGCCATTTAATAAGATGTAAAGCCAACGATCTTA
Organism: Vibrio kanaloae; assembly: GCF_024347535.1. Classification (NCBI taxonomy): domain Bacteria; kingdom Pseudomonadati; phylum Pseudomonadota; class Gammaproteobacteria; order Vibrionales; family Vibrionaceae; genus Vibrio; species Vibrio kanaloae. The sequence goes on along the minus strand of NZ_AP025497.1, from coordinate 220,808 downwards.
TACCTACATAACAATATCTCTTTTATTAGGCACAATAATGCCTAACTAAATCCTACAGAAAAGGTCTACATTTATGGAAGCAAGTTCATTTGGTACTCTAAACTATTTAGCTTTAATAGTTTATTTAAGTGCAATTATGGGAGTCGGCGTATATTTTGCTAGGCGCCAAAAGTCAGCGGATGATTATTTTAAAGCAGGTGGGAGAATTCCTGGCTGGGCTGCTGGCTTCAGTGTTTTTGCAACCACACTGAGTTCCATTACATTTATGTCAATTCCAGCTAAGGCTTACACCGACGACTGGACGTTCTTAATCGGTCAATATATTGCGATCGCTATTTTACCTATCGTATTTTGGTTCTATATTCCTTTCTTTAGAAAACTGAATCTAACCTCTGTTTACGAATACCTAGAACGCCGCTTTGACGTAAAAATGCGTCTATTTGGTAGCATCTCGTTCATGCTATTCCACGTTGGCCGAATAGCAATCGTTACCTATTTGACAGCTCTTGCACTCATGCCGTTTATCGACATGAGCCCACTAATGATAGTGTTCCTGATTGGCGTGCTTTGCATCGTGTATACCTTCTTAGGTGGTATTGAAGGTGTAATTTGGACAGACGTTATTCAAGGTGTAATGCTTTCTGGTGCCGCTATCCTGATCTTCGTAGCCATCTGCTTCAACGTTGATGGAGGTATCAGCGAAATATTCAGTATGTCAGCGCGTGAAGACAAATACTTCCCTGCGGACCAATTCCGCTGGAGCTGGAGTGAAAGTACCATTCCTGTATTGATGATTGGTTTCTTCTTCGCCTCTTTACAACAATTCACAGCGAGCCAAGATGTAGTGCAGCGCTATATTGTTACCGAAAACATCGAAGAAACAAAAAAGGCACTGCTCACTAACGCTAAACTAGTAGCGTGTGTGCCGATCTTTTTCTTCGCTGTTGGATCTGGCTTATACGCTTACTACTCACAAAATCCTGGGCTTCTACCAGAAGACTTCAACACAGGTGGTATCTTACCATTTTACGTCATTTCGCACATGCCTGCTGGTATCGCTGGCCTGATAATCGCCGCTATTTTTGCAGCATCGCAATCAAGTATTTCAAGTAGTCTTAATAGTATCGCCGCTTGCTTTACTACTGATATCTACGAAAAAATCAGCAACACACCGTCTCCAGAGCAAAAACTAAAAGTAGGACGTATAGTGACCGTCGCTACTGGTATCTTAGGGGTTGTCGCATCAACATACCTTCTCCTTTCAAACGAAAGCGAAATCTGGGATTCGTTCAACAGCCTACTTGGCCTAATGGGTGGCCCAATGACAGGTCTATTCATGCTGGGTATCTTCGTACGCAAAGCGAATGCTTCTAGTGCACTAGCTGGTGTGGTTTCAAGTATCGCGACGGTTGTGTGCGTACGCTATTTCACCGACCTGAACTTCTTCTTCTACGGTGTGGTTGGTACGTTAATGGTAGTCATTGTGGGTTACCTAACTGCGCCACTGTTTAAAAACACGTTAAGCGACGCAGACAAAGAGCAATTGACTGTGGGAAAGCTTGCTAAGGCGTAACCAACCGTGCAAGGGCTCGGCAACGAGCCCTTGCAACCTACCCTAGAATTTGGAGATACCCACTGTGATTTACGGTCATATTCAACACCATAACATTAATCAATATTTGCCAAAGGCAATCTTACGTTGCTTGAACTACCTACAAACCGTCGACTTGATGGAATTGAAAGTGGGTCAACACACCATTGATGGCGACGATATCTTCGCGAACGTCATGGAATTCAATACGGTTCCTGCCGAAAGCAAACAAGCTGAAGTCCACCAAGACTATCTTGATATTCAATGCCTTATCTATGGTGAAGAGCGCATTCAATTTTGCAACGAGTCACCAAAAAACCTTCCGGCGAGCGACTACGATGCCGAGAACGACTTCTACTTAGTCAGTAACATGACCGACGCCAGCGAGGTGGCTCTACAACCAGGCATGTTTGCGGTGTTCTTCCCTGGAGAACCTCACAAGCCAGGCTGCGAAATAGTTCAGCCTGAAAAGCTCAAGAAAGTGGTAGTGAAACTCCACAAGCGTTTGCTCGCTAACTAACAACTTTTACGAATACACGTCATCGTCCTCTTATTATGCCATTTCTAATGGCAGGGGCTTTGTCGTGCCAAAAACAAGCAAATACGGATATTTGCGAGTGAAACATTAGGGATATATCTCTACAAAAGTGGTACTTAGAATGAAAAAAACTTTACTTGCTCTAGCGCTGGCTCCGGTTGCTCTACTGCCTATTACCTCTCAAGCAGCACAAATTTATAAAGCAGAAGATGGCTCAGTGTTGAACATGTATGGCCGTGTTCAAGGTGATTTCAAATATCACGATGAGCACAGCAACCCAGCCGCAGACGGCGACGAGAAACTGAACGGTTCAGTCAGTGCTCGTGTTGGCTTCAACGGCCACCAAGTGATCAACGACGATTACTCACTCATTGGTCAGATGCAGTACCAATTGGTTTCAAACGATGAAGACGCTAGCATCGATTGGCAAGCTCGTTACGTGTGGGCAGGTATCGACATGAACGAGAGTGGCCGTATCGAAACAGGCCGTGTGCTGTCGGTTGTGACGCTGTTCTCTGACATTGGTGATATCTTCTCTACTGGTGGCGACCCTGTTGCGGGTTACCACGTAGGTGAAGTTGACTCTAGTGCCGCGCTTATCTTCCGTCAAAATGGTACGTTCCAATACCGTAACGAAATCGGCAACTTGGCATTCGGTACAGCACTTATCACCAACAGCAACGTTGATTACGGTTACAACGCCGCAGCGCGTTACACCATCGATATGGGTGATGCGGGTGTCCTAAAGCCAGCCGTAATGTTCCAGTACAACAAATCTGACGATGTGAACGCTGACGTACAAGATTACCAAACTTGGGGCTTGGGCTCGCAATACTTCCTTGGCGGCCTATACCTAGGTGCGGCTTACACCCAAGAATCAATGGGGCTTAGAAACAGCAGCGACAATGCCGATACTACAGGCTACGACTTCCGAGCAGCATACGATTTTGGTAACTGGGTTGTTCGTGCGGGTTACCGTTACTTAGCACTGGATGAATCAACCAACGGCGAAGATGTGATTGAAGATGCAATTCAAACTGAGGTTCAATATCGCCTAACGCGCCAATCGTCTGTATTCTTGAACTACACCGACAACAAAGGTGGCAACTCAGAAATCACGTCTTCTGGCGCAAGCGTATCTGGTCAGAAAGGCGCAGTATTCACCACCAGCCTGCGTTACGAGTGGTAGCCTCTCAACCCATAACTACGTAATATGGTACCTTCCCCTATAGGACCAATAAAAAGCCGAGCCCTAGTCCAGCTCGGCTAAATGTCTTAGCTCACGCCCTTCACTCTAGGTTGCACGCTTTTCGTCACCTTATTAAATATTTCTGAGTTATGTCGTCTGGCTAATAAGGTTCTGGATACCCCACCTTAAAGTTAATGCCCTAAAAAATCATCTCAGATTAGAAATAATCTACTCTTGTTGATATATTTGAATTAGCAAAATCCTCAATTATTACTTAAACGTGTATTTTATCGCTTTGCCTAGCGGTCTAGAATCTATCGCCTTTAGGGTCGTCATCCATTAGTAATGGTTCGTCCAGTATCGGCTTGGAAGACTTTATTTAAGAAAGAAGCAAATGATGATTTCGAATGAAATTAGTGCGCCTTCTTACAACGAACCGCAGTTTACCAGTTACTGAGTGACCATTGAGGAAGCATTAAAGCTTTAAGAGCGTATCGCAAAGATAATTAAAGTGAAGGTTTGAGCCCTATGCAGTACAAGTTGCACATACGCTTCAGAGAAGGGAGGCTCTATCCTACAAAATCAGTTAGCTCACTCCCCTCCAGGAAAACCAATCTGACGCCACGCTTCGTAACTTACAACCGCTACCGCATTCGACAAATTCATACTCCTAGCATCAGGCAACATCGCTATACGAATACGTTGTTCTTCGGGTATACCGTTACGGATCTCATCTGGCAAACCAGATGTTTCTGCCCCAAACAATAAAACATCACCCTCAACATAATTAGGTTCGTCATGCGGACGAGAGCCTTTCGTCGTAAGAGCAAATATGCGCCTTCCCTCCATCGCTTTCTCAAAAGTAAAGTAGTCAGGGTGCACAGTCACTCTTGCAAGATCTCTATAATCAAGAGCGGCACGTCGCAATTTTTTTTCCTCTAGATCAAAACCAAGAGGCTCAATCAAGTGCAAGTGGCAACCGTTATTACTAGCCAATCGAATAATATTACCAGTGTTAGCGGCTATTTTAGGAGAGTACAAAGCAATATGAAACATAGTCTTTCGATGCTCTTAAATTAATGGTAAGCGCTTTCTCTGCGCCAATTATTCGTTCAATTATACACTTTTTTTCTTAGGTCGCTTTCTTTAGGTAACGATCTATATGTAGGTACCTATCTTAATTGGGCTTTTTCATCTTAACCTAAAAAAAATAAAATTTTCAGATTGCCATAATTGCCGACATCATCCGCCTATGTGCTAATTGTGGCGCGAACTTACACTTAATTGAACCGCTTGGTTTTGATTTTGAAGAGAAAAAAGTACGCCGCGCTGGTTTGGATTATCACGACCTAGCGCGAGTTAAACGCCACAAGAACCTAGAAGCCTTTCTTGAGTATCTAGAGAATGAACGTGAAGGTGACTTCCGTATCTTTGCTTGCACAACCAAAACCACAGGTCACCACGTGGATGCGAAATTCCAACAAGGTGATGTGTTGATGTTTGGCCCAGAAACACGCGGCCTGCCCGCTGAGTTCATTGAAAGCATGCCAATGGATCAACGCATTCGTATCCCAATGATGCCAGACGCGCGTAGCCTAAACCTGTCTAACGCGGTTGCTATCATTGCATTTGAAGCATGGCGACAAATGGGCTTTGAAGGCGCGGTATAACCGAACGCTCACTTGTCTGTTGTCAATAATAGCTAACACGCAATAAAAAAGGCTCTTACCGTTATCTCTTTCTTGCGAAGGATAAAGGTCAGAGCCTTTTCTGTTTTCCCTCAATATAAAGAGAGACCAAATTAATATAAAGAGAGACCAAATTAATTAGTTTAAGCGGTTACGATCATTGTCGTCGTCTTTCTTCTCAAACTCACCTTCAAAGGTGTTGCCTTCTTTTGATTGATCAGATGGATCGCGATTGAATGGGTCTTGTCCAAATGGGCTCTGGCCAAAACCAGCCTGTCCACCCGCATGGAAACCACCAGACACATTGGTAACCACCATTTTTTCCATCATTTTCTTGGCAATTATTGCTCTTGGTGCTGGCAGCAATACCAGCATGCCGAGTGCGTCCGTCATAAAGCCCGGAGTCAGCAGCAATACGCCTGCAACCGCAAGCATCACGCCTTCAAGAATCTGTTGTGCTGGCATTTCACCTTGCTGTAATCGACCTTGAACAGACATTAATGTCTGTATACCTTGGCTACGAACCAGCGATGCACCCGCAAATGCAGTAATCAAAACCAACGCAATAGTTGGCCACAATCCTAAGAAGCCACCAACTTGAATAAATAGCCCAATCTCAATGATGGGTACGAAGATAAAGAGTAATAGTAAGATAGGAAACACACGCCCTCCTTTGTTACTTCCAGTTTACGCTGAAAGCCTTATGAACCTCAAATTTATCCGGTAAATAAACGTGTTTATTGACCGGGAATAAGTTTGCAAAGTATTGACTAAACAAAAGCGAAAAAGGTGATCAACTTACTATTTTTATGCGCTAGGTACAGTATCATGTGCCACATAAGTCAGGACGGATTTATCAGCCCAATATTCTAGCGAACGGAGTATTTGCACACAGAATAGGCTAATAACTAACTATATAATCAGAATAATTCTCTAAGGATCCTGTTATGGCTACTCTATCAGAAGCACAAGTTGATGCTCCTCACGCTACTCGTCTCGAAGAAGATCTTTTAGGCCAACGTCATGTTCCCGCTGATGCTTACTACGGCATCCATACTCTACGCGCAGTTGAAAACTTCAACATTTCAAAAGTAACGATCTCAGATGTACCTGAATTCGTTCGCGGTATGGTGATGACAAAGAAAGCAGCGGCTTTAGCAAACAAAGAGTTAGGTGTAATTCCAAGCGAAGTAGCTAAATACATCATTCAAGCTTGTGACCTTATTCTAGACACTGGCAAGTGCATGGATCAGTTCCCATCGGACGTTTTCCAAGGTGGTGCTGGTACTTCTGTCAACATGAACGCGAACGAAGTGGTTGCTAACGTCGCACTGGAACTTATGGGCAAAGAAAAGGGCCAATATGAGTTCATCAACCCGAACGACCATGTAAACCGCAGCCAATCTACAAACTGTGCTTACCCAACGGGCTTCCGTATCTCTGTTTACAACAGCGTTCGTAAACTGATTGATGCGATTGAATACTTAAAAGGTGCATTCGAGCTTAAGAGCCAAGAATTTAATACGGTTTTGAAGATGGGTCGTACTCAACTTCAAGATGCGGTTCCAATGACGGTTGGCCAAGAGTTCCACGCTTGGGCGGTAACCATCAATGAAGAAATCAAAAACCTAGAATACACTTCAAAACTACTGCTTGAAGTAAACCTAGGCGCTACGGCTATCGGTACAGGTCTGAATGCAGCACCGGGTTACCAAGGCCTAGCAGTGAAGCACTTAGCAGAAGTTACGGGCCTAGAGTGTGTAGCGGCTGAAGATCTTATCGAAGCAACATCTGACTGTGGCGCATACGTCATGACGCACGGCGCACTTAAGCGTCTAGCGGTTAAACTGTCTAAGATTTGTAACGACCTACGTCTTCTTTCTTCAGGCCCACGCACTGGCTTGAACGAACTGAACCTACCAGAACTGCAAGCAGGCTCTTCAATCATGCCGGCTAAAGTAAACCCAGTGGTTCCTGAAGTAGTAAACCAAGTTTGCTTTAAAGTGCTAGGTAACGACAACACGGTTTCTTTCGCGGCAGAAGGTGGCCAACTGCAACTGAACGTCATGGAACCGGTAATCGCACAAAGCATGTTTGAGTCTCTGGACATTCTAACAAACGCATGTGTGAACCTACGCGACAAGTGCGTAGACGGCATTACTGTAAACAAAGAAGTATGTGAAGCGCACGTCTTCAACTCTATCGGAATCGTAACCTACCTTAACCCATACATTGGCCACCACGAAGGTGACATTGTTGGCAAGATCTGTGCTGAAACAGGTAAGAGTGTTCGCAATGTGGTTCTAGAACGCGGTTTATTAACCGAAGAAGAACTTGATGATATTTTCTCTGTTGAAAACTTGATGCACCCTCAATACAAAGCAAAACGCTACGAGTAACGAATGAACAAAGAAAGGCTCTGTTTCCAGAGCCTTTTTTCTTGCTTAATAAAATTATTAATAACTATATATTTTAGGAGTCACTCATGTTTTTACTTGAGCTATTCGTCGTATTGGGATGTATCCTGATCGGTGCTCGTATCGGGGGGATAGGCCTCGGCGTTATGGGCGGTGTTGGCCTTGCAGTACTAAGTTTCATTTTCGGGATTCAACCAACCAGCCCACCAATCAACGTAATGTTAATGATAATGGCGGTTGTGGCAGCCGCAGCCGCAATGCAAGCTTCTGGTGGTTTGGATTACATGATCAAGATTGCCTCTGGGATTTTGCGTAAAAACCCTCGCCACATCACTTTCATTGCTCCTTTAGTAACCTATTTTTTCACAATGATGGCAGGTACTGGCCACGTTGCTTACTCGGTTCTTCCAGTTATTGCCGAAGTGAGCCGTCGTAGTGGTATTCGCCCTGCGCGCCCACTAGGTATGGCCGTTATCGCATCACAATTTGCGATTGTTGCAAGCCCAATTGCGGCAGCGGTTGTCGCTTTGGTTGCCTTCTTGGAACCACAAGGCATCACGCTAGCTGATGTTCTTTCCGTCACTATCCCAAGTACTTTCCTTGGCCTTGCTTGTGCTTGTGTCATTGTCAACAAACTCGGTAAAGAGCTCAAAGACGATCCTGAATACCAACGCCGCATGCAAGATCCTGAATTCCGTAAAGAGATGGAACAAGAGGAAGCGGTTGAAAATATTACCATCACACCACAAGCGAAAAAATCAGTCGGTATGTTCCTATTTGGTGCGCTGACGGTTGTTGTCATGGGGGCATTCCCATCACTTCGCCCTCAGTTTGATGGCTCACCGATGGGTATGGCACACACTATTGAAATCGTCATGCTAACGGTTGCAGCTCTTATTATTTTAATCTGTAAACCAGACGGAAATGCAATTAGCCAAGGTTCTGTATTCCACGCCGGTATGCGTGCGATTGTTGCTATTTTCGGTATTGCTTGGTTAGGCGATACCTTCATTGGTGGCCATGCTGCAATGGTCAAAGAAGCGGTATCGGGTCTAGTAGAAGTTGCACCATGGACATTTGCATTCGCACTATTTGCTCTATCAGTAATGGTAAACAGCCAAGGTGCAACCACGGCAGTTCTTGTACCTGTGGCGATTGCTTTAGGGCTTCCGCCAGCAATTATTATTGCAACCTTCGTTGCGGTTAATGGTTACTTCTTTATTCCAAACTACGGTCCTATCATCGCGTCAATTGACTTTGATCGAACGGGTACCACGAATATAGGTAAGTACATCTTCAACCACAGCTTTATGCTCCCAGGCTTACTAAGTATGGTATTTAGCATTGCGTTTGGTCTGCTGCTATCGAATGTCATGATCTAATCGAATAGACTTTCGTTCTGGATAAAGAGAAGTGACACCACTTCTCTTTTTATTCCCCTCAAAAATATCGCTCTTTTCCTCTTCTAATCCCCCACCATACCCGCAACTTAATGTTAACCATTTAATTTACAGACACCCATCCTTTATCCTTATTTGATATAAATCAAATATTACTTAATTAATCCATAAATTTTATAAATTTTCATTTTGCATAAAATTCCACACATTTATTCGCTACATACTCTAGGCAACCTAAAATAAAAGAATCGTAGATAAACTACCAGCATAGATAACCACTTTAATCACACTAATAACCTGATAATTTTCAGTGTAATTATTGAGCAATAAATTAGTACAATAAAAATGTGAACAGTCGCTAGGTTAGAGTTAAAAATGAGATTTAAAATACCCAACAGATAAATAAAAGCTCAAATCTAATATCTGATTTAATTTAAAAATCAAAAATATAAACATTTGTTTTAATTAATTATTAAATTAACTGATCAATTCGAATTTTATTACATTTATTGATTTACCTTTTTTAGGATCAGCTATTTATTTTTGACTCGCGAATTCACACTGATCTGCCTGGGGGCATTGACGTGAAAGGAGATGGCTATGACTACCGAAACGATTAAAAAGGCAGAAAAAGGCGGCTTCTTTGCCAACTTTAAGTTCCCTTCTGCCTACACCATTTTATTTATTCTTATTGCGCTCGTGGCTCTGTTCACATGGATTATTCCAGCAGGTCAATACGACCGAGCAATGAATGAAGAATTAGGCCGAGAAGTACCGGTTACCGGCACCTATCAAACGGTAGAAGGTAACCCTCAAGGCGTGATTGATGTACTACTAGCACCGATTGACGGCTTCTACGACCACAATAGCTATGAAGCTGCGGCAATCGACGTTTCGCTGTTCATCCTAATTATTGGTGGCTTCTTAGGGCTAGTCACCAAAACCGGTGCGATTGATGCCGGTATCGAACGCGTTACCGCCCGCTTAGAAGGGCGAGAAGAGTTGATGATACCAATACTGATGGCACTGTTTGCCGCGGGCGGTACTGTCTACGGCATGGCAGAAGAATCACTGCCCTTCTATACCTTGCTAGTCCCTGTGATGATGGCTGCTCGCTTTGATCCTCTTGTGGCTGCTGCAACGGTACTGCTTGGTGCGGGCATTGGGGTTCTAGGCTCAACCATTAACCCATTCGCGACCGTTATCGCTGCCAACGCCTCTGGTATTCCATTTACAGACGGTATCGTGCTGCGTGTTGGCATGCTGATTGTCGGTTGGGGTATCTGTGTTGCCTACGTCATGCGCTACGCAAGAATGGTGCAAGCCGACCCAAGCAAATCAATAGTGTACGACAAATACGAAGAGAACAAAGCGCACTTTCTTGGCAACGCAAGTGGCGAAAAACTTGAATTCACTGCGACTCGTAAACTCATTCTAGCCATTTTTGGCGGCTCATTCGCGGTAATGATTTACGGTGTATCCGTTGCTGGGTGGTGGATGGCCGAGATCTCAGCCATGTTCTTAGCGGCGACCATCATCGTTGGTATTGTGGCCCGCATGAGTGAAGAAGAGTTTACTTCGAGTTTCATTGATGGTGCCCGAGACCTACTGGGCGTGGCGCTTATCATCGGTATTGCGCGTGGTATTGTGGTGGTGATGGACCGCGGTATGATCACCGACACCATTCTCTTCTCTGCAGAACAAATGGTCACCGGACTGTCTTCGGTTATCTTTATTAATGTGATGTTCTTCTTAGAGATCCTACTGTCATTCTTAGTACCATCAACATCAGGCTTAGCAGTACTCACCATGCCAATCATGGCACCGCTGGCCGACTTTGCTGGCGTAGGTCGTGACCTTGTTATTACCGCTTACCAATCCGCCTCTGGCTTGGTGAACTTAATCACACCGACCTCTGCGGTAGTAATGGGTGGCTTAGCGATTGCTCGTGTCCCTTACGTACGCTGGGTTAAATGGGTAATGCCGTTAATCGGTATCTTGATGGTGTTCTGCATTGTCGTACTGAGTATTGGTGCACTTATCTAACTAACAGCACTTCACTCCTTTCTCATCCAAAGCCGCTTCTCATAGCGGCTTTTTTATTGCTCCCTCTCCCCATGTCCCCCTACTACTGAAGTAGCATCTAGAAGCCATACACGCGATATTCAAGGTATCTTCTGTTCGTAACAAAGCTCAGCTCAACCAAAACACTCGCAATAGAAGAGTCACCCTACTTTTCAATATCAAATTAGATTGATGAAATAACACGCTATTTTCAGCCATTATTTTTAAATAAATAATTAGTCACTTATTAGCGTTAATTATATTTAAAGTCATTTACAGCCTAATAAAAAAACGTGAACTAATGACCTTTTTTATCAAAAAATACACTTAAACAGCCGACTTTAAAATGTGATCACAACATCTTTATTCGCATTTAATTTGTTAATAAATAATTAATTCCATATACAAAATTAAATATCTAAATAAAAACACTGCATACTTCCAAGCTAAGAACTCTCTTATCAATAAAAATATTCTGCATATATTCCCTCGTAAATTAGATTCTAGTAAGTTTCGTCAAAAAAACGTGCATAAAGTTCCCCAACAGCTAATTATTTAGAATGTATTAGCTGTGACTAAAAGTGCATAAAGTTTGTTAAAACCCTTAATTTTAAAGGGCTGCGAGAGAAAAAACGATTTGTGATAGATCTCTAAGAATACCTGACTATCAGGCGTAATATTAATTCCAGACAAGAGATATGAATAAATAATTCATTCTTCTCAACTGAAAATAAATAATTACTCTTAGCGATAAAAGTAATTCAAATATATAAGAGAGAGACGATCATGAGTAAGTTCTATGTAGGTTCTGAAATAGGTCAATTACGCCGCGTTCTAGTTCACCGTCCAAGACGCGCACTGACTCACCTAACACCCTCTAACTGTCACGATTTGCTATTTGATGACGTACTGGCTGTTGAGCGCGCAGGTAAAGAGCATGACGCATTTACTCAAACGCTACGTGATCAAGGTGTTGAAGTTCTTCTTCTTACTGACTTGCTAGCAGACACACTAGCCGTGCCAGAAGCGAAAGATTGGCTGCTAAACTGCCAAGTATCTGATTACCGTTTGGGTAAAACATTCGCCAATGATGTGCGCTGCTACTTAAGCGACTTACCAAACCTAGAGCTAGCAAAAATCCTAACGGGCGGTCTGTCTTACGCTGAGATGCCAATGAAATCGTCTTCAATGATGCAAGGCATGCACGCACCAACCGACTTTATTATCGAGCCTCTACCAAACCACCTATTTACTCGCGACACGTCTTGCTGGGTATACGGCGGTGTATCTATCAACCCGATGGCGAAACCTGCTCGTCAACGTGAAACAAACCACGTTCGCGCTATTTATCGCTGGCACCCAACATTCGCGGGCCAAGACTTTATTAAATACTTCGGCGATGAAGAAAATATCAGCTACGACAACTCAACGATTGAAGGTGGTGACGTTCTTGTTATCGGTCGTGGCACAGTGCTTATCGGTATGTCTGAACGTACAACAGCACAAGGTGTTGAGCACTTAGCATCTAGCCTATTCAAACACGGTCAAGCGAAACAAGTTATCGCCATGCAGTTACCAAAACATCGCTCTTGCATGCACTTAGACACGGTAATGACTCACATGAACGAGGATACATTCTCTGTTTACCCTGAGGTGGTTAGTCAAGACGTGCAGTGCTGGAGCCTAACTGGCGATGAATCTGGCACTGTGAATGTGAAAGAAGAAGGCTACTTCGTAACAGCTATCGAAAAAGCACTTGGCGTAGACAAGCTAAATCTCATCACGACAGGTGGTGACAACTTCCATGCAGAACGTGAACAGTGGAACGATGCGAACAATGTGCTGACAGTTAAACCAGGCGTCGTTATTGGCTACGAAGGCAACACCTACACCAACGAAAAATACGACAAAGCAGGCATCACGGTTCTTTCTATCCCTGGAGACGAACTTGGCCGCGGTCGCGGTGGCGCACGCTGCATGAGCTGCCCAATTGAGCGTGATGGTATCTAATCACTAAGACGAAACGGCCAAGCTAAGCCATTTTACAAGTTTACGTAAAATCAATAGCTTGGCCAAAATGAGAGAACACAATTATGACTAAGCAAACTGTTGTTGTTGCACTCGGTGGTAACGCCCTACTTCGTCGCGGTGAGCCGTTAGAAGCCGATGTTCAACGCCGTAATATTGAAACAGCGGTTAAAACCATCTCTGAAATCGCGAAAGTGTACAACGTGGTCCTAGTGCACGGTAATGGCCCACAAGTTGGCTTACTTGCCCTGCAAGGTTTGGAATACAAAAAAGTAAACCCGTATCCGCTGGATGTCTTGGGCAGTGAGACTCAAGGTATGATCGGCTACATGCTGATGCAAGAGTTCAAAAACTACCTGCCTAACCGAAACATCTCGTGCATGTTGACGCAAATGACGGTTGATCCAAACGATCCTGCGTTTGCCGATCCAACCAAGCCGATTGGCCCGATCTACGAAGAAGCGGAAGCGCGTGAATTAGCGGAGAAGTTCCACTGGATCGTAAAACCAGACGGCCAACATTTCCGCCGCGTTGTACCAAGCCCACGCCCTACAGGCATTGTTGAGCACGAAGCGATCACACAACTTATCGATGCGGGTCACCTCGTAATTTGTACTGGCGGCGGTGGCATCCCAGTGAAAAAAGAGAACGGCAAATTAGTGGGTGTTGAAGCGGTTATCGACAAAGACATGTCAGCGGCTTTCTTAGCGAAACAACTGGATGCGGACGCGCTGCTTATTTTGACTGATGCCGACGCTGTTTATCTTGATTGGGGCAAGCCAACTCAACACGCACTGCGCAGTACCACACCAAGCGAACTGGCGAAATTCGAGTTTGATGCGGGCTCAATGGGGCCAAAAATTGAAGCATCGTGCGAATTCATTCAGCAAGGCGGCAAAGTGGTGGGTATCGGCGCTCTCGAAGATGGTTTGCAAATCCTGCAAGGCCAAGCGGGCACCAATATCACCAAAGGTTAACCCACTAACGAGCTTTATAAGCTTAAACCTTGAGAGCTTTTAAACCTTGTGAAAACAGAATTAAACGAAACAAACAGAACCGAATAAATTGACTAAAAAATTAAATCGCGCTTTCTTGAATTTTCTTTCCCTGTAGCAAGAAAGCGCCTAAATCTAAGAAGGAATACATCATGGCTTTTAACCTACGCAATCGTAACTTCCTAAAACTACTAGATTTCACTCCACGCGAGATTCAACACTTGTTAGATCTTTCAATGGAGCTTAAAAAAGCGAAGTACAACGGTTACGAACAGCCAACACTGACTGGCAAAAACATTGCGCTTATCTTTGAAAAAACATCAACTCGTACTCGTTGTGCATTTGAAGTTGCCGCATTCGACCAAGGTGCTCGAGTGTCTTACTTAGGCCCATCTGGCTCTCAAATTGGCCACAAAGAATCAATGAAAGATACCGCTCGCGTTCTTGGCCGTATGTACGACGGCATCGAATACCGCGGCTTCGGCCAAGAAATCGTCGAAGAGCTAGGCGCTTATGCTGGCGTACCAGTGTGGAATGGTCTGACTGACGAATTCCACCCAACGCAAATTCTTGCAGACTTCCTAACCATGACAGAATTCGGCCGTGGTAAACAGTTACACGAAATCAGCTTTGCTTACCTAGGTGATGCTCGCAACAACATGGGTAACTCTTTGATGGTTGGCGCTGCGAAAATGGGCATGGACATTCGCCTTGTCGCACCAAAACAGTTCTGGCCACAAGAAGAGCTTTTAGCTCAATGTCGTGAAATTGCAGAGCACACTGGCGGCAACATCACACTGACTGAAGATGTTCAAGAAGGCGTGCAAGGCTGTGACTTCCTATACACTGATGTTTGGGTATCAATGGGCGAAGCAAAAGAAGCGTGGGCTGAGCGTATTAACTTAATGATGCCTTACCAAGTCAACATGGAAATGATCAAAGCAACAGGCAACCCACATGTGAAGTTCATGCACTGCCTACCCGCTTTCCACGGCGAAGATACAACCGTCGGCAAACAGCTTGCTGCTGAATATCCTCAGCTTAAAGATGGTGTAGAAGTGACAGATGAAGTGGTCGAATCTGAATACTCTATCGTGTTCGATGAAGCAGAAAACCGCATGCACACCATCAAAGCAGTCATGGTTGCGACATTAGGCAGTTAATAAGCTAATCAACTAAGAATCTAAATAACTAAGCACTTGTTGGCAAGATATTGACAAGTTAAGTGCTGCAATGACAGGGAAATGCGGGTGGCGTTCTTGGGAATTTGACCTTGAATAAAGCCCGCATTTTTTTTCATGTAGTTGAATAGATTATTACCTAAAAAAGCCTGAGATCCTCAGTTCCAACAAAGGCTTAAATGGAAGCTTTAAACGGACGTTATTTCGCATAAAAATCCATTAAATGAATACTTTACAGAAAGTATTGCATGGCATTTTTATCTGAGTATAATCCTCCGCAATTTGTCTTAAGAGAGCAAAAAATGAACTGCAATTCTGTCGCACATGATTGTCAAACTACACGCCAAAGAGTGGCGTTGGTGTCATTTTTATTTTGCTCTATTGATCGTTTCGAAGCCTCCTATTGTTAGGGGGCTTTTTTTTGTCCGCAATTTGACTGTATGCAAAGAAGGAAGACCCGTTATGGCGCATTCGTTATTTAACAAGCACATCATCTCCATACCAGAGCTCACTCGTAATGAACTGGAGCTTATCGTCAACACCGCAGCAAAGCTCAAGGCTGAGCCAAATCCAGAGCTGCTGAAAAATAAAGTTGTTGCAAGCTGCTTCTTTGAGCCTTCAACTCGAACTCGCCTTTCATTCGAAACCGCAGTTCAACGCCTTGGCGGCACCGTCATCGGTTTTGATAATGGTGGAAACACATCGCTGGCCAAAAAAGGCGAAACACTTGCCGATTCAGTGCAGGTTATTTCCTCTTACGTCGATGCCTTTGTGATGCGTCACCCACAAGAAGGCGCAGCACGCTTAGCCTCTGAATTCTCTAACGATGTTCCTATCGTCAATGGTGGCGACGGTGCGAACCAACACCCAACGCAGACCTTGTTGGATCTATTCTCGATTTACGAAACTCAAGGCACGCTCGATAACCTCAATGTGGCATTCGTTGGCGACCTAAAATATGGCCGCACCGTGCACTCATTGACGCAAGCGCTATCAAAATTCAACAACGTGCGTTTCTTCTTTATCGCGCCAGAAGTGTTAGCGATGCCGGATTACATCTGTGAAGAATTAGAAGAGATGGGCATCCAATACAGCACCCACAGCAGCATTGAAGAAGTGGTGCCTGAACTGGATGTGCTGTACATGACTCGCGTACAGAAAGAGCGCTTTGATGCGTCAGAATACGCACACATGAAGTCGGCTTACATTCTGACGGCCGATACGCTGAAAGACGCACGCCAAAACATGAAGGTGCTTCACCCACTGCCACGTGTCGATGAAATCACAACCGACGTCGATAAAACGCGACACGCTTACTACTTCGAACAAGCTGAAAACGGTGTATACGCTCGCGAAGCCCTATTGGCCCTAGTTCTTAACGACACTTTATAAGCAGGAGAAACAGTCATGGTTAAACAAACTCAGCTACAAGTAGAAGCGATCCGTAACGGCAGCGTCATTGACCACATCCCTGCTCACCTTGGTATCAAAATCCTTAAATTGTTTAAGCTGCATAAAACAGAACAACGAATCACCATGGGGTTAAACCTGCCATCATCAGCACTCGGCAACAAAGACCTGATCAAGATTGAGAACATCTTTCTGACCAAGGAACAAGCCAACCAATTGGCTCTGTATGCTCCGCAAGCCACAGTCAACCAAATTGAAGAGTACAAAGTAGTCAACAAGCTAACCCTTGTGCTGCCAGAGCAAATCAACAGTGTGTTCGCTTGTCCAAATAGCAACTGTATTTCACACGGTGAACCAGTCGAAAGTAGCTTTAAAGTGCAGCTAAAACACGAAAACGTACAGCTAAAATGTCACTATTGTGAAAAAGTATTCTCTCGCGAGATCATGAGCGAAATTCGCTAACCCTTAGCGCTATTACCTTCGCTACAAAAAACCACTTAATCCTAATGGATATTTATTCTCAACCTGGAATAAATATCCATTCAACCAAAGAATAAAAAACCAAAATAAAAGCAGTTAACCAGAATATTGTTTGGTGATCACCTTCAAAAAGATAACTATCCTTTAGTGTTAGACTTAGTGGATAGATGATCATACATCTCGCATACCCTCCCATATTTACTTCGGGATTCATCGGTAAGCCCTAATTAACAATTGTACTCTACGGCTTTGGGAGTGCGTTCGACGCTATGGACAAGCGATATCCAAACGTTGACCTTAAGGAGTTGTTCATGAACGAAATCACTGAGCACGGTTGCTTGTATTCAGCTGAAGATAAAACACTGACTGCAGCGTGCAAACGCTTGCTACAACAACAAAGCTTCTCGACCCAGAATCAACTGAGAGAGAAACTCGTCGACATTGGCTATATAGGTATTAGTCAATCGACCGTATCTCGTATTTTGTCACAACTCGGCGTTGTAAAAGTTCAAAACGCCTGTGGTAAGAAGGTCTACTGCATAACCATTGAGAGTGCACCTGTACGTGTCGACGCATCCATCTCCTCGCAAATCGAATTAATTACTCACAACCAAGCCATGGTGATAGTAAAGACTCACCCGGGTTGTGCACAGCTGGTCGCAAGATTAGTCGATATCGACCCACATACTGAAATTATCGGTACCGTTGGCGGCAATGACACGGTGCTCATTATTCCAAAAGACACGATGAATATTGATGCTTGCGAACAAGTGGTAAAAGCACGTTTGGGCGTCGCCTAAGCGTCTCACTTACACAAAACTAAACACTTAAATCACATAGCTCCCCTTGGATCGGCAAATCAATGCTTCACTTGTCCAAGGGGATATTTATTTATCGATGAAACTAATCACAAACTATTACGGTCTGATTGAGTTAAGATACCTTCAACTCCATTTTGATGACTAATAGTATGCGACGACTTGCCACATTACTTTTTGTTTGCGTTTCCTTATTCACCCAGCCTGCGTGGGCGCTTTTTGGAAATGACAACGCCGAGCCAAGCTTCGGAGGCAATAACAATGGTTTTGTCCCTGTAGACCAAGCTTTCCCTTTCAATTACTACCAACAAGACGGCCAAGTGCTTCTCGACTGGCAAGTAAAGGAGGGCTACTACCTTTATCAACATAGCCTCTCTTTTAGCGGTCAAAACCTCGCAATCGGCAATGTTAAAATAGAAGATGGCCAACCACACCAAGATGAATTCTTCGGTGAAGTAAGCATTTATACTCAACCGTTATTCGTGCAAGTTCCGCTACAGAGTTACCAAGATGGCTCACAGCTGATCGTTAAGTATCAAGGCTGTGCAGATGCTGGTTTCTGCTATCCACCCGAAACTCGAATCATCGACATTGAGCCATTTACTGCGACGGATTCTGGAGATATGAAAAGCAGTGATGCGCAAAACAGTGATGCCTCGCAAGGTTTTTCTGATGCTGCTGGTGAAGCTGACAATTCAGTACAACCCTCTTCTCCTACGACTGACGCAGCAAGCAATACCACTCAACAAACCAATACTCCCGTTTCAAAAGACGCAGGCTTAGCCGATAAACTCGGTGACAGTTGGTGGACACCATTACTATTCTTAGCGCTCGGTGTTGGTTTAGCCTTTACGCCGTGTGTTCTGCCTATGTATCCAATTCTAACGGGTATCGTTTTAGGTGGTGGCAAGCTCAGCCAAGGTCGTGCGCTGATGCTATCGTTCATCTACGTGCAAGGCATGGCGTTAACCTACACCTTATTGGGTTTAGTGGTTGCCTCTGCGGGTATGCAGTTCCAGGCTGCGATGCAACATCCTTACGTATTAATTGCGTTGAGCATTCTGTTCGTGGCGTTAGCCATGTCGATGTTTGGTGTTTATAACCTGCAACTGCCGAGCAGCATCCAAACTTGGCTCAACAACCAAAGTAACAAGCAACAAGGTGGCAATACCTTGGGTGTGTTCGCGATGGGTGCGATCTCTGGCTTGGTGTGTTCACCTTGTACCACTGCGCCACTGTCGGGTGCGCTGTTGTATGTGGCTCAAAGTGGCGACCTATTTACCGGTGCTATTGCTCTGTATGCCTTAGCGATGGGTATGGGTATCCCGCTGATCTTGGTTGCAGTATTTGGTAATAAACTTCTGCCGAAAGCAGGCAGTTGGATGGACAAGGTGAAGATCGTATTTGGCTTTATCTTGCTGGCAGCTCCAATCTTCTTACTAGAGCGCATTATCCCTGAATTATGGGCAACCGTGCTTTGGTCTGGCCTTGGGTTTATCGCTTTCGGTTGGTTGTACCATAGCAAGAATGCACTGCCATTCGGCGGTTGGAAGCAAAGCGCTGTGGGCATCATCGCGATGCTTGGCCTATTCGCTTCGGCACAGCCTGCATTGAACTATTGGTTTGCGGAGAAGAGCATAACGGTAGAACAACAGCATATCCAATTTGCACGCATCAATACCGTTGAAGAGCTAGAGATCCAACTCATCGAAGCGAAAAAACTGGGCAAGCCAGTAATGCTCGATTTCTACGCCGATTGGTGTGTGGCGTGTAAAGAGTTTGAGAAGTACACCTTCCATCAGGCCGATGTCGAAAACAAACTATCTGACTTCGTGTTGCTTCAGGCCGACGTAACGAGAAACATGCCTCAAGACATTGAATTACTAAAGCAATTACAAGTGCTAGGCTTACCAACCATTGAGTTCTGGGACGGTGAGGGTAACCATGTTCCAAATGCTCGTGTGACCGGCTTTATGCCTGCTGATATATTCCTAAAGCACATTCAAGACCACCAGCTATAAAGCGACGACATTTGTCCATATCTAAGCCCAAACAAAAGCCGCACCGCCCCTCGGTACCGAGATGACAGTGCGGCTTTTTTGCTATTCAGAGTAACACTTTCTTATTCTGGGGATAAAAGTCGATATGGTTCAGACTTTTAATGCATAAATATTGTCCACACACTCAATCGGGATGATAATAAATCTTAACTAAATTGTTAAAAGTATGAACGTCATGGACTCGACCTATACCATCATCATCGCTGATGACCACCCTCTTTTTCGCAACGCCCTGTTTCAGTCAGTTCACATGGCGATCAGTGGAGCAAACCTTCTTGAAGCCGATTCTCTGGATGCCTTGCTGACTTTACTAAAGAAAGAAGATGAGCCCGACCTCTTGTTACTCGATCTTAAAATGCCAGGTGCAAATGGGATGTCAGGTTTAATTCAGTTGCGCGCTGAATACCCAGATTTACCGATTGTCGTGATCTCAGCCAGCGAAGATGCCAGCGTGGTCAGCCAAGTTAAAAGTCATGGTGCTTTTGGCTTTATTCCTAAATCGAGTGATATGCGTGAACTCTTGAGTGCACTCAACCAAGTTCTCAACGGTGATCCATTCTTCCCTGAAGGCCTCATCACTAATAATGCGGCTTGTAGCGACCTTGCAGAAAAACTCTCCACACTGACCCCTCAACAATATAAGGTCTTGGGAATGCTGTCTGATGGTCTACTTAACAAGCAAATTGCCTATGAATTGAATGTATCAGAAGCGACCATAAAAGCACATATGACCGCTATCTTCCGTAAACTGGACGTGAAAAACAGAACTCAAGCAGTTATATTGCTACAAGAAGTCCACAATTAGGCTTCACTAATATCCTTTTCTAAAGTCGTCTTTGGTAAACATAAGCCCAGCTTGACGACTTGATAATCATTGACCTCAGCGACCACCCAATTAATGTCATGCCACTCAAAGCTGTCACCTAATACTGGATATACACCAAGCTCTTGTTCTACTAACTGTTTTAGCGTCATTTCTCGCTCTTCTTCCGAGCCAAGCTCAATACCATACCAATCACTTACCGCAGTAATTGATAAGCTAACATCCAGGAAGAAATCACCAAAAAATCGTGCTGCTTCTTCGGCTAACGGAGCTTCACTGAATAGCTGGCTTAAACTACCTAAGTCTTTATCTTGGCCCAGTACGCACAGAATATCATTGGCCTCTAATACTGTACTGCCCGATGGGTGAAGCAAGACATCTTGTCGAAATAGTGCGGTAATTCGCGTCCCTTCAGGCATAGACAAACGCTTTAAAGGTTCGCCAATACACCACTTTTCGTCTTTCAGCTTGTAAACAAACATCTCCCACTCACTGGTCGGGTAGATCTCAATACCCGTGCGAGAGATAGGTGTCGGCGTTGGTGGTAGAGTCACCTGAGCTAATCGAGCAACTTTCATCAAGCTACCACCTTGAACAATCAACGAAACCATCACCACGAAGAAGGCGATATTGAAATACAGCTGCGCATTTGGCAAACCAGCCATCATCGGGAAAACCGCTAAAATGATCGGCACTGCGCCACGTAAGCCAACCCAAGAAACAAACCAACGCTCTTTGGTGGTAAAGTTTCTGAACGGCAGTAAACCCAACCAAACAGACAGTGGACGAGCAAACAAAATCATACCGAAGGCGAGTGCCAACGCAGGAAGTGCAATGTCCATCAATGTCGATGGCGTAACCAATAACCCAAGCACCAAGAACATCACGATCTGGCTTAACCACGTCATTCCATCAAGAACATTGAGAATAGAGTGTCGAGAGCGAGTCGGGCGATTTCCGATGAACAAACCTACGAGGTAAATCGATAAAATCCCACTGCCGCCGAGCATGTTAGAGAATGCAAACAGAGCAATGCCACCACTGAGCACTAAAATAGAATAAAGACCATCAGCCAGTTGCACTCGATTAATTGATTTCCACAGAACCCAACCACCGCCAATTCCGACAATAATGCCGATACCAAACTGCATTACAAAACTTTTGAGTAGGAAACCTCCCCCCATATCGACATCTGGGTTGCCCAACAGTGCGATTAAAGTCACCGTCAGAAAGACCGCCATTGGATCGTTAGTGCCGGATTCAATCTCTAGTGTTGAACCCACACGCTCATTGAGACTCTGTCCTTTCAACAAAGAAAATACCGCAGCAGCATCGGTTGAACCGACAATCGCTCCGACCAAAATTCCCTGCATAAACGAAAGGTCAAATAACCAAGCTGCCATTAGACCCGTTAAGGTTGCAGTACATGCTACCCCTACTGTTGCCAACGAGAGTGATGGCCAAAAAGCCACTTTGAAACTAGCAACTTTGGTTCTCATACCGCCATCAAGAAGAATTACAGCAAGCGCAAGGTTACTCACCAAGTATGTCAGTGAATAATCATCGAACTTAATGCCACCGAGTCCATCTTCACCCGCCAACATACCAACAAACAGAAATATCAAAAGAATAGGAATGCCCAATCGAGAGGACACTGGTGAGAAAAGCACACTGATGGAGATTAATACTGCACCAGTTAAAAACAAGTGGTTGATAGTTATTGCGTCCAATTCGTTCCCCTAAAGAATACAACACCGTGCTTTAAGCATGTCAAACGTTTGCCGTAAAGCAATGCACGGTCGGTGAACATGCCTTTTTACTATAACAAAATTATATCGTTGTTCATGACATATGCGGGTTCATCGACAATTTATCTGTCATTTCATTGTTAAATTTTCTGACCAACGCACTAATTTAGATTGTTTTGTTAGACCTTTGGCTAATTTAACAACATTGCAACATCACAATTTTCTGCGATTATGGCTTCTCGGTCCCACATTTCAGTACATTAGCGCTAATAGTATCCCGACTAAAGTTGCACAGATCCCTTGACTTATCCTTGCTACATTCTAAACCGTAACATTGCATTAACATATTAATTTATACAGACATGGTTTCTACGAAAACGGAATAAAGGAGAAGGCAATGGCGTTCGAATCTACAGAACATGCTCAAGCCTACTGGAAGGAAAACTTGGGGATTATGGGAACACTGCTCGCGACCTGGTTCGCAGTGTCTTACGGCGCTGGCATCTTATTTGTGGATGCCCTTAACACCGTTCAGTTTGGCGGGTTCAAGCTCGGCTTTTGGTTCGCTCAACAAGGTTCGATATACACCTTCGTTGCGCTGATATTTATTTACGTTGTCCGCATGAACGCGCTCGACAAAAAATACAACGTACAGGAAGACTAGAGGCTAGAACATGGATATTCAAACTTGGACGTTTATTCTCGTCGGTATTACTTTTGCAGTATATATCGGCATCGCAATCTGGGCTCGTGCAGGGTCAACCAGTGAATTCTACGTTGCTGGCGGTGGTGTACACCCGGTAGCAAACGGCATGGCAACTGCCGCTGACTGGATGTCGGCAGCGTCGTTCATCTCAATGGCAGGTATCATCTCATTCGTTGGTTACGACGGTGCGGTTTACCTAATGGGTTGGACAGGTGGTTATGTACTACTGGCGCTATGTTTAGCACCTTACCTACGTAAGTTCGGTCAGTTTACGGTTCCTGATTTTATCGGTGAACGTTACTACTCGAAAACAGCGCGTATGGTCGCGGTATTCTGTGCAATCTTCGTATCATTTACGTACGTTGCCGGCCAAATGCGTGGTGTAGGCGTTGTATTCTCTCGTTTCCTAGAAGTCGACATTAATCTAGGTATCATCATTGGTATGGGTATTGTGTTCTTCTACGCAGTACTGGGTGGCATGAAAGGCATCACTTATACGCAGGTAGCTCAATTCTGTGTCCTCATTTTCGCCTTCCTTGTCCCTGCTATCTTTACTTCAATCATGATGACGGGCAACCCGCTACCACAAGTTGGCATGGGTTCGACGATCACAGGTACTGATGTTTACCTACTTGATAAACTGGATGGCCTCACCGAAGAGCTCGGATTTACCGCCTATACCGAAGGTAACAAGAGCACTGTCGACGTCTTCTTCATCTGTGCGGCGCTAATGGTTGGTACAGCCGGTCTTCCACACGTAATCATTCGTTTCTTCACGGTACCAAAAGTACGTGATGCACGTATCTCAGCGGGTTGGGCTCTACTGTTCATCTCATTGTTATACACAACAGCACCAGGCGTTGCAGCATTCGCTCGTGTAAACATGATCGAGACAATCAACGGCCCAGACATGCAAGGTGTCACCGCAGTAGACGCACCAAGCTGGTACAAAAACTGGGAAAGCACTGGCCTAGTGGGCTGGGAAGACAAGAATGGCGATGGCAAAATGTTCTACTCGGGCGATGAACGAAACGAGATGAATATTAACCGTGACATCATTGTACTGGCTTCTCCAGAGTTAGCGAAACTACCAAACTGGGTTGTAGCACTACTTGCAGCTGGTGGCCTAGCAGCCGCACTATCAACAGCCGCTGGTCTACTATTAGTAATCTCAACGTCGATTTCACATGACTTGTTGAAGAAAGGCTTCAGACCAAACATGACCGACAAGCAGGAGCTATTAGCCGCTCGTTTGGCCGCCATGGTCGCGATTGTGGGTGCCGGTTACTTAGGTATTAATCCACCAGGCTTCGTAGCTCAGGTAGTAGCATTTGCCTTCGGCCTTGCCGCCGCATCCTTCTTCCCTGCCATCATCCTAGGTATCTTCTACAAGAAGATGAACAAGGAAGGCGCGATTGCGGGTATGTTGACGGGTATCGCCTTTACGGCAAGCTACATCATCTACTTCAAGTTCATTAACCCTGCAGCAAGCACACCTGAAAATTGGTGGTTTGGTATCAGCCCTGAAGGCATCGGTACGCTAGGTATGTGTCTAAACTTCGTCGTATCAATTGCAGTGAATAAAGTGACAGCTGAAGTTCCTGAAGATGTACAAGAGATGGTTGAGTCTATCCGCTACCCTAAAGGTGCAGGTGAAGCTCACGACCACTAAGCAGAGATGTTTAGAAAAAATGAATCAGTACTTACATTGTAGGGATTAGGTACTGACTCCAGAAGGCCGATACGTATGTATCGGCTTTTTCTTTTCCCCTTACATTTTATAAAAAGGCAAACAAAGTATAAAAAGACAAACAAAGGGTTGTTTTTAAAAACCCTATTGATAATAATTATCATTAACACCCATTAAAGAGATGCAAATGATGATGAAAGAGCAGCAGGGTCTCTATTCGAGGTTTTACAAAGCACAAGATCGCTTTGCTTCATTAGAACAAGTTCAAGGCCACGAGCCGTTTGTGATTCGAGACTACATCGAGTGTGCGCTTACGCTTTCTACTTATTATGAAAGGCATGCCACCCAAGAAAATACCTTGCTGTGTGAACTGTACCTACGCCAAGTGTTCTTCCATTTAATTGAAGCAATCGAATCACCAGGTCGCAGTTTCACCTTTCGTCATATCTGCCTAGACTCTATTCACGCACCACTATTTTATTTAAAACGCCATTATTGCCAGCAACCACAGGGCCAAGCGCGTTTTTTGAATCTCAGCCAAATACTACAACAAGTCCAAGCGCCACTTGGCTAACAAGGATAGAAGATGACCCAAAAATTTCGGATTGAAAAAGACAGCATGGGCGAAGTTAAAGTCCCTGCTGATGCGCTATACCAAGCACAAACTCAACGTGCTGCGGATAACTTCGCTTTTAGCTCACACAAGATGCCAACCAGCTTTATTCAAGCATTGGCGTTAATTAAACAGGCCGCCGCCGATACTAATGCTCAGTTAGGGTTGCTGGAAGGTGATATTGCCAACGCGATAGCCGAAGCCAGCCAAGAGATCATCGAGGGTAAACACCTCGAGCAATTTCCTATTGATGTCTATCAGACGGGCTCTGGCACCAGTTCCAACATGAATGCCAATGAAGTGATTGCGACACTCGCTTCAAGAAGCCTGCAAGGCGACGTGAACCCCAATGATCACGTAAACATGGGGCAAAGCAGTAATGACGTAGTGCCAACCGCAATCCAAGTCAGTATCGCTCTGATGGCAGAAAATAAGTTGTTGCCGGCATTAACCCACCTTTCTGCAGCACTTACAGTAAAACAACATGAGCTTGCTAAAGTAGTCAAAACCGGCCGTACCCACCTAATGGATGCGATGCCAATAACCTTTGGGCAAGAGCTTGGTGGTTGGAAGTATCAAATTGAACACGCCAAGCAAGCCATTGAAAGCAACTTGCCAGCAATCAAGGCACTTGCCCAAGGTGGCACAGCGGTAGGTACGGGGATCAATGCCGACCCACGCTTTGCCGATAAGTTTGCGAGTAATCTTTCTCAATCGACAAAGATCAGTTTTACCTCAAGTGAAAACTTCTTTTTTAACCTCAGCAGCCAAGACGCGATCGTAGCATTGTCTGGTCAGCTTAAAACGGCAGCCGTTGCGATCATGAAGATCTCCAACGATCTTCGATGGATGAACTCAGGGCCACTGGCCGGCTTGGGTGAAATTGAATTGCAGGCACTACAGCCGGGCTCATCTATCATGCCGGGCAAAGTGAACCCTGTGATTCCAGAAGCCGCTGCAATGGCGGCGGCGCAAGTGATTGGTAACGACACAACCATTACTATCGCAGGCCAATCGGGCAACTTCCAATTGAATGTGATGCTGCCTGTGATTGCTCATAACGTATTAGAAAGTATTGAGCTGCTAGCAAACAGTTCCGTCGCATTGGCTGATAAAGCGATTGCTACCTTCACGGTACGACAAGACAACCTTGATTTAGCGCTTTCAAAGAACCCAATTCTCGTCACGGCACTTAACCCTGTGATTGGTTACTTGAAGGCGGCTGATATTGCTAAAAAGGCTTACAAAGAAGGATTACCGATCCTTGATGTCGCCGAAAGAGAAACCGATCTTAGCCGAGAAGAACTCAGCAAGCTACTTGATCCAACCACACTGACGCAGGGCGGTATTGCCAGCTAGTTAGCAAGCTGATAGGCATTTGCTGAAACTCACTGAAATATCAGAGACAAAAAAGGCCTCATACGAGGCCTTTTCACATCTTGGATGTTAATTTCATTAACTCACACGATTCAATACCGCTCTGAGTTTGAGCGGCTTCACAGGCTTAGCAATAAAACTAAAGCTGTTAGCCTTTATCGCTGCCAACATATCATCGGTTCTATCTGCACTGATGATGACGCCTTCAAAAGAATCTCCAAGGCGTAAACGACACTGTTGTAACACTTCCAGACCCGTTCGATCATTATCGAGACGATAATCCGAGAAGATCACATCTGGCTGCCAATCATTCTCTAGGCACTTCAAGCTTTCGACTAAGTCGACAGCGGTCTTCACTTCACACCCCCAACGGCCTATCAAGTTCTCCATGCCAACTAAGATTTCTCGTTCATTATCGACACATAGTATTTTTAGGTGTTCGATATCGCTAGTGGCCATTGGCGCTGAAACTTGAATAGCCGGAGCCACCTTTTCTGCTCTCGCTAAGGTGATAGAAAAAACGCTGCCTTGCCCCGGCCATGAGCGCATCGATATTTGATGACCGAGTACTTGAGCAATACCTTTAGAGATAGCTAACCCTAAACCCAAACCTTGATCGGCGCGCACTTGGCTACCACGAGTAAACTCTTCAAAGATTTCTTGCTGTTTATCTTCATCAATACCGGTTCCATTATCCCATACATCGATTCGAACCTGACCGTTAACTCGTTTCGCTCCGAGTATCACTTTACCTTCTGGGTTATAACGAAATGCATTGCTCAAAAAATTCTGAATAACACGCCTTAATAACTTCGGATCAGAGTGAATAAATAGCGACGATGGGACCATCTTAAACTCAATTTTCTGCTGCGTGGCTAGGGCGCTAAACTCGGCATTCAAATTGGCTAGTACATCACGCACTGCGATCGCGTGGATGTTGGTTTCTAATTTCCCCGATTCCAATCGAGAGATATCCAGCAGGTCACCAATCAGATCTTCTGCGGCTCCGAGTGCACTCTCGATATGGGACGAAAGCTGCTTCACTTCTTGCTCTTTTGCCATCTCAGAAAGTGACGAAGCGAACAAGCGTGCCGCATTCAATGGCTGCATCAAATCGTGGCTTACTGCCGCGAGAAAACGGCTCTTAGATTGAGATTCTTGATCAGAGATCTGTGTCGCCTTGACCAAGCGATGGTTAAGCTTTTCTAATTCTTGAGTTCGCTCGTGCACTCGCCACTCTAAGGTTTCATTAGCATCTTTTAGCGCTTGTTCTGCTTGTCTAAATACCGTGATGTCGGTAAAGCTCATCACAAAGCCACCACTTGGCATCGGATTACCTTGCACTTCAATGACTCGTCCATCGGGGCGAATACGTGAAGAGGTATGTCGAGTACCTTGTTCAAGGTGATAGACACGACGTCGAACGTGATCTTCTGGGTCACCCGGGCCACATAGACCTTGCTGCGCATTGTGACGAATCACATCTGAAATGGGTCGCCCAACTTGAATCAAGCCTGCAGGGAATTCAAACAGTTCTAAATAACGTTGATTCCACGCCACCAACCTCATTTGTTTATCGATCACTGCGATGCCTTGGCCAATATGTTCAATCGCACCTTGCAATAAGCCACGGCTGAAATCGTACAGCTCAGAGGCTTCATCAACGATAGTCGCGACCTCTTCAAGCTGCATGTTTCTGCCGCGCAAAGCCGAAGTAAGTACTAACTTAGCAGAAGAAGCACCGAACACCCCAGCGAGTACACGCTCTGCATGTCGGATCAGGCTTGCGGGGGCTTGTTGGTTAGGAAGCAGCGGCTGTCCGTGTTGCTGCCAATAACTGTGTAAGGCACTTTTCGCACGCTTTCGGCCCACAAAACGCGACGCCAACATCTCTAATTCAGCCACCGTCACGCGGCTCTGATACAGACTGATGTTCTCATTTTCAGGTAACGGTGTGCCAATAAAAGTGGCTGATTGCAAGCGCTCACTTAGGCTTGGTCTGGTCGATATCGAGACCACCGCGTAGCACAAGGTATTGAGTAAAATGCTCATCACAATTCCCCAGTTTGAGCTGCTGACACCCCAGCTAATGAGCAGTTCAGGGGGCGTGATGATCCACAGTAATAAGTTACTCTCACTATCGCCAGCCAGCATGCTGGTTTGACTCATCAGGGTAATAAGCCAGATCACCGAGCCGACAAGCAACCCCACATAAACACCCTTTCGATTTCCGGGGCGCCAATACAAACCACCAATTAATGCTGGAGCAAACTGAGCAATAGCCGCAAACGAAAGAAACCCGATCGCCGACAGTGAATGAATAGTATCGAGTGCCTGATAAAACGCCCACGCACCAAGTAAAAGCAATAGGATTAATCCGCGACGAATCACCAACAACAAACCAGAAAAATGCTTATGTGTTCTCTGAGTTAGGCGCATACGACGCAACAACAACGGCATCACTAAATCATTAGACACCATGATCGCTAATGCGATAGTCGATACGATCACCATCCCACTCGCAGCTGATGTGCCGCCCAGAAAAGCGAGCAAAGCAATGTGGTTCGCTCCTACCGCCATTGGCACACTTATCACATAGGTATCTGCTGGCATATTGGTGAGTAACCCCTGACCGGCCCAGGCAATGGGTAGTACAAACAACCCCATCAAGATCAAGTAAACCGGAAATAACCAACGTGCTGTGTGTAAATCCTGAGGGCGTTCGTTCTCCACAACCATGGTATGAAACTGACGCGGTAAACAAACAATCGCCAACATGGTCAAAACGGTATGAATGACTAAAGTAGGAATATTGGGGGGTTCATACGTGGATGCCGCAACGTCAAGCAAGTCAATTTTATCGTGACTCATCGCCAGATAAATAATAAACAAGCCGACAATCAAGAATGCCGCAAGCTTAACAATAGATTCAAACGCCACAGCCATCATCATTCCTCGGTGATGTTCTGTGTTATCGATGTGCCGGGTACCAAACAGCATGGTAAAAATGGCCAATGCACCGACCACAAACCAAGAAACGTGATAGTCCTGATAACCAAAATCAGTGGCTAGGTTGGGCGCAACAATATCCAACCCCATGGTAATGCCACGAAGTTGCAGTGCGATATAAGGAAGGATGCCCACCACAGCAATAATAGTGACAGCAACGGCTAAGCCTTGGGATTTTCCGTAACGAGCCGCAATAAAGTCGGCAATAGAAGTGATGTGCTCGCGCTTCGCAATAAGGATCAGCCGAGCTAAGATCCGCCACCCCAACGTAAACACTAAAATGGGGGCGAGATAGATAGGAAGAAAAGACCAAGGATTATCACTCGCCTGCCCGACCGTTCCATAAAACGTCCAAGAGGTACAATACACCGCAATGGAGAGACTATAAATCCATGGGCGCCAACGCGAAAGCCAACGAACCTGTCGGTCTCCATACCAAGCGATCAGAAATAACACGCCCAAGTAGGCTAAAGAGACTGGAATTACTATCCATCCTTGCATTAACAACCCTTTTTCATCCATAAAAAAACCTCTCCATAAGGGAGAGGTTTCATTTAACTAAGGATGCACCATTAACTCAATCGCATCACTTAAATTCTGTGCTTTGGGCTTTAATAATGTACTTCGCCACTAACTTTTTGCTTCAGATTGTTCAGACCCAATTTGATTAACTTCAACAACCGAGCTTCTTTCATCAAGCTTAATAAATAGCGCAAGAGCCCCCATCGCAGCCATACCCCAGAAAATATTAGCCCCCCATAACTCATAGCCCCAGCCACTCAACGTTGTCATTAGAGCAATAAACGCCCCCAATGGAATGGCGTTATAAAGCGCTTGTAAAGCCACCATTTTGTTTTGCTCTTCAGACTGAATGTACTGAATCGCCGCAATATGAGCCATTGCGAATGTCACGCCGTGCAACAGTTGAACCAAAATCAAAGCACCAATTGCCGTAGTCGATGCCGTAATTCCCCAACGAGCCATCACCCCTATTGCCGCGACCACAAAAAGAGTGCGCAGTGACCAACCAGAAAATAAGCGCTTACTTAAAGCAAACACAGCCACCTCTGCGACAACACCTAAGCTCCACAAATAACCGATGATCGCCTCTGAGTGCCCAGCTTCTTTCCAATAAATCGCACTAAAGCTGTAATACGCTGCATGGCTTCCTTGCAACAACGCCATCAAGGCTAAGAATTTCACCACTGACGACTCACGTAGTAAATCACCTAACTTCGGTCGCACCGTTTGTTGCTCAGATTGCGTGACTGGCATCACGTTCGGGTTTCTCATCGCCAACACCAGTGACAACAACACGCCCGCAAGTGCTGTATACAAAATCATATCAGTGCCAAATTCAGCAACCAGATAGCCAACCACTGTAGAGCCCGCGATAAAGGCAATCGAACCCCATAATCGAGTACGTCCATAATCAAGCATTTTTAAGCGGCTGTAATGATTCGCCATGGCGTCAGACAACGGAATAATTGGGCCACAACATAGATTGAATAATACCGTGGCTAGCAACATCAGCAGAAAGCTGCCACCGGTGAAGAAGTGGAAACCGACAAACAAGAGCGCAGCAAAACTCAGACAACGCAGAGCTGGCATTAAGTGCTCCACTTTATGGATGCGCGGCGTAATCACTAGGTTAGCCACACAACGCGTCGCAAAGCCGATACCAATTAAAACCCCAATGTCACCAGCCGAGACGCCTTGGTCTTCAAACCACAACGCCCAAAATGGCAAATAAACACCATAGGCAAAAAAGAAACCAAGGAAATACTGGGAAATCCAACCATAAGGTGAAGGGCTAAACATAAATGACCTATAAAGTGTATGGAAAAAGGCAGCACCAATTATGCCTACCTCGCATACAATGAAAAAGGGAATTATTACTAAGATAGCGTTCCCATATTGACTCAACTCGTCACTTCACTCTCCAACAAAATCATACTTCAACCGAGAACTGCATTTGCGTTTAGACTAAAGTCGTCTGGAGGTTCGCTGGTAATTTGTCAGACTGAAAAGAGATTCCTAATTCTTTCGATGTTTATGCCTGATAAATTTAATATGCAGCACCCACCCTTCGATAGCCTGTCCGATGCAGAACAGCTAACGCTGCGATCATCATTAGATGTGGTTTACTACCGAACACACGAAGTGATATTGGAGGCCGACCGACCAAGTCGTCATTTGCATATTCTTATTAAAGGGGCTGTTGAAGAACGAGCCAGCAGCGATGGGGAAATCTACGCGCACTATGCCAATGACGATATTTTTGATGTCCGTAGTCAGTTTGAGTCTCATACCAAGCACCAATATGTCGCGCTTGAAGATACCTTAAGTTATTTGCTGCCAACCGATGTATTCCTTGATCTTTACCACGCCAACGGCCAATTCGCGGCTTATTTTGATAGCAACCTATCGACCCGAAAAGCACTGATTGAAGCCGCTCAACAGCAACAGAATCTTGCCGAGTTCATACTGACCAAAGTAGACGACTCTATTTATCACCCACCGCTAATATTGGAACCAACCCAGCCGATTAACCAAGTCACTCAAACCCTAAAAGAACAGGGATTAGATTCGGCCTTAGTCCACCTAGATCATCATCAACTCAATACTTTTGGAACATCATCTATTTTCCCGTATGCCATCGTCACTCGGACCAATTTATTGCATGCTGTGATGCTCGACAATCGCCCGCTCGATAGCGCAGTTGGCGAGATAGCAACTTTCCCAGTGTTGCACGTTAACCAAGGTGACTTCTTGTTCAATGCCATGATTACTATGACCAGAAACAAGGTGAAAAGGCTAATGGTTTGTGATGACCAAAATGCTGTTGGTATGTTGGACATGACACAGATTCTCAGTGCGTTCTCGACTCACTCGCACGTGCTGACTTTACGTATCGCGCGAGCCACCAGCATTGAAGAATTGGCAATGGCTTCTAACAAACAGCGTCAACTGGTCGAGAGCTTGCTCAATAATGGGATTCGCACACGCTTTATCATGGAGCTGATTTCTGCTGTTAATGAACAGATCATAGAGAAGGCGTTTGAATTGGTGATCCCACCCGCACTGCATAATCATTGCTGCTTAATCGTGTTGGGTTCGGAAGGCCGTGGAGAACAAATTCTCAAAACCGATCAAGACAACGCGCTAATAATTCAAGATGGCTTGGAGTGGCATCAATGCCAAAGTGCCATGAACGACCTCACTCATACCCTTCAACAATTGGGCTATCCACTCTGCCCTGGCAACGTGATGGTCAACAATCCGAAATGGGTACACTCACAGCAAGAATGGAAACACATCCTCACAAATTGGGTGAAGAAAGCCTCTCCCGATAGCGTGATGGAGGTTGCAATAATGGCGGATGCGCACGCCGTCGCGGGTAATAGAGAATTATTAAAACCGGTGAAACAGCATCTCAGTGATTTAATGCTCGGACAGGAATTAATTCTGACCGAGTTCTGCCGCCCGGCGCTGAACTTCTCGGTTCCCCTCACCCTATTTGGCAATGTGAAGCAATCCAAGTCAGGGCTCGATATCAAACAAGGTGGTATTTTCCCTATCGTGCATGGTGTGAGAGCACTTTGTCTTGAGCATGGTGTCACGGTCAACAACACCTTCGAACGCATTGAGCAACTGGTTAGCAAGAAAGTCCTTGAGCAAAGTACTGCCGATAATCTCAGTGAAGCGCTCAAGCAATTCTTTAAGTGGCGCTTAGCCCAAAGACTTTCTCAGCAGCACAGCAGCAACAAGATCAACGTTAAACTGATGGAGCGAGCAGACAGGGATCTGCTTCGTCATAGCCTGCACGTGGTGAAGAAATTCAAGCAATGGCTCGGCTACCACTATCAGATACGGGATTAGGCGATTGAACGATGAATAGGTTGGTTCGCTATTACTGGCATTACAAGCTCAAAGGCTCTCCGTATCAGCCTCTGTTTGCTGCGCCTGTTATTCATGAATATGTATCACTCGACTGTGAAACCACCAGCCTCGACCCTAATCAGGCGGAATTAGTCACTATTGCAGCGACCAAGATCATCGGTAACCGAATCATTACCAGCCAACCTTTTGAAGTTCGACTACGAGCGCCTCAATCGCTCGATTGCAATTCCATCAAAATCCACCGTATTCGCCATCAAGATCTTAAGCACGGCATTGAAGAAAAACAGGCTTTAATCGAGCTACTGAACTTCATCGGTAATAGACCTTTAGTCGGCTATCACATCCGCTATGATAAAAAGATTCTCGACCGCACCTGTTTAAAACAGCTTGGATTTCCGCTGCCTAACCGATTAGTCGAAGTGAGCCAGCTTTATCAAGACACACTCGAAAGACAGCTGCCTAATGCCTATTTCGATCTCAGTATGGACGCCATCTGTCGTCAGCTCGATTTGCCTATCTCCACCAATAAACATGATGCATTACAAGACGCTATCTCTGCAGCACTGATCTTTATTCGTCTAAAATATGGTGATCTACCTCGCTTCAACTCCTCTTATTCTTAATTCAACTAGTGCATTTCTACATAGAGAGCAATCTCGCAAAAATGAACTTAACTCGCTATTTTTTAAGTAGAAAGCAGCATCTCATCCTAAAGTCTAATTGTGGAAATCGTCGTCCTAGCTGAGAGTGATAACACAGACAGTCCTGTAATAGACTTAGAAACTGAACACAAAGGAAGTTGCCAGTTCATTAGGAATGTAGGCACAAGGAGAGATGCAATGAGTGAAGCCCACGTTTATCCGGTAAAAGAAAATATTAAATCAACCACACACGCGGATAATGACACTTACCTAGCCATGTACCAGCAATCTGTTTCTGACCCTGAAGGCTTTTGGGGTGAACACGGAAAAATCGTTGATTGGATTAAGCCTTTCACACAGGTAAAAAATACCTCTTTCGACCCTGGCCACATTGATATCCGTTGGTTTGAAGATGGCACGCTTAACGTTTCGGCTAACTGTATCGACCGCCATCTTGCTGAGCGCGGTGATGAAGTCGCTATAATCTGGGAAGGCGATGACCCTGCTGATGATAAAACCCTAACCTTTAATGAACTACACAAAGAAGTGTGCCTGTTTTCAAATGCTCTAAAAGAGCAAGGCGTACGTAAGGGTGATGTGGTTTGTTTATACATGCCAATGGTGCCAGAAGCGGCAGTTGCCATGCTGGCGTGTACCCGTATCGGTGCGGTTCACACGGTGGTATTTGGTGGTTTCTCACCAGAAGCACTGTCTGGTCGTATTATCGATTCAAACTCTAAAGTCGTGATCACTGCCGATGAAGGCGTGCGTGGCGGCCGTGCGGTTCCATTGAAGAAAAATGTTGATGAAGCACTAACGAATCCTGAAGTGAAAAACATCGAGAAGGTCATCGTATTCAAGCGCACTGGCGGTGATGTTGCTTGGCATGAACATCGTGATGTGTGGTGGCATGATGCTATCGCAAACGTATCGGCAGATTGCCCACCTGAAGAGATGAACGCAGAAGACCCACTATTCATCCTTTATACGTCAGGCTCTACGGGTAAACCTAAGGGTGTTATGCACACCACAGGTGGCTACCTAGTATATGCAGCAATGACCTTCAAATACGTATTCGATTACCAAGAAGGCGAGACTTTCTGGTGTACTGCGGATGTGGGTTGGATTACCGGTCACACTTACCTTGTTTACGGACCGCTTGCCAATGGTGCAAAAACCATTCTGTTTGAAGGCGTGCCGAACTACCCGAACACTAACCGCATGAGCGAAGTGGTCGATAAGCACCAAGTTAATATTCTTTATACTGCGCCAACTGCAATTCGTGCGCTGATGGCGAAAGGGAACGAAGCCGTAGAAGGCACTTCTCGTGACAGCCTAAGAATCATGGGCTCCGTAGGTGAGCCTATCAACCCAGAAGCGTGGGAGTGGTACTACAAAACGATTGGTAATGAGCAATCTCCAATTGTCGATACTTGGTGGCAAACAGAAACGGGCGGCATCTTAATCGCACCACTACCGGGCGCAACCGATCTAAAACCGGGCTCCGCAACTCGCCCATTCTTCGGTGTGCAACCGGCACTGGTTGATAACATGGGTAATATTATTGAGGGTGCAACCGACGGCAACCTTGTGATTCTTGACTCTTGGCCAGGCCAAATGCGTACTGTCCATGGCGATCATGATCGTTTTGAACAGACTTACTTCTCTACGTTTAAAGGCATGTACTTTACCAGTGATGGTGCTCGTCGTGATGAAGACGGTTACTACTGGATCACTGGCCGTGTCGATGACGTGCTTAACGTATCTGGTCACCGTATGGGTACCGCTGAGATTGAATCGGCTCTAGTGGCGTTCGATAAAATTGCAGAGGCAGCGATTGTAGGTATTCCTCACGATATTAAAGGCCAAGCAATTTATGCTTATATCACCCTTAATGATGGTGAGTTTCCAACTGCGGAGCTACATAAAGAAGTGAAAGATTGGGTACGTAAAGAGATTGGCCCAATCGCAACACCCGACGTCCTGCATTGGACAGACTCTTTGCCAAAAACTCGTTCGGGTAAAATCATGCGCCGTATCCTACGTAAGATAGCCACAGGTGATACGGGTAACTTAGGTGATACTTCGACACTGGCAGATCCAGGTGTGGTAGATAAGCTCATCGCCGAGAAAGCCGAACTGGCATAATCAACCAGTCACACGAGCTAAGTACTGTTTAAAACAGGTTCATTCTAAACCGTCACCTATGTGGCGGTTTTTTTATGGCTGATCTTGATCTCAAATATCCCGCCCCAAATTAAGGCTAAGGCGCTTTTTTGTTAAGTTGGTAACAATTCCATGTTGTATCAATAGGAGATTAGACCAGTAAATTGCTGCGATTTGCGCTGAATTAGCTATAATCTGGTTCTAATTTTTAAATTTGGGTTTTCCTTACTGGAAATTAACCCCAAATTTTCAATAAAATGGCAACATTCACGTTCGTAATCACGATAAAGGAAGATAGCCCCATAATGTCTACAAAGTTTCGCATTCTAGTTTTAAATGGCCCAAACCTTAACCTGTTAGGCCTTCGAGAACCTGCACATTACGGTTCTCAAACACTTGACCAGATTATTAGCTCATTGACCGAGCAAGCGAAAACACATGATGTTGAGCTATCTCACTTACAGTCAAATCGCGAGTATGAACTGATTGAAGCTATCCATAGTGCTTCTCAAAGCGTTGATTTCATTATTATCAACCCAGCCGCCTTTACACATACCAGTGTGGCACTGCGAGATGCACTACTTGGTGTTGCTATCCCATTTATTGAGGTTCACCTATCGAATGTTCACGCGCGTGAACCGTTCCGTCACCACTCTTACCTATCTGATAAAGCAGAAGGTGTGATTTGTGGCTTAGGGGCCCAAGGTTATCAATTTGCTTTGACCGCTGCGCTCAGCAAGCTCAACTCAAAGTAAACATAAACAACGAACTATACTAACCTACTCAGTCATCGAGTAAGTTCAATTAACAGATAAAGAGAAAGATACAATGGATATTCGCAAAATCAAAAAGCTAATCGAATTGGTTGAAGAGTCTGGTATTTCTGAACTAGAAATCTCTGAAGGTGAAGAGTCAGTACGAATCAGCCGTAACAGCACAGCTCCTGTCGCACCTGTTCAATATGCAGCAGCTCCTGCACCTGTAGCGGCTCCAGCTCCTGCAGCGGTACCTGTAGCAGTGGAAGCAGCAGCTCCTGCGGCTCCAACTGGTCACCAAGTTCTTTCTCCAATGGTCGGTACTTTCTACGGTGCTCCAAGCCCAGATGCAAAACCATTCGTTAAGGTTGGTCAATCTGTAACGGCTGGCGAAACCCTATGTATCGTTGAAGCAATGAAAATGATGAACCAAATCGAAGCTGATAAGTCTGGTATTGTGACAGCGATTCTAGTTGAAGATGGTCAACCAGTAGAATTCGACCAAGCTCTAGTAATTATCGAATAATAGAGAGCACTCATTATGTTAGATAAATTAGTAATCGCAAACCGTGGTGAGATTGCACTACGTATTCTACGTGCATGTAAAGAACTTGGTATCAAAACGGTAGCGGTTCACTCAACGGCTGACCGCGATCTTAAGCACGTACTTCTTGCAGACGAAACCATCTGTATAGGCCCAGCTCGTGGTATCGATAGCTACCTGAACATTCCTCGTATCATCAGCGCAGCTGAAGTTACAGGTGCTGTTGCTATCCATCCAGGCTACGGTTTCCTATCTGAAAATGCAGATTTTGCAGAACAGGTAGAGCGCAGTGGTTTTATCTTCGTTGGTCCTAAAGCTGAAACCATTCGTATTATGGGTGACAAAGTGTCAGCTATCACATCAATGAAGAAAGCAGGCGTACCTTGTGTACCCGGTTCTGATGGCCCTCTTGATGATGACGATGCAAAAAACAAAGCGCACGCTAAGCGCATTGGTTTCCCAGTTATCATCAAAGCATCTGGCGGCGGTGGCGGTCGTGGTATGCGTGTTGTTCGTTCTGAAGCAGAACTAACAGAAGCTATCGCAATGACTCGCGCAGAAGCAAAAGCTTGTTTCAACAACGATATGGTTTACATGGAGAAATTCCTAGAAAACCCACGTCACATTGAGGTACAAGTACTTGCAGATGGCCAAGGCAATGCTATCCACCTTGGTGAGCGTGACTGTTCAATGCAGCGTCGTCACCAGAAAGTTGTGGAAGAAGCACCAGCTCCTGGTATCACTGAAGAGATGCGTAAGTACATCGGCGAACGTTGTACTCGTGCTTGTCTTGAGATTGGTTACCGCGGTGCAGGTACATTTGAATTCCTATACGAGAACGGTGAGTTCTACTTCATCGAAATGAACACTCGTATCCAGGTTGAGCACACGATTACTGAAATGGTAACGGGTATCGACCTAGTGAAAGAGCAACTGCGTATTGCTGCTGGTCAGCCTCTATCATTTACACAGGATGATATTAAGCTGCGCGGTCACTCAATCGAATGTCGTATCAATGCTGAAGATCCCGTTCGTTTCCTACCTTCACCAGGTAAGATTCAACGCTTCCACGCTCCAGGCGGCATGGGTGTACGTTGGGAATCTCATATATACAGTGGTTACACAGTGCCACCACACTATGATTCAATGATTGGTAAGCTAATCACTTACGGTGAGAACCGTGATGTTGCTATCGCTCGTATGAAGAACGCATTGGGTGAGATGATTGTTGAAGGTATTAACGTTAATACTGAGCTTCAATTGGCTATTATGAACGACGAAAACTTCCAACACGGTGGTGCAAACATCCACTACCTTGAGAAGAAGCTCGGTCTACAATAGAATCTAGCCTTCCGCTATTCGTTCTTTTAAGAACAGATAAATGCTCACTTCGGTGGGCATTTTTTGTTTTTAGAGCCTTCGAAAAAATCAATCAATAATCCCTTTTATATTCCATGGGGTTTTGGTGAATTTGCTCATATTTTCTGCTAGACTCGCCATCCAATTTTTCTCATATAGAAGATGCAGCCATGCCTTGGATTCAAATCAAGCTTAATGCTACCAATGAAAATGCCGAACAAATCGGCGACATGTTAATGGAAGAGACTGGTGCTCTTTCTGTAACTTTCCTGG
Source organism: Vibrio kanaloae (assembly GCF_024347535.1). Taxonomy (NCBI): domain Bacteria; kingdom Pseudomonadati; phylum Pseudomonadota; class Gammaproteobacteria; order Vibrionales; family Vibrionaceae; genus Vibrio; species Vibrio kanaloae. The sequence continues at coordinate 181,342 of NZ_AP025497.1, read as the reverse complement.
ATGCACAAGATACCCCTGTATTTGAGCCTCTGCCGGGTGAAACTCGTCTTTGGGGTGATACTGATATTCTCGCGCTTTACGACGCTGAGACTGATACTGGTGTCGTTCTAGCGCAGATTAAAGCAAGCAACATGTTCCCTGCAGACTTTGCTCATAAAGTAGAGCAAATTGAAGACAAGGATTGGGAACGTGAATGGATGGACAACTTCCACCCAATGAAGTTTGGTGAGCGTTTATGGATCTGCCCTAGCTGGCGCGATATCCCTGAACCTGACGCTGTAAACGTAATGCTAGACCCAGGCCTTGCATTTGGTACTGGTACTCACCCGACAACGGCATTGTGTCTTGAGTGGCTTGAAGGCTTAGACCTGGCAGGCAAAACCGTGATCGACTTCGGTTGTGGCTCAGGCATCCTAGCGATCGCTGCGATCAAACTAGGCGCGGCAAAAGTTATCGGGATCGACATTGATCCTCAAGCTCTGCTTGCATCAAAAGACAACGCACAACGCAATGGCGTTGCTGAGCAACTAGAGGTGTTCTTGCCACAAGATCAACCGGAAGGTTTACTAGCAGACGTTGTGGTTGCCAACATTCTTGCAGGTCCATTACGCGACCTTTCTGGCATCATCAAAGGCCTAGTTAAGCCAAATGGTGTACTTGCGATGTCGGGTGTTTTAGATACACAAGCAGAAGATGTTGCGACTTATTATCGTGATGAGCTTCACATTGATCCGATCATTGAACAACAAGAATGGTGTCGAATCTCAGGTCGCAAGCAAGGCTAGACAAGACTTTGAGCGCTAATTGACTGATATTTAAACAAATTACAAAAACAAATTGTAAATGCTCAAATATTAGTCTTTTCACGCAGCGAAAAAATGCGTAAAATGCGCGCCCTTGCTGGTACAGAACTGTGATGACGTTTTTGAAAATCGGAAATTATCAACTTAAGAACAATCTAATCGTCGCTCCTATGGCTGGCGTAACGGATAGACCATTCCGCGAGTTGTGTCTTCGCTACGGTGCGGGGATGGCAGTCAGTGAAATGATGTCCTCCAATCCGAAAGTTTGGAAAACGTCAAAGTCTCAGCAGCGTATGGTACATGAAGGCGAATCGGGCATTCGTTCAGTGCAAATCGCTGGTGCAGATCCACAGCTTATGGCCGAGGCTGCTCAATTTAATGTCGATAACGGTGCGCAAATCATCGATATCAACATGGGTTGTCCTGCCAAAAAAGTGAATAAGAAGCTTGCGGGCTCAGCCTTACTGCAGCATCCAGAACTCATTGAAGACATTCTGAAAGCGGTGGTAAATGCTGTCGACGTTCCAGTAACGTTGAAAACGCGCACAGGCTGGGATACAGACAATAGAAACTGTGTCCAAATCGCGAAAATAGCCGAAGACTGCGGCATACAAGCTCTTGCGCTCCATGGAAGAACTCGCGCTTGTATGTACAAAGGTGAGGCAGAATACAAACACATTAAAGCAGCGAAACAAGCAGTATCTATTCCGGTTATCGCTAACGGTGATATCGATAGTCCGGAAAAAGCGAAGTTTGTGCTGGAGTACACCGGCGCTGATGCTTTAATGATAGGTCGACCTGCCCAAGGACGCCCTTGGATTTTTAACGAAATCCTACACTATTTGGAAAACGGTACCACGATGGATCCACTCCCGATTTCGGAAGTGAAAGACATCATGCTTGGTCATGTGAACGCTCTACATGAATTTTATGGCGAGTTTTTAGGCCCCCGAATTGCTCGTAAGCATGTGGGTTGGTACCTAAAAGAACATGAACAAGCGAGTGAGTTTCGCCGTACCTTTAACGCATTCGAAGCAGGTGATCTGCAGCTTGAAGCGCTAGAAGGTTTTTTTGATAACGTTGCACCATAATTACGAGAAGAGCTAGACCGAATATGTTCGAACAAAATCTGACTTCAGAAGCATTGACAGTAACTACAGTTACATCACAAGACCAAATCACGCAGAAGCCACTACGTGACTCAGTTAAAGCATCATTGAAAAATTACCTTGCTCAATTAAACGGTCAAGAAGTCAGCGAGTTATACGAATTAGTATTAGCTGAAGTTGAACAGCCACTACTAGACACCATCATGCAGTACACTCGCGGTAATCAAACTCGCGCAGCAACCATGATGGGTATTAACCGCGGTACTCTTCGCAAGAAACTTAAAAAATACGGCATGAACTAATCGTTCTTTCGTAATTTATTAAATTAAAAGCCAAACTCATTGATTGAGTTTGGCTTTTTTTGGCCTATTGATTATGTCGCTAAACAAAACTGGCTTGCTTAGCTACAACAACGTCCCTTCTCAAGGTTTGCTGAGTCCAAGGCAGCCAGAATCGAACAATGGCTCGCATCGTCATCTATGTGGCCACAGCAGGCATCATTGATTTTCTTGAGTGCCGTTCGAATCTTAGTAAGCTCCGTTATCTTTTCATCAATCATCTCTAACTTAGAAGAGGTGATCGACTTCACTTCAGCGCAACTGTGTTGAGTCGCTTCAAGACTAATCTCTAACAATTCTTTAATCTCACCCAAACTCAGCCCTAACTCTTTAGATTTGAGAATAAACGTCACCTGTTTCTGGTTATTTTCGTCATACAGGCGATAACCCGACTCACTGCGGCTGGCTGGAGCAATCAATTTATTCTTCTCATAAAATCGCAAGGTATCGGCCGTAACACCGCATCGTTTCGCTAATTCACCGATCTGAAACATGTTTTTTCCTACTTTGTCATCTAATGCACAATTAACTTTATCGTTACTTTTTAGGCTAAAATGGCACTTTTCATAATTAATTTTGAGATGCCAAACGATTGCGCGAGCTTTTTTGTAATAAATTAGTTAGAATCTGCGCCATCAAATTTGGAGTTGGTTATCTTATAGCGTGATCATAAGACTAACCCAAAGGTCTTTACCAAAACTGGCCAATATTTTATCTCTTACTGGTATCTAAGATAATCCACGCTGAGAAGATAGAAACAAGTTCTTTTTTGGCAAATATCTTTATTTTAACCCCATGAATTTGAGGAAGATGGAAGCATGAATAACGCTCGTCCAATTCGCCGCGCTCTCATCAGCGTATCAGACAAAACTGGTATCGTTGAATTTGCACAAGCTCTTGCTAACCGTGGTGTAGATATCTTATCTACTGGTGGCACTGCTCGCCTACTTGCTGAAAAAGGCATCTCTGTTACAGAAGTATCTGACTACACTGGTTTCCCTGAAATGATGGATGGCCGTGTTAAGACTCTACATCCAAAAGTTCATGGTGGTGTTCTAGGCCGTCGTGGCCAAGATGATGACGTGATGGAAACTCACGGTATCAACCCTATCGATATGGTTGTTGTAAACCTATACCCATTCGCAGAAACCGTTGCTAAAGAAGGTTGTACCCTTGCTGACGCTGTTGAGAACATCGACATCGGTGGCCCAACAATGGTTCGCTCTGCTGCTAAAAACCACAAAGACGTAACGATCGTTGTAAACGCACACGACTACGAGCGTGTTGTGGCTGAAATGGACGCGAACGAGAAATCTCTAACACTAGAGACTCGCTTCGACCTCGCTATCGCAGCATTCGAGCACACGGCTTCTTACGACGGCATGATCGCAAACTACTTCGGCACTATGGTTCCTAGCTACGGCGAGAACAAAGAAGGTGATGACGAGTCTAAATTCCCTCGCACGTTCAACCAACAGTTCGAGAAAAAACAAGACATGCGCTACGGTGAGAACAGCCACCAAGCAGCCGCATTCTACGTTGAAGCAACCCCTGAAGAAGCGTCAGTATCTACTGCTCGCCAAATTCAAGGTAAAGCGCTTTCTTACAACAACATCGCTGACACTGACGCTGCACTTGAGTGTGTGAAAGAGTTCGACCAGCCAGCATGTGTGATTGTTAAACACGCTAACCCATGTGGTGTCGCACTAGGTGAAGACATCCTAGAAGCTTACGACCGCGCATTCAAAACAGACCCAACATCTGCATTTGGCGGCATCATCGCTTTCAACCGTGAGCTAGACGCTGCAACAGCAACGGCTATCACTGAGCGTCAATTCGTTGAAGTTATCATTGCACCATCAGTTTCTGCTGAAGCAGTAGCAATCGTAGCGGCTAAGAAAAACCTTCGCCTACTTGAATGTGGTGAGTGGACAACGAAGACAACTGGCTTTGACGTTAAACGCGTTAACGGTGGTTTGCTAGTTCAAGACCGCGACCAAGGCATGGTGTCTGAAGATGACCTTAAAGTGGTTTCTAAGCGCCAACCTACAGCTGAAGAGCTAAAGGATGCCCTATTCTGCTGGAAAGTAGCGAAGTACGTTAAATCTAACGCTATCGTTTACTCAAAAGGCGATATGACAATCGGTGTAGGCGCTGGCCAAATGAGCCGCGTTTACTCTGCGAAAATCGCAGGCATCAAAGCGGCAGACGAAGGTCTACAGGTTGAAGGTTGTGTAATGGCATCTGACGCGTTCTTCCCATTCCGTGACGGTATCGACGCGGCAGCAGAAGCTGGCATCAAGTGTGTGATCCAACCGGGCGGCTCTATGCGTGATGACGAAGTTATCGCAGCAGCAGACGAACACGGCATGGCGATGATCTTTACGGGTATGCGCCACTTCCGCCACTAATTTCCTCTTCGTATTTGGCACTGTGGCGTCGTTAGCTGCTTTCGCCCACCCCGGTCACATAGCGGACTATGCTTCCGGGGATGGGCTCAATTGCTGCCTAGCCACATCACCAACTACTTTGAGCAAGACTTATAATTTTGTTTTTTAAATATTCCGATATTTGAAATACGTAGAGCAAGTCAGTGACTTTAGTTCAAGGAAAACACGCGGAGCTTATGACCATAAGTGAGCATGTTTGAGACAGAAATAAAGGCTCTGAAGCAGCTATAAGGATTTTAAAACATGAATGTACTAATTATTGGTGCCGGCGGTCGTGAGCACGCACTAGGTTGGAAAGCAGCACAAAACCCAAACGTTGAAACAGTATTCATCGCTCCAGGTAACGCAGGTACTGCCCTTGAGCCTAAGCTTGAGAACGTAAACATCGGCGTTGAAGACATCGCTGGTTTAGTAGCGTTTGCTCAAGAGAAAAAAATCGAACTGACCATCGTTGGTCCTGAAGCGCCATTAGTTATTGGTGTAGTTGACGCATTCCGCGAAGTGGGTCTTCCTATCTTTGGTCCAACTCAAGCGGCAGCACAGCTTGAAGGTTCGAAAGCATTCACTAAAGACTTCCTAGCTCGCCATGATATCCCTACGGGTTACTACGCAAACTTCACTGAGATTGAGCCGGCTATCGCTTACGTACGTGAGCAAGGCGCTCCAATAGTAGTAAAAGCTGACGGTCTTGCGGCGGGTAAAGGCGTTATCGTTGCGATGACCCTTGAAGAAGCTGAAGACGCAATCAAAGACATGCTAGCGGGCAACGCATTTGGCGAAGCTGGCAGCCGCGTGGTTATCGAAGAGTTTCTTGAAGGCGAAGAAGCAAGCTTCATCGTAATGGTTGATGGCTCTAGCGTTCTTCCTATGGCCACCAGCCAAGATCACAAACGTGTTGGCGACAAAGACACAGGCCCGAATACGGGCGGCATGGGTGCTTACTCTCCAGCGCCAGTCGTGACTCCAGAAATCCATAACCGTATCCTTGAAGAAGTTATCTACCCAACAGTACGTGGCATGGACGCAGAAGGCACACCTTACACTGGTTTCCTTTACGCTGGCCTTATGATCGATGCTGACGGTACGCCTAAGGTTATCGAATACAACTGCCGCTTCGGCGATCCAGAAACACAACCTATCATGATGCGTATGGAGTCAGACCTTGTTGAGCTTTGCCTAATGGCTATCGACGAGAAACTCGACGAAGCAGAGTCTAAGTGGGATCCTCGCGCTTCTATCGGTGTTGTTCTTGCGGCTGGCGGTTACCCTGCCGATTACGCAAAAGGTGACGTTATTTCACTACCAACAAGCGAAGTTGAAGGTCAAAAGGTATTTCACGCGGGCACCACAAATAACGAAGCTGGCGATGTGGTAACAAACGGTGGTCGTGTACTTTGTGCAACAGCACTGGGGAACACGGTTTCTGAAGCGCAGAAGCGAGCCTACGCGTTAACGAAGCAAGTTAGCTGGAATGGTATGTTCCACCGCAATGACATTGGTTACCGTGCGATTGCGCGTGAGCAAGAGCAGTAATCAATCTTGTTATTCGCTTACTTTCCAATAACAGTAAGCAAATGACAGTAAGCGAATAACAGCAAAAGGCGCCTCGATAGGCGCCTTTTTTATTACTCAATCTTTCTAGGAATCTGCGCCTGTACAGACAAATCAGCACTTGGCCTACAGTAGACCAAACACTCTCAATCCTTTGATTGCTCGCTATTCTTTCAACAATGATGGCCTAACAACACAATCATGGCTATCTTCAGCCAGCATCAATAACTCTTCAACCGTCATTTTACCGAGCGAGTCACTGCCCAGAAATGCCGCATAGCTTTCCACAGACGCCAGTCGGTCAATCACGAAATTTGGCAAAGTCTGGTTAAACTCAAAGGTCTCAAACTCACCGCCAGAGCATGTTTCGAAAGAGCTGCCATTCCAGTACCCCTGAATCAATCGAAACCCTTCGTCATATTGTTTCATTGTGGTTTCTAGAGCCGACTTGGCTTCTTTCTGGTAGCCCTCCAGTTGTTTAGTTTGAATAGGTAAGATCTTGTTGTTAAGACGATACTGTTGATACACGGCTTCGCCTGACTTATTGAAACGTACATGGACACGATAAGGAATAAGTTCATTCGATGAATTACGCAGTTCGCCCTCACGAATGAACTCACGTAGTACTCCTTCCGACCAAGCATAGTCAGTTTGGTACCAGCCATAATCGCCCACAGTGACGTAGTCAGCTGAAGTATGAGGTTGTGTTAGCTTGTTGGTGACCCAGTAGAAACTTGTCGCGTCGCCCATCACTTGGCCGCCGGTGTAGGTTTCAAATTGCTCTAGGTTTTTGCGAGGACTGGTTGAAGAACAGCCAATGAGAAATGTAGATAACAGTGAAACGAGAAGAAATGCTTTTTTCATAAAAACCTGTACCGAGGTGGAATACGACTACCTCGGTACAGTTTAGATTATTTCACTGAATCTTTCAGCGCTTTACCTGCAACAAATGCTGGAACATTTGCAGCAGCGATTTGGATCTCATCACCAGTTTTTGGGTTACGACCAGTGCGAGCTGCGCGGTGGTTTACTTTAAAAGTACCAAAACCAATTAGCTGAACTTGATCGCCATCTTTAAGCGCATCTGTAACACCACCAAGAGTCGCTTCTAGAGCAGCTTTAGCTTGTGCTTTAGAAAGGTCCGCTTTTTCAGCAATAAAGTCGATTAATTGAGTCTTGTTCATTTTAGGTTTCCCTTCTTTGTATTTTTGAATTCAATTCACTCTAAAACATAAATGCCCCATCTGGCAAAGGTTTGTCGTCGATCTTTAGCTCTAATGCCGCAGTTTTAGCCATAATATGAGTAATAACTCACAATTTGTTACTGATTTTATTGAGTAAGCCCTTGTTTAAAAGGGGCTGAGCGCGAAATTAATGATGACCTAACCACTACTTTTTATCTATAATCCACGCTGAATCGCTGACAAAGCGTACAATTTAATTTAAGGGCAAACATGCTGCTGCTAACTATTTACGTCTCCATTGCTATTGGAGTTTCTTTCATTTGTTCTGTTTTGGAAGCTGTACTTTTGAGTATTAGTCCGAGCTACATTGCTCAACTAAAACAAAATGGGCACCCTGCAGCAAAGTCATTAGACAAACTGAAAACAGACATTGACCGTCCACTCGCGTCAATTTTAACACTTAACACCATTGCACACACTATCGGAGCTGCGACAGCAGGTGCACAAGCAGCGGTTGTTTTTGGTAGCCAATGGTTGGGGGTATTCTCTGCCGTCCTCACTTTGGGTATTTTGGTTTTGTCTGAGATTGTTCCAAAAACCATTGGGGCAACCTACTGGCGCCAACTTGCTCCTGCATCATCAACCGTGCTTCGCTGGATGGTATTCTTCCTAACACCGTTTGTATGGTTTTCTGAGCAGATCACGAAGCGCCTTGCTCGCGGCCATCAGGCGCCCAAAATGCGTGACGAGCTATCTGCAATGGCTATTTTAGCAACAGAAAGTGGTGAATTTGCTGAAGGCGAATCAAAAATTCTAAGTAACCTACTAGGCATTCAAGATGTACCCGTGACTCAAGTGATGACACCACGCCCAGTCGTGTTCCGTGTCGATGCAGAAATGAATGTGAATACGTTCTTAGAACAACATAAAGACACACCATTCTCACGTCCTCTGGTCTATAGCGAGCAGAGCGACAACATCATTGGTTTTGTTCACCGCTTGGAACTGTTTAAGCTACAGCAAACCGGTTGTGGTGAAAAAGCACTAGGTGATGTGATGCGCCCTATCCATGTATTACTGAACAATATGGGCTTAGCGAAGGCATTTGAGCAAATGATGGCAAACCGTTTGCAACTGTCTTTGGTTGTTGATGAATACGGTACGATTCAGGGCATCATTACCCTAGAAGACATCTTTGAGCATTTAGTCGGTGAAGAGATCGTTGACGAAGCGGATAAAACTACCGATATGCAAGAATTGGCGTTTCAGCGTTGGGAAAAGTGGAAAGAGACACACGGTGTTATCGAAAACCGCGATGAGGAAGAAGAGTTAGAAGAAGCTCTTGCCGACAACGATACCTCACATTCAAAGCCAGCAGATGATTGCAAAACACAGAAAGAAGAGAAAAAAGACGCTTAATCTAAATTTGAGATCGTCAGAGACAACAAAGGCTCCTTAGGGAGCCTTTGTTTTTATTCGTACTTTCGAACGATAACGAATTATAACGCCACACCAATGTTACTAACTGGGTCTTCACGCAGTTCGTGGCGCAAATCTTTGATAAGCTCTAGGTCACGCTCAGTCGTTTCACGTAGAGGTCTGAAGATGGCCCATTGCACGTCCCACTCTTCACACACCGCTTCGTTTTCTTTCTGATTTTCGTTCGTCACTTCTTCAGCGCCCTGCGCAAACTCAAGCTCAGCAACTGTCTTTACTGACTGTTGGCTCACTTTAATCACAGCTTCAAGCATATGTTCACGATCAAGTAAGCCATGAATTAGCGTTGCTAAGCCTTGGCATGCATCCATTGCAGGGTAAACACCATAGAAATCAAAATCATCTGCGCTAGGAAACAGTTCTTCGACTTTCTCTAGTTGGCGTTCAAAGTTCACCTTTGCCGTTTTAACCGTTAAGATTTCCCAAATGCTATCCAAAACATCACGATAGATTCGAGCTTCCGCAAATTCTGTATTCTCACAAAACATGGCATAGTTAGGGTACATACGCTCACATAGACACGCCATAAAGGTAATTTGTTGCCAAGGTTCTAACTTTTCAAGACGAACCTGCAGTGGATTCTGAAGCATAGTCACTCAATAATTGCAGAAAAAGACAGCGAAAGTGTACTTGATAAACCTAGGATGGAAAAGGTAGGCCGATGAACAATTTTACGAATAAGCTCTATATTCTTACAGAGCATGACAATACCTATACGCAACTGATTCAAAACCAGGATTTACCCGACCTAGAAATCACTCAAAACCCCGAATCAGCACAGATTGTCTTGGCATCACCACCTCTAATCACAGAGCGCCTCGGCGAGTTTAAAGAGCTAGACTGGATACAGAGTACCTATGCTGGCATCAATAGACTCACTCAGCCAGATCTGCGTCAGGACTATACGCTAACCAACGTCAAAGGCATCTTTGGCCCGGCTATCGCAGAATACGTGTTGGGTTACACAATCAGTCACTGTAGACATTTCCCTCATTACCACCAGCATCAACAACAACGAAACTGGCAACCACAGCTTTATACTAGCCTAACTGACAAAACTATGGTGATTTTAGGAACAGGTTCAATCGGCAGTCATTTGGCAAAAACCGCGGCGGCTTTTGGTATTCATACCATAGGTGTCAACCGTACCGGTATCCCATCAAAGCAAGAGACCTTTAAAGAGACTTTCCACATCAATGAAATAGAGGCAGCCCTTAAGCAGGCCGATATTGTGGTCAACACCTTGCCATCAACAACCGAAACCTATCAGTTGTTGAACCAAACCACATTAAGTTACTGCTCAAATGTGCTGCTGTTTAATGTCGGTCGTGGAGAAAGTCTAGACAACAAAGCCTTGTTGATCGCCATAAAAAATAGATGGGTAGAGCACGCATTTTTAGATGTGTTTGAAAGTGAGCCCCTCTCTGAGGAGCACCCTTTCTGGAAGCTACCGCAAGTGACGATTACGCCACACATCGCTGCACTCAGTGAACCAAGACAAGTGGTCGAGATCTTCGCAGAGAATTACCAACAGTGGCGAGATGGCTTTAAACTTAATCATGTCATCGATTTTGATAAAGGTTACTGATGTCCTCTTCATTACTTAAAGAGATTCGACAATGCCGAGCTTGTGAACCTCACCTATCACATGGTGCCAACCCGGTGATTCAAGCGCATCCAAACGCGCGCTTGTTGATCATAGGTCAAGCGCCGGGGATTAAGGTGCATGAATCGTCTATCCCTTGGAATGACGCCAGTGGCGAACGATTAAGAGAATGGTTAGGGATAGATCGCGATACTTTTTACGACGAGCAAAAAGTTGCGATTGTGCCTATGGGGTTTTGTTATCCGGGAAAAGGAAAAAGTGGCGACCTTCCTCCAAGACCAGAATGTGCTGAACTATGGCATCAAAAGGTGCAGCTGTCGCTGCCTAACATTCAAATGACCTTGTTGATCGGCCAGTATGCGCAAAACTATTACTTAAAGAACCGAACCACCAAGACACTGACAGAAACCGTGATGAACTGGCAAAACTGGGCTCCTGAGTTTTTACCGCTTCCCCACCCTTCACCACGTAATAATATTTGGCTCAAGAAGAACCCTTGGTTCGAAAGTGAAGTCATTCCCTATATCAGAAAACATATCTCGGAGCATTTAGCCTGCTATGATCCAAATACCTAAGTAACTGCACATCACGAGATTAAACCGCGCTCAAATACCAATCGCAGGCAATAAAAAAGCGCCGTTGGTTTCCCAACAGCGCTTTCAATCATCTTACTCAGAATTACTTGTGGTAAGGCTTAGACAGTTCGTGAACAGCGTCAACGAACACACCAGCGTTTTCTGGCGGCACATCTAAGTGAATACCGTGGCCTAGGTTAAATACATGACCCGTACCACCGTCGCCAAAGCCTTCAAGAATGCTACCTACTTCTTCACGGATACGTTCTGGTTGAGCGTAAAGCATAGAAGGGTCCATGTTACCTTGCAGTGCCACTTTGTCGCCGATGCGAGCTTTCGCGTCTGCGATGTTGATTGTCCAGTCTAGGCCTACAGCATCACAACCAGTTGCTGCAATAGATTCAAGCCACATGCCACCGTTCTTAGTGAACAGAGTAACCGGTACACGGCGGCCTTCGTTTTCACGGATTAGGCCATCAACGATTTTGTGCATGTACTGCAGTGAGAATAGGTTGTAGTCACGAGGAGTCAAAACACCACCCCATGTATCAAATACCATTACCGATTGAGCACCCGCTTTAATTTGCGCGTTCAGATATTCGATAACACTGTCAGCCAGCTTGTCTAGAAGCAGGTGCAAAGTCTGTGGTTCGGCATACATCATCTTCTTGATCTTGGTGAACGCCTTCGAGCTGCTGCCTTCAACCATATATGTCGCTAGTGTCCATGGACTACCAGAGAAACCAATCAGTGGCACTTCGCCTTTCAAGTCTTTACGGATCTGACGAACGGCATTCATTACGTATTGAAGCTCGCCTTCTGGATCAGGTAGTCCAATCTTCTCTACGTCAGCTTTACACGTGATAGGGCGCTCAAACTTAGGACCTTCACCTGTTTCAAAGTACAAACCTAATCCCATTGCATCAGGGATAGTTAGGATGTCGGAGAACAAGATTGCTGCATCAAGCGGGAAGCGACGCAAAGGTTGAAGGGTTACTTCTGATGCGAGCTCTGCGTTTTTACACAAAGACATGAAGTCGCCTGCTTCTGCACGCGTTGCTTTGTACTCTGGAAGATAGCGGCCAGCTTGGCGCATCATCCACACTGGTGTGTAATCAACAGGCTGTTTTAAAAGTGCGCGTAAATAGCGATCGTTTTTTAATTCGGTCATTCCGTTAAATTCCAATTCAATCTTGTCTAGTTTTGATGGCCAGTATTCTAACACTGATTGAAGGGTAAAAGCTGTGTGCTTTGCAACCTAGATCAAGTTATTAACTTTTAAATCAATGCTTAATTTGCACCCAATTAAAGGACCATGTTAAAAATTTGTTTGCTAGCGAAAATTACAATTATAATATCTGAGTAACTACTACTCAGCATCTCATAACGACATCTTACTTACCCCCTCCACTTGTGGAGGGTTTTTTTTAGCTTTTAGCCACCTATAGGCCTAATACTTTCACAGGCTTTTTAGTGCTCGAGCACCTGCTCAATCACCTCGCCTTTTATCACGCCATCGGCTGTTTTTTCAATCAATTGTCTCGCAATCGTTCCCACTGGAGCCACATCAGGCAGGCTTGCAACATCAAACCATTGAGCATCTGAGAGCTCGCTGTAGTCAGGCTTAAGCGTACCACCAGCGTAATCAGCGAGAAAGCCCATCATCATACTCGATGGAAACGCCCATGGCTGGCTGCCAAAGTAACGAATATTACTGACATCGATCCCTGTCTCTTCTTTGACTTCTCTTGCCACGCACTGCTCTAAGGTTTCTCCAACCTCTAGGAAGCCCGCTATCACAGTATACATCCCTGTTTTATGTCTAGGATGCTGCGCCAACAGTATCTTGTTGTCGTTTCGCACAGCGACAATGATGCACGGGAAGATACGAGGATAATGAAGCGCCCGACAATCACCGCACTGCATCGCTACCTGATTGTGATTAAGGTGATTACGACCGCCGCACTGTGGACAAAAACGCATACTCTGAGTCATGTGCCCATACTGGATGGCTTTGCTTGCCATGAGGAAACTAGATTCAGGCCAGTGAAGTAACTCTCTTAGGTTTACCATGACGAGTTCGATCTCAACATCACAGTCATTGAGCCAATAGACCTTATGCCCTTGGTGATGACCAATACAGATAGCGTACTCAGCATTCAGTCCTAATTCGTCAGCAGAACCGTAAGGAAACTGATCATTACTAACCCAAATATCACTAGCTGAAACGACGCACCAATAAGCTGACTCTGTCATTTTGTTATCACTTTTTAACATCCCTATCCCTCATTGCTTGCAGTTCGTTCATTTTACTGGCAATCTAATTTCATACTAGAGTGGTAGCAAATAATAATTCAAGCTATTACTTTAAGTAGATACCAATAAATGGACCCTGCTTAGGCAATTACTTGATCACAAGGTTGTGATCAGATCATGAGGACATGGTCATGCTAAATAAATTTAAAAAAGTACAAGAACAATGGGGTGGCTCTAATGAGGTCATCGATCATTGGCTCGACACTCGACAGTCTCTAATCGTTGAGTATTGTAAGCTTGCCGCTCTACAGCCTTCATCATCAAAAACAACTGCTGTAACAGAATTACCCTCTCCTGAAGAGCTTCAAAAATTCAGCCAACACCTAGTTGATTACATTTCCGAAGGTCATTTCAAAATTTATGACATGGTGATGGACAAGTGGCAGGCTACAGGCTTCAAAGCAACAGACGAGATTAACCAATCTTATGGTCATATCGTTCTTACCACAGATCCTCTACTCAACTTTACCGATAAGTACGCCGCCATTGATGCTGATGATGCATTGGAAAGTTTGGATAGTGATTTATCACTCATTGGTGAAACCCTTGAGGTGAGGTTTGAAGTTGAAGATCAACTGATACAGCAAATTGCCGACAGCCTAGCGGTTCCGCCAGGAGCTTAATGTTATAACGCTTTATAAGCTTGCCCCTGTGCAAGCTTTTTGTTTTGCCTATGGCTAATCCAAACTATCCACCAGAACCTACTCGTTCTTACTTTAATTTTTAACGATGGTATAGGTTATAGGCCAAATCAGGCTCAACACTAATAGCCAACCTGTTAGCTTGAAAGAACAGAGCTCAGAGCCTACTCATGTCCAAGTCCATTAACCAAATAAGCCAAGCCAGTTTATTGTTTTATTCCTATCGCTAAATACCAATGCGCCAGATACAAAAAAGGCACCCGAAGGTGCCTTTTTCTTATCTCTTAGAGACAACTCGTAGAGCTTACTCTTCTGAAGAGAAACCAGCATTTAGAAGTGCTGCTAGATTGTCAGTAGCTTGTTCAGCTGAAGGACCGTCTTGCTCTTCTTCACGCTTAGCTTGACGCTCTTGATGGTATGCGAAACCAGTACCTGCTGGGATCAGACGACCAACAATTACGTTCTCTTTCAGACCGCGAAGGTCATCACGCTTACCAGAAACCGCAGCTTCTGTTAGTACGCGAGTCGTTTCTTGGAACGATGCCGCTGAGATAAATGACTCAGTTGCAAGAGATGCTTTAGTAATACCTAGTAGATCACGTTCGAAACGTACTAGTTCTTTACCTTCAGCTTCTAGCTTACGGTTAGCAATCTTAACATTGTGATACTCAACTTGTTCGCCAGGTAGGAACTGAGAGTCACCAGAATGAGTGATTGTACACTTACGTAGCATTTGACGAACGATAGTTTCAATGTGCTTATCGTTAATCTTAACGCCTTGTAAGCGGTAAACTTCTTGAACTTCGTTCGCGATGTACTGAGTCACAGCGTGGATACCACGTAGACGCAGAATATCGTGTGGAGTTTCAGGACCGTCGGCGATTACATCACCACGTTCAATCTTCTCACCTTCGAACACGTTCAATTGACGATGCTTAGGAATCATCTCTTCGTAAGCTTCACCGCCTTCACGAGTGATTACTAGACGACGTTTACCTTTCGTTTCTTTACCGAAAGACACAGTACCTGTGTGCTCAGCAAGAATCGCAGGCTCTTTAGGCTTACGAGCTTCGAATAGGTCTGCTACGCGTGGTAGACCACCGGTGATATCTTTGTTTCCGCTCGATTTTTGAGGGATACGAGATAGTGTGTCACCAATGCCAACTTCAGCGCCATCTTCAATGTTTACAATCGCTTTACCAGGCAAGAAGTAGTGAGCTGGCATATCAGTACCAGGGATCATTACATCGTTACCTTGCTCGTCAACAAGTTTGATTGCTGGACGCATATCTTTACCTGCTGCTGGACGAGCTGCTGTGTCTGTCACTTCACTTGAAGAAAGACCAGTCAGATCATCTGTTTGACGAGAAACGGTTACGCCATCGATCATATCAACGAACTGGATGCGACCTGCCACTTCAGTGATGATTGGCATGGTGTGAGCTTCCCAGTTAGCGACAACTTCGCCAGCTTCCACTGCGTCGTTATCTGCTTTGCTCAGAATCGAACCGTAAGGAAGTTTATGCTTCTCTTTAGTACGACCGAACTCATCAATAATCGTCATCTCAGATGCACGAGAAGTAATGACTAGCTTCTTATCTTTGTTGATTACGAACTTAGCGTTGTGAAGCTTCACAGTACCCGTAGTTTTAGCTTGGATGCTGTTCTCTGCTGCTGCAGTAGATGCTGCACCACCGATGTGGAACGTACGCATCGTTAGCTGTGTACCCGGTTCACCGATAGATTGTGCAGCGATAACACCAACTGCTTCACCTTGGTTCACTAGGTGACCACGTGCTAAGTCACGGCCGTAACACTGCGCACAACAACCGAAGTCTGCATCACAGGTAACTACAGAGCGCACTTTCATGCTATCTACTGAGTTGTCTTCCATGATTTGACACCACTTCTCATCAATCAGAGTATTACGTGGAATCAGTACATCGTCAGTACCAGGCTTAAGAACGTCTTCAGCAACTACACGACCTAGAGCAAGCTCAGAAAGTGCAACTTTAACGTCACCACCTTCGATGTGAGGCATCATGTCGATACCTTCTTGCGTACCACAGTCATGTTCGTGTACTACAACGTCTTGAGCAACGTCTACTAGACGACGAGTTAGGTAACCCGAGTTTGCTGTTTTCAGTGCTGTATCCGCAAGACCCTTACGAGCACCGTGCGTTGAGATAAAGTACTGAAGGACGTTTAGACCTTCTTTAAAGTTCGCAGTGATCGGCGTTTCGATGATTGAACCATCTGGACGCGCCATCAGACCACGCATACCCGCTAGCTGACGAATCTGAGCTGCAGAACCACGTGCGCCCGAGTCGGCCATCATGTAGATGCTGTTGAACGATTCTTGCTGTTCTTCTTCGCCGTCACGGTTAATAACGGTTTCAGAAGAAAGGTTATCCATCATTGCTTTCGCAACACGGTCGTTCGTAGACGCCCAGATATCGATAACTTTGTTGTAACGCTCACCCGCAGTAACAAGACCAGATTGGAATTGCTCTTGGATTTCACGAACTTCTTCTTCAGCAGATTCAATTTCATCGTATTTCGCTTGAGGTACAACCATATCGTCGATACCTACAGAAACACCAGAAAGTGCCGCGTATGCAAAACCTGCGTACATGATTTGGTCAGCGAATACGACTGTGTCTTTAAGACCAAGCTTACGGTACGCTTCGTTAAGAAGGGTAGAAATTTGCTTCTTACCTAACTTTTGGTTAACGATGCTGTACGGTAGGCCAGCTGGAACGATTTGCCATAGCATTGCACGGCCGACAGTTGTATCAACCATCTTCGTTTCAGTAGTGCTGTTACCATCTTCGTCTACTACAGTCTCAGTGATACGAACTTTAACGCGAGCGTGTAGCTCTGCACTCTTAGTACGGTATGCCTTCTCAGCCTCTTCAGGGCCAGCAAGGTACATACCTTCGCCTTTCACATTGATCTTTTCACGAGTCATGTAGTAAAGACCCAATACAACGTCCTGAGAAGGTACGATGATCGGATCACCTGACGCTGGCGACAGAATGTTATTCGTCGACATCATCAGTGTACGTGC
Organism: Vibrio kanaloae; assembly: GCF_024347535.1. Classification (NCBI taxonomy): domain Bacteria; kingdom Pseudomonadati; phylum Pseudomonadota; class Gammaproteobacteria; order Vibrionales; family Vibrionaceae; genus Vibrio; species Vibrio kanaloae. The sequence goes on along the minus strand of NZ_AP025497.1, from coordinate 164,202 downwards.
TTCAAGCTGTGCTTCTAAAGTTAGAGGCACGTGTACCGCCATTTGGTCACCATCGAAGTCGGCGTTGTATGCCGCACACACAAGTGGGTGAAGCTGAATCGCTTTACCTTCGATTAGTACTGGTTCAAACGCTTGGATACCTAGACGGTGAAGTGTAGGTGCACGGTTAAGCAGTACTGGGTGTTCACGGATAACTTCATCTAGGATATCCCAAACGATAGCTTCTTCACGCTCTACCATCTTCTTAGCTGCTTTGATAGTCGTAGCCATGCCACGAGTTTCTAGCTTGCTGTAGATGAACGGCTTAAATAGCTCTAGCGCCATCTTCTTAGGAAGACCACACTGATGTAGACGAAGGTATGGACCTACTGTGATTACAGAACGGCCAGAGTAGTCTACACGTTTACCTAGAAGGTTTTGACGGAAACGACCTTGTTTACCCTTGATCATATCAGCAAGAGATTTCAGAGGGCGCTTGTTCGAACCTGTAATTGCACGACCACGACGACCGTTATCTAGAAGGGCATCAACAGACTCTTGCAACATACGCTTTTCGTTACGTACGATGATGTCTGGAGCCGCTAGCTCTAGAAGGCGCTTCAAACGGTTGTTACGGTTGATCACACGACGATAAAGGTCGTTCAGATCTGAAGTCGCAAAACGACCGCCATCTAGAGGTACTAGAGGACGTAGATCTGGCGGAAGTACCGGAAGAACAGTTAGGATCATCCATTGCGGATCGTTACCCGATGCAATAAACGCTTCCACTAGCTTCAAACGCTTAGTAACTTTCTTACGCTTAGTTTCTGAGTTAGTTGTTTCTAACTCTTCACGCATTTCTTCCACTTCTTGATGAAGGTCCATTGTTGAAAGCAGATCTTTGATCGCTTCAGCACCCATCTTAGCAGTGAATTCGTCACCCCATTCTTCTAGGCGATCCAGATACTCTTCTTCAGTAAGCATCTGAGATTTTTCTAGATCAGTCATACCTGGTTCAGTTACTACGTACATTTCGAAGTAAAGAACACGCTCGATATCACGTAGAGGGATATCCATCAACAAACCGATACGAGACGGTAGTGATTTAAGGAACCAGATGTGAGCCACTGGTGAAGCTAGCTCGATGTGGCCCATTCGGTCACGACGAACTTTAGTTTGTGTAACTTCAACGCCACACTTCTCACAGATAACACCACGGTGCTTCAGGCGCTTGTATTTGCCACAAAGACATTCATAGTCTTTAACTGGACCAAAAATACGTGCACAGAACAGACCATCACGTTCAGGTTTGAACGTACGATAGTTAATTGTTTCCGGCTTTTTAACTTCACCAAAAGACCATGAACGAATCATGTCTGGTGAAGATAGACCGATTTTGATTGCATCAAATTCTTCGGTCTTATGCTGTGCTTTTAGAAAGTTTAATAAGTCTTTCACATTCAGCTCCTGTAAGGAGTTAAAGGAGCTCACTGCTGTAGCAAGCTCCCTTTTACCAAATAATCCTATCTTCTTTTAAAAAGAGGAGGGATTACTCTTCGTCTTCTAGCTCGATGTTGATACCTAGCGAGCGAATCTCTTTCAACAGTACGTTGAACGACTCAGGCATACCAGGTTCCATGCTATGGTTACCGTCTACGATGTTCTTATACATCTTAGTACGGCCGTTAACGTCATCTGACTTAACTGTTAGCATTTCTTGTAGAGTATATGCAGCACCGTATGCTTCTAGTGCCCATACTTCCATCTCACCGAAACGCTGACCACCGAACTGAGCTTTACCACCAAGTGGTTGCTGAGTTACTAGGCTGTAAGAACCCGTCGAACGAGCATGCATCTTGTCATCAACCAAGTGGTTTAGTTTCAGCATGTACATGTAACCAACAGTTACAGGACGCTCAAACGAATCACCAGTACGACCATCAAACAGTTTAAGCTGACCAGATTCTGGCAGATCACCCAGTTTAAGTAGTTCTTTGATTAGAGGCTCAGAAGCACCGTCGAACACAGGAGTAGCAATCGGTAGACCGCCACGTAGGTTCTTAATCAGTGTACGAACTTGATCATCAGACAATTCTGCAATATCAACTTTCTGACGAGTCTCACCAAGATCATAAACCTTCTGTAGGAACTCACGGAACTTATGCAGTTCTTGTTGTTCCTTAACCATTTGGTTGATCTTGTCACCGATACCTTTCGCAGCCAAACCTAAGTGTACTTCTAGGATCTGACCGATGTTCATACGCGATGGTACACCCAGCGGGTTAAGTACGATGTCTACAGGCTGACCTTTCTCATCGTATGGCATGTCTTCAACAGGGTTAATCTTAGAGATTACACCTTTGTTACCGTGACGACCGGCCATCTTATCACCAGGCTGGATACGACGTTTAACCGCTAGGTAAACTTTAACAATCTTAAGAACGCCAGGCGCTAGATCATCACCTTGAGTGATTTTACGACGCTTAGTTTCAAACTTCTTATCGAAGTCAGCTTTTAGCTCATCCCACTGCTCAGCAAGTTGCTCAAGCTGTGTTTGTAGCGCGTCGTCTTCTAGAACTTGCTCTAACCATTGCTTACGACCGATAGTATCAAGCTTAGCTTCAGAGTAACCACCAGACAGAAGTACAGCTTTAACACGGTTAAGAAGGCCACCCTCAAGAATTTGGAACTCTTCAGTTAGGTCTTTCTTAGCTTCTTTAAGCTGCATCTGTTCGATTTCAAGTGCACGCTTGTCTTTCTCTACGCCATCGCGAGTGAAGACTTGTACATCGATGATAGTACCTGAAACAGAGTTTGGTACACGTAGCGAAGTATCTTTAACATCAGATGCTTTCTCACCAAAGATCGCACGTAGTAGCTTCTCTTCAGGAGTCAGTTGAGTTTCACCTTTAGGGGTTACTTTACCAACTAGGATGTCGCCACCCTTAACTTCAGCACCAATGTAAACGATACCTGACTCGTCTAGTTTAGACAGAGCAGACTCACCTACGTTTGGAATATCAGCTGTGATCTCTTCAGAGCCCAGCTTAGTATCACGAGCCACACAAGATAGTTCTTGAATGTGGATTGTCGTGAAACGGTCTTCTTGAACTACGCGCTCAGATACTAAGATCGAGTCTTCGAAGTTGTAACCGTTCCAAGGCATGAACGCGATACGCATGTTTTGGCCAAGAGCTAGTTCACCAAGGTCAGTTGAAGGACCATCAGCAAGCACGTCGCCTCGTGCAACTGGTTCGCCAGGAAGTACAGTTGGACGTTGGTTAATACATGTATTTTGGTTCGAACGCGTGTACTTAGTTAGGTTGTAGATATCGATACCAGCTTCGCCAGGTACCAATTCATCTTCGTTAACCTTAACTACGATACGAGAAGCGTCTACAGACTGAACTTGACCACCACGCTTAGCAACCGCTGTAACACCAGAGTCAACGGCGATGTTACGTTCAATACCAGTACCGACTAGAGGCTTATCAGCCTTAAGTGTTGGTACTGCTTGACGTTGCATGTTCGCACCCATCAATGCACGGTTCGCATCATCGTGTTCTAGGAACGGGATAAGCGAAGCAGCGATAGATACTACTTGGTTTGTCGCAACGTCCATGTAGTCAACGTGATCACGAGGGTGAAGACCTGATTCACCTTTTTGACGAGCTGTGATTAGCTCATCTGCAAACGTACCTTCTTCTGTAAGAACAGTGTTTGCCTGCGCGATTACGAATTGACCTTCCTGGATTGCAGACAGGTAATCAACTTCTTCTGTTACTACACCATCCACAACACGACGGTACGGAGTTTCTAGGAAACCGTAATCGTTACAACGTGCAAACGCAGATAGCGAGTTAATTAGACCGATGTTTGGACCTTCAGGCGTTTCGATCGGACATAGACGACCGTAGTGAGTTACGTGAACGTCACGTACTTCGAAGCCTGCGCGCTCACGAGTAAGACCACCGGGACCTAAAGCAGAGATACGACGCTTGTGCGTAACTTCTGACAATGGGTTGTTTTGGTCCATGAACTGTGAAAGCTGTGAAGAGCCAAAGAATTCTTTCACTGCAGCAGAGATAGGCTTAGCGTTGATAAGGTCTTGAGGCATGATTGCGTCAAGGTCACCAAGGCTTAGGCGCTCTTTTACGGCACGTTCTACACGAACTAGACCAACACGGAATTGGTTTTCTGCCATTTCACCAACAGAACGGATACGACGGTTGCCAAGGTGGTCGATGTCGTCCACTTCACCAATACCGTTACGGATACCAATCAGTTTCTTCATCACTTCGATGATGTCTGATTCATCCAGAGTACCGCGCTCTTCTTCTTCTTCACGCTCGATAGAGCTGTTGAACTTCATACGGCCTACAGTTGATAGGTCGTAACGATCTTCAGAGAAGAATAGGCTTTCGAACAATGATTCTGCAGCTTCTTTCGTTGGTGGCTCGCCAGGACGCATCATGCGGTAGATTTCTACCAATGCAGAGATGCGATCTACTGTGCTATCGGCACGTAGAGTGTCCGACATGAATGGACCGTGATCTAGGTCATTCGTGAACAGAGTTTGTAGAGCCTTGTGGCCTGCTTGAGACAGGTTAGCAAGTGCTTCTAGGCTAATCTCTTGGTTCGCGCCAACGATGATCTCGCCAGTTGCTTCATTGATGTAATCTTTAGATGCAACTTTACCAACGATGTACTCTACTGGTACTTCGATGTGCTCAACGCCATCTTTTTCAAGTTGACGGATATGGCGAGCAGTAACACGACGACCAGTCTCAACGTAAGTTTTGCCGTTTGCTTCGATGTCGAATGACGCAGTTTCACCACGTAGACGATCAGGAACCAACTCCATAAGAAGAGTTTGGTCTTTAACTTCGAAGTTCACTTTGTCGAAGAACAGATCAAGGATCTCTTCAGTCGATTTACCAAGTGCACGAAGAATAATCGATGCTGGTAGTTTACGACGACGGTCGATACGTACGAATAAGTTATCCTTAGGATCGAACTCAAAGTCTAACCATGAGCCACGGTAAGGAATTACACGTGCGTTATAAAGAACTTTACCTGATGAGTGAGTCTTACCCTTATCACTGTCGAAGAACACGCCTGGGCTTCGGTGCAGCTGGGATACGATAACCCTCTCGGTACCATTAATTACGAAAGTACCATTGTCTGTCATAAGCGGAATTTCGCCCATGTAGACTTCTTGTTCTTTAATGTCTTTTACAGTACCTGCTGGTGCGTCTCGATCAAAGATAACTAAACGTAGTTTTACGCGTAGTGGCTTTGAGTAAGTAACACCGCGGATTTGACATTCTTTAACGTCAAAAACTGGCTCACCAAGACGGTAGCTAACGTATTGCAGCTCAGAATTGCCGTTGTAGCTCTGAATTGGAAATACAGAACGGAAAGCAGCTTCAAGACCGTATTGACCTTCAGGATCCTGTTCGATGAATTTGTCGAAAGAATCAAGCTGGATCGATAGTAGGTATGGAATGTCCAAAACTTGTGGACGAGTACCAAAATCCTTACGGATGCGCTTTTTCTCGGTATAAGAGTAAACCATGGGGTTCCTCAGCTCGCTGATAAGTGACCCAAACCACCCAAAACACTCTTCAGAGGGGGTGGTGACAAACAGCTGTTTACTGTAGTGAACAATCATTTCGAAAAAATGACTGTTTTTTTGCTCGGATTATGACGGTTAAACAGCGGAAATTTCGTCATAGCCCTACAGCGCAAAAAGGCCGGTGGTTAATTAACCACCAGCCATTAGCCTTTCGGCTATGAAATTAAGTAGTAATTACTTAACTTCAACAGAAGCGCCAGCTTCTTCTAGCTGTGCTTTAAGAGCTTCAGCTTCAGCTTTGTCAACGCCTTCTTTAAGCGCTGCAGGAGCTGAGTCTACAAGACCTTTAGCTTCTTTAAGACCTAGGCCAGTTGCGCCACGTACAGCTTTGATAACTTGTACTTTGTTAGCGCCAGCACCTGTTAGGATAACGTCGAATTCAGTTTGCTCAGCAGCAGCTTCGCCGCCAGCAGCGCCGCCAGCTACAACAGCAGCTGCTGCAGTAACGCCGAATTTCTCTTCCATAGCTTCGATAAGCTCAACAACTTGCATTACAGACATTTCTGCAACTGCGTCTAGGATTTGCTCGTTAGTAATAGACATAACAATTCTCTTTTAAGTCAACAATAAGTTTAAATAGCAACCAGTGAAAAGCAAGGCTTATGCCGCAGCTTCTTCTTTTTGGTCGCGAACAGCAGCGATAGTACGAACCAGCTTGCCAGCAGAAGCTTCTTTCATGCACATCATTAGGCGTGCAATTGCTTCGTCGTAAGTTGGTAGTGTCGCTAGTACTTCAGCATCAGTAACTGCGCCTTCAAATGCAGCAGCTTTGATCTCGAAATCTTTATTCTCTTTAGCGAAGTCTTTGAAAAGACGCGCTGCAGCACCTGGGTGCTCATTAGAGAATGCGATCAGAGTAGGACCAGTGAAAGTGTCTACTAGACACTCGTAGTCTGTACCCTGAACCGCACGGCGTGCTAGTGTGTTACGAACAACTTTCATGTAAACACCCGCTTCGCGAGCTTGTTTACGTAGAGAAGTCATTGCGCCAACTTCAACGCCACGAGAATCAGCTACAACTGCAGAAAGTGCACCACTGGCAGCTTCGTTGACTTCAGCAACAATTGCTTTTTTGTCTTGAAGATTTAAAGCCATTTGGATTAACCTCTGGTTGTGATTACAGCACCCAATACAAAATGTATTGAGCGTTTACGATGTTATTTAAAAATGAATAAATTCACTTCAAACCACAACATCGCCTACGTAGGTTTTATTAAGCCATCAACAATCTGATGAAAATCGATAGCGCCTACGGTCTTGGGATAGATAATTTCAAATTGCTTTAAAACCATCCAACCACAAATATTAGGCGCAGAAGTATACACTAAATCTGCGCCTAAGCAAATTAGTTTGCTTGAGTATCAAGACTAGCTTGATCAACAGCAACACCAGCACCCATCGTAGTCGAGATGCTTACTTTCTTCAGGTAAGAACCTTTAGCTGAAGAAGGCTTAGCTTTCTTAAGAGCAACTAGAAGTGCTTCTAGGTTCTCTTGAAGCTGGTTAGCTTCGAAAGATGCTTTACCGATAGTAGTGTGGATGATGCCGTTCTTGTCGTTACGGTAACGAACCTGACCAGCTTTAGCGTTCTTAACCGCTTCAGCAACGTTAGGAGTTACAGTACCAACTTTAGGGTTTGGCATAAGGCCGCGTGGACCTAGGATTGTACCTAGTTGACCAACAACACGCATTGCATCTGGAGAAGCAACAACTACGTCGAAGTTCATTTCGCCTTTTTTCACTTGCTCAGCAAGATCTTCCATACCAACGATATCTGCGCCAGCAGCTTTAGCAGCTTCTGCGTTTGCACCTTGAGTGAAAACAGCAACGCGGATGTCACGGCCAGTACCGTGAGGTAACACAGTTGCGCCACGAACGTTTTGGTCAGATTTACGAGCATCGATGCCTAGGTTAACAGCAACGTCTACAGACTCAACGAACTTAGCAGTTGCTAGTTCTTTAAGAAGAGCAACAGCTTCGTTGATCTCGTATTCTTTAGTTGAATCAACTTTGTCGCGGATTACGCGCATACGCTTAGTAAGTTTTGCCATGATCTTATCCCTCTACCACTAGGCCCATTGAACGAGCAGTACCAGCAATAGAACGCTTCATTGCTTCGATGTCAGCACCAGTCATATCAGCAGCTTTAGTTTCTGCGATTTCTTGGATTTGAGCGTCAGTTACAGTGCCCACTTTTTCAGTGTTTGGACGACCAGAACCAGACTTAACGCCAGCAGCTTTCTTAAGAAGAACAGCAGCAGGTGGAGTCTTAGTTACGAACGTGAAAGAACGGTCGTTGTAAACAGTAATAACTACTGGAGTAGGTAGACCTTTCTCAACAGATTCTGTTTTTGCGTTGAACGCTTTACAGAATTCCATGATGTTCACGCCGTGTTGACCTAGAGCAGGACCAACCGGTGGACTTGGGTTTGCCATACCAGCTGCAACTTGCAGTTTGATATAAGCTTCAACTTTCTTAGCCATGATATTTCCTAATATTTGGGTACATGCGCCAGCCGTCAAGCAAGCTCCCCATAATTTCAATTAACTCTTTTCCGCTTCCATAGAAGCAAAAAGGCGCGAAATTATAATCATAATTCGCGCCTTTAACAACCCTAAAAAGGTGATTTTTTATACTCTTTGATTTTGAACAGCTTATAAACTATTTATCCACAACTTGCTCAAAAGGTAAGAGTATTAATCCAGTTTTTCGACTTGACCAAATTCAAGCTCAACCGGTGTTGCACGACCAAAGATCGATACAGATACCTTAATACGGCTTTTCTCGTAATCTACTTCTTCAACAGTACCGTTAAAATCAGCAAATGGACCATCGTTCACACGAACCACTTCACCCGCTTCGAACATTGTCTTAGGACGTGGAGACTCGCTCGCTTTCTCTAGACGGTTCAAAATAGCATCAGCTTCTTTATCAGTGATTGGTGCAGGACGATCAGAGGTACCACCAATGAAGCCCATAACACGCGGAATGCTGCGTACTAAGTGCCATGATTCATCATTCATGATCATTTGAACTAAGACGTAGCCAGGGAAGAATTTACGTTCACTTTTACGGCGTTGACCTGCACGCATTTCCACTACTTCTTCAGTAGGTACTAAAACGTCACCAAAGAATTCTTCCATGTTGTGCATTTTAATATGCTCGCGTAGCGACTGAGCAACACGACCTTCAAAGCCAGAAAAGGCTTGAACTACATACCAACGTTTTTTTGGAGCTTCACTCATGAATCAGAACCCTCTACACCCCAGTTGCTAGAGAAACTAGACGGACCATAATGCCGTCAATTCCCCAAAGCACTAGAGACATAACAATACATACAGCTAAAACGATCAATGCAGTTTGCATAGTTTCTTGGCGAGTAGGCCAAACAACTTTACGAATCTCCATTCGAGATTCTTTTGCAAAATCGATCGCAGCTTTACCTTTAGTTGTTGTTGCTGCAACGCCTAGTGCGGCAGCAATCAGCACAACTACACCTGCAGCGCGAATCACAACAGACAATTCACCATACAGGTAATTACCCACAACAGCAGCAGCCAACAGAACAAAAGCGACAATCCACTTCATTGTATCTGCTGCACTTGAGCTATCAGGAGTTTCAGCGTTTGCTTTCATAAAACCAACCTGTGACAAGCCTTAAATATAGACGACAATAACCCCGCTGTTGCAGGGCACATTCCTTTGCGTTGCAAAACAACACATCTAACAGTCATTTTAGCCAAAAAGACCGTTTAATTCCTTGCTAAGAGTCGAAATTGATGCCAAATCGCTCAACTCTTTTTTTAGCGCAGAAAAAGGGCATCAAATGATGCCCTTTTTACTAGTGGTTCGTCAAATCTTATGCAAAGATTTTAGCTACAACACCAGCACCAACAGTACGGCCACCTTCGCGGATTGCGAAACGTAGACCTTCGTCCATTGCGATTGGAGCAATTAGCTCAACAGTCATTTGAACGTTGTCACCTGGCATTACCATTTCTACGCCTTCTGGTAGAGTGATATCGCCTGTTACGTCAGTTGTACGGAAGTAGAACTGTGGACGGTAACCCTTGAAGAAAGGAGTGTGACGGCCGCCTTCGTCTTTAGAAAGTACGTATACTTCAGACTCAAACTTAGTGTGTGGGTTGATAGAACCTTTCGCAGAAAGTACTTGGCCACGTTCAACGTCATCACGCTTAGTACCACGTAGAAGTGCACCAACGTTCTCACCTGCACGACCTTCGTCAAGCAGTTTACGGAACATTTCAACACCAGTACAAGTAGTAAGAGTTGTCTCTTTGATACCAACGATTTCTACTTCGTCACCTACACGTAGGATACCGCGCTCGATACGACCAGTTACAACAGTACCACGACCTTGAATTGAGAATACGTCTTCAATTGGTAGTAGGAACGGTTGGTCTACTGCACGCTCTGGCTCTGGGATGTAAGAATCTAGTGCTTCTGCAAGCTCAACAATCTTGTCTTCCCATTGCTTCTCGCCGTTTAGTGCGCCAAGTGCAGAACCTTGGATAACTGGTAGGTCATCACCTGGGAAATCGTATTCAGAAAGAAGTTCACGAACTTCCATCTCAACTAGCTCAAGTAGCTCTTCGTCATCAACCATGTCACATTTGTTCATGAATACGATGATGTAAGGGATACCAACTTGACGACCAAGTAGGATGTGCTCACGAGTTTGAGGCATAGGGCCGTCAGTCGCAGCAACAACTAGGATGCCGCCGTCCATTTGTGCAGCACCAGTGATCATGTTTTTAACATAATCCGCGTGTCCTGGACAGTCTACGTGTGCGTAGTGACGTGATGGAGTGTCGTACTCAACGTGAGAAGTAGCGATTGTGATACCGCGCTCACGCTCTTCTGGAGCGTTATCGATAGATGCGAAATCTTTAGCAACACCACCGTACACTTTTGCAAGTGTAGTACAGATAGCAGCAGTTAGAGTTGTTTTACCGTGGTCAACGTGGCCGATAGTACCAACGTTTACGTGCGGTTTCGTACGTTCAAATTTTTCTTTAGACATGGGGTGTCCCTCTAGGTACGGATTAGGTGGCTTACAATAAGACCACGCAACCAAAAAATGGTTTTCTTAATAAAAAGGAGAAGAAGCTTTAGACTGGTGCTAATACTCAGACTCGAACTGGTGTCTTCACCCTTTACTGAGGGTGAAATCTACCGACTGAGCTTATATCAGCACACAAAATGAGTTGGAGCGTGCAGCGGGAATCGAACCCGCATCATCAGCTTGGAAGGCTGAGGTAATAGCCATTATACGATGCACGCAACACGTAACTCTGCTTGAGCTATTTAACCTTTAGAATATGGTGGAGGGGGACGGATTCGAACCATCGAAGGCAGTGCCGGCAGATTTACAGTCTGCTCCCTTTGGCCACTCGGGAACCCCTCCAAATTTTGAGCTTCCTCTCGCTTACCTTATTGGAAGGGAGAAAGTGGTGCCGACTACCGGAGTCGAACTGGTGACCTACTGATTACAAGTCAGTTGCTCTACCTACTGAGCTAAGTCGGCACAAGTGGGGCGCATTTTATTGAATGATTTTCCACCTTGCAATAGCAAATTGAAAAAAAGTGAAAAAATCTCGTATCAAATTCCTCTATATCGCTATTTCGCTCAAGGTTTCTGTCTTTAACTCGTATCTAACACAGGAAGATATTTTATTTATCTAGCGCTTGATGTATTTTCCATGCTCTTATTTTGTTATCCACTATAGAGTTTTGTATGAGCCCATTTATGTCATTTGACCGCGAACGCTGGTCGGAGTTAAGGAATTCAGTTCCTATGACACTTTCTGAAAGCGACTTAAAAGAGCTTCAAGGCATCAATGAAAAGCTCACAATGGAAGAAGCTGTGGAGATCTATTTACCGCTATCTCGCCTATTGAACCTCTATGTGGCAGCCAGACAAAACAGAAATTCAATACTTCATCAATTTCTTGATAAGAAAGAAAAAGCGCCACCTTTCATCATCGGTATAGCAGGTAGTGTTGCGGTTGGAAAAAGTACAACGGCTCGGTTGCTCAAGGCATTATTATCGCGTTGGGAGAACCATCCAAAGGTAGAGCTTGTGACCACAGATGGTTTCTTGTATCCAAATAAAGTGCTGGAAGAAAAAGGCTTAATGAGCAAGAAAGGGTTTCCCGAATCCTACGACATCAAGCGTTTAGTGAAGTTTGTTTCTGATGTAAAAGCATGCCAAAGAAATGTCACAGCACCAGTATACTCGCATCTTACTTATAACATCACAGATGAGGAAAAATGCGTCGACCTGCCAGATGTGCTTATTATTGAAGGGCTTAATGTCTTGCAGACAGGCATGAACTACCCACACGAGCCGCATCGTGTCTTTATCTCCGATTTCCTCGACTTTTCACTCTACGTTGATGCTGATAGTAAACAAATTAAAGAGTGGTACATCAATCGTTTTTTCAAATTCCGCGATGGTGCGTTTACCAAACCAGGTTCATATTTTAGTCATTACACGAAATTATCAAACCAAGCAGCTTTAGATAAAGCGGAAGGGATCTGGCGCTCAATCAATGGCTTGAACCTAGAACAAAATATTCTCCCAACAAGGGAAAGAGCGCACCTAATCCTTCGTAAAGGTGCAGACCACATGGTTGAAGAAGTACTACTAAGAAAATAGGAAGGTCTTAGCTACCTTTCCTTAGTGAGATTTCACCGCCGATATAACTTTCGATACCATTCTCGGTTTTGAGTAACACAGCACCCTGCTCATCAATACCTTGTACGACACCTTCAATTTCTCGAGGTCCAATAATCAGCTTCACATTGCGACCTAAGAAGTTATCCAAGCGGTTCCAACGCTCTACAAAATTGGACATCCCTTTCAGCTCATAATCGACAAGAGACTTATCCCAGGCATTGATTAGAGCCTGCGCTAACTGACTACGGTCTGGCACCTTTCCATCACACACTTCTTTAAGGGAAGTCCATGGCTGGCCAATACCTGATGTTGTTGGATCCATGGATAAGTTTAGCCCTAAACCAATCACAATATGTGCAGCGCCACCAGACTGTCCTGACAGCTCGACCAAGATACCTGCAAGCTTCTTATCATTGTGGTAGAGGTCGTTCGGCCATTTGAGCTTTACACCTTCTACACCCATTTCTTCCAAAGCTTCAACAACAGCAACACCAACCACAAGGCTTAAGCCCATCGCGGCAGCCATCCCTGCGTCAAGTCTCCAATACATTGAAAGATAGAGGTTTGCACCGAATGGCGATACCCACTCTCGTCCACGGCGTCCACGACCCGCAGCTTGATATTCAGCAATACAGACAGAACCCGATTCGAGGGTGTTAGTACGCTCTAATAGGTGTTGGTTTGTAGAACCTATGATGGGAATGAGTTCAAGAGAAGCATCGCGACTAACTGCAGACAATTTTTCTTGGTCAAGCATATCCAAACGACTGGCTAGCTTGTAACCCTTGCCTTGTACTCGATAGATATCTAAACCCCACTCTTGAATACCTTTAATGTGCTTACTGATAGCCGCTCGTGATACACCAATCATTTCACCTAGGTCTTCACCTGAATGAAACTCACCGTCAGCAAGGCACCTCAATAGTGCAAGCTTGGTACTGTGTTCTCTCATGCCAATGACTCCAAAGCCTTATCTAGGTTTGTCTCGCAGTCTCGTCCCATAAAGCGCACTTCATGTTCCAATCGAATATCGAATTTATTCAATACAAACCTACGAATCCGCTCCGCAAGCTTGAGGATATCCGTAGCAGAAGCCTCGTCATAATTGATGATAACCAATGCTTGGTTAGGGTGAACCTGAGCACCACCTTCTGTTACGCCCTTGAGCTGGCATTGATCAATCAGCCAGCCCGCAGCGACTTTGATCATGTTATTACTCTCATAACCGACAATGTTTGGGTATAGAGCTAACAGGCGATCAAAATGATCTTCGGTGATCACAGGGTTTTTGAAAAAGCTGCCCGCATTCCCTTGTACTTTAGGGTCTGGTAGCTTACTTGAACGGATAGCACACACTTCATCAAATATAGTACGAGGAGAAAGACTATCAGCAGCTAGGCTTTTCAAAGGACCATAGTGATTACAGGGCTGCCACTCTTTAGGTAACGTTAAACCAATCGCAACAACAATCGCTTTACCGTAGAGAGCGTGTTTGAAAATAGAGTCTCGGTAACCAAAGAGACACTCTTCTTTGCTTAAGCGCTTAACTGTATAAGTATCCAGACACAGGATGTCGACATACTCACATACGTCTTGCAGTTCAACACCATACGCACCAATATTCTGAATCGGAGCTGAGCCTGAACAACCCGGTATCATTGCTAGATTTTCTAGACCACCCAGCCCCTTATCCACACTCCACTCAACCAAGCTTGGCCAATCTTCCCCCCCACTAACATGCAGTAGGTGATGACTGTCCGTCTCGGTCAACTCAATCCCGGCCAATTTATTCACAATGACCAGACCAGCGAAGTGCTCAGTAAAAAGCATATTACTGCCCTTACCCAGTATTAACTTAGGCAAAGCTGACCATTTAGGGTCTTTATAAAGCGAAATCAGTTCTTCGGTAGTGGTGACTTCAACCAACGCATCACACGTCTGATCGATGGAAAAAGTATGAACATTTTTTAAACTAGCATTGAGATGGAATTGCATGGCGATATTCAATTAACTTACACTGCGGTCATTCTACAGCAGATAAACCAATGGCGCAGTGACTGAATGAACAATGTCATCATTACTCAATTAGACCCAGTAAAGGTTCCCCTAGTTAAACGTTTCTATAAAGAACATTACCCAACGGGAAAAGCGAATAAGAGTGAACTGATCTATTCGTTATTACTGGATAACGAGCTGTGCGGTGTCGTGCGTTTTCGTACAATAGAAAATAATCGCTTACTTACTGGAATGGCGATATCAAAACAACATCGTGGTAAGCAATTAGGCTCCCAGCTTATGGATTACTGTGCGCAATATACGCTTACGGAAGACGATTACTGCTTTGCGTACGCTCATCTCACCAATTTTTATGCACGACACAAATTCGTACAAGTAGACCCTAAAGATCTACCAAATGGTTTAAGAGTTTTATACGAGCGCTATTCGAATAGCGGAAAAGATCTCATTCCTATGCATTATCAGCAAAATTGTTAGAGAATGCCTCGATTATCTAGTATTTGGTGCTATCCCTTTGGTAAAATTAAAGGTTCGCAATTTTGCATATTTTTAAGGTAAAACAGTCAATATGATTGCCAGTAGGAATCCATTCATACAGTTGCCAACCATAGCGCAGAATCCTGACAAGTTTGAAGTACTACTATCAGCGCAAGAGTTTCGAACTCGCCTACTTGATGAGATATCTCGCGCAACGACTCGTATTAGTTTAGTCGCTTTGTATCTTGAAGATGATGAGGCTGGCCGTGAGATCCTAACTGCCTTATATGAAGCAAAGCAAAAGAACCCAGAATTAAACGTGAGCGTTTGTGTCGATTGGCACCGAGCGCAGCGTGGATTGATTGGTGCAGAGTCTTCTGAAGGCAATGCAGCCATGTATAAAGAGTTTTCAGAAAAATATCAGCATTCTGTGCCTGTTTATGGCATTCCAGTTCGCGGCAAAGAAGTCTTTGGCGTATTGCACTTAAAAGGCTTTATCGTCGATGACAACGTGATATATAGCGGTGCCAGTCTTAATAATATCTATCTTAATTATCATGACCGTTATCGCTTTGACCGCTACCATGTTTTAAACAACGCAGCGCTTGCAGATTCAATGTTTGCGTATGTACACGATCAGATGGTTCCAGACAGTGCAGTTTACGACTTAGCTGATAAAAACAAGCCAATCACAAAAGAACTAAAACCAACAATTCGTCAGTTCCGCGCATCACTTGCGAGATCTCAGTATAAATTCGATGGGCAAGATGTATCTCCAGAGCAAGTCGCCGTTACGCCATTAGTCGGAATAGGTAAGAGACGTAACCGCTTGAATCAAGGAATCAACCAACTCATTGCCCAAGCTAAAGATGAGATATTCATCTGCACCCCCTACTTCAACTTCCCTCCTAGCTTAGCTAAGGAAGTTAAGAAGGCGTTAAAACGCGGGGTCAAGGTTAGTATTGTTGTTGGTGATAAAACAGCGAACGATTTTTTTATCTCACCAGAAGAAGAGTTTAAAACAATTGGTGGATTACCATACCTTTATGAGTTGAACCTACGCCGTTTTGCCAAAGCCAATGAAGCGAATATCGCCAGTCGCAATCTATCGATCCGCCTTTGGAAACATGACTCCAATAGTTTTCATCTTAAAGGTATTTGGGTCGATAAGCGCTATATGCTGCTAACGGGTAGTAACCTAAACCCTAGAGCATGGAAACTTGATCTAGAGAACGGTATATTTATCCAAGACAATTACCATCATCTAACCGATAAGTTCCAAGTTGAGGTTGATAATATCCTTCAACATACCCAGTTAATTTGCACTTATAAGCAGTTAGACAAGATAGATAGCTACCCGTTGGACGTACAAAAGCTACTTCGTAAGATAACTCGAGTGAAAGCCGACAGAGTACTAAAACAGATACTTTAAGTTTCTTTCTAAGCTATTACCTAGGTGCCCAGCCTCGTCGCTGGGCATTTTATTCTAGGTAAGAAGCTTAAAATTAATATCAAATGGCTATATCTATTCTGAAACCATTTCCTCGAGAGCCTGCTAGCACCCACTTACAGCAATGGTATTTAGGTAACTCTTGATAAACCTCAGATGAGATATTACTTTTTTGTAATCGTCATCTAAGGCTAAAATCCATATGCCAGAAACGACAAAAGCCTAGTCGTAAGACTAGGCTTTCTAATAAGTGGCGGAGTGGACGGGACTCGAACCCGCGACCCCCGGCGTGACAGGCCGGTATTCTAACCAACTGAACTACCACTCCGCAGTGGTCAACTCACTAAGTGAGCGTCCATATCTCCAGGTCGGTCAACCTAAAGATTTAATTTAAAGCCTGGCGATGTCCTACTCTCACATGGGGAAGCCCCACACTACCATCGGCGCTATTGTGTTTCACTACTGAGTTCGGCATGGAGTCAGGTGGGTCCACAATGCTATGGTCGCCAAGCAAATTCTGTTTAATTGACGCCTCTGCGACAATTAATAATTCGGAAAGCTGTTTCTCTATTCAATAGAGCAATAAAAGTCTCTTCAAACGCATTCAAGGTCTGTTTCTTTGAGTCCACAAAACCCCTTGGGTGTTGTATGGTTAAGCCTCACGGGCAATTAGTACAGGTTAGCTCAATGCCTCGCAGCACTTACACACCCTGCCTATCAACGTCGTAGTCTACGACAACCCTTTAGGACACTTATAGTGCCAGGGAAAACTCATCTCAAGGCTCGCTTCGCGCTTAGATGCTTTCAGCGCTTATCGATTCCGAACGTAGCTACCGGGCAATGCCATTGGCATGACAACCCGAACACCAGAGGTTCGTCCACTCCGGTCCTCTCGTACTAGGAGCAGCCCCTTTCAATTTTCCAACGCCCACGGCAGATAGGGACCGAACTGTCTCACGACGTTCTAAACCCAGCTCGCGTACCACTTTAAATGGCGAACAGCCATACCCTTGGGACCGACTTCAGCCCCAGGATGTGATGAGCCGACATCGAGGTGCCAAACACCGCCGTCGATATGAACTCTTGGGCGGTATCAGCCTGTTATCCCCGGAGTACCTTTTATCCGTTGAGCGATGGCCCTTCCATTCAGAACCACCGGATCACTATGACCTGCTTTCGCACCTGCTCGAATTGTCATTCTCGCAGTCAAGCGGGCTTATGCCATTGCACTAACCACACGATGTCCAACCGTGTTTAGCCCACCTTCGTGCTCCTCCGTTACTCTTTGGGAGGAGACCGCCCCAGTCAAACTACCCACCAGGCACTGTCCGTAATCCCGATTCAGGGACCAACGTTAGAACATCAAAACTACAAGGGTGGTATTTCAAGGACGACTCCATCACATCTAGCGACGCAATTTCATAGTCTCCCACCTATCCTACACATGTAGGTTCAATGTTCAGTGCCAAGCTGTAGTAAAGGTTCACGGGGTCTTTCCGTCTAGCCGCGGGTACACTGCATCTTCACAGCGATTTCAATTTCACTGAGTCTCGGGTGGAGACAGCGTGGCCATCATTACGCCATTCGTGCAGGTCGGAACTTACCCGACAAGGAATTTCGCTACCTTAGGACCGTTATAGTTACGGCCGCCGTTTACCGGGGCTTCGATCAAGAGCTTCGACCGAAGTCTAACCCCATCAATTAACCTTCCGGCACCGGGCAGGCGTCACACCGTATACGTCATCTTACGATTTTGCACAGTGCTGTGTTTTTAATAAACAGTTGCAGCCACCTGGTATCTGCGACTCTCGTCTGCTCCATCCGCAAGGGACTTCACTGATAAGAGCGTACCTTCTCCCGAAGTTACGGTACCATTTTGCCTAGTTCCTTCACCCGAGTTCTCTCAAGCGCCTTGGTATTCTCTACCCGACCACCTGTGTCGGTTTGGGGTACGATTCCTTACAATCTGAAGCTTAGAGGCTTTTCCTGGAAGCATGGCATCAATGACTTCACACCCGTAGGTGCTCGACATCGTATCTCAGCGTTAAGAAAGTCCGGATTTACCTAAACTTTCCGCCTACATACTTGAACCTGGACAACCGTCGCCAGGCCCACCTAGCCTTCTCCGTCCCCCCATCGCAATTGTAAGAAGTACGGGAATATTAACCCGTTTCCCATCGACTACGCCTTTCGGCCTCGCCTTAGGAGTCGACTTACCCTGCCCCGATTAACGTTGGACAGGAACCCTTGGTCTTCCGGCGAGGGAGTTTTTCACTCCCTTTATCGTTACTCATGTCAGCATTCGCACTTCTGATACCTCCAGCAGCCCTTACAGACCACCTTCAACGGCTTACAGAACGCTCCCCTACCCCACATACCCTAAGGTACGTAGCCGCAGCTTCGGTGTATAGCTTAGCCCCGTTACATCTTCCGCGCAGGCCGACTCGACCAGTGAGCTATTACGCTTTCTTTAAATGATGGCTGCTTCTAAGCCAACATCCTGGCTGTCTGAGCCTTCCCACATCGTTTCCCACTTAGCTATACTTTGGGACCTTAGCTGGCGGTCTGGGTTGTTTCCCTCTCCACGACGGACGTTAGCACCCGCCGTGTGTCTCCCGGATAGTACTTACTGGTATTCGGAGTTTGCAAAGGGTTGGTAAGTCGGGATGACCCCCTAGCCTTAACAGTGCTCTACCCCCAGTAGTATTCGTCCGAGGCGCTACCTAAATAGCTTTCGGGGAGAACCAGCTATCTCCAGGTTTGATTGGCCTTTCACCCCTAGCCACAAGTCATCCGCTAATTTTTCAACATTAGTCGGTTCGGTCCTCCAGTTGATGTTACTCAACCTTCAACCTGCCCATGGCTAGATCACCTGGTTTCGGGTCTAATCCTAGCAACTGTACGCCCAGTTAAGACTCGGTTTCCCTACGGCTCCCCTAAACGGTTAACCTTGCTACTAAAATTAAGTCGCTGACCCATTATACAAAAGGTACGCAGTCACACCACGAAGGTGCTCCTACTGCTTGTACGTACACGGTTTCAGGTTCTATTTCACTCCCCTCACAGGGGTTCTTTTCGCCTTTCCCTCACGGTACTGGTTCACTATCGGTCAGTCAGTAGTATTTAGCCTTGGAGGATGGTCCCCCCATATTCAGACAGGATATCACGTGTCCCGCCTTACTCGATTTCACTGATGATGATGTGTCGGTTACGGGGCTATCACCCTTTACTGCGCCACTTTCCAGAGGCTTCACCTGCATCATTAAAAGCTTAAGGGCTAATCCAATTTCGCTCGCCGCTACTTTCGGAATCTCGGTTGATTTCTCTTCCTCGGGGTACTTAGATGTTTCAGTTCCCCCGGTTTGCCTCCTGCTGCTATGTATTCACAACAGGATACGTGCTTGTGCACGTGGGTTTCCCCATTCAGAAATCCCAGACTCAAAAGGTTATTACTACCTAATCTGGGCTTATCGCAAGTTATTACGTCTTTCATCGCCTCTGACTGCCAAGGCATCCACCGTGTACGCTTAGTCACTTAACCATACAACCCGAAAGGGTTTCTATTTGCTTTCACTTTAAAAAGTGAAGACAAATAAGCGTATGGCAACTAACCAAGGTTTTTGGTTGTCATCAAGAAGGGTTAATTCTCAATGACTGTTTGCCGGACTCAATTTACTTTTTGTTTCCACTTTTTAATAAAAAGTAGAATCAAAAAATGAACAATCATTTCTGATCATTCGAATACAAGACACTTGAATGTGTTTGTTGTGTTTATCAATAAAGATAAACATTGAGAACTTTTAAATTTGATTAACTTAATCACAGCCTTGAGCTGTTTGATTTTACTTTTTAAAGTGAAAACCAATTAAGTAATCAGTCAGCTTTCCAAATTGTTAAAGAGCAATGAGACTTCTTGTGAAGTTCATTTTCTAAAGACTCTCACAGTCGAAAAATCCAACCAACGACAAAAGAAGTGGTTTGAATATTTAAATAAGTAAGAATATTTAGAGAATGGTGGGCGATACCGGGCTCGAACCAGTGACCCCCTGCTTGTAAGGCAGGTGCTCTCCCAACTGAGCTAATCGCCCACTAAAAGTTTTAATTCCTTCGTGGAGAAAGAATGGTGGGTCGTGCAGGATTCGAACCTGCGACCAATTGATTAAAAGTCAACTGCTCTACCAACTGAGCTAACGACCCAATGGTATCCCGTAGGGGAGTCGAACCCCTGTTACCGCCGTGAAAGGGCGGTGTCCTAGGCCTCTAGACGAACGGGACACTGCTAATTCATCTCCACTTTCAAAAGTAGAAACAAACTTTGAAGAACTTGGGAGTTCTTCGTCTCTTTGCTTTTCTAAACCTAATCAATCTGTGTGGACACTCATCGTCAATATCTTCGTATAAGGAGGTGATCCAGCCCCAGGTTCCCCTAGGGCTACCTTGTTACGACTTCACCCCAGTCATGAACCACAAAGTGGTAAGCGTCCTCCCGAAGGTTAGACTACCTACTTCTTTTGCAGCCCACTCCCATGGTGTGACGGGCGGTGTGTACAAGGCCCGGGAACGTATTCACCGTGACATTCTGATTCACGATTACTAGCGATTCCGACTTCATGGAGTCGAGTTGCAGACTCCAATCCGGACTACGACGCACTTTTTGGGATTCGCTTACCATCGCTGGCTCGCTGCCCTCTGTATGCGCCATTGTAGCACGTGTGTAGCCCTACTCGTAAGGGCCATGATGACTTGACGTCGTCCCCACCTTCCTCCGGTTTATCACCGGCAGTCTCCCTGGAGTTCCCGACATGACTCGCTGGCAAACAAGGATAAGGGTTGCGCTCGTTGCGGGACTTAACCCAACATTTCACAACACGAGCTGACGACAGCCATGCAGCACCTGTCTCAGAGCTCCCGAAGGCACTCCTGCGTCTCCGCTGGATTCTCTGGATGTCAAGAGTAGGTAAGGTTCTTCGCGTTGCATCGAATTAAACCACATGCTCCACCGCTTGTGCGGGCCCCCGTCAATTCATTTGAGTTTTAATCTTGCGACCGTACTCCCCAGGCGGTCTACTTAACGCGTTAGCTCCGAAAGCCACGGCTCAAGGCCACAACCTCCAAGTAGACATCGTTTACGGCGTGGACTACCAGGGTATCTAATCCTGTTTGCTCCCCACGCTTTCGCATCTGAGTGTCAGTATCTGTCCAGGGGGCCGCCTTCGCCACTGGTATTCCTTCAGATCTCTACGCATTTCACCGCTACACCTGAAATTCTACCCCCCTCTACAGTACTCTAGTTCACCAGTTTCAAATGCAGTTCCGAGGTTGAGCCCCGGGCTTTCACATCTGACTTAATGAACCACCTGCATGCGCTTTACGCCCAGTAATTCCGATTAACGCTCGCACCCTCCGTATTACCGCGGCTGCTGGCACGGAGTTAGCCGGTGCTTCTTCTGTTGCTAACGTCAAGAGATGTTGCTATTAACAACACCCCCTTCCTCACAACTGAAAGTACTTTACAACCCGAAGGCCTTCTTCATACACGCGGCATGGCTGCATCAGGCTTGCGCCCATTGTGCAATAT
Organism: Vibrio kanaloae; assembly: GCF_024347535.1. Classification (NCBI taxonomy): domain Bacteria; kingdom Pseudomonadati; phylum Pseudomonadota; class Gammaproteobacteria; order Vibrionales; family Vibrionaceae; genus Vibrio; species Vibrio kanaloae. The sequence continues at coordinate 142,361 of NZ_AP025497.1, read as the reverse complement.
TCCCCACTGCTGCCTCCCGTAGGAGTCTGGACCGTGTCTCAGTTCCAGTGTGGCTGATCATCCTCTCAGACCAGCTAGGGATCGTCGCCTTGGTGAGCCATTACCTCACCAACTAGCTAATCCCACCTAGGCATATCTTGACGCGAGAGGCCCGAAGGTCCCCCTCTTTGGCCCGTAGGCATCATGCGGTATTAGCCATCGTTTCCAATGGTTATCCCCCACATCAAGGCAATTTCCTAGGCATTACTCACCCGTCCGCCGCTCGACGCCCATTAACGCACCCGAAGGATTGTTAGTGTCGTTTCCGCTCGACTTGCATGTGTTAGGCCTGCCGCCAGCGTTCAATCTGAGCCATGATCAAACTCTTCAATTTAAGATTTTGTGACTCAACGAATACTGACTTCAAAACTAATATTCATGTAAACATGAACATGTAATTCTAAAGCTATTACCATTCCAACAGAATGGTAATGAATTGACTGTGACAAATAACCCCTCTCTATAAAGAAAGTAATTATTCGTATTGGTCACTCAGTTCATTGAAATCATTGTGTTACCGAAGTAACTGTTATTACGCTCTTTCGAAAAAGAACCAATAACGTTTTGATATTCATCAACGAGTGCCCACACAGATTGATAGGTTTAAATTGTTAAAGAGCCTGTTCTCTAAAAAGAGAACGCTTTCAGTGCCTTAGCACTTAAGCAGGACGCGTATATTACGATTTCCACTTTGAAAGTCAACATAAAACTCTAAGAAACTTAGAACTCTATGGTGACTTGTCTATTACATAGACAAAGCCGAACTTTTTGTCTTCACTTTCAAAAAAGTGAAAATAAATAAGAGCCTGGCGATGTCCTACTCTCACATGGGGAAGCCCCACACTACCATCGGCGCTATTGTGTTTCACTACTGAGTTCGGCATGGAATCAGGTGGGTCCACAATGCTATGGTCGCCAAGCAAATTCTGTTTAATTGACGCCTCTGCGACAATTAATAATTCGGAAAGCTGTTTCTCTATTCAATAGAGCAATAAAAGTCTCTTCAAACGCATTCAAGGTCTGTTTCTTTGAGTCCACAAAACCCCTTGGGTGTTGTATGGTTAAGCCTCACGGGCAATTAGTACAGGTTAGCTCAATGCCTCGCAGCACTTACACACCCTGCCTATCAACGTCGTAGTCTACGACAACCCTTTAGGACACTTATAGTGCCAGGGAAAACTCATCTCAAGGCTCGCTTCGCGCTTAGATGCTTTCAGCGCTTATCGATTCCGAACGTAGCTACCGGGCAATGCCATTGGCATGACAACCCGAACACCAGAGGTTCGTCCACTCCGGTCCTCTCGTACTAGGAGCAGCCCCTTTCAATTTTCCAACGCCCACGGCAGATAGGGACCGAACTGTCTCACGACGTTCTAAACCCAGCTCGCGTACCACTTTAAATGGCGAACAGCCATACCCTTGGGACCGACTTCAGCCCCAGGATGTGATGAGCCGACATCGAGGTGCCAAACACCGCCGTCGATATGAACTCTTGGGCGGTATCAGCCTGTTATCCCCGGAGTACCTTTTATCCGTTGAGCGATGGCCCTTCCATTCAGAACCACCGGATCACTATGACCTGCTTTCGCACCTGCTCGAATTGTCATTCTCGCAGTCAAGCGGGCTTATGCCATTGCACTAACCACACGATGTCCAACCGTGTTTAGCCCACCTTCGTGCTCCTCCGTTACTCTTTGGGAGGAGACCGCCCCAGTCAAACTACCCACCAGGCACTGTCCGTAATCCCGATTCAGGGACCAACGTTAGAACATCAAAACTACAAGGGTGGTATTTCAAGGACGACTCCATCACATCTAGCGACGCAATTTCATAGTCTCCCACCTATCCTACACATGTAGGTTCAATGTTCAGTGCCAAGCTGTAGTAAAGGTTCACGGGGTCTTTCCGTCTAGCCGCGGGTACACTGCATCTTCACAGCGATTTCAATTTCACTGAGTCTCGGGTGGAGACAGCGTGGCCATCATTACGCCATTCGTGCAGGTCGGAACTTACCCGACAAGGAATTTCGCTACCTTAGGACCGTTATAGTTACGGCCGCCGTTTACCGGGGCTTCGATCAAGAGCTTCGACCGAAGTCTAACCCCATCAATTAACCTTCCGGCACCGGGCAGGCGTCACACCGTATACGTCATCTTACGATTTTGCACAGTGCTGTGTTTTTAATAAACAGTTGCAGCCACCTGGTATCTGCGACTCTCGTCTGCTCCATCCGCAAGGGACTTCACTGATAAGAGCGTACCTTCTCCCGAAGTTACGGTACCATTTTGCCTAGTTCCTTCACCCGAGTTCTCTCAAGCGCCTTGGTATTCTCTACCCGACCACCTGTGTCGGTTTGGGGTACGATTCCTTACAATCTGAAGCTTAGAGGCTTTTCCTGGAAGCATGGCATCAATGACTTCACACCCGTAGGTGCTCGACATCGTATCTCAGCGTTAAGAAAGTCCGGATTTACCTAAACTTTCCGCCTACATACTTGAACCTGGACAACCGTCGCCAGGCCCACCTAGCCTTCTCCGTCCCCCCATCGCAATTGTAAGAAGTACGGGAATATTAACCCGTTTCCCATCGACTACGCCTTTCGGCCTCGCCTTAGGAGTCGACTTACCCTGCCCCGATTAACGTTGGACAGGAACCCTTGGTCTTCCGGCGAGGGAGTTTTTCACTCCCTTTATCGTTACTCATGTCAGCATTCGCACTTCTGATACCTCCAGCAGCCCTTACAGACCACCTTCAACGGCTTACAGAACGCTCCCCTACCCCACATACCCTAAGGTACGTAGCCGCAGCTTCGGTGTATAGCTTAGCCCCGTTACATCTTCCGCGCAGGCCGACTCGACCAGTGAGCTATTACGCTTTCTTTAAATGATGGCTGCTTCTAAGCCAACATCCTGGCTGTCTGAGCCTTCCCACATCGTTTCCCACTTAGCTATACTTTGGGACCTTAGCTGGCGGTCTGGGTTGTTTCCCTCTCCACGACGGACGTTAGCACCCGCCGTGTGTCTCCCGGATAGTACTTACTGGTATTCGGAGTTTGCAAAGGGTTGGTAAGTCGGGATGACCCCCTAGCCTTAACAGTGCTCTACCCCCAGTAGTATTCGTCCGAGGCGCTACCTAAATAGCTTTCGGGGAGAACCAGCTATCTCCAGGTTTGATTGGCCTTTCACCCCTAGCCACAAGTCATCCGCTAATTTTTCAACATTAGTCGGTTCGGTCCTCCAGTTGATGTTACTCAACCTTCAACCTGCCCATGGCTAGATCACCTGGTTTCGGGTCTAATCCTAGCAACTGTACGCCCAGTTAAGACTCGGTTTCCCTACGGCTCCCCTAAACGGTTAACCTTGCTACTAAAATTAAGTCGCTGACCCATTATACAAAAGGTACGCAGTCACACCACGAAGGTGCTCCTACTGCTTGTACGTACACGGTTTCAGGTTCTATTTCACTCCCCTCACAGGGGTTCTTTTCGCCTTTCCCTCACGGTACTGGTTCACTATCGGTCAGTCAGTAGTATTTAGCCTTGGAGGATGGTCCCCCCATATTCAGACAGGATATCACGTGTCCCGCCTTACTCGATTTCACTGATGATGATGTGTCGGTTACGGGGCTATCACCCTTTACTGCGCCACTTTCCAGAGGCTTCACCTGCATCATTAAAAGCTTAAGGGCTAATCCAATTTCGCTCGCCGCTACTTTCGGAATCTCGGTTGATTTCTCTTCCTCGGGGTACTTAGATGTTTCAGTTCCCCCGGTTTGCCTCCTGCTGCTATGTATTCACAACAGGATACGTGCTTGTGCACGTGGGTTTCCCCATTCAGAAATCCCAGACTCAAAAGGTTATTACTACCTAATCTGGGCTTATCGCAAGTTATTACGTCTTTCATCGCCTCTGACTGCCAAGGCATCCACCGTGTACGCTTAGTCACTTAACCATACAACCCGAAAGGGTTTCTATTTGCTTTCACTTTAAAAAGTGAAGACAAATAAGCGTATGGCAACTAACCAAGGTTTTTGGTTGTCATCAAGAAGGGTTAATTCTCAATGACTGTTTGCCGGACTCAATTTACTTTTTGTTTCCACTTTTTAATAAAAAGTAGAATCAAAAAATGAACAATCATTTCTGATCATTCGAATACAAGACACTTGAATGTGTTTGTTGTGTTTATCAATAAAGATAAACATTGAGAACTTTTAAATTTGATTAACTTAATCACAGCCTTGAGCTGTTTGATTTTACTTTTTAAAGTGAAAACCAATTAAGTAATCAGTCAGCTTTCCAAATTGTTAAAGAGCAAATCACTTCATAACGAAGTAACCATTTTTAAAGATTCTTAAGGAAGAACACTTAAAGATGGTGGAGCTATGCGGGATCGAACCGCAGACCTCCTCGCTGCCAGCGAGGCGCTCTCCCAGCTGAGCTATAGCCCCATCTGGAAAAGTATTCCTTACTCTTAACTTTTCTAAACCTAATCAATCTGTGTGGACACTCATCGTCAATATCTTCGTATAAGGAGGTGATCCAGCCCCAGGTTCCCCTAGGGCTACCTTGTTACGACTTCACCCCAGTCATGAACCACAAAGTGGTAAGCGTCCTCCCGAAGGTTAGACTACCTACTTCTTTTGCAGCCCACTCCCATGGTGTGACGGGCGGTGTGTACAAGGCCCGGGAACGTATTCACCGTGACATTCTGATTCACGATTACTAGCGATTCCGACTTCATGGAGTCGAGTTGCAGACTCCAATCCGGACTACGACGCACTTTTTGGGATTCGCTTACCATCGCTGGCTCGCTGCCCTCTGTATGCGCCATTGTAGCACGTGTGTAGCCCTACTCGTAAGGGCCATGATGACTTGACGTCGTCCCCACCTTCCTCCGGTTTATCACCGGCAGTCTCCCTGGAGTTCCCGACATGACTCGCTGGCAAACAAGGATAAGGGTTGCGCTCGTTGCGGGACTTAACCCAACATTTCACAACACGAGCTGACGACAGCCATGCAGCACCTGTCTCAGAGCTCCCGAAGGCACTCCTGCGTCTCCGCTGGATTCTCTGGATGTCAAGAGTAGGTAAGGTTCTTCGCGTTGCATCGAATTAAACCACATGCTCCACCGCTTGTGCGGGCCCCCGTCAATTCATTTGAGTTTTAATCTTGCGACCGTACTCCCCAGGCGGTCTACTTAACGCGTTAGCTCCGAAAGCCACGGCTCAAGGCCACAACCTCCAAGTAGACATCGTTTACGGCGTGGACTACCAGGGTATCTAATCCTGTTTGCTCCCCACGCTTTCGCATCTGAGTGTCAGTATCTGTCCAGGGGGCCGCCTTCGCCACTGGTATTCCTTCAGATCTCTACGCATTTCACCGCTACACCTGAAATTCTACCCCCCTCTACAGTACTCTAGTTCACCAGTTTCAAATGCAGTTCCGAGGTTGAGCCCCGGGCTTTCACATCTGACTTAATGAACCACCTGCATGCGCTTTACGCCCAGTAATTCCGATTAACGCTCGCACCCTCCGTATTACCGCGGCTGCTGGCACGGAGTTAGCCGGTGCTTCTTCTGTTGCTAACGTCAAGAGATGTTGCTATTAACAACACCCCCTTCCTCACAACTGAAAGTACTTTACAACCCGAAGGCCTTCTTCATACACGCGGCATGGCTGCATCAGGCTTGCGCCCATTGTGCAATATTCCCCACTGCTGCCTCCCGTAGGAGTCTGGACCGTGTCTCAGTTCCAGTGTGGCTGATCATCCTCTCAGACCAGCTAGGGATCGTCGCCTTGGTGAGCCATTACCTCACCAACTAGCTAATCCCACCTAGGCATATCTTGACGCGAGAGGCCCGAAGGTCCCCCTCTTTGGCCCGTAGGCATCATGCGGTATTAGCCATCGTTTCCAATGGTTATCCCCCACATCAAGGCAATTTCCTAGGCATTACTCACCCGTCCGCCGCTCGACGCCCATTAACGCACCCGAAGGATTGTTAGTGTCGTTTCCGCTCGACTTGCATGTGTTAGGCCTGCCGCCAGCGTTCAATCTGAGCCATGATCAAACTCTTCAATTTAAGATTTTGTGACTCAACGAATACTGACTTCAAAACTAATATTCATTCGAAAATGAACATGTAATTCTAAAGCTATTACCATTCCAACAGAATGGTAATGAATTGACTGTGCCAAATAACCGAAGTTATTCGTATTGGTCACTCAGTTCATTGAAATCATTGTGTTACCGAAGTAACTGCTATTACGCTCTTTCGAAAAAGAACCAATAACGTTTTGATATTCATCAACGAGTGCCCACACAGATTGATAGGTTTAAATTGTTAAAGAGCGTGTTCTCTAAAAAGAGAACGCTTTCAGTGCCTTAGCACTCAAGCAGGACGCGTATAATACGCTTTCCACTTTGAAAGTCAACATAAAATACTAAGAAAACTTAGAACTCTATGGTGACTTGTCTATTAAATAAACAAAGTCGAAATGAAAGCCTGGCGATGTCCTACTCTCACATGGGGAAGCCCCACACTACCATCGGCGCTATTGTGTTTCACTACTGAGTTCGGCATGGAGTCAGGTGGGTCCACAATGCTATGGTCGCCAAGCAAATTCTGTTTAATTGACGCCTCTGCGACAATTAATAATTCGGAAAGCTGTTTCTCTATTCAATAGAGCAATAAAAGTCTCTTCAAACGCATTCAAGGTCTGTTTCTTTGAGTCCACAAAACCCCTTGGGTGTTGTATGGTTAAGCCTCACGGGCAATTAGTACAGGTTAGCTCAATGCCTCGCAGCACTTACACACCCTGCCTATCAACGTCGTAGTCTACGACAACCCTTTAGGACACTTATAGTGCCAGGGAAAACTCATCTCAAGGCTCGCTTCGCGCTTAGATGCTTTCAGCGCTTATCGATTCCGAACGTAGCTACCGGGCAATGCCATTGGCATGACAACCCGAACACCAGAGGTTCGTCCACTCCGGTCCTCTCGTACTAGGAGCAGCCCCTTTCAATTTTCCAACGCCCACGGCAGATAGGGACCGAACTGTCTCACGACGTTCTAAACCCAGCTCGCGTACCACTTTAAATGGCGAACAGCCATACCCTTGGGACCGACTTCAGCCCCAGGATGTGATGAGCCGACATCGAGGTGCCAAACACCGCCGTCGATATGAACTCTTGGGCGGTATCAGCCTGTTATCCCCGGAGTACCTTTTATCCGTTGAGCGATGGCCCTTCCATTCAGAACCACCGGATCACTATGACCTGCTTTCGCACCTGCTCGAATTGTCATTCTCGCAGTCAAGCGGGCTTATGCCATTGCACTAACCACACGATGTCCAACCGTGTTTAGCCCACCTTCGTGCTCCTCCGTTACTCTTTGGGAGGAGACCGCCCCAGTCAAACTACCCACCAGGCACTGTCCGTAATCCCGATTCAGGGACCAACGTTAGAACATCAAAACTACAAGGGTGGTATTTCAAGGACGACTCCATCACATCTAGCGACGCAATTTCATAGTCTCCCACCTATCCTACACATGTAGGTTCAATGTTCAGTGCCAAGCTGTAGTAAAGGTTCACGGGGTCTTTCCGTCTAGCCGCGGGTACACTGCATCTTCACAGCGATTTCAATTTCACTGAGTCTCGGGTGGAGACAGCGTGGCCATCATTACGCCATTCGTGCAGGTCGGAACTTACCCGACAAGGAATTTCGCTACCTTAGGACCGTTATAGTTACGGCCGCCGTTTACCGGGGCTTCGATCAAGAGCTTCGACCGAAGTCTAACCCCATCAATTAACCTTCCGGCACCGGGCAGGCGTCACACCGTATACGTCATCTTACGATTTTGCACAGTGCTGTGTTTTTAATAAACAGTTGCAGCCACCTGGTATCTGCGACTCTCGTCTGCTCCATCCGCAAGGGACTTCACTGATAAGAGCGTACCTTCTCCCGAAGTTACGGTACCATTTTGCCTAGTTCCTTCACCCGAGTTCTCTCAAGCGCCTTGGTATTCTCTACCCGACCACCTGTGTCGGTTTGGGGTACGATTCCTTACAATCTGAAGCTTAGAGGCTTTTCCTGGAAGCATGGCATCAATGACTTCACACCCGTAGGTGCTCGACATCGTATCTCAGCGTTAAGAAAGTCCGGATTTACCTAAACTTTCCGCCTACATACTTGAACCTGGACAACCGTCGCCAGGCCCACCTAGCCTTCTCCGTCCCCCCATCGCAATTGTAAGAAGTACGGGAATATTAACCCGTTTCCCATCGACTACGCCTTTCGGCCTCGCCTTAGGAGTCGACTTACCCTGCCCCGATTAACGTTGGACAGGAACCCTTGGTCTTCCGGCGAGGGAGTTTTTCACTCCCTTTATCGTTACTCATGTCAGCATTCGCACTTCTGATACCTCCAGCAGCCCTTACAGACCACCTTCAACGGCTTACAGAACGCTCCCCTACCCCACATACCCTAAGGTACGTAGCCGCAGCTTCGGTGTATAGCTTAGCCCCGTTACATCTTCCGCGCAGGCCGACTCGACCAGTGAGCTATTACGCTTTCTTTAAATGATGGCTGCTTCTAAGCCAACATCCTGGCTGTCTGAGCCTTCCCACATCGTTTCCCACTTAGCTATACTTTGGGACCTTAGCTGGCGGTCTGGGTTGTTTCCCTCTCCACGACGGACGTTAGCACCCGCCGTGTGTCTCCCGGATAGTACTTACTGGTATTCGGAGTTTGCAAAGGGTTGGTAAGTCGGGATGACCCCCTAGCCTTAACAGTGCTCTACCCCCAGTAGTATTCGTCCGAGGCGCTACCTAAATAGCTTTCGGGGAGAACCAGCTATCTCCAGGTTTGATTGGCCTTTCACCCCTAGCCACAAGTCATCCGCTAATTTTTCAACATTAGTCGGTTCGGTCCTCCAGTTGATGTTACTCAACCTTCAACCTGCCCATGGCTAGATCACCTGGTTTCGGGTCTAATCCTAGCAACTGTACGCCCAGTTAAGACTCGGTTTCCCTACGGCTCCCCTAAACGGTTAACCTTGCTACTAAAATTAAGTCGCTGACCCATTATACAAAAGGTACGCAGTCACACCACGAAGGTGCTCCTACTGCTTGTACGTACACGGTTTCAGGTTCTATTTCACTCCCCTCACAGGGGTTCTTTTCGCCTTTCCCTCACGGTACTGGTTCACTATCGGTCAGTCAGTAGTATTTAGCCTTGGAGGATGGTCCCCCCATATTCAGACAGGATATCACGTGTCCCGCCTTACTCGATTTCACTGATGATGATGTGTCGGTTACGGGGCTATCACCCTTTACTGCGCCACTTTCCAGAGGCTTCACCTGCATCATTAAAAGCTTAAGGGCTAATCCAATTTCGCTCGCCGCTACTTTCGGAATCTCGGTTGATTTCTCTTCCTCGGGGTACTTAGATGTTTCAGTTCCCCCGGTTTGCCTCCTGCTGCTATGTATTCACAACAGGATACGTGCTTGTGCACGTGGGTTTCCCCATTCAGAAATCCCAGACTCAAAAGGTTATTACTACCTAATCTGGGCTTATCGCAAGTTATTACGTCTTTCATCGCCTCTGACTGCCAAGGCATCCACCGTGTACGCTTAGTCACTTAACCATACAACCCGAAAGGGTTTCTATTTGCTTTCACTTTAAAAAGTAAAGACAAATAAGCGTATGGCAACTAACCAAGGTTTTTGGTTGTCATCAAGAAGGGTTAATTCTCAATGACTGTTTGCCGGACTCAATTTACTTTTTGTTTCCACTTTTTAATAAAAAGTAGAATCAAAAAATGAACAATCATTTCTGATCATTCGAATACAAGACACTTGAATGTGTTTGTTGTGTTTATACCGTTCTTATTAACTAAGAGCAGATAAACATTGAGAACTTTTAAATTTGATTGAATTACTCGTAAGTAATCAATCAGTCAGCTTTCCAAATTGTTAAAGAGCATAAAGCAAAAAGCTTTAATCAATAACTTACGTTATTAATTAAAGCTCTGGCTTTAACTAAATCTAAACCATCAATCTGTGTGGACACTCATCGTCAATATCTTCGTATAAGGAGGTGATCCAGCCCCAGGTTCCCCTAGGGCTACCTTGTTACGACTTCACCCCAGTCATGAACCACAAAGTGGTAAGCGTCCTCCCGAAGGTTAGACTACCTACTTCTTTTGCAGCCCACTCCCATGGTGTGACGGGCGGTGTGTACAAGGCCCGGGAACGTATTCACCGTGACATTCTGATTCACGATTACTAGCGATTCCGACTTCATGGAGTCGAGTTGCAGACTCCAATCCGGACTACGACGCACTTTTTGGGATTCGCTTACCATCGCTGGCTCGCTGCCCTCTGTATGCGCCATTGTAGCACGTGTGTAGCCCTACTCGTAAGGGCCATGATGACTTGACGTCGTCCCCACCTTCCTCCGGTTTATCACCGGCAGTCTCCCTGGAGTTCCCGACATGACTCGCTGGCAAACAAGGATAAGGGTTGCGCTCGTTGCGGGACTTAACCCAACATTTCACAACACGAGCTGACGACAGCCATGCAGCACCTGTCTCAGAGCTCCCGAAGGCACTCCTGCGTCTCCGCTGGATTCTCTGGATGTCAAGAGTAGGTAAGGTTCTTCGCGTTGCATCGAATTAAACCACATGCTCCACCGCTTGTGCGGGCCCCCGTCAATTCATTTGAGTTTTAATCTTGCGACCGTACTCCCCAGGCGGTCTACTTAACGCGTTAGCTCCGAAAGCCACGGCTCAAGGCCACAACCTCCAAGTAGACATCGTTTACGGCGTGGACTACCAGGGTATCTAATCCTGTTTGCTCCCCACGCTTTCGCATCTGAGTGTCAGTATCTGTCCAGGGGGCCGCCTTCGCCACTGGTATTCCTTCAGATCTCTACGCATTTCACCGCTACACCTGAAATTCTACCCCCCTCTACAGTACTCTAGTTCACCAGTTTCAAATGCAGTTCCGAGGTTGAGCCCCGGGCTTTCACATCTGACTTAATGAACCACCTGCATGCGCTTTACGCCCAGTAATTCCGATTAACGCTCGCACCCTCCGTATTACCGCGGCTGCTGGCACGGAGTTAGCCGGTGCTTCTTCTGTTGCTAACGTCAAGAGATGTTGCTATTAACAACACCCCCTTCCTCACAACTGAAAGTACTTTACAACCCGAAGGCCTTCTTCATACACGCGGCATGGCTGCATCAGGCTTGCGCCCATTGTGCAATATTCCCCACTGCTGCCTCCCGTAGGAGTCTGGACCGTGTCTCAGTTCCAGTGTGGCTGATCATCCTCTCAGACCAGCTAGGGATCGTCGCCTTGGTGAGCCATTACCTCACCAACTAGCTAATCCCACCTAGGCATATCTTGACGCGAGAGGCCCGAAGGTCCCCCTCTTTGGCCCGTAGGCATCATGCGGTATTAGCCATCGTTTCCAATGGTTATCCCCCACATCAAGGCAATTTCCTAGGCATTACTCACCCGTCCGCCGCTCGACGCCCATTAACGCACCCGAAGGATTGTTAGTGTCGTTTCCGCTCGACTTGCATGTGTTAGGCCTGCCGCCAGCGTTCAATCTGAGCCATGATCAAACTCTTCAATTTAAGATTTTGTGACTCAACGAATACTGACTTCAAAACTAATATTCATTCGAAAATGAACATGTAATTCTAAAGCTATTACCATTCCAACAGAATGGTAATGAATTGACTGTGCCGAATAACTACAAGTAGTTAAACGTATTGGTCACTCAGTTCATTGAAATCATTGTGTTACCGAAGTAACTGCTATTACGCTCTTTCGAAAAAGAACCAATAACGTTTTGATATTCATCAACGAGTGCCCACACAGATTGATAGGTTTAAATTGTTAAAGAGCGCTAGCGTTTTGTGATTTACATCTCAATCGCTAGGGGTGCGTACTATACCTGCACCACTTAGAGAGTCAAGGGTTATTTTAAACTCTTCTTTCTCTACCGATTTCACTGTGTGACTTTCGTCTCACTCCGTGTCGGTGAGGCGGCATTATAGAGAGATCGACATAGAGCACAAGGGCTTTTTTAAATAAAAGTTTTGTTCGCCTAAAAAGCCACCAGATCCGCATTTTTCGAATAAAAACTAAACATTTGAGACGTATCACAGCAATACATTGGAAAAATGGAAGCCATGAACGTAAGATTCATGTATCTATTTTGTTAAGAGTAGATGTGTCTATTTCGTTTATTAATATGTAGTATTCCGATATGAACTCAAAAAAATCGATGTTGTTAATTGTCGCACTAGCTGTTCTAGGTGGCATTATTTTCTCTCAGGTAGATATATCGCCTGCAATTACCTTTATCCTTGGTGTCTTGGCTTCCGCTTTTGTTGTTAACTTTTCAAGCACCGACTCAAAATCAGATTCAGAACCTAAGGCTTCAACCAAAACACTTTATGTAGGTAACCTTCCATACAAAGCGAACGAATCACATGTACGTGAATTATTCTCTGAGCATGGTGAAGTATTTGCAGTACGTTTAATGAAAGACAAACGTACTGGTAAAAGAAGAGGCTTTGGATTTGTTGTTATGGCAAGTAATGATGTGAATCATGCAATCTCTGCACTTAACGATAAAGATTACATGCAACGAACTTTAAAAGTACGCGTTGCAAATGATCCTAAACATCCTGAAGCGGACGAATCTGAACTGAGCTAAACCCTAACTGCTTTAACATACTATTTAGTGCACTTTCTTTTTTAGGAAGTGCACTACAAAAAACCTCACGCACTCCCCCTTCTTTATTAATGCTTTCCAAACCCAACAAATCTTGAACCCGTTTAGCTATCGCTTTACCAGAATCTATCAGCACTACACTTTCACCTAGTACTTGTTGAATCTCTGATTTGATCAGTGGGAAATGGGTACACCCTAATACAGCCACATCAATGGTATTGATCATCGGTTGAAGGATCTGCTGTAACTCTTCAAGGCTAATCTCCTCACCTCTGAGTTTATCTTCGGCCATATCCACCAGCCGAGTAGAACCCAATAGCTCTACTCTTTTATTACTCGAGAAGTTGTTGATGAGCTCGTGTGTGTATTCACGAGTAATCGTCGCGGGAGTCGCAATAAGGCCAACCGCTTTATTAGCAAGTAACGAGGCTGGCTTGATTGCCGGAACAACCCCAACAATAGGGATTAGGTTACTAGCACGAAGTGTAGGTAATACAATCGTACTTGCTGTATTACAAGCTATCACCACAATATCAATCGCGTGGCTAGCCACAAAACTGGTAACGATACTTTGAACTCTGCTAATAAGTACTTGTTGATCAAGCTCGCCGTATGGGTAAGCCTCGTTATCGAATACATAGATATAGTTGTGATTGGGTAGTAACTGGCTTATCTCTTTATATACAGACAGACCGCCAACTCCAGAATCAAAGACCAATATGTTTTTTTGTATGCTTTCCGACACAACCATTACCTGTAATAAGTTCCGCAGCAATGATACCCCTTCACTTAGTTTTCGCCAATCATCACTCTACATAATGCAAGCTCGGTAGCGTTGATGCACAAAGCGCTCACCCTGCTCTACATTTTCTAGCTCTATCTTAAGCTTTCCTTTAAAGCATGGCGCTGACGTTACTAAGGTATGGAACTCGCCATCTTCACCACAGGGGTCAACGTGACTTGGCAAACTGTCTATTAGTTCAGGCGTGTATTGTTGCCCACAATAGCCAGCATCTAATGACTCACTATCAACCGTGACGAGAAAGGTTTCGATTCCTCTGTCTATTATTTCACTCGCAAGTGCCTGACTGCTCTCTCCCATTAGGGGAAATACACACTCCCAACCAACTGGTTCTATATAGCTTTTTCGATAATCGGCAATACCATTACAGAACATATCTCCAAATGCGACCGCGTCGATTGATAAGCCAGACCCTTTCAATGCTGAGACAATCGTACTTTGGTAAATCTCATTGCTTGGGAACACTTCCGGAAGCTCTATGGTGATGAGTGGCAAACCGATTAATTGCGCCTGCATGGCAACAACTTCGATCGGAGTCACTTGGAAAGGAACTTCATCTCCCACATACGTCGTATAGAGAGCGACAACTTCATATTCGGTGCTTTCAAGTAGACGCTCTAGCGTTAATGTCGAGTCTTTACCTGACGACCAACTTATGACGACTTTCTTTTTCATTGATATACCCAATAAGAAAAAACCGCCCGAAGGCGGTTTAGATGTAAATTAAAATTGGTAAGCTAGATTAGCAAAGTATCTGCGTTCAGGAGCGTTATATCCTAGCGTTGTTTGGTATTTCTCATTAGTTAAGTTATCAACTCGGCCACGAACCACTAACTCAGGAGAAATCCAATACCCTACAGAAACATCCCACAAACTCACTGATGGCAAAATATTATCTGGATCTGTTGTTTCTTTTGGATTACCCGCTCTATCACCCGTGTATGTATAAGTGAGGTTCATATCAAAATCTTCATATGAAGTATCCATCAACCACTTATAGTTTCTATCAGCACGCTTCGCTAGTTTATTACCCGCAGAGTCTTTATGATCTTTAAATTCAGCAACAACCGTGTGATGGATAAACCACGTGTCAAAATTACCTGTAATTTCTAAACCTTTAAGTTTTGCATCTACGTTTTGAGGATACCAAAATGGGCTACCTTCATACCAAATGATTAAGTTATCGACTTCATTATCGTATGCAGTCACATCCAGCTTGAATAAATCGAATTCACCGGTATATCCAATTTCTCGATTTTCGGCTTCTTCAGGCTTCAGGTCTGAGTTTGTTGTCAGATCAGAATAGCTCGGAGCTTTAAATGATGTACCCGCTGCAGCTCTTAACGAGTGTTTTTCCGTTAAGTAATAGCGAGTACCTAAAGACCATGTGGTGTGGTTGTCGTATGTGTCGTGTTTATCATTACGCACACTACCTACAATTTGAACATCACCAAATCGAAGCTCAGTAGAAGCGTAGACGCCCGTCGTATCACGAGATTCTCCTGCTAGTGCATCTGGAAAGCCATATGACAGAGCATCATCATCAAGTTTTTCTCTACGCCAGTCGGCACCAGCACCAATAGATACGTTCTCATTAAAGTAATACTGATTTAAGAACTGCAGGTTCGTCAGATCTATTTTCTTCTTTGTACCAGCATTGTCTTTACCTTGAGCTTGTGAATAGTCTAGGTTTTCGATTGCCTGCTGATTAGCTCTAAAGGTAGAACTTAAGTTATCACCTTTATAATCAACAGCGGCTGTCACGCTCAAGTTCTCAGAGTAGCCGTAGTTCTTACCACCCGAGTCATACTCAGTTAGACTATCAAACCAACGTACAGATGCTGTGCCAGTAAAGGCCTCATTGATCGGCTGTGAGTATGACGCAAAAAGATTTTGGCTCTCATAGCCATAATTAAGACCAGTAGCCGGGTCCTTAATATCGTAACCTTGAGTCTCATCAAAACCGCCAGCGAGTTTCAATGTTCCTCCGTTCGACAATTTTCGAGTCGTTGAGAAATTAGCTTCCTTTTGAGCATCACTGCCAGCTCCAACCGCTATCATTGTCGATTCAGTCGAATGAGCAGACTCAGTAATAACGTTAATCACACCCGCTATCGCATCTGATCCATATAAAGCACCACCAGAGCCACGAATCACTTCTACTCTCTCAATAATACCTACAGGGATGTGATTGAAGCTAATACCGCCCGCAGCAGAGTCAATACGAACACCATCGACAAGAAACAATACTTGATCGCTATTATATCCGCGCATGAAAACAGAGGCACTGTGTCCACGTCCGCCATTTTGAGAAACTTCAACACCAGGTACTCGTTTCAAAACATCCACTAAAGATTTAGCTTGGGTTTCTTCTATTTCTTGTTTTGAAATAACGGTAGTAGAAGCAATAACATCACTTAGAGGTTGCTCAAAACGGTTAGCCGTAACCACCATGGTTTCATCGGCAGAGGCTTCTTGGGCGTGTAACGGGGAGATAGGTGAAAGCAGCGATGCTACAGCAACCGCTAAAAGGGATTTGTTCATGTTGTGATCCTAAATCGCGTAAAGTCCTACCAAACCACATTGTGTGGCTTAGCCGCTGGCAGGTATTCGGACTCAAGAGCACAACCTTATGGTTACCTAATATTCGACTTCCCACAAAAAGCTATTTGCAGTGTCTTATGAATATTCGTTCTCTTTTACCGCTGCGCGTCAGTTCTGGATTCACACCAGATTCCCTCTTCAGCCATCTATACATCCAAATGGCACCAGCTTGCCGGAGATAGTATTAACCTATGAATCATTTGTCTAGTCTAAGATAGTTATAAGCTATAGTTTTCAAGGTCGATTTTATATTGAATAGCTCTCAACACTGGACAAGCGCCTGTGATTGAATAAAATCTGCGCTCTTGATTTAAAAGCACGACAGCAAAAGGCATAACAATGGCGAATTTAGATGTAAACCCGCAACGCTACCAAGAACAGCTCGCAGAAAAGACTGAACGTCTTACTGAAATGTTCTCACAATATGATGTGCCTGAGCTGGAAGTGTATGAATCTCCAGAACAACACTACCGCATGCGTGCTGAATTCCGCGTGTGGCATGAAGGTGACGATATGTATTACGTCATGTTCAATCAAGAAACCAAAGAAAAATACCGCGTAGACCAGTTTCCTGCGGCTAGTCGTCTTATCAACGATCTAATGCCTCTATTAACGGATGCAATGAAGAGCAACCACTCTCTACGCCACAAGCTATTCCAAGTAGACTTCCTTTCTACGTTAAGCGGTGAGATTTTGGTGTCACTGCTTTACCACCGTCAATTAGGTGAACAGTGGATTCAAGATGCTAAAGCGCTTAAGCAGCAATTAAATGATGAAGGCTTTAACCTAAACCTGATTGGCCGTGCGCGTAAGATGAAAATCGTACTGGATCGCGACTACGTCATTGAAAAGCTAGATGTGAATGGTGATAGCTATATATACCAGCAAGTAGAGAACAGCTTTACTCAACCAAACGGCAAAGTAGCAGAGAAAATGTTGGAATGGGCTGTCGACTGTACTCAAGACAGCAAAGGCGACTTGCTTGAGCTTTACTGTGGTAACGGTAACTTCTCATTAGCTCTGGCACAAAACTTTGAGCGTGTACTTGCAACAGAGCTAGCGAAGCCATCTGTGGAATCTGCTCAATACAACATTGCGGCGAACAAGATTGATAATGTTCAGATCATTCGTATGTCTGCGGAAGATTTTACCGTAGCAATGGAAGGTAAGCGTGAATTCCGCCGCCTACAACAAGCGAACATCGATCTGAAGAGCTACAACTGCAACACTATCTTTGTTGATCCACCGCGTTCAGGTATGGATGTTGATACTTGTAAGATGGTTCAAGGGTATGAACGAATCATGTACATCTCTTGTAATCCCGAGACACTGAAAGATAACTTAGACATTTTAAGCGAAACACACGACATCACTCGTTTTGCTCTGTTTGACCAGTTCCCTTACACCCACCATATGGAAGCGGGCGTGATGTTGGAACGCAAAGCGTAAATCATGATTCAAACCTCTAAGCGCTCGTGATGAGCGCTTTTTTTTGATATCGCTATACTGCCAATTTCAAGTCCGTGGTTTGAGCTCCACCACATTGCCTTCTGGATCTTCTATATAGGCAGAATAACCAAAACCTTGAGCACCATAGCGCTCTGCAAACTCGCTAACTTTAATATCGTGTTTGTGCAGATAATTGGTCAACTCTAGCTCATCAAAAGCCTTTATTTGCAGACAAAAATGGTCGAGGTTTCTCCCGTCTTGTTGCGGCGCCTTGCCGCCAAGTTTTCCTAGCTCACTATCGACGACGACTAAGTCAATGATTGACTCCCCCGCCCTTAATTGCGTCAACCCTAAGTCTGGCAATTCCCTTTCAATAAGACAACCCAGCACCTGCTGGTAAAAATAGAGCATCGCCTCACGGTTTGAAGTCCGTAATACAATATGGTCAATGGCCTTTATCTCTATCATGCAGCTTCTCCTGTAACACGCACACTCCCCTAGTATAGGTAACATTACGTATAAAAAAATCACAATGGATAAGTAAACTACTGGGCTAAATCGTGATATCTAATTGTAAATAAAGCCTTTCCTTTCAAGTGGGCTTCTAGTTCTACATTGTTCTTTTCAAAACGGTTAACCGTTACTGTTAAGACTCTTTATGTCACACTTGGTTATAAGTATTTAGGAAGTACCAATGGCAACAATTTCAGATGTATCACGTATCGCAGGCGTATCGAAAGCCCCCGAGAGTTGGTCGAAGCGGGAATGAGGGGCTTAAATACAAACCAAACTCGGTGCCGCAAGACTTAACCACCAGCTACAAAAAAGGCCTGACGATAAAGCCAAGCCTTTCTTTCACTATTTACCAAGCGAAGTGCTGAGGGTATTCAGCTTAAATTGCTTTGCCGATAAAACCGAGCTTTTTTCCTACCCAAGCTAATAGCAACATCGCAACAATAATCGCAAAGAAGTTTGAGCCCGCATCAGGATGTTGTGCTTTGACAAAAGCCGAGTGGCCAAATGCACCAACAAAGAAGCAAGCTAAACCTACCAATGGAATATCTTCAGAGACTGGGTTAGTTAGATACTCCTGGTAAAGTGCTTGTACAGTCAACACTAAAGCAATAAGCGGGAAAATAGAGAAGCCCACTTCGCTCATTGTGACCCAAGATAACAGCGCATCACCACACACACCGGCAACAACAGCTAGTACGAGTGTTTTTCTTTCAGAGCCACGGTTTACAGTATTATTTTCATTCGACATTATTCAATCCCGCCTTTTAATCGGTTACGTTCACGTTCTTTACGATACCAAAAAGCCCCTTTGGCCATCATTCGCAATTGCATGATCAAGCGATCAGCCAATTCATCTCGCTGACGTCGATCTAAATCTAGTGCTTCTGCCCCTGAGTTAAAAACCAATATGACGGAGGCTTCAGCTTGAGTAAAAGCTTCATCTCTTGTCATGCCAGTCGTAATCAAATATTCGGTTAACTCAGCAGAGAAGTGCTGTATTTCACGAGCTACTGCAGCACGAAACTCAAATGAAGTTCCTGAGCGCTCTCGTAATAACAGTCTGAATACATTTGGACTGCTTTCAATGAATTCCATAAAGGTTTCAACCGATGTGCGAATCACACTGCCTTCTTTTACTATACGCTGACGAGCTTGACGCATTAATTGACGCAACAGTAAGCCACCTTCATCAACCATGGTTAAGCCAAGCTCATCCATGTCTTTGAAATGACGATAAAAGGAAGTTGGGGCTATTCCAGCCTCACGAGCAACTTCTCTCAAGCTTAGGTTGGAAAAACTACGATCGGCGCTGAGTTGGCTAAATGCTGCATCAATTAAGCTACGACGAGTTTTTTCTTTTTGCTGTGCGCGAATGCCCATTGGTTTCATACTTTATCAAATTCTTCTTTTACAGCCTAAACAGGCATGTCTAATACTCTCTTCAATATAACGCGAATCACTTATTTATATAAGGCACTCTGGTTATATAAGACACTCAACATACCTCTTTGTTCACGTACCGAAGTAAATACGCTCGAACAAAAAATTTCAATCTCCACACTGTGATTTGGAGACATACAACATACCAAATGTTATTTTTTTGAGAACACTGCGTGATCCCACCGACTCTCTGATGTCCTTTTCATGTACCCAAGAACAGAATCAGTTAAAATCTCACTAAAGCAATGTTAATTAAATATAACAAGGAAGATATCTATGCCGCACTCCAACCACTTTGATGTAATCGTAATTGGTAGTGGCCCCGGAGGAGAAGGGGCAGCGATGGGATTAACCAAAGCAGGGTTGAATGTTGCGATCATTGAGAAAGAGAGCAGCGTTGGTGGTGGTTGCACCCATTGGGGAACCATTCCTTCCAAAGCACTGCGTCATGCTGTAAGTCGTATTATTGAATTCAACAGCAACCCGCTGTTTTGTCAAAATAACAAAAGCATCCACTCTACCTTCTCCAGTATTCTGGGCCATGCTAAATCAGTCATCGATAAACAGACTCGACTGCGCCAGGGCTTTTATGATCGCAACCAATGTACATTAGTGTTTGGTTCTGCACGTTTTATCGATACCAACACTATCTCTGTCATGCAAAGCGATGGGACAGAAGAACATTACAGTGCTGACAAGTTTGTAATCGCAACGGGTTCGCGACCTTATCAGCCAGATAATGTTGATTTCTTGCATGAACGTATCTATGACAGCGACTCGATTCTTTCTCTTAAGCACGACCCGCAACACATCATTATTTATGGCGCTGGTGTTATTGGCTGTGAATACGCCTCAATCTTCCGCGGTTTAGGTGTAAAAACCGATCTCATCAATACTCGTGACCGCCTACTCTCATTCCTAGACAATGAAACGTCTGATGCGCTTTCTTACCACTTCTGGAACAGCGGTGTTGTGATTCGTAACGATGAAACCTTTGAGAAAATTGAAGGTACGGACGATGGCGTTATCATTCACCTAGAGTCTGGCAAGAAAATGCGTGCGGATTGCCTACTGTATGCCAACGGTCGAACAGGTAATACCGATAAACTGAACCTTAGTGCGGTTGGCTTAGAAGCCGATTCTCGTGGACAAGTATCCATAAACACCAATTACCAAACCAGCGTTGACCATGTTTACGCGGTAGGTGATGTGATTGGTTACCCCAGCTTAGCGAGTGCTGCTTACGACCAAGGTCGATTTGTCGCACAAGCGATCGTCAAAGGTGAAGCAGAACACCACCTGATTGAAGACATCCCAACAGGGATCTACACCATCCCTGAGATCAGCTCTGTTGGTAAAACCGAGCAAGAACTTACCGCAGCTAAAGTACCATATGAAGTAGGACGTTCTTCATTCAAACACCTAGCTCGTGCTCAAATTGCGGGTAAAGACATTGGTAGCTTGAAGATTCTGTTCCATCGCGAAACCAAAGAGATTTTAGGTATCCACGTGTTTGGTGAGCGTGCCGCTGAAATCATCCATATCGGACAAGCGATTATGGAACAGAAAGGTGAAGCCAATACCATCGAGTACTTTGTGAATACGACCTTTAACTATCCAACGATGGCGGAAGCTTATCGTGTTGCAGCACTCAACGGGCTTAACCGTTTATTCTAGACAAAGAACCAATAGGAGTATTTGACCACCCATAGGCCAAATACAAAAACAGCAAGCAGCGCGCTTGCTGTTTTTATTTAAGATATTGAACATTAAAGCATTAATAGTAATTAGATCATGATGTTCTAAATACCCTTTTTCCTGTACAGCCTCTATTTGTTGCTCCCTGAACTGAGCTATCTAAGTAAGCTAAGCGAGAAACTCACCCTTTTTCCACTGAGAAACAAACAACACACCAAGACCAATTCCGCGCATTGCCATAAAGCTCAGCATCGCTAGCCACAGTGCATGGTTTTCTAAGCCTGATGCTAAGTAGAAAATCGCGAAGAAACTGCAGGTCGCAACAAACATACTATTGCGCATATCCTTACCTTTAGTGGCCCCAACAAAAATCCCATCCAGTAAAAAGCACCACATAGACACCAATGGCATTGCTATTAACCACGGTAAATACACCTCGGCTTGGCTCTTCACGTCTGGGATTGTAGTAATCATATTGATTAAGCTCGAGCCAGCGATTGCGAAGGCTATGGTCAGTACCAAACAAATATTGAAGCTCCATAAAAAGGTACCAATCAATGACTGGTTTAACTCATCTTTATCTTTCGCGCCAATCGCTTTACCCACCATGGCTTCCATTGCATAGGCAAAGCCATCCATCCCATAAGAGATGATCATCAAGAAACTCATCAACACGGCATTGGCCGCAACAACATCATCGCCAAAGCTTGCGCCTTGGAAAGTCATGAAAGTAAACGTGGCTTGCAGACACAGAGAACGCAGGAAAATATCTCGATTCAGTTTTACGAAGCGACTTAAACCTTGGCTGGTTTTCTTAAGCAGATCCCATGGCGATGGTAACTGTTTCTTCGCCCAGATTCGGTAAACACAAATCAAGCCAAATGTTAGACCGGCATAATCAGCCATTACAGATGCCAATGCAGCACCTTCCACTTGCCACCCTAAACCGATAACAAAAACAATATCCAAAACGATATTGGTGATATTGGTGATGATCACCATCCATATGGGCGCTTTGGCATTTTGAGTCCCGAGCAGCCAACCTAGAATCACAAAGTTAGTCAGCGCGGCAGGCGCACTCCAGGCGCGGATTGAAAAATATTGCTGACCATAGTGCTTAACTTGATCACTGGCGCTACTCAATGAGAAAACTAAATCGGCGACTAGACTGTGTAAAAGCAAAAAGACACCAGCAAACCCCAAGGCCATGGTTACACCTTGCACGAACACCAAACCAAGCTGTTTGCCATCATTTGCACCATAAGATTGCGCGGCGAGCCCTGTTGTCGACATGCGCAGAAATCCGAGCAACCAGAAGGTCACGCTGATCATAGTGCCACCTAATGCCACACCACCTAGGTACCAAGAATGCTCTAAGTGACCGATAACCGCCGCATCGACTAAGCCCAGCAGTGGAACAGTAATATTAGAGAGAACCATCGGGATCGCGAGCAACAACACTTTTTTGTGCATCGCCTGATTGGATAGCGTTTGAAAAATAGTTTGGGGATTAAATAGCTTCACGATCACCTCTTAGATTAGAGGCGATAGTTTAACCTAGTGGGTGGGCTTTCACTATGTTGTGGAATTTTACTTATACCGGCTATGTGCTCAGTTACTCGAAATACAGAACCGCTAGGGTTACCATTTCACGAGCACTAACTGTGGCGTTAAACGCTTTTTGACCTGAGAGATTTTACAAAGAAGCCGCTGCCACAATTTCCAACGATTGCATTGTTGGTCTAGGGGAGAAAACGCTTTTACCCATTGTGCCCATGGCAGCCAATTAAGAACGCTGTCTATTGGTGAAGACAACCCATGAGCATACTTTCCTGAACCAAGCTTTTGTCCCAACGTACTTGAGCTTTTATCTCCAGCTAACACTAAACACGCATGTGCATGAGTAAAGTAGCGGCTCAAAGACTGAATGAAGTTCGCCGCCTGCTGTTCATTGCAATCGAGCAGAGCATGTTCACACACCACCATCACCGAGGCTTGTTCTGGAATATTAAGTTCATCCAACCAAGTTAGGTCATCGACAGAACCACACTCCAAGCGATATCGTTCATTTTTGTGGAACAAGCGTTGCCGCCAAACTAGGTTTTCCGTGACATCCAATTCTACCCAATGACAGCGGCCATTATCTAAACGGTAGAAACGCGTATCAAGCCCCGCTCCCACGTTAATAATCCAAGCATCTGGATTGTGAGATAAGAACTGTTGAACTTGAGAGTCGCAAAGTTGAGTCAGCGTCGCATAAAGGAGTTGTTGTTGGTCGAGTTCACCGGTAAGACATTCTGGTGCCAATTGGCAACGCTTACAGGCTTGCGCTCCGATAGGATCATAAACCAAACCATCATCGGCAAGACTTTCGCGGCTGCGAAACCAAAGATGTTGAACGAGATTCGTCGGAACTTGAAATTCTTGATGTGCAAACCCTTGATCAGAATAAGCCTTTTGATCAAAGGAGCGCGGCTTACGAATAAGCGGCTTAATTTGAGGTTTGGCTGGATTTGGCATCATCATCTTCCTTGTATCTCGACAAAGAAGATGATAATGAATATCAATTACAATAACAAGTTATTGAGAATAAATATCAATAAGATATTTGCATTGATTACATCCAGTCGGTGTTGCGAATGATACCAACCGCAAGCCCTTCAATAGATAAGTGTTGAGATTCTAGATCGACATGGATTGGAGAAAACTCTTCATTTTCAGCATGTAACAGAACCGTTGCACCTTTACGTTCTAAGCGTTTTACCGTTACATCATCATCGACACGAGCCACGACAACCTGACCATCGCGTACATCTTGTGTTTTATGAACAGCTAATAAATCACCATCCATAATACCGATGTCTTTCATACTTTCGCCATTTACACGAAGTAAGAAGTCAGCTTGTGGTTTAAACATGCCAGGGTCAACTTGGTAATGCATTTCTACATGCTCTTGAGCCAAAATAGGCTCACCAGCGGCAACCTGACCGATGAGTGGTAAACCTTGTTCTTCGTTTGCTGCATCTTCAAGCAAAATACGAATACCGCGAGACGCACCCGGGATAATCTCAATCGCTTCTTTACGAGCAAGAGCTTTCAAATGTTCTTCTGCTGCATTAGCAGAACGGAAGCCTAATTCACGTGCAATTTCTGCACGCGTCGGTGGCATTCCGGAATCTTCGATCTTACT
The DNA here is from genome assembly GCF_024347535.1 of Vibrio kanaloae. Taxonomy (NCBI): domain Bacteria; kingdom Pseudomonadati; phylum Pseudomonadota; class Gammaproteobacteria; order Vibrionales; family Vibrionaceae; genus Vibrio; species Vibrio kanaloae. The sequence goes on along the minus strand of NZ_AP025497.1, from coordinate 117,871 downwards.
TTTGATAAGGTTAAAGACTTGTTGCTGGCGGGGCGTTAACGGCTTCATGATTCACCTGTCTTTTTATACAGTTGACTGTGAGTATATCCAGTAACTGAACAAAAGCAAAGCAATTGGTTGTTTTTAGTTCATTTTTAGCGAATTACAAAAACAATACCTCTAGCCAGACGTAACCCGCTAACATTAAACAGATAAAAACCGCTGCCGAACCGACATCTTTTGCCATTCCAGATAACTCATGATGTTCACTGCCAATCCGATCAACGACCGCTTCAATCGCAGTATTTATTAGCTCGACAACCATCACCAATACGATGGCAGAGATCATCAAGATTCGCTCAACCTGGCTTACGTCTAGGTAAAACGCCAGTGGGATGAGTACAGCTGCCAGCAACACTTCTTGTCGAAATGCAGCTTCGTTTTTAAACGAACTCGTGATGCCCTGCCATGAAAAGCCTGCAGCTTTGATGATACGTTTGAATCCTGTACTTGATTTCTTTGTCATTTTTAACTCTATACTCAATCAGTCGATGAATGATTTTCCACAAACTTAACGTCAATATGACTATTTCCATTAAAAGGTTAGACCAGTTTCTGGTATTCTTGCATCGATTAAATTTACGCCTAGGCTTCCCCCTATTTCACTCATAGGATTTATCCTTTCATCATAGAAATAGCGATACGCTTAAGCACATTGAAATAACTATTGAGGCAGTGAACCTATATGTCTTCTGGACAATCTTTTTCACGTTCATTAATGAAGCTACCTTTATCCTTATTGGTAAAAGGCACATCAATCCCTTCAAACCCAGTTGAGGATTTGAACATTGATTTAGGCAAACCGATTGTATACGCCTTACCGTTTCGCTCAAGTGTAGACATGCTTACATTGCAAAAACATGCACTTGAACTGGGACTACCTGATCCGTTGAGCAAGCTTGAAATCAACGGTAAATCACTGCAACGCTACGTTTTTATCTCTTCTCGCAAAACTTTACTGCAAGACGATGATTATGTACCAAGCTCTTCAATTGAAGTTTTCTCGGAGCTGCTTTCACTGCATGCCGACGACTCTGAGCTTGATGTTCAAGTTATCCCTGCCACTGTGCTGTGGGGACGTAAACCCGGTAAAGAGAATAACCAGAAGCCTTACCTACAAGCAATGAATGGCTTAGAGAAGTCAAAAGCTGTATTACTGGCAGGCCGTGACTGCCTAGTTCGATTTAGCCCTGTGGTTTCTTTACGTTACATGGCTAACTCTCACGGTACCGACAGCACCATCGCGCATAAATTAGCGCGCGTGGCGCGTATTCACTTCTCTCGCCAAAAGTTAGCAGCATCAGGACCGAACCTACCCAGCCGCCAAGCTCTTTTTAACCGCCTACTGAAGTCAGAAGCGATCAAGAAGGCAATTGAAGATGAAGCAAAATCAAAGAACATCTCGGTCGAGAAAGCGAGCAAAGAAGCTCAAGACATCATGGATGAGATTGCCGCTAATTTCTCTTACTCACTGATTAAGCGTGGAGAGAAAGTGCTTGGTTGGTTATGGAATAAGTTGTACCAAGGCCTACACATCAATAACGCTTCAACCGTTCGTAAGCTGGCTCAAGATGGCCACGAAATCGTTTATGTACCTTGTCACCGTAGCCATATGGACTACCTACTGTTGTCTTATGTTTTATATCATGAAGGCATGGTGCCTCCACACATCGCAGCGGGCATCAACTTGAACTTCTTCCCTGCTGGCCCTATTTTCCGCCATGGTGGTGCGTTCTTTATTCGTCGTAGCTTCAAAGGCAACAAGCTGTACTCAACTATTTTCCGTGAATACCTAGCAGAGCTATTTGCAAAAGGTTACTCGGTAGAATACTTCAGTGAAGGTGGCCGTTCTCGTACGGGGCGTCTATTGCAAGCGAAAACCGGCATGTTAGCAATGACAATCCAAGCCATGTTGCGTGGTATGAACCGCCCAGTTACTTTGGTTCCTGTGTACATCGGCTACGAACACGTTATGGAAGTAGCGACTTACGCCAAAGAGCTTCGTGGTAAGCGCAAAGAGAAAGAAAACGCGAGCCTAGTGATTCGTACTCTGCGTAAACTGCGCAACTTTGGTAAAGGTTATGTCAACTTCGGTGAGCCGATCCAACTGAACCAATATCTAAACGAACACGCACCTGAGTGGACCAAAGATATAGACCCAATGGGGGCTGGTAAACCACAATGGATGAACCCTGTGGTTAATGGTTTGGCAACTAAGATGATGACGCATATTAATGATGCAGCAGCGACCAACGCTCTAACTCTTTGTGCAACCGCTCTACTCGCTTCACGACAACGTGCATTATCTCGTGACTCTTTGGTTTCTCAGATCAACTGTTACCTGTCTTTACTGAAAAATGTACCTTATTCTAATACATTCACGGTACCAAAAGAGAGCGCTGAAGATCTGGTCAAACACGCTGAATCACTAAACAAGTTCCTGATCGAATCAGATTCAATGGGCGATATAGTTTCACTCGATCGTCACCAATCCATTCTGATGACGTACTACCGTAACAACATCATTCACTTGTTCGCTCTACCGTCGTTAATTGCTCAAATGACGATTCGTCAACGTGGTCTATCGATTGAAGCTATTCAACAGAATGTTGCGGCACTCTACCCGTTCTTGAAGAAAGAGTTGTTCCTAAGCTACGACGAAGACAAGCTTGAAGGTGTAGTTTCAAACATCATTGAAGAGCTAGTCAGCCAAGGTATGCTTGTTGTGTCAAACAACGAAGTCACCATCAACCAATCAAACAGCCAAGCACTGATGCTATTAGGTCGTACGATTACAGAAACGCTGCAGCGCTACTCTATTGCTCTAAACCTATTGGCAGAAAATCCTGAACTGGATAAATCTGATCTGGAAACAAAGAGCCAAGACATTGCACAGCGCCTTGGTCGCTTACATGGTATCAACGCTCCAGAGTTCTTCGACAAAGGTGTATTCGCATCGATGTTCGCGACACTGAAACAGCAGCAATACCTAGACAACGATGGTAACTGTGATTTAGAAAAGACTCAGCAATTCGCTAAGCTTCTTTACTCTATGCTTTACCCAGAAGTGCGTATTACGATTCAAGAGAGCATCCACCAAGTAGAGTAATCTTTCAGCTAATATTCGCTTTAATCACTAGACTGAAACGATCAAAAAAGGCACCAAATAGGTGCCTTTTCATTTTGAGTCAAGCAACTCAAAAAGCTAAGTTCTACCAGAAGGTAATGAACAAACCGACAGTTACTGCCATCCCAACATAGTTGTTGTTGAGGAAGGCTTGGAAGCATAGGTCTCGGTCGCGATGACGCATCAAGTGCTGTTGGTACACAAACAAGCCCCCTACCGCTAACAAAGCCCAGTAAAAGATATCACCCAAATGGTAATGCATGCCCACTGCAATCAACATCGTCAGTGTTACTAACTGCAAAAAGCCAACGATAAGCTTATCGAATCGGCCAAACAAAATAGCTGTCGACTTAATGCCAATCTTAAGGTCATCATCGCGGTCGACCATGGCATATTGTGTGTCGTAGGCAATAGTCCAAAATGCATTCATTATAAAAATAAACCAAACAACACTTGGTAGATCATTGGTTTGTGCCGCCCAAGCCATTGGTATTGCCCAGCTGAAAGCCAGCCCAAGGAACAATTGTGGAAGATGGGTAAAGCGCTTCATGAACGGATAAATGAAAGCTAAGCCAACTCCGATAAAAGACAATTTGATGGTAAGAGGGTTCATAGTTAGCACCAACAGGAATGAGACCACAGCCAGTGCTAAAAAAAGTAATATGGCTTCTCTACTGGAAACCAAACCTGAAGGCAATGGACGCTGCTTGGTTCGTTTTACATGGCCATCTACTTTGCGATCAGCAAAATCATTAATCACACAACCAGCTGAGCGCATCAGCACCACACCTAATACGAAAACAATCAAAACATCAAGGTCAGGCATGCCTTGCGCGGCGATAATCAACGACCACAAGGTCGGCCAAAGAAGTAACAAAGTACCAATTGGGCGATTCATTCGTGTTAATTGCCAGTACGCCTTCGCTTTGGTAGCAAGCATTTACACACTCTCCTTAGAGTAAATGGGGGATGTTGGCAAAAACAGTTCAGCGACGAGCATAGGCTTGTGATTCATCCATAAACGAGAACGACGAGCGAGCAATCGCTCTTCGCCTACAATAACCCAACCAACTTGCAACGCATCTCGCTTTACGTTTTCGGCATTAAACACGGTGAGACCGAGCGGGACGTTCCCTTGTTGAGATAAGTCTGAGTGTTTATCTTCTAACGTCACTCTGGGAATTAAGGTTCGACCTAGTACCCACGGCGCGTCATCACCTTTTAAAATCACTTTACGTAGTAAGCAATCAAACGATGATAAAAGCTGTTCCTCATCGGGTTGCAGCATTGATCGCTCTACAACTTGATTATGAAGCAACTCAACCGATAAGTGCTGGCAGCTCCTTCCTAATTTGCGAGAAAGAGATCCTTGCTCCATAAGCCACTCTTTGGCGGTTTTATTAGGAAAATCAAATATTTCTGTGTTTTGCCAATCTACATTCATTAACGAATTAAGATACAGCGATATTGGCTGATTCATACTAGTATTCAATAGGTGACTTTACACGTACAATAAAGCTTCAATTTTCGAACAAACTCAAAGCGCTGTTGAATTGTAAATGTATTTAGATTTAGACCGCTCATTGTAACAAGACAAACGCGTTTCGAATATCGCGAATAAACTAAAGAAAAGTCACAAATATGCACAAACGTTATGTAGCCCAAGTATTTCTTGCGATTAGCCTGCTCTTTTCAGCATCAAGTTTTGCTGAAGAGGAGTCTCTATCTAAACTCGCTTACTTCACGCTAGAACCAGACCTGACAACCAACTTTTATACTAAAGGTAAAAAACTGGGCTATATCCAAGTACGCCTCGACATCATGGTGGCCGATAGTCATGACTTAGCGACCATTGAACATCATCAGCCGTTAATCCGTGATGCTGTTATTGAGTTACTCGGCAAGCAGAATGAAGAAACCATAAAATCGCTATCAGGTAGGGAAGATTTAAGAAAAACCTTGGTTGAACATCTTAACAAGATTTTACTTCCTGAGACGGGGAAAACCCTCATTGCTGACTTACTGTTTACCAAATATCTTTATCAGTAATGATGTAAAAACGAATCCCAATAAAAAAGCGGCTCACCTGGCCGCTTTTTTGTATCTATCAGTTGTCGGTAACTAATCACTCGCTCCTTGCTGAACTAGGCGCTTTCATGGAATCAACTAAACCGATAATCACACCTGCGACTAAACCTGCTAAGTGAGCAGTATTTGCGATCGCCATGAACGGCTGCATGTACCCAAGCACCAACCACACCAACATAAAGCCGACGATCTGTCTTGGGATACCCAAACCAAATTGTGGAGCCTTCGCACCAACAACCCAAAGATAACCAACCAAAGCATATACCACACCAGACAGGCCACCGAAGTTCGCACCTTCAACCCAATATTGCCCAGCACCAGAAAGCGCAGAAGAGACAGCAAAGATCTGAAGTAACTTGAAGCCGCCTAGCTTTTTCTCTATGTCTCCTCCTAACTGCCACCACCACAAAATATTAAATGCGATGTGCATAACAGAGAAGTGCAAAACAGCATGACTCAACCAACGCCACAACTGCCATTGTTGGCCATCAAGCGCTGGGAAATGTAAGGCATTGAAAATCGTCTGACCGAAGCCTATCTGCTGCAGAGCAAAAATAACCACACATAGCAACATGATACCGAGTGTCACTGGGCCAGCTTTGGCTTTTATCATGCCCATGAAGCTAGGGGTATGATAATGAAAGCTACTCTTTCTGGTTTCCACCATATCCCAAGATGCCGCTTGGTAGCGCTTATGGTTTGGCTCTGATAGGAAACGATTGAGCTCTGACTCTGTTTCAACCTGATGCTGGCTATCTGTCAGCCAAAGAGAAAAACGCCCCTCACCTTCAGGAAACATTTGAATAGGGATCTGGCGAGAAGCCATGTAATCAATAAATGCTTGAGCAAGACGCGGGTTGTCTAACACCATCAATCTAATCATTGTTATTTCCTATTCATGCTTTAGAGACGCTTAAAGTGGTTAAAGTACTAAAGGCTATAACCCAGCGATCACTGGAAGTTCAGCACGATGCCAAGCTTCAAAGCCACCATCAACACTATATACCTCTTCAAAGCCTTGGTTCACTAAATATTGTGCGGCACCTTGGCTACTAATACCGTGGTAACACATCACCAAAATAGGCTGTTCGAACTCGACTTCATCCATAAAGGACACCATCGTATCGTTCGTAAGATGGTAAGCGGTTTTTGAGTGAGCAACCGCAAATGACTGCGGGTCACGTATATCGACAAGTCGAGCTTCGCCTTGTTCAATGAGGGCTTGAGCGCCTTTAACGTCGATATGTTTAAACTGGTCCATGACTCTCTCTTTTATGCTGATTTACTTTGCTGCCATTGTAACCTATCCCAAGGCCAACAATCACATCCACTTAATAAGGTTATCCACCAACGATCACTTTTACACCGTTTGTGGATAAACCTGTGGATTGCGTGAATAAAGTGTTTTAAAAAAAATAGATCCACAACATGTAGTAATGATCCTGATCTAACTGTGGGTTAGTTGAAACATATCCCCACCACTAAAACCCCTTCAAAGCCTTACTACACCCTGCTTTTAGACAGTTGACGAATAAATTTTTCACAGAGTTATCCACAAAATCATTTTGCAAATTTCGATCGCAAAATTTGAGAAATCGATCCGAAACAAAAAAGGCCGAGATCTCTCGATCCCGGCCTTTTCAAAATTTAGTTTGCTAGCTCTACTATTAGCTAGATACTATTAGAAATCGCCAACGGCTTGTTTCAACTTCTTCATAGCATTTTTTTCTAACTGGCGAACACGCTCTGCAGAGATACTGTAGGTATCCGCTAAATCTTGCAGTGTTGCTTTGTTATCATCTAACCAACGTGAGCGCACAATATGCTGGCTACGCTCATCTAAGCTTGCCAATGCTAGCCCTAAACGATTGTTGGTGTGTGATTCCCAGTTAGCCGCTTCAACCGTTTCAGCAACGTCTGACGCTTTATCTTCTAGGTAGTAAACAGGGGCAGTGTAAGCAGAGCCACCGTCGTCGTCGTCCATTGGCGCTTCAAACGTAGCATCTTGGGCCGCTAATCGAGATTCCATTTCTCGAACCTCTGAAGGCTCAACTCCCAATTCACGAGCAACGGTCTCAACTTCACCGTTATTGAACCAACCTAAGCGCTTTTTAGACTTACGAAGGTTAAAGAACAATTTACGCTGTGCTTTAGTGGTTGCGATTTTAACGATACGCCAATTACGCAACACGTATTCATGAATCTCAGCTTTGATCCAGTGAACAGCAAAAGAGACCAGTCGAACACCAACTTCTGGGTTGAAGCGCTTAACAGCCTTCATCAAGCCGATGTTACCTTCTTGAACGAGATCGGCCATTGGCAGCCCGTAGCCTGAGTAGCCTCTTGCAACGTGTACCACGAATCGTAAGTGGGAAAGGATTAAACCTTTCGCAGCATCGATCTCACCTTTGTAATGTAATCGCTCTGCAAGTCCACGTTCCTCTTCAGGCGTCAGCATTGGGTAGCTGTTCGCTGATCGGATATAGCTATCTAAACTATCTTGTGTGACTAAAGCCATTTGATACGCTTGGTTTGCCATTCGGTTCCTCATCAATCTCTGATCTGGAGTAATACATCTATTAAAACCCAACAATCTTGAACCTAAAATGAACAGGTTTCAAGGCGGGGAAAGTAATTATGCATAATCAATTCTTCTATACAAGGCAAAGTCTGGTTAAGAAGTGCCTATTTTTCGTCTAATTATGACTCTATTTTCCTAAACTGGTTCAATTTCTTTTAGGTGACGCTGCGCAGAGAGCTTCGCAGCCACACTACCAAGCAAGGTTCCAACGATCAAAAGCAATAAAGACTCATCCCAACTCAGGCCTATTAACCTAAAGTGGCTATCATAAAGCTGCGCTAAATCGTCAACGGCACTGTTCAGCAATACAGTAATCAATGCCGTCATGACCCAAGCGCTAATCGCACCTAATACACCAAACCACATGCCAGCGTACAGGTATGGTCGAAGAATGTAGCTATCGGTAGCACCAATCAGCTTCATGGTTTGAATCTCTTCTTTATGTGCCAACACATTAAATCGCAATGTATTACCAATAATCAGAAATACTGCGCCTAACATCAAGACTGTTAAGGTAATAACAATGACAGCCGCTAAGGCTTTAATAGCATCTAATCTAGCTAGCCAATCTTCGTCTAAACGGACATCGGTCACTAACTCTTGTTCTTTAACGGTACTTGCCAACCCCTTAATTAAGGTATCGCTGTGCACATTTGGTGTAATCACCAACACGCCTGGCAATGAATAGTCGTCTAGGATAGTCAGAGCATCTTCAAAACCAGAGTATTGGCTAAGATCTTCAAGTCCTTGCTGTGGAGAAATGTATTCCACCAGCTCAACTTGATCCCAATTTTCTATTTCATCTTTAAGTACCATCACCCTAGGCTCAGGGATACCATCCTCCACATAAGCACTAATTTGTGACGGGCTTGTGACGTCTTGAGCTACTTCACTAACGTTTTTTCCTAACAAATATAAGCAAGCAGGCATTGTCAGCGCCATTGAGATCACCGCTAACGTAAGCAAATTACCCAGCGGACGTTGCCACATTTGTGAAAACGATGACTTGGCTTGCTTCCAGTGAACAACAAAAAATCCGTCACTTGAAGTACGGGTTTTAGCTCGGTTGGATTGAGGTTTCTTGATACGCTTATTCGCGGCCATAATCTTCAACCTCGCTCAAAAAACCTTGGTTTAACTCCAGATGACGGTATTGAGGGCGAGTATTCACTAACCCGATATCGTGCGTTGCTAGGATAATAGAGACACCCGCGCGGTTGAACTCTTCAAACAATCTCAACACACGATTCGATAACTCAGGATCTAGATTACCTGTTGGCTCATCCGCTAACAGTAGAGTAGGACGATTAACCACGGCGCGAGCAATACCCACGCGTTGTTGCTCACCACCAGAAAGCTGGCTTGGCAAACAACGGGCCTTGTCTAGTAGACCGGTTTTATCTAGTGCAGCACTGACTCGGCGTTTTACTTCATTTTCAGAAATAGACTCAATACGCATCGGCAGGGCGACGTTATCGAAAATCGAACGATCCATCAGTAGGCGGTGGTCTTGAAAGACAATTCCTATATTACGACGTAAAAATGGAATGTCTTTGGCTGGGATACGAGTGATATCGTGATCGTTAAACCACACGCGCCCATCGGTTGGACGCTCTATCGCACATATCAACTTCAGCAAGGTACTTTTACCAGCTCCAGAGTGCCCACCCAAAAAAGCCATCTCTCCACGTTTAAGATGAAAGTCCACTTTTTGGAGCGCTTGTCGTCCGCCTCGGTAGGCTTTACTCACTTGCTGAAATTTGATCACCGAAAATTCCTCTTACGATCACTCATATCAAATTTAAAACGGTAGCCGGTTAAGAATAAACCACCAGCCACACGCGTTATTCTTCACGACTAAATAGTGCTTCAATGAAGTCTTTCGACTCAAATGGACGTAAGTCGTCGATACCTTCACCGACACCAATATAACGAATTGGAATCTGGAACTGGTCTGCAATTGAGAAAATCACACCACCTTTCGCCGTACCATCTAGCTTAGTGAGCGTAATCCCCGTTACCGGTGCGACTTCACTGAATAGTTTTGCTTGGCTGATAGCATTCTGACCAGTCCCTGCATCAAGTGTTAGCATGATTTCGTGCGGTGCAGAGTCATCAATCTTCTTCATTACACGAACAATCTTGCGTAGCTCTTCCATCAAGTTGCTCTTGTTCTGCAAACGACCTGCTGTATCAGCAATCACAACATCGACACCACGCGCTTTCGCGGCTTCAATCGCATCGTAGATAACAGACGCGCTGTCCGCACCTGTGTGCTGAGCGATAACCGGCACATCGTTACGCTGCCCCCAAACCTGAAGCTGTTCAACGGCTGCTGCACGGAATGTATCACCCGCCGCTAACATCACTTTCTTGCCTTCACTCTGGAACTGTTTCGCCAGCTTACCGATGGTGGTTGTCTTACCCACACCATTCACACCGACCATTAAAATAACGTAAGGCGTTTTAGTCGTATCAACAACCAATGGCTGTTCCACTTGGCTTAAGATATCTGCCATCTCTTCTTTGAGCAGACCATAAAGCGCCTCACCGTCTTTTAGGTCATTGCGAGATGCTTTTTCTGTCAGATTTTCAATGATCTTAACGGTGGTATTCATCCCCACATCAGCGATCAGAAGTTGCTCTTCTAGCTCTTCAAATAGCTCTTCATCGATTTGCTTGCCTTTGAACAAGCCAAAGAAGCCAGCACCAATGTTTGCTTTAGTACGACTAAGGCTGCGCTTAAGGCGAGCAAAGAAGCTTTCTGTTGGCTTCTCTTGCACTTCTTCAACCTTAACTTGAAGAGCTACTTCTTCCTGTTCTGCTTCTGCTTCTGCTTCTGCTTCTGCGCGGACAGGTTGCTGCTCTTCTTGAGTCTCTTCAAGCGCTTGCTCTGATTCAACTGGCTTAGGTTCCACTGGCTTAGCGACTTCAGTTTCAGGCGCGACCTGTTCAGCCTCGACAGGTGATTCAACTTCAGTTTGCTCTTCAACGTTTTCTACGTTCGCTTCATTCTGCGTTTTTGGGCTTTGTTCTTCTTCACCAAAACCAAGCCACGATAATAATCCGCGCTTCTTTTTTTCCGTCATCCGAGGAGTTCCCTAGATCTACTAATTAACTGTATTGACTTAATGCACGTCGACTCTTTGCTATTGTTATACAATACAATCTTGTACAAACGAATAGTAAAGAAAAATGACAAAGCAGTGATAAGTTTGCTTTTAGCTTGATACACTTTGTCATTGCAAATTTATTTAATACTCGAACCCACTTAAATTGGGCTCGGTATAGTATCACTTTATTAGCGGTCAAAAAATCTATGGTAAGACGTCGCCAGCAAAACACATCACAAAAAAAGCCATCCGGGGGCTTTGTTCGAATTATTAGTGGCTCATGGAGAGGAAGAAAACTGCCTGTTCATGATTTAGAAGGCTTACGCCCAACCATTGACCGAGTAAAAGAAACACTCTTTAACTGGGTTGCACAAGATATCCCACACTCGACGTGCTTGGATGTATTTGCCGGTTCTGGTGGCCTAGGTTTTGAAGCAGCGTCTCGCCAAGCAAAAATGGTGACACTGCTCGAAATGAATCAAAAGGCCGCCAAGCAGCTTTCTGATAATGCTAAAGAACTCAAAGCAGACAACATCAATGTCGTGAATACTGATGCTATCTCTTTCCTTAAGAAACCTGGAACTCCTTACGATATGGTTTTTCTCGATCCGCCATTTCGGAAAGGCTTATTAGCAGATACAGTACAACTGCTTGAGAGCAATGGCTGGCTTGCAGATGATGCCATCATTTACGTCGAAACAGAGAAAGAGCTGCAACTCGAAGCTATGCCAGAAAACTGGAAATTGCATCGCGATAAGACGACTGGCCAGTCTAGTTACCGACTGTTCAATCGAACGACTTAAGAATAGGAGTTATTGAATGAATATCTTGCTTCCACTAGCAAAAGCAGCCATCGCCTTTGTTTGGTTTGTCTTAATCGTCAATATTTTTCACCCGTTCCCGGGTAATGCGGCGATTGCGCTTTATATCATGACGGCATTCTTGTTCTTCATGCATGGCCTACAGATGCTGATCTTTATCGGTGCCTTCGGCGATAAAATTGAAATGTCGCGTTGGGAGAAATGGTCAATTCTGATTTTTGGAATCTTCGCCCTACTCGATATCCGTCGTAAACACATGATGTAATCGAGCTTAAGGATCAAATTTACAAAGCTTAGATACAGACAACATCCTTGCGAAACAGTAGAGACAAAAACGCCGCTCAGTTAAGCGGCGTTTTTTATTGAACGATAGTAGCAATACTAGCCCATGTAACTCTTCACACCATCCAAGAACATTTGAGTCGAGAGCATAACTAGCAGCAAGCCCATCAAGCGTTCGACAGCTTTAAGGCCTCTCTCACCCAGCACTCGCAAAAAGAAGCCATTAAACATAAGAATGAAGAAAGAGGCTCCCCATGCCAGTAGCACAGCAGCAGAAAGCTCTAACATGTTGTCAGGGTGCTGTGTAGAAAGCAGAATCAATGCCGCAATCACTGATGGCCCAGCAATCATAGGGATCGCCATCGGTACAATGAACGGCTCTTCACCGGCCGCTAGGCCAGTAATGCTGCCAGCACTTGGGAAAATCATCTTAATCGCGATAATAAACAGAATTATACCGCCAGATATACTTAAAGTTTCAGGCTGTACATGCAGGAAATTCATAATGCTTTGACCTGCAAACAAAAACAGCAACAAGATGACGAGTGCGAACATCAACTCACGAATAAGAACAATACGACGACGTTTTGGATCGAGATGCTTAAGGATAGAGAGTACGATTGGCAAGTTGCCAAGCGGATCCATAATGAGAAACAGCATGGTGGCTGCAGATAATATTTCCATAAGTTTATCTCGAAAAACGTAAGTGCGCGGAAGTATAGCAGCCTCAACATTGATTTTCGAACACAGTAGCAAACTCGGTAATTTATACAGCCAGAAGAGTATTTATAGAGATACGTTTACCCTAAATGGTAAGGGAAGCAACAATAAGAGCATGTGCGAGAAAGTAACAGCCTGTTACCCAAAAGTAGGCCCCCTTGATTGGGCTACGATAACAATTTAAAGCATACGCCAATGCGGAAATCAGCAATACGCTACAACCAACAAAACCAACCGCATGCGACAGTTGAGGATCCAGCAACCAGACCTCACCAGCAGCCCATGCCAGCTGAATAAGCACCATACCCATGATAACCACAGGAAAGACAAGTTTGTCTAAACGGGGTAATAATAAGAAGAAAGCGACGATACATGCCGCCAATAGCAGTGCGAACAACCACCAGACCATTTCTCCCGACAGCTGTAACCAAAATGCTTTGCTGTAACAGAGTTGAGCCACCAAAAAACAAACAAAATACAGAGTACGTTTTTGAGTGAGAGAGTGAAGGGCATCGGCAATCGCAGAGACAACCAACCCTGCCACCAACCAATAGGTAAAATCAGCGACGACAGACTGAGTTAAAGCAATGACCGCCAATAATACAAAGGTAAAGACCTTATACGATAAAGCCTGACCGATATGTCCATGTTTCGTTCCTGCTATTGCTCCAATACCAGACAAGGAAACCGCTAACCAACTCCACATACCATTTGCCCTATTGCTTTAAATCGTCGTCAGTCTAGGCACACGAGTGTTGATGTAAAGCCTCAGCCCTTCAAAATTGGATCTTGATTACGCTTCCACTAAAAAGAACATCTTTAGATTGAAGTCGTAACAATTATCACTACGATCATGATTACTGGTTTAACATTAAAGCGATTTATCGGAAAACCCGCCTAAAAGTACATTACAACCTTCAGCATTCGATTTTGGTCATTTCTAGCTTATCGAAATCATAGTAAACCAGCGATTTTCGCTAATATTCATACTTAAAAAATAAAAGAACCTCCATTAAAACCTAATAAATACATAATATTAGATTATAAAAAAACAAAATTAACTGACAAATGATAATTACAGACAGGAGTTAACTCTTAAAGTAAGTAACTTGTTTTTTTATCCCCATATTTGTCAGCCGCCTCCAAACTCTTTGTAAAAATCACCACCAAAACGAAACCAAAAATGAAAAAATAAAACAAAAATCAAACATAGGCACAACCAACCCTCATTAATACAGTTTAACAACCTTTAACAATATAAATCACAAAAACCAACCATTAAAAAACAGCAACTTAAAATAAAACAGAGCAAACATAAACCACAACGACCAAAATAAGAACACACCAAAAAACACAGTTAAACATAGAAAAACAAGATAAAAAGCAACAGTTCTCTATCACTTTTAAAGCCTTAGAAAGTAATTATTGATCTAAACCCATAAGTAATGCTATTCTTTAAAACATAGCGAAAGACAACCAAATTTAGGAGTAGTGTTATGATTTCATCTTCGCAAAAGCAAGGACTTGTAATGATCGCGGTAGTTGTAGGCCTCATGACGCTACCGATGATGTACTAAAGCAAGTTACAAATAAAAAAAGGGACGCTTATAGCGTCCCTTTTTTGTTCAATTTTTCACTTAGAAAACAGGTGCAACTTTAATACATCCCAATTCGCATAATAGAAACCAGCAGCAGCTAAAGTCATTACCATCATAAGTAATATCGCAACTCGCCAAATAAAACGACCACTACGTGGCGTCAGTTCCTTCTCACACTCGTTACACATCATTATAAATTGATGTTGATCTTCCAATTGAGCATCATGCTCATTCACTACCTTATTACGACATGTTGCGATATAACGCAGCTTGATTATCATATCGTGCGGTAGCCTTTCTTCACAGCTTGTTACAAGCTCATGCAGGCCTTCGCCTTCAGCGTGATAGTGTAGTCTCAATAATTTTTCTATATTGCGAACTCTTGTCACCACTTTTTCAATGTCGGTCATCTTGGCCTCCCGCTCCACACTATAATTCTAGTCGAGCATTTCCTTATTCTTATACAAAATCACTGTTATTTACGAGAGAAAGAGACAATAAATAACAATGCTTTAAACCAAACTGGCTATTAAATGTGAAGTCTACCGAAAAATAATCAGCTTAGCTTACAACAGTTCACGAATAGTGGCTTTCAACACACATATCGATTGCCGAAAGACTAGAATAACCACCTCAACAATATGGAGGTTATATGCCCAATTCACTCTTTTTTTCTATCTTTGCACTCGCAGTTCTAGCGGCTTGGGCATTTCTTGTTTTCTACCGAAAACACATGCAAGGCGAAGATGCACCAGAAAAGAAAGTGAACGTCACGGTACTAGATAAACAGTCCATCGACCTTCCCGACGTAGAGCCAGGCCAAGAAGATCAAGAGTACTGGATTTACGTTCAACGAGGTGTCGTTGGTCCGAAACGAGAATTCCAAGTCGGCATCCACTACTTTCACGCGCTTAATCCAGGAGATAAAGGAACCCTAACCTATCAAGGTGATAAATTCTTGCACTTTGCGTTGAAACGCTAATCGTAAGCTGTCTCAAACAATTATTAGACTTACTTCTACGGCAATAACCAGCGTGTTTTTTCGGACTTAGATACCAACCAACTCATCCATAAAGCCCCTGCACCACTAATCACAATCCATAACGGAATGACCCAAACAGGATGCCCTTGATACCAACCGAACGCTTTCATTGGCCATAAAAAGATAGGGTGCAGCAGATAGATACCCAAACTGTGCTTACTGATAAAACCAACCACTTGATTACTTTTTTCAGATAACCCTTCTCCAAAATAGCGACACAGCATAAACACCATGCTTGCTGCCAATACGGTATTCAGCGTCTTGTAAGATAACCAACGGCCAACCGTGTACTCCTCAGCGATTAGACTCGCATCAACCACCATGTAAACCGTGGTTAATAACGCTAGCCCACCCAGTAACACACTCACACCAACTGTCATCTTGTTAAGTGGCACAGTCTTATACAGCAAGTAACCCAATGGTAAGTAACCGGTGTACAACCACAACTCGTGACTCCAAGGGCCATCGATTTTCAGTAAGAACAGCAATGTTGTGAACAACCATACCGCCGTAAAGGCATAGACCGATCTATCACCGTACTTTCTAACCATGATCTGCAAGAACGGAATCACAAAGTAGAGCGGGATGAAGTAATAGAAGAAACCAAGGTGGTAATAGGTGTAATGATGGTAGCTATTGAGCAACACGTCCCAACTGACGTCGGCATCAAAGCCCATTGCCGACCAACCCGACAGGTAGGTATAGAAAAGCGACCAGACAATGAAAGGTATCAGTACCTTGCCCAGACGACGCTTGAGGTAGTATTTGGCGTCAAACGGGCGTTGATCACTGAGCATCAGTGCGCCAGTAATCAAGATGAACACAGGCACAGCCCAACGGCTGAATCCATTGACGGTGATTGCTGTTAACCATTCGCCGAAAGGAATGGTTCCTAGCTCGTTGCGATAAGGCGCCAAAACATGAATCGCGATAACCGCTACGGCCGCGACACATCGTGCTAAATCAAAAAAGAGAATTCGCTGCTTCATGTAAATGCCTGATTAATATTCAATCATTCTACTATAGCAATAAAAAAGCTGACCGGAATAAATGCCAGGTCAGCTTATTGTTAAAGGAGAAGCATATCGCGAATTAAGATCATTCGACTTTAGATTATGAGACTTTAGCTCTTGTGAATGAAGCTCTTGCGAATGAGGATCATGCGGCTGATGTTTGCGGTACCTTAGGTAGGCGCAAAGAAATCACCGTTGTTATCGCTAAGAACACAAACGATACCCACAAACACGCAGACAAACCGGCCATTTGAAATACCAAACCCGACAGAATGGTGCCAATCAGACGGCCCATCGCATTCGCCATATAATAGAAACCAACATCAAGCGACACACCATCGCCTTTCGCATAACTCACAATAAGGTAGGAGTGGAGTGATGAGTTTACCGCGAAGATAGCGCCAAACACCATCAAGCCACCAATGATAGCTAACTCTGGTTGCCAACCTATCTGTACCGCATACGCAATACCAGCCGTCACAATAGCCAATGCGCCCGCCCACAATAGCGCAGCATGACCATCAGGCACCTTGCCTTGTGCTTTACCGGTAATCTTAGGTGCTATGCCCTGTACCAAGCCATAAGCGATGGTCCAAGCCGCTAAGAAGCCACCAACCCATGAATGATCCCAACCAAACACGCTGCCTAGATAAATAGGTAGAGCAATCACAAACCACACATCACGAGCACCAAACAGGAACATGCGTGCCGCAGACAGGATGTTGATGGATTCAGATTTAGAGAAAATCTGTTTGAACTTAGGTTTTGTTTTCGCTTTACCCATGTCCGCTTCTAAGCTCACCACACTACCAATGAAAACCAAGGTCAGTACAGCCGCCATCGCCAACACAGCATATTGGAAGCCAATTGTAGAAAGCAACAAGCCACCAATAAAGAAACCCGCACCTTTAAGCGCATTTTTAGAACCAGTCAGAATAGCGATCCACTTATACAAAGCACCTTGTTGCTCATCAGGCACCAAAGTCTTAATCGAGCTCTTTGCACTCATCTTATTGAGATCTTTAGCAATACCAGATAAGGCTTGCGCCGTCATCACCCACGGAATGGTCAACATTGCGGTTGGCACCGCGAGCATCCCCAAGGCGACGACTTGCATCCCTAAGCCGATGTTCATCGTCTTATTAAGTCCAAGACGAGCCCCTAACCAGCCACCGATTAGATTAGTGACCACACCAAAGAATTCATAGAAAAGGAACAGTGAGGCGATCTCTAACGAACTGTAGCCAAGATCGTAAAAATACAGGACCACCAGCATACGAAGTGCACCATCAGTAATGGTGAAGTTCCAGTAGTTGAAAGTCACCAACATATATTGGCGAACGCTCTTACTTAGATTTGAAAACATAATGCTATCTCTACGATCTAAACAAAAAGAGCTTTTAGAGCATAGGTGTCCAAAAGCTCTAATTCTTACTTTCCACTTAACTTATACTCAAAATAATTGGAGTTGCAGCTAGGCAACAAACAAGTTCAGCCCTATGAGCATAGGTGTTCTATGTGATTAGGGTGAACTTGCGCAGTTAACAACGCTGCAGGTTCAAGTATGAAGAGCTACGCAGAAGCTACGCCATTAATATACTCAACCTGGATTGGTTTAGTGAAGGCACCCGGGCGAAGTGACTGTACTTCTTGAACAATCTTGCTCAGATCCCAGCTCTTTTCTAACAACAAGTGTGCGGCCAACAAACCAGTACGGCCTGAGCCGCCCATGCAATGCATCGCAACCTTACCGCCGTTATCCACCACTTGGTGTAACGCAGGGCTCGCCGCCTGCCATTTCGCAGAAAAATCAGCGCCTGGCGCACAATCGTCTTCAATCTCGATCTGGAACCACTGCATGCCTAATGCTTGCGCTTTGTCACTTAGCTCAGAAACATTCTTGCTCGCCAGTTCTTGACTGTCTAAAGCTGTCACAATCGCTTCTACACCTTGCGCTTTAAGTTGAGCCAGAGATGCATCTAGGTCAGCTTCTTTGGTACCTGGGCACGGAGTAAGCACTAACGCACCAGTTTCTAAATCTAGTTGCCATGTTGGATGTGTCATTGTGTAATCTCTTAAAATTCTTATAGAACTAATACTCAAAATAATTGGAGTTGCAGGTAGGCAACCTTTGCCCTAAAAAGGAATGAAGTTCAGCCCTATGAGCATAGTGGGTCTATGTGATTAGGGTGAACTTACGCAGTTAACAACGCTGCAGCTTCAAGTATGAAGAGTATTATGCTAAACCGACAGTGCGAACTAACTCAGCGGTACGTGTCGCGTAGCCCATCTCGTTGTCGTACCAAGCGTAGATCTTAACCATGCGCTTACCCACTAACATGGTTGATAGTGCATCTACGATAGTTGAACGTTGGTCGCCTTTGTAATCGATAGAAACCAGTGGGCGCTCTTCAAAGCCAAGAATGCCTTTCAGTTCGTTTTCAGACGCTTCTTTTAGCATCGCATTGACTTCTTCCGCCGTAGTGTCTTGCTTCACTTCAAAGATGATGTCAGTCAGAGAGGCATTCGCTAGTGGCACACGGACCGCATGGCCGTTAATACGATTTTCCAGCTCAGGGAAGATCTCAACAATCGCTTTAGCACTACCCGTAGTTGTCGGGATAAGGCTCATGCCACATGCACGTGCGCGGCGTAAATCCTTATGGGGCGCATCAAGAATAGTTTGCGTGTTAGTGAGATCGTGAATAGTGGTGAAAGCTGCGTTTTCGATACCAAGTTTCTCGTTGATCACTTTAACTACTGGCGCAAGACAGTTCGTTGTACAAGATGCTGCGGTTACGATTTTGTGTACCGCAGGGTCGAAGATGTTGTCGTTCACACCAACAACGATGTTTGCGATGCCTTCTTCTTTCACTGGCGCTGATACCACAACACGCTTCACGCCCTGATCTAGGTATTTGTTTAGGAATGATGTCTTACGGTGAACACCGGTCGCTTCGATAACTACATCACAGCCAGACCAATCGATCGCGTCGATGTCGCGCTCTTTGGTGGTTTTGATGCGTTGACCGTTGATGCTCATCTCATCGCCTTCAACAGACACTTCATGGTTCCAACGACCTTGAACCGAATCGAACTCAAGAAGGTGAGCCAGCGTTGCTGTGTCGCCAGCAACATCGTTAATTTGAACAAATTCTAGCTCATCCCAATCGAATGCTGCGCGAAGTGCTAGACGGCCGATACGACCAAAACCATTAATACCTACTTTGACTGTCATTTTCTGTTCTCTCAGTTAATTGCCTTCATATTTTGAAGCCGCAGCGTTGTTGATTACGTTCACTTACCCTAATCACATAGGACATCTATGCTCATAGGGATAAGTTCACTTGTCGCCTAGCTGCAACTCCAACTATTTCGGCAATAAGTTTTAATGTACTTAAACGCAACATTGAGGGCGTGAAGTCATGGCTTCTAGTCGTTCAATGTCTTGTTGATATTCAGTTTTCAAACAGTTCGATGCGATAAGGTAATCAATTAACTTTAGCATCCAACCCGGTAAATCTTGTGACAAGCGATAAAACACCCATTGCCCTTGGCGAACGTCAGTCAAAATGCCATTTGAACGCAACTGCGCAAGATGGCGTGAAACCTTTGGCTGACTTTCTTGCAATGCCTGAGTCAACTCACCAACCGATAAGCACTCATTGCGAACTATCAACATTAAGCAACGCACTCGCGTTTCATCGGACAGTAATTTAAAAAATTGGTGAGGAAGCATAAAAACATACTCATATATGGATATACATATATATTAAATATAAAAAAACGCACGTCAAGGCGTGCGTTTCAATTGTCATTAAAGTTTAACAAAGATAAATCAAAGCTGGTTGGTGATCGTATGGCTCCAGCGTCGAGCTTCAGTGAGCTCTGTTTTAACCTGCTCCACGTTCAGCCCTAGATTTGCGCAATGCTCATCGATCTGTTGCCAATCTGCATGTTCAAAACTCTCTTCAAGCGCCAATAATGTGCCATAAGGCCCCTCTCTGCGAAGCAGAGCGACCTTGATGCTTTTACATAGCGGTAACTGCTCGACAAGGTTCTCTAGCGACAGGTCGAGCAGTGCATCCAACAACGAAAACAAACCAATCATAAAGGCTTGCTCTTGGTGCCCTTCAAATGCTTGGTAGCGAGACATACGCTGGCAAAACTGTGCACGCTGCAAAGACAAACCGTATAGCTCTTTTGGTTTTTTATCAGAGACATAAGAGGCCACCGCCAACGAAACAAACATTTTCAGCTTATCTTGCCCCAGATAAACCAAGGCCTGACGGAATGAAGAAATGGTAACTTCAAGTCGTGGAGACATAGTGTTCACAAAACGCAACAGCTTATAGGACAAAGCAATATCTTTAGCTACGATGCTTTCGACACGCTGGAAGTCAACATCAGGCTTACACACTTCCTGGAATAGCTCCATGGCAATCACTTGCTCTGGGCTAATGTACTTAGTCTTGATAATTTCTGGCTTACTAAAGAAATAGCCTTGGAAGAACTTAAAACCGGCCTCTTTTGCTTGCTGGAATTCTTGCTCGGTTTCGACTCTTTCAGCAAGAAAGCTAAACTTCTTCCCTTGATGCGCCTTCACCAAATCGCACGCCTCATCCAAACCCATCTGCATAATATCGAGCTTAACAATATGCGTGTACCTGAGAAAACGTTCCCACTCAGGTGTTGAGGTGAAATCATCAAGGGCAATCATATAACCCGCTTGATAGAGCTCTTTAACGGCCTCTAAGAGCTCATCGGTCGGTGTACAGGTTTCAAGAATTTCCACCACGACCTTGTCTTTAGGCAAGCTTAAAGGAAGCCGACGAATCAGGCTCTGGTACGGAAAATTAACAAAGCAACGTGAAGACGGAATCGAAGGGTTGAGTCCAACCGACAAGAAGTTCTCAACAATCAGACGATACGTTGCTCGATTGGACTCAATATGCGCTGGATAGGCATTCCTTTCTCCATCGCGAAACAACAGTTCATAACCAAGCGTGTTCTTATTACGATTTAAGATAGGTTGTCGAGCAACGTACGTAACGGTCATTTATTGATAACTCTAATTGGTTTAACGAGAACTCTATTGCTTTCACTAAGCTTTGGCAGCAGCCAGCAAGGCACCGCAGCCCATGAACATACCACCAAATATTTTATTTATCTTACCCATTATGCGATCTGAACGGATAAAACGCCCCATTTGTGAAGCTAATGAGGTGTAACCCAACATAACAACACTATCAATAAATACCGTCGTAACACCTAACACTAACAGTTGCGGTGCTTGCGGTTGTGTCGGGTCAATAAATTGAGGAAACAGAGCCACCAAAAATACGATAGATTTAGGGTTGGTGAGGTTAATAAGTACCGCATTTCTCAGCAGCTTGCCACTCGATAGGGTAGAGCTCTCTTCAGAAGCCACTAAGCTAGAGCTATCACGCCATTTTTGAATACCTAACCAAACAAGATAAACCACGCCAACCCATTTGATAATGATGAACGCCAATGCAGATTTAGCCACTAATGCACCGATACCCGCCCCCACCAACATGATGTGGAATGCAAGGCCTAGCTGTAAGCCTGCGATCGATGCGAGTGATTTCTTGGTGCCATAACTTAGCCCATTACTGATTGAATTCACGGTGCCGGAGCCCGGAGCCAAGCTAAACAAAATCGCAGTAACGACATAAGCAAGCCAAACATGAGTATCCATTTGCATTTCCTTACTAGTTCTTTAATCTAATAACATTAGTAGCAATAAAGCTCTCACACGTATTAGCTCAGGTAACTTTCCATGGAAAACCACAGTGTCACCCCGTTTTCTTACACGCAAGAACCTCAGTTCGAGCAAGCGATTAGACACCTGATCCCTACCCTTTGGCAACAACGAAAAGAAGGGTATATAACATCATCTGGTAAAAAGAAACTGTATTGGTGTAGCTTAACCTCATCAACACACACCAAAGCCATTGTGATTGCCAATGGTCGTATCGAATGTTGCTTAAAATACCAAGAACTCTTTTATGATCTCTACCAGCAAGGTTATGACGTTTATTCATTTGACCACCAAGGTCAAGGTCAGTCAGAGCGAATGGTAACAGACTCTGACATTGGTCACATTCATGAGTTTGATGATTATGTATCCGACATGTCTGACATCATTGACAGTTTTGACCTTAGCAAGTATGACAATCGTTACTTGTTGGCTCACTCAATGGGCAGCACTATTGCTACACGCTACTTGCAAACACACCCCGAACAGCCGTTTGACAAAGTCACCCTGTGCGCTCCAATGTTTGGTATCAATACCGAGTGGTATCTTAAGCCCATCGCGATGGTTGTTGGACAAGTACTCACCGCTTACCATATCAAGCCTGTCTATGCTCCAGGTCAACAAGCGTACAACTCAAAGCCATTTGAAACTAACCTGCTAAGCCACAGTCAGGTACGTTATCAATGGTTCCGAAACTTATATGAAGAGTCTCCCGCATTACAAGTAGGCGGAGCGAGTACCCGTTGGGTATGGCAAGGGTTAATGGCGGCAAAACAGTCAATCCAGCAAACTCGTCAAATCAAAATTCCGTTGCTGTTGATTCAGGCTGGGGAAGAGAAGATTGTCAGTAACTATGCTCAAATAAAGTTCATCAATAAGCTAAGAAAAACCAACCCCGTTTGCCAATTAAAAGTCATTGAAGGCTCTAGGCATGAGGTGTTATTTGAACAAGATAAATACCGTAACCAAACTCTGGATGCCATTATTCAGTTTTTTGTTTAGCTCAGCACACCAAGAGAGATTAATTACAACTAAGATAAGCGCTAAAGAGGAAGAGAAGTAAGTGAGCTTTGCCCTCTTTTCTTGCGCAGATTTGGCATACAATTTCTAGCTAAAGATATTGTAGTTACAACAATGCTAGCGTTGGCTAGTAACAATATTGGTTAAGCATTTTGCAATGAGGGTTAAATGACTATTTCTGCACTAAAAGATTCCGTGAAAATTGTTGCCTCCGATTTAGATGGTACGCTACTAGCACCTGATCATCAGCTCAGCGACTTTACTAAACAAACACTCACGAAGTTACACGACCAAGGTTATACCTTTATCTTCGCAACAGGTCGCCACCATGTCGATGTGGCAGGTATTCGTGAGATAGCTGGGATTCCGGCCTATATGATCACTTCAAACGGTGCACGTGTGCACGACCAGAATGATCAACTAATGTATAGCCAGAACGTGCCTCAGGAATTAGTACAACCGGTTATTGATATTGTTCGCCAAGATCCAAACATCTTTGTTCACATGTACCAGGATGAAGATTGGTTGCTGGATCGTGAAGATGAGATGCTCGCTAAATTTCACAGTGAGTCTGGCTTTAGCTACAAGCGCTTCGAAGCGGACAACGCACCAAGTGACGGCATTGCGAAAGTCTTCTTCACACACCCAGAGCAAGACCATGAATACCTAGTAACGTTTGAGCAAAAGCTAAGAGATACGTTTGGCGACAAACTGAACATCGCTTTTTCAACGCCTTGGTGTCTAGAAGTGATGGCAGCAGAAGTATCTAAAGGCCATGCGTTAGACGCTGTCGCGAAATCTCTGAACCTGACACTTGATAACTGCATTGCCTTTGGTGATGGTATGAATGATGCTGAGATGCTTGCTATGGCAGGTAAAGGCCTGATCATGGGCACATCGCATGAGAAAGTGATGAAAGCCCTGCCAGACAATGAAGTGATTGGCAGCAACGCAGACGATGCGGTTGCTCACTACTTAGAAAAACACCTGCTTTAATCTAGACAGGTCTAATCGAAGCCATCTGAGTAAATAAAAAAGCAGCCACTGGCTGCTTTTTTGAACCTTACGCTAAAACCTTCCTCTAACGTTAACGAGAACTGAGAACTTCTTTACTTAAAATAGTCTGCCACTCCTGCTCGGTAACAGGCATGATGGACAAGCGATTACCTCGTTTAACCAATGGCATCTCTGATAGTTCTGGCATGGCTTTCAATGTTGCTAAAGGAATCAATCGCTCGGTTACTCGCACAAACTCGACATCCACCATAATCCAGCGCGGGTTGTCTGGTGAAGATTTAGGATCGTAGTAATCACTCTCAGGCTCGAATTGAAAATGGTCTGGGTAGGCTTCTCTGGTTACTTTCGCGATCCCCGCTACGCCAACTTTTTTACATGATGAATGGTATATCATCACCAGATCTCCAAGTTTGACGTCATCTCGCATCATGTTTCGAGCCTGATAGTTGCGTACCCCCTCCCAACAAGAGGTTTTTTGTACCCTAAGAGTTTGAATAGAAAAGGTGTCGGGTTCTGTTTTAAATAACCAATATGCCATAATAAATCCAATTAACGGT
Organism: Vibrio kanaloae; assembly: GCF_024347535.1. Classification (NCBI taxonomy): domain Bacteria; kingdom Pseudomonadati; phylum Pseudomonadota; class Gammaproteobacteria; order Vibrionales; family Vibrionaceae; genus Vibrio; species Vibrio kanaloae. The sequence continues at coordinate 93,071 of NZ_AP025497.1, read as the reverse complement.
TGCTTCGAGGAAGATATAACATGAAGGTAATGAAAAACCCAGTGACATGGCTAGTCGCATTCGCGCTACAAGGTTGTGTAACGGCGCCAGATACGCCGCAACAACCTGAAGTTCCACCAGCAATCTTGGATGAGCCACTCAGCATTCAACCGCAAACCTTCATCATGCGTGGTCAGGTTGTGGTTGGCCATGAGAGCCGAACCTTCACCCCTTGCGGTAGCCAGCAACAATACTGGTTAGATTTATCGCCAGCGTTGGCACTTGAAGCGCAAGGCTTAGCAACCAGACCTTATCAAGCCTTGTATGGTGAGCTCATCGGCCACCTAACGGTACCAAGCCAAACTGGATATAATGCCGACTTCACCGCGCGCTTCGTGGTTGACCAAGTCAATATCCTAACCGCAGAGAACCCTGATCGCTGTGACCAACCCTTGCGCTCTACTCATGTGTTCGGCAATGAACCATTCTGGTCTGCGACCTTTGATAAAGACCAACTCAAATACACTAAAATGGGCGAACAGCCACAGCGACTCAATATCGAATCAAGCCGCACTACACCAAGCACTCGTGACTACCAACTAGAAGGTCAATCAGCGCAAGGCGAGCTAAATCTTAAGAAAGAGAGCTGTAGCGATGGCATGAGTGACTCTATCTATGGCTGGGAAGCGAAACTCAATCTTAATGACAGCAAGTACAACGGCTGTGCAACAGTATCTAACCAAGATCCTACGCTAGACTGGAGCGGACTCTACTTCGCAAGCTCAACCCAAAACTCAGGGTTCTCTATCAACCTAGAACTCAACGATGACCACAGCGCAATCACGACTTACTCGTACAGCAATGGTGACCCTTCGATTGTTGAACAAGGCTTCTGGCAGCAACTCAACCAAAATCAGGTTCAAGTTGTGATGACTCGCCACCAGCAGCAATACCTGATCTCAGAGCGTATCTTCACGCTCGATAACGGCAAGCTGGTCGCTGAGAAAGAGAAAGTAGGCAATGTCGTCTACCCGATTGCCAATGGTGGGTTGGTATTGTTTGAAGCCAAAAGCAAGCAGGCGCAAGTGAACGCGACCACAAACGTTGATCTAGCTGCAAAGCAGATTAATTCGAGTGATCAACTTGATCCAAAAGTCGACCAAGCGATCCGCGAATACTTTAAGATCAATAACACCTCACCAGACAATACTAAGTACCGCTGGTTAACCTACGACTTAAATGGCGATGGTAAAGAAGAACTGTTTGCCCAGCTCGATTGGTGTGGCTCTGGTGGCTGTACACTGCTTATTTTTGAGAATCATCAAGATAACTGGCGCTTCAATAGCCGAGTGACATTGGTTAAGGGCGACATACGCTTAGGTAAATCACAAAACCACGATTGGCATGATCTGATCTTCAATGTCAGCGGCGGCGGAGCAACACCTGCAAAACATGTACTGTCTTACACTGGTGTGAGCTACCCACTCAACCCAAGCGTCGCGCCAGTCGCCGATGATGCTAATATCAGCGACGTGGTGTTATTTGCTGATGGCGTCTCACCCGCACAAAGTGGAGTCAAGCTGTAAACATGAGTAACCAACAAGCTTGCCCTAGTTGTGGCTTCACTCACCAATGTATTTGTCACCTGATACCTAGTGTTGAAAGCCAAATCGCTCTGGTACTGCTCACTCATGAGAATGAACTATCACGCGACACCAATACCGGGAAGCTGCTGCAACAATCGCTTGAGCAGTGCGAGTCATTCGTGTGGCAAAGGAAAACACCGCCAGCTGATTTAATATCATTGCTTGACGATAACACGCTACAACCTTTTCTGTTGTTCCCAAGTGAAAAGAGTATGGAGTGTCAGCAAGCGGTATTGAACGAAACGAATGACCGAAAACCGTTGTTCATCATCTTGGATGGCACATGGCAAGAAGCGAAGAAGATGCTCAACAAGAGCCCGTGGTTAAAAAACATTCCTCAGGTTCATCTCGATATTACGAGTGAATCTTCCTATACCCTACGCCGCAATCAAGACAGTGGTCATCTGTGTACCTGTGAGGTGGGTGTCGAACTATTCAAAGCATTAGGTGAAGAAGAGCCTGCAAGACTGATTGACGATTACTATCAACATTATCTCAAAGTATTCCAAGCGGATAAATGTGGTCACTCACTCAAATAGTTAAGTACAGAGGCTTGAGATAAATAGCGTAATCCAAAAGGGTGAGCCATAAGCTCACCCTTTTTACATCGTACTTTAATCTATTAACCAATTATTGTTTCACGTGAAACGATCTACTACGTCAATCGCCCTCATCAAAAAAGACGCTGGGGTTCACCAAAGTGGTAACCCTGCAAGTAATCAACCCCCATCTCCTCTGCTATTCGACATACCTGTTCATTATGTACGAACTCCGCTACCGTCTTAGCGTTTAAGATATGACAAAGGCTGACGAGTTGTTGAGCTATCTTACGTTGCTTCTTATCTTTATCGATATTACGAATCAGGCTACCGTCGAGCTTAATAATCTGTGGTTCAAGCTTGATGATCTCATCAATGTTGGAATAACCAGAACCAAAATCATCAACAATGATTCTCGCCCCAAGAGCACGGAAGTGATCACACACCTCAATCATTCGGCCATAATCTTTGATCTGTTCTGACTCGATAACTTCTATACCAAGTCTCGTGGGATCGTTGATGCCACAGATGGCAGCCTCGAGAATCTCAAGTGTCTTATCACTCAACAAGTCTTGTGGGGAAAGGTTGATCGAGAACGGGCTCTGCTTATCCGCCATATAACCTATTGTGTTCTTAATCATGTGTCGGCTAAGTCGAGTATAGAGATGCGTATCAGCAATCATAGGTAGAAACTTACCTGGTGGGACAATAGTACCATCTGATTCCATGATTCTGACCAAACACTCTTGGCCAATCATTTCGTGAGTGCCCGATGCCACAATAGGTTGTGAGTAAGTGATAATATTCTGATCTAAGATCGCTCGGCTTACGCAACTCAACCAACCTAGTTGTTCCTTACGATCCTCTTCACTGACTTGAATGTCTTTGGCATTAGTAATATGAGTATTATTACGCACCCCATAACGTCGAGCCTCAATCGCTTTTAACAAAATATCATCGCCCGTGTCGGTTAAGAAGTCGCAACGACTGGCGAAACCACCACACAGAGAAACCGACAGGTAATCAATATCGGTTAATCCATACGGCTCAAAATTAATGTGTTCAATATCATCAGCAAATTCAATGAAACCTTGCTCTATCTTCACGCTATCAACACTCGCATTAAAGATGATCGCCCATTCGCCAACCCCAATACTGAAAAGTTCTACTTTTAATTGAGACGCCTTACCCACACGAAGCTGCAATCGCTCAACAAAGTGATTGGACAAATCGAGTAACAACTGGTCCCCTACTTGGTAACCATATTTTTCGTTAACCTGATGAAAGTTGGTTAACTTGAGTGTCAGCAAATGTTCAGTGAGAGTAATCGTATTGAGGCGTTCTTTTAATACAATACGATTCGGTAAGCCAGTACGAGAATCAATCCGATAGCTTTCCGTTAATTTTCGAGCCTGTAGGTGAAGTTTTTTCTCCATCTGTGTGTTCACGCTATCGAGATCGGCGACTGCGTTTCTGACAAGATTAAGCAGTGGCGACACCGTTGAGCCACACTGAAAATCTTCACTGTGAAACTCTTTGATTTCGTCCGACTCGCGCATCGCAATGTAGGTGAGGCTGTGGTGAAGTATCTCTGGGCGATCTTCATTACGATATAACTCCCCCATACAGTATGCACCGCACGCATCCACTATCCCCTCAAATGGCTTCAACTCAAGCTTACTATCAATAAATTCCAACCGAGAGACACAGTTATAAATGATCACAGATTCAGGTTGATGCATAGCTAGCACCTCCGCACCATGACGAACTTTTTCTGCGCTCAAAGATGGGTGATTATAACAAAACTGCGCTTCCTCTCCGGTATGCCAAGGGCTATCAAACTCAATACTGCCATCATCATTAATGCGCCGCGGTGTCGAGATCTCCTTCTTTCTGCCTAACTCTCGATAGAGCGGAAAACTCATCAACTGGCTGAAAGGCAGGTCTTTTCCATCAGCAAGATAATATTTGAAAACGTCGATAGCTGGTTTGTCATTCAGCGAATATAAGCGGTTTCCCACCGCGTGAGTCACTCTCAATTTTACCCCAATCGGATTCCACTCAGAGTACGCATCCGACCACACCTTCAGTTTGGGGTTAGTCAAAGCCACTGCTACACAAGCGTGTTGGTAGGTCTGTTCGTTATGTAAAACCCAACGCCCAAATTCGCTTTCCTGACACAACCCACCAGCAATGGGGAATACGTAAGGTAGGTTTTCAAAAGCACTATAGATAGGGTAATCGCGACCTTCAATCTGATCGCACAGGCTTATCACCGCTTTGGTATCTTTAGATAGATCCAACTGGGAAGCCAGTACTTGGCTGTCATGATTGAGGTTGCCCGTAAAAAGCTGAACGGTAGAGGTTAAATTTGTTTCGTTAAATTCACTGATAATGACTAAGGTACATGCACTCTTGAGAGTGTTATCACAGATCACATGACGAGCACTCTGCCCGATTAAAGTGGCACGGTTTAAATGATTTAAGGCGACACTCGCAATACCACGAGCAACATCAGAGGATTGATCTGAGAAAAGTTGAATAAGGTATTGCTTATTGTCACACCACTCTCGCTGATCGAATTGAGATTTGAATAACTCCTCAGTATGTGCGAGAAATGTAAATGTTTGCATGCCAACCCTTGTTCCAAATCGAGTAAAGTGAATAACCTGCTATGACTGAAATGAATCGCGAATAACGCCGCACCAATAATTCTAGTCTAAACCAAGTTTGAATAGCGACTAATCTAGCTATTCAAATTATAAATGCGGCGTAATGAGCTTACAGTAGCGGTTAAATAAGTCGCACGAGATCGCTAAGTTGGTCTATTTCAACATCAGGTAGCACTCTTGCCTTAGGAGATAGGTATAAACTGGAACCAATGTCATTAAACCAGCATGCTTGGAAACCACTTCGCTTCGCACCGTAGACGTCGGTTCTAAGATGATCGCCAACATGAAGAATGTTCTCAGCATCACACGCTAAGTCTCGTTGGGCTTTATCAAACATATCTGGGTAGGGTTTAGCTCTGCCATCAGGGCCAGCTTTAAGGATTCGTTGAAAGTACTGGCCCAAACCGATTTGATGAGGATCCACATTACCATTAGTAATCGCAACCAAAGGAATACGTTGACTAAGTTCTGTCATCACTCGATGCGTTTCTTGAGGGACATCGACTTGATTACGTAGCCATAATGCATGTTCGATGCCTTCACGAGCCGCCTGCTCTGCTTGCTGCTGTGAATAACCCAACTGCAGTAAGCCGACCTTAATCTGAGTCTCGCGCCATACGGTGACATCGTGCTTTAAATTGGGGTTTTCAGCAGCGACCTGTTGTTTCACCCCCTGCCACTCTTCTTGTGATAAAGAAGCCGACACCGGATGTTTTTGATTCAACCATTGCGCCATCTCTTTTTCTACTTTCATTATCACAGGCCAGTTATCATACAAGGTGTCATCCAAGTCAAAGGTCATCGCTTTGATGGTCTTTAACCCTCGATAAATTCGCATAGTAAACCCTTATCTAACCTTTGTTCTTCTTACGTGCTCTTGGGTGAGCTTGATCGTACGCTTGGGCTAAGTGTTGGAAGTCTAAGTGGGTATACACTTGAGTAGTCGAGATATTTTCGTGCCCCAACAGTTCTTGGACAGCTCTAAGGTTCTGGCTAGACTCAAGCACATGCGTTGCAAACGAGTGGCGAAGTTTATGAGGGCTTATGTGGCTCGCTACAGATTGCTTCTTACCCCAATCTTCCATACGTTTTTGTACACTACGGTGAGAGATGCGCGTTCCTAACTTAGAGACAAACAAAGCGTTTTCACCTGGTGAAGCTAAGTCACCGCGTACTTTTAACCATTTGTCGACCCACTCTTTAGCCAAACCAGAAAAAGGCGCTTTGCGTTCTTTGTCGCCTTTACCAACCACGCGAATCTCACCCTGTCGACCCAACACATCTTTTAGATTGATGCTGACCAACTCCGCCAATCGTAACCCCGCACCATACATTACTTCCATCATAGCTCGGTCACGAATCGATAATGGGTCGTCTCCACTTACTTCAAGCAACTGACCAACCTCGTCGACATCGAGGTTTTTAGGTAAAGGACGCTGCTTGCGAGGTGCCGAGACCCCTTTGGCAGGGTTGGCGGTCATTTCGCCACGCAACACAAGGAAATCAAAGAAGCTACGCAGTGAAGACAAGCGTGTTGCAATACTGCTCGCTTTCATACCTTCACGCATGCCTTTGCTAGCAAGTTGTCTTACCCACGCCGCGTCCACTTGCCCCCAATCTTTCAGCCCGAGGGTGACCAAGTGTGCGGCCATAGTTTCAAGCTGTTGTTTGTAATTACGTTGAGTGTGTAGGCTAAGCCCCTTCTCGCTTCTAAGGTACTCATAAAAGCGAGAAAGTGGAGTTTGAAGACGATTAGGAAGAGGTGCTTTGGGCTCTAGGCTCATTATTTATCTGCCAAGGTAAGGTGTCCGCTAAATGCGCAACGACAAGCGCTAAATGGCGTAAAAATAGCGTATCCATATACGGTTGGAAATGACCACCATCTTCACTAGAAAAGGCGAGCAACCCCAACGGAGACTGCTTAGTAAGTGGTAGTACTACATAAGAGCCTAGCTCTGGAACTGGATAATCACCAAACAAATCGTGTCTGTCGGCTTTTCTCAAGCGCCCTAGATAAGCATCTTTGCCGTTGAAGTGGTTAAGCGAAAACTTAGAGTAACCCTCAGCACTCAACTGATAAAAGCCAGATTGCGAAAGAATTCGAACATGAGCCTTAAGCCCAAGATCTAACGCTTTTTGTTCAACGGCTTTTATCACCTGCATAAAGTCGTTGCACTTCAGTACTTGGACTTGAAGATCCATAAACTCATAGAAAGTTTTATCGTTATTCGCCGCCAGCGACATCAAGCCAGTGATCTCTTCTTCGAGCTCTTCAATTCTATGACGTTGTCGTTTTAGCTGGACTTCAACTAAGGAAACAGCGCCCTGCTCAACATTATTGATAGCAAGGCGATCAACCAAACCTTTCCTATCTTGAAAAAAATCTGGGTTATCACGTAAATATTCCGCGACCACTTCTGCGGTGAGTGCATCGGCTTCAACGTAAGACAAAACCTATCCTTTATGTTTTATGAATCTATTAGTGATGAATCGTTATTAACAAGAAAGTTGACCATCAAACACATGTGTTGCAGGGCCTGTCATAAACAGAGGCTTACCCGGGCCTTGCCAACTAATGTGTAAGTCACCGCCAGGTAAACGAACCTTCACATTCTCAGCCAGCAAGCCTTGAATAATACCAACCGCAACCGCGCCACATGCTCCGCTGCCACATGCTTGAGTTTCACCTGCACCACGTTCGTAAACACGCAAGCGAACCTCTTCACGGTTAACCACTTGCATAAAGCCAGCATTCACACGCTCAGGGAAACGTTCATGTGATTCAAGAAGTGGACCTAGCGTTTCAACATCAGCAGTATCCACATCATCAACAACCGTGACGACATGTGGGTTACCCATGCTCACGGCGCCACAGAATAAAGTGTGCTCGTCCGTTCTTAGGATATACGTCTTCTCTGACTGCTTTGCCTTAAAGGGAATCTTGCTAGGTTCTAACTCAGGCACCCCCATATTGACGGTGATCTGGTCATTATCCTCAATCTTAAGAACCATTTTACCTTTCTTGGTGCTCACGTTGATGCTGTATCTATTCGTTAAACCTTTCATTCGAACGAATCGTGCAAAACAACGAGCGCCATTACCACACTGTTCCACTTCACTACCATCCGCATTAAAGATACGGTAATGGAAATCAGTTTCTGGATCATAAGGAGCCTCAACGACAAGCAGTTGATCAAAGCCCACACCAGTGTGACGATCCGCCAAACGACGGATCAAATCTGGAGAAAAGAAGATATTTTGAGTAATGCAGTCCACGACCATGAAATCATTGCCCAAACCATGCATTTTAGAAAAGTGGAAGTGCATAACGCTTAAAATTACTCCGGAAGAATGTTTTCAAGTTCCCACAGACTCGTAAGCTCTTCACGCTGACGAACCAAATGAGTTTTATCGCCATCCACCATCACTTCAGCCGCACGCGAACGAGTGTTGTAGTTAGATGACATCGCGAAGCCATAAGCACCAGCGGAGCGAACTGCTAGTAGGTCACCTTCTTCAAGAACAAGGTCACGATCTTTACCTAGGAAGTCACCCGTTTCACAGATAGGGCCAACCAAATCATAGGTCACAGACTCACCCTGACGTGGGCTCACTGGCACAATATCCTGCCATGCTTGATAAAGCGCGGGACGCATCAAATCATTCATTGCTGCATCTATGATGGCAAAATTCTTATGTTCTGTTGGCTTCAGGAACTCGACTTTTGTTAATAATACACCAGCGTTCGCCGCAATCGCTCTTCCTGGTTCAAAAATCAGCTCCAGATCAGAATGATTTTCTAATCGAGCAAGCAGAGCTTTCGCATAATCGGAAGGTTGTGGTGGCAATTCATCGCGATAAACCACACCCAAACCACCACCTACATCGAGGTGCTTGATATTAATACCATCAGTTCGCAATTGATCGATAAGTGCAAGCAGACGGTCTGTTGCATCGATGAATGGTTCGAGATCCGTTAACTGAGAACCAATATGACAATCGATACCATGGATAGATAAGTTATCGAGTGTTTGTGCAAAAGCGTACACTGCAGGAGCACGATCGAAAGCAATGCCAAATTTGTTATCACGTAAACCAGTAGAAATATAAGGGTGAGTGTTAGCATCAACATCTGGGTTGATACGCAGTGAAATAGGCGCTTTAACACCCAATTCGCCCGCCACTTTATTTAACCGTTCGAGTTCTGGTTCAGACTCTACGTTGAAACACTTAATGTTCAACTCAAGCGCACGCTTCATTTCAGCGGCTGTTTTACCGACACCAGAGAACACAACCTTTGCCGGATCGCCACCGGCAGCAATCACACGCTCTAACTCACCGCCAGAAACGATATCAAAACCTGAGCCCAAGCGAGCTAAAGTATTCAATACACCAAGGTTTGAGTTAGCTTTAACGGCATAACACACCAAGTGCGGATGCTCACCAACTGATGAATCGAACGCGTTCCAGTGGCGTTCTAATGTTGCACGAGAATATACATACAGCGGTGTACCATATTGCTCTGCGAGTTGTGAAAGTGCGACGTCCTCAGCCCAAAGCTGGCCATCTTCCTGATAGTTGAAGTAATCCAAAGTTCTTATCCCTTATAAATAACGATTTCTGCGTGTTTCACTTATTCTGATTGTTCTGCCTGTTGTACTTCATCAGGATCGTACAACGGACCTGTTTGACCACAACCAGAAAGTCCAATAACGGACACCATAAACAGAGCGGTAATTAATTTTTTCATTTTGCATATCGTGATTATTAACTCAATGCCCCCTATAATCGCACCACACTCAGGAAAAGCAATAGGATAGAAAGGATGAACGATACTGAATTTCATCAACTGGTCGATATACAGATGCAAAACATCGAAGAAGCCATCGATGAATCAGAGGCAGATGTTGATTACGAAGTGACAGGCAACGTGATGACGCTGGAATTTGAAGACCGCAGCCAGATCATCATCAATCGCCAGGAACCAATGCATGAGGTCTGGTTAGCGTCGAAATCTGGAGGCTTTCACTTCAAGTTAGTTGGCGACAAGTGGACATGCTCAAAGACTGGTATGGAACTGTTTGAGATGGTTAAAGAAGAGTGCGTGAAGCACGCAGGTGAAGAAATTGATTGGGTTTAATCATTTGTAAGAAAAACTAAAAGGAGTGAATCAATCACTCCTTTTTAATATCTACCCGCTGAGATAAACCTAAATATTTACTATCTTTGAACTCCGCGAAGACAAAATAGCATCATTGCGATAAGGCACAACATAAGAACTGCCTTCTTCCGGATGAACAATTTGGTAATACTGAGGTAGATTGAAATTAATCAACTTAGATGACACCTTTGTCTCATCTTTTACCGAGGTATAGAAAGAGTTCACGCTCGCAATCATCTCATCTTTCTCACCATTGTATTGGTGGTAAGCCTCAATTTGATTAGATTCATCCAATACGTAAATATTGAAACCTTTATCCGTATCTTCAAAGAAAAATTGAATTAAACCTTCACTCGCAAAACCATCCACCACTTCTGGTAGTTGGTATTCTTGCTCTTTATCGAGCATCAATAGTGGTGAGCCCTTCAACTTATTTGTTGAAATACTACGATAGAAATCAACCGAATTTTCGAGCATTTGTACCGATACTCCACGGCGTTCGAAGAACAGACCGAACATCTTGTTCGCTAAGCGGATAGCCTTAAAGCGACGACGTTTCTCTGGTTCGATCGGTTTCAAGCGTAAATCAATACACTCAGCCAGTAATTGATAAACCATGTTACGCATCACACCGCGCAAGTTTTTGCTGTAGCAGAAAACATCAACAGACTCTGGAGGTAAAGCATCTTGGTGCATTTTTCCAAGTACCGTCTTCAAAGCATCTAGCATTGCAGTATCACCTTGGAAATGAAGTGTACGCACTTCATGCCAAGAGTTTCGATAAACCAAATCAACACTGCCGACTAAGCTCTTGCCTTCTTCTCCAAAACTGAAAATATCAGCGTTCTTCACATCTACTTTCAATGCACGACCCGTTAACTCCGAAGTCGGGTCGTTTTCGAAGTTGATGAACATCGCCAGTTGGCTTATCTCACACGGACTCGCGAGCGCTTGCATACTTGGACGACGCTTACGCAAAGAAAACGTATTACGCAGATCACTCACCATTTGATAGAACTTATCAATATCAATATGAGCATCACGAACGACAGAATGCAAACGAGTTGATTCCGTAATTAAACCATTAAAGAATGACCAAGCCACCAACTTACTCAAGTACTCATGGTGCTCGAGCGATGGCTGACCAAGGATTCGATGGGCAACCAGTGGTTGTTTATACAGATACCAACCGGCCTTGTTAGCTTGGCCTTGGCGAACCTCAATAAAGCTCAAATCCGGCTCATGAAGATCCGGTGAGATTTGTGGGTTCAATAACGTCACTTTACCTGGTAACACTTCAAAAGCCGCATAAAGCTTACGAGCTAGGATACTGATATCTTGTGGGCTAATCGCTGAAGTAATGTTATTACGACGAGCAAACTGAATCAGGTTACGATAGCTCAGCATCAATGCATCAAGCAGTGCATGGTGCACAACTTTAACCTGCTCAACCTTCCAGTTACGGCGGTTATCGAGCTCTGCAATGATTTCATTCCCCCAATTCCAAGATGTTGTCATCTCAGTCAAAGCTTCACGACGCCAGGCCACAGACCCCATACCCGCTTCACGTGACAGTTTCTCATGGGTTTTCAGGTAGAAACAGCGTCTCACTAGATCCAATCGAATATGATCATTTATCCGCTCTAGGTAACGAGTCACCTTCTCGAGCATCAGATAGTAACTGTCCATACCATAGAGATCAGGTTCATCCGTAAAAAAGCGACGCTTGGTATCAATACTTAGAAGTTGTGTATTTGGGTATTCCCAAGAATAAGCTTCTAACAAGATCGCCTTCAACACCGATTTATACGGTGAGTCAATACTCTTATACAGTTGCCACAAGTTGGACCCAAAATACTCTTCAGCAGGGATGCTATTCAACTTACCGAAATCAATCCACTGCGAACAATCAAGAGCCCCACCCTGACATAAGCCTTGAACATACTCGTCATAGCACTCCTCCATTTCTGGCGGAATGATTTGCCATAACAGGCGTTGACCAGCCAAACGAACCGCAGAACGATAAAATTCATCAAGTAATAATAGGTGCTGAGACGAGCCACAATTATCTCCAGTCATCTCTTCAGAATGATTCGAACGGAAACGCTCTTCGTCCATCAGGAAGAAGTTAGCTTCAATGCCTAAGGTTTCAGCCCAGTCCGTAATAAGCAGACATTTATTCGTCAGGCTATCACGTGACGCGCCATCCATATCCGACGAAACACAGACCCAAATATCGAGATCACTAGAGGTGCTTTGGCCAATAGAAGAAGTGCTACCCATAGTGTACAAACCCAAGATAGCAGGCTCAGTAGCCTCGGTGAGTTTACCACCCAGCGTTAATTCAGTATCAGAGACAAATTGCTTTTGGAATGAGTTTAAGGTGAAGCTTCGTATTCCAAAAGGAACTTGCTCGTCGTAATAACCAGGCATCATGGGATGATTAAAATGAAGCAGTGCAGGTATTAGGTTGAAAACTTGCTGGCCTTGCAAATTCATCAACGCCAACGCTCGATCAATGCGCTGTTGGTTTAGATTGTCCAATCGTTGAATCAAAGTCTGAGTGTAAGCCTGCAAGGTAAGTCCTTGGTTTAAGATAAATGCACTTCTGTTTAGTTACTAAACGATACAAGCAACAAAACGTGATCAATTTAACACTTTTACCTTTAATGGTAAAGCAAAGGAACCAGTCTCGCCTATCAATTCCTTAATGACAATAAGTAAAAATCACGGCGCCGTAGTGTCCTCTTTATTGACTATTTCTAATAATAGCCCATGTTTCAAATGAGATACTAATCACACTATTTTGGTGAACTAATGAAAATTCGTCAGCTATCAAAGCATGGGATGATCAAACAGTAAAAATTTTCTTTTCACAATGATAGGATTGAGCAATTAAAGAACCTATACCGGAAACACCATGACAAATTCAGCACCAATCCGTATCGCCACCAGAAAAAGCCCTCTTGCCCTTTGGCAGGCATACTTTGTAAGGGATGCTCTTCAAGCTGCTCACCCTGGTTTAGAGGTTGAGTTGGTAACTATGGTGACCAAAGGTGACGTCATCCTCGATACCCCGCTTGCTAAAGTCGGTGGTAAAGGGCTGTTCGTAAAAGAACTCGAAGTGGCAATGCTAGAGGGTCGTGCTGACCTAGCCGTTCATTCCATGAAAGATGTCCCTGTCGACTTTCCTGAAGGTCTCGGTTTGGTGACAATTTGTGAACGTGAAGATCCTCGTGATGCTTTCGTTTCAAATACCTACAACAACATCGATGAACTACCACAAGGTGCTATCGTTGGTACATGTAGCCTGCGTCGCCAGTGTCAATTACTCGAATACCGTCCTGATCTAATCATTAAAGAACTGCGTGGTAACGTGGGGACTCGTTTAGGTAAACTTGATAATGGACAATATGACGCTATCGTACTGGCAGCGGCTGGTCTTAAACGCCTAAAACTAGAAGAACGCATCCGCAGCTTCATCGCACCCGAACAATCTCTACCTGCCGTTGGACAAGGTGCGGTAGGGATCGAGTGTCGTCTTGATGATGAACGACTGATTAAACTTCTTGAACCACTTAATGACAAAGACACCGCTGATCGTGTGCTATGCGAACGTGCAATGAACCTGACTCTGGAAGGTGGTTGCCAGGTTCCTATCGGTAGCTACTCACTATTGGATGGCGACAACATTTGGCTACGCGCCCTTGTCGGTGAACCGGATGGCTCTAAAATGGTTCGCGGCGAGATCTCAGGCTCTCGTAAAGATGCTGAAGCTCTGGGCACTACTCTAGCAAATCAATTGCTGGATGAAGGTGCGAGAGAAATCTTAACCAAGCTCTACGCAGACCAAGAATAATCATGACCGTGTTGGTAACTCGCCCCGGGACTGAGGGGCAATCGCTTTGCCAACAACTCGCGGATGAAGGGATTCAAGCAACCCATCATCCGCTTATTCGTATCGTTGATAATCCAGACTCAGTGGATTTAAGTACCCAGCTTAATAGTAGCGATATCATTATTGCAGTCAGTCACCATGCCGTGACTGCTGCCCAGAGCATCCTTTCGAAAACCTCATCTATTTGGCCAACTTCGCCGCTTTATCTTGGCGTCGGTCAAAAAACCGCGCATATTTTAAGCAAGTCTTGCAAACAAAAAGTAAACTACCCTCAGGTGAGTGATAGTGAACACCTTCTTAAACTGGCTGAACTTAATAGCGTAAATAATAAATCCATTTTGATATTGCGTGGCAATAGTGGGCGGGAGCTTATTAGGGATTCTTTAATCAAGAGAGGTGCACAAGTCTCTTATTGTGAGACCTACCGTAGAGAATATATTCCTATTAACGACCACAATACCTATCAAACATGGGTCAACAAAAAAACATCTAAAGTTGTCATCACTAGTCAGGAACAATTGGAGTACCTCTGCTCAATAACTCCTGACGAGTATTTGGCTTGGCTTTCAACAAGACAACTATTTGTCCCAAGTCAGCGCATAGCAGAACGAGCACAACAGCTCGGGTTCTCCAATGTGGTTAATACTCAAAGTGCTACGAACCAAATATTACTGGCTGCTCTCCGGCCTTAGCTAGAAACAGGAAATAAGCATGACAAGCAAAAAAAATAATGAGCATATTGAACCTGAACAGAAACAAGACACTCAGCCAGTCGTTGTTGAAGACGAAAAAGCTGAAACTACAGAGACCAAACAACCTGAACAGAAGCTTGATGCCTCTGCTTCAAATACCGTTAAAAATGAGCAGCCTCAAGCTGAACATAAAGAGCAAATAGAGAAAGCCGAAAAGCAAGGTAAGCGCGGTGTCAAACTAGGCGCTATTGCGATCGCTATTTCTATTATCTTCAGTGGTGGTATCGCATTTCAAATGCAGCAAAAGAGTGCCGAGTACTCGGCTCAAATCGCCGCTCTTCAAGCACAACTACAAAACACCCAATCTACAGTAAATAAAGACCTACAAACCATTAAGCAAGAGACTATCCAAGAAGCGTCACACGCGGTGGAGAAAACTCAGGTCGTGCAGTCTCAACAGCAGAAGAGCATTCAAAGCCTGCAGTTAGCAGTGGCTGACGTGAAAGGTCGTCGCCCGAACGACTGGCTACTTGCCGAAGCCGATTACCTTGTGAAACTAGCAGGACGTAAACTGTTCCTAGAGCATGATGCCGTTAGCGCCACCAAGTTAATGGAAAGCGCCGATCAACGTATCGCCGCACTGAATGACCCGAGCTTAGTGTCACTTCGTCAATCAATCACCAATGACATTACTAAGCTTCGCACTATTCCTCTGATCGACCGTGACGGATTAGTTCTACGCATCACAAGTCTGCAACAGCAAGTCGATACACTGCCGCTTGCCAATGCGATTCTTCCAGAAACTGCGGTTGTTGAGAAAAAAGCAGTATCGCAAGATATTAATGATTGGCAGAACAACCTGATGACGTCGATGAAAGACTTCTCAGAAAACTTCATCACATTCCGCAGTCGTGATGGCGAAGTTATCCCTCTACTATCACCAGAACAGCACTTCTACCTACGTGAAAATATCAAAGGTAAACTAGAGACAGCCATTCGCGCAGTCTATAAAGAACAAGGCGATATCTACAGTGCAGCACTGCAAACAGCTAACGAGTGGTCGAAATCATACCTAAACCAAGATAACCATTCGGTCATTGAATTTGAGAAGGCGATTAAGCAATTAAGTGAGCAGAACATCTCGGTTAAATACCCGGTAAAACTTGAGTCTCAAAATGAGCTATCTGATGTGATTCGCGAACGTCTACGCCGTGAGGTGACGGTAATGACCTCGGAGGAGAAATAATGATTCGTTTGATTTTTCTTTTTCTCATTCTAGGTGTAGGTTTGTTTGTCGGTACACAGTTCTCTGGCCAACAAGGTTATGTACTCATCTCAATTGCTAATAAGACGATTGAAATGAGTGTGACAACAATGGCTATCTTTGTGATTGCCCTTTTAGCTGCACTGTTTGGCTTGGAATACCTATTTAAAAAGCTTATTTACGCGAGCTCAACCACTTGGAACTGGTTCAGCGTTCGTAAACTGAAACACTCTCGTCGTTATACCAATGAAGGCATCATCAAACTTCTTGAAGGTGATTGGAAAGGCGCAGAGAAGAAGGTAACTCGTTGGGCTAACCATCACGACATGCCTCTACTTTGTTACCTAGTGGCTTCTCAAGCCGCGCATGAACAAGGCAATACTGCAGAGCGAGATAAGTACATCGAACTTGCTAGTCAACAAGAGGACTCTCTACTGTCTGTTGAACTAACCAAAGCGAAACAGCAAATCAGTGAGTCAAACTACGAAGCTGCATTCGATACGCTTTCTACTTTAAAAGGCACATACCCTAACAACACAGCGGTACTTGGCCTGTTAAAAGCCACTTACTTGCAACTGAAGTTATGGCAGCCATTGCTAGAGTTAACGCCTAAATTAGTTAAGAACAAGCTTCTAACAGCTGATGAGCAACGTGAATTAGAACAGAAAGCACAATGTGGACTGCTTCATGATGTGGCTCAACAACAAGGTAGCGAAGGTTTAATCAGCCATTGGAACAAGCTTTCAAGAAAGCAGAAACAAAGTTCGCATCTTGTATCCTGCTTTGTGAAGCAACTTATCGCTCGTAAAGCTGACTCAGAAGCCTTCACAGTGATCAAAGAGAACATTGCGAAGAGTGGTTCAAATGAGCTCTACATGTTGCTCCCTGAGCTTAACCTTGCCGACAACCACCCAGCTGTCGTAATGTTAGAGCGCGCTATCAGTAAAAATGATAACAATGCAGAAGCGCACAGCGCATTAGCCCAGTTCTACCTAAGAGGGCAAAAATGGGCTGAAGCGCAAAGTCACTTCGAGAAAGCACTAGCACTTCGCTCTAATGTTTCAGATTACGGATACCTATCTGATGCACTAGAGAAGCAGAACCTGACCAAAGCAGCTCATGAAGTTTCTCGTAAGGCACTCGCTCTAGTTCAGCCAGCTTAAGAAAATACACTTAACATGAAGCCGATGCCAAGCATCGGCTTTTTTGTATCTGCAGTTTACCCTAGATAACATCCTATATTGTTCAAGACTAAAGAAAGGAATGTATGGCTATGGAGTTCAGATTCTAGACAAAACCAACACGGAGATAAAACAACGACTCGCTATTTGAAACGAGGCTTAGTCATTACGCAGAATGCGCTTAACGTAGGGTATGTTTTGGAATTGTCATAATGAGTCTTCAATCTATAAACACATTTAAGGACGGGGGTAGCCTAGAAACGTAAAAAGCCCTGCTATTCCTAGCATAGCTTTCTAATACCAACCTGGAAAATTAACTGGTCAGGTCTATCCATCCTCTTGAACACATCTTCGAGACCCTTTCTGGCACTTCCAGAACCTATTCCATACGACACATATTTTGGAAATGATATCATCATAGTCTTCGAAACTTTGGTTCGCTAGACAGCGTTGCCGCACCCCAACTCCAAACTTGTTCTATTGGGTTGAGCTCTGGTGAGTATGGAGGAAGCTTGATGATACTGACGTTATTAAACCCGTTAGCGATATCACCTGTATGTCAGTCAGCACCATCCATAACTACCACTGCGTGTCTTCCTTCGTCTGTGATCTCGGTTATTTTTTTAAGTGCTCAGTCATAATGTCCTTATTGACCCTAGGTACAACCATAGATTCTCCAACTCCTTAACTAAGACAAACGGAGCCGAACAAAATTGCTTCTGTTTATCGCCCTTTGGCGTGTTCCTGCTTCAGCCCCACAAGCGAGTAATTGTATTCTGTTGCCCAAATCTAGCCTCGTCCTGAAACCAGATATCAACATACTCCAGCCCAATGTGGCCGGGGGCCTTAAGGATCGTTTCTATTTTGAATCTTTTAAAATCCTCTTGGATTTCATCAGGGTGTTTCGAACGCGATGTTATCCATGAAAAGCCTATATGACTTAGCAAATAATAGATAGAGTCAGGGTGGTAGTGTTTACCAAATTCCTGGACGATATATGTATGAATATCATGGCCGGTCAGTCGACCTCCAGACGGATTTTCAGCCTCATTTTTAAGAAATTGGCTTAATTGTTCTTTTTGCTTAGGCGTCAAAAATGCAGGTCTCCCTGTTCGAGGCTTTTCTTGTAACCCCTCGAGTCCTTCATCGAGAAAAACTTGCCCCATTTATTCACACTGGTTCTGTTTACTTTAAGGAACTTTGCTATTTGAGTTCTTGAATGTCCGTCTTTCAAGTGAGCAAGTGCTAGTAATCGCTTCTTCATTTGGACGGATCTTTGTTGGTTAGCAAGTTTTTTGAAGTCGATATTATTGAAGCTATCCATTGCAATATTACGTTGAGCTGGAAAGTTTCGATTTGATTACATTCTTACTTAGATTGGTATGAGCCGGTACTCAGGAGATTCGACCGGGTTGGAGATCCAGCTCCAAACATTGCTTCGTAGAAGCAACAGATGCAAAAAAGCCCCAGCATTTCTGCTGAGGCTTCGTATATGGCAGGGGTGGAGAGATTCGAACTCCCAACACGCGGATTTGGAATCCGCTGCTCTGCCAATTGGAGCTACACCCCTAAAACTTTATCTTACTTCAAATTCGAAAAAACCTCGCACTAGGCGAGGTGTTCGAATAAGTGGCGGAGTGGACGGGACTCGAACCCGCGACCCCCGGCGTGACAGGCCGGTATTCTAACCAACTGAACTACCACTCCGCAGTGGAATACTTGTCGTCGCTGACAAGTGTTCAAATTTAAAGCCTGGCGATGTCCTACTCTCACATGGGGAAGCCCCACACTACCATCGGCGCTATTGTGTTTCACTACTGAGTTCGGCATGGAGTCAGGTGGGTCCACAATGCTATGGTCGCCAAGCAAATTCTGTTTAATTGACGCCTCTGCGACAATTAATAATTCGGAAAGCTGTTTCTCTATTCAATAGAGCAATAAAAGTCTCTTCAAACGCATTCAAGGTCTGTTTCTTTGAGTCCACAAAACCCCTTGGGTGTTGTATGGTTAAGCCTCACGGGCAATTAGTACAGGTTAGCTCAATGCCTCGCAGCACTTACACACCCTGCCTATCAACGTCGTAGTCTACGACAACCCTTTAGGACACTTATAGTGCCAGGGAAAACTCATCTCAAGGCTCGCTTCGCGCTTAGATGCTTTCAGCGCTTATCGATTCCGAACGTAGCTACCGGGCAATGCCATTGGCATGACAACCCGAACACCAGAGGTTCGTCCACTCCGGTCCTCTCGTACTAGGAGCAGCCCCTTTCAATTTTCCAACGCCCACGGCAGATAGGGACCGAACTGTCTCACGACGTTCTAAACCCAGCTCGCGTACCACTTTAAATGGCGAACAGCCATACCCTTGGGACCGACTTCAGCCCCAGGATGTGATGAGCCGACATCGAGGTGCCAAACACCGCCGTCGATATGAACTCTTGGGCGGTATCAGCCTGTTATCCCCGGAGTACCTTTTATCCGTTGAGCGATGGCCCTTCCATTCAGAACCACCGGATCACTATGACCTGCTTTCGCACCTGCTCGAATTGTCATTCTCGCAGTCAAGCGGGCTTATGCCATTGCACTAACCACACGATGTCCAACCGTGTTTAGCCCACCTTCGTGCTCCTCCGTTACTCTTTGGGAGGAGACCGCCCCAGTCAAACTACCCACCAGGCACTGTCCGTAATCCCGATTCAGGGACCAACGTTAGAACATCAAAACTACAAGGGTGGTATTTCAAGGACGACTCCATCACATCTAGCGACGCAATTTCATAGTCTCCCACCTATCCTACACATGTAGGTTCAATGTTCAGTGCCAAGCTGTAGTAAAGGTTCACGGGGTCTTTCCGTCTAGCCGCGGGTACACTGCATCTTCACAGCGATTTCAATTTCACTGAGTCTCGGGTGGAGACAGCGTGGCCATCATTACGCCATTCGTGCAGGTCGGAACTTACCCGACAAGGAATTTCGCTACCTTAGGACCGTTATAGTTACGGCCGCCGTTTACCGGGGCTTCGATCAAGAGCTTCGACCGAAGTCTAACCCCATCAATTAACCTTCCGGCACCGGGCAGGCGTCACACCGTATACGTCATCTTACGATTTTGCACAGTGCTGTGTTTTTAATAAACAGTTGCAGCCACCTGGTATCTGCGACTCTCGTCTGCTCCATCCGCAAGGGACTTCACTGATAAGAGCGTACCTTCTCCCGAAGTTACGGTACCATTTTGCCTAGTTCCTTCACCCGAGTTCTCTCAAGCGCCTTGGTATTCTCTACCCGACCACCTGTGTCGGTTTGGGGTACGATTCCTTACAATCTGAAGCTTAGAGGCTTTTCCTGGAAGCATGGCATCAATGACTTCACACCCGTAGGTGCTCGACATCGTATCTCAGCGTTAAGAAAGTCCGGATTTACCTAAACTTTCCGCCTACATACTTGAACCTGGACAACCGTCGCCAGGCCCACCTAGCCTTCTCCGTCCCCCCATCGCAATTGTAAGAAGTACGGGAATATTAACCCGTTTCCCATCGACTACGCCTTTCGGCCTCGCCTTAGGAGTCGACTTACCCTGCCCCGATTAACGTTGGACAGGAACCCTTGGTCTTCCGGCGAGGGAGTTTTTCACTCCCTTTATCGTTACTCATGTCAGCATTCGCACTTCTGATACCTCCAGCAGCCCTTACAGACCACCTTCAACGGCTTACAGAACGCTCCCCTACCCCACATACCCTAAGGTACGTAGCCGCAGCTTCGGTGTATAGCTTAGCCCCGTTACATCTTCCGCGCAGGCCGACTCGACCAGTGAGCTATTACGCTTTCTTTAAATGATGGCTGCTTCTAAGCCAACATCCTGGCTGTCTGAGCCTTCCCACATCGTTTCCCACTTAGCTATACTTTGGGACCTTAGCTGGCGGTCTGGGTTGTTTCCCTCTCCACGACGGACGTTAGCACCCGCCGTGTGTCTCCCGGATAGTACTTACTGGTATTCGGAGTTTGCAAAGGGTTGGTAAGTCGGGATGACCCCCTAGCCTTAACAGTGCTCTACCCCCAGTAGTATTCGTCCGAGGCGCTACCTAAATAGCTTTCGGGGAGAACCAGCTATCTCCAGGTTTGATTGGCCTTTCACCCCTAGCCACAAGTCATCCGCTAATTTTTCAACATTAGTCGGTTCGGTCCTCCAGTTGATGTTACTCAACCTTCAACCTGCCCATGGCTAGATCACCTGGTTTCGGGTCTAATCCTAGCAACTGTACGCCCAGTTAAGACTCGGTTTCCCTACGGCTCCCCTAAACGGTTAACCTTGCTACTAAAATTAAGTCGCTGACCCATTATACAAAAGGTACGCAGTCACACCACGAAGGTGCTCCTACTGCTTGTACGTACACGGTTTCAGGTTCTATTTCACTCCCCTCACAGGGGTTCTTTTCGCCTTTCCCTCACGGTACTGGTTCACTATCGGTCAGTCAGTAGTATTTAGCCTTGGAGGATGGTCCCCCCATATTCAGACAGGATATCACGTGTCCCGCCTTACTCGATTTCACTGATGATGATGTGTCGGTTACGGGGCTATCACCCTTTACTGCGCCACTTTCCAGAGGCTTCACCTGCATCATTAAAAGCTTAAGGGCTAATCCAATTTCGCTCGCCGCTACTTTCGGAATCTCGGTTGATTTCTCTTCCTCGGGGTACTTAGATGTTTCAGTTCCCCCGGTTTGCCTCCTGCTGCTATGTATTCACAACAGGATACGTGCTTGTGCACGTGGGTTTCCCCATTCAGAAATCCCAGACTCAAAAGGTTATTACTACCTAATCTGGGCTTATCGCAAGTTATTACGTCTTTCATCGCCTCTGACTGCCAAGGCATCCACCGTGTACGCTTAGTCACTTAACCATACAACCCGAAAGGGTTTCTATTTGCTTTCACTTTAAAAAGTAAAGACAAATAAGCGTATGGCAACTAACCAAGGTTTTTGGTTGTCATCAAGAAGGGTTAATTCTCAATGACTGTTTGCCGGACTCAATTTACTTTTTGTTTCCACTTTTTAATAAAAAGTAGAATCAAAAAATGAACAATCATTTCTGATCATTCGAATACAAGACACTTGAATGTGTTTGTTGTGTTTATACCGTTCTTATTAACTAAGAGCAGATAAACATTGAGAACTTTTAAATTTGATTAACTTAATCACAGCCTTGAGCTGTTTGATTTCACTGTTTAAAGTGAAAACCAATTAAGTAATCAGTCAGCTTTCCAAATTGTTAAAGAGCATAAAGCAAAAAGCTTTAATCAATAACTTACGTTATTAATTAAAGCTCTGGCTTTAACTAAATCTAAACCATCAATCTGTGTGGACACTCATCGTCAATATCTTCGTATAAGGAGGTGATCCAGCCCCAGGTTCCCCTAGGGCTACCTTGTTACGACTTCACCCCAGTCATGAACCACAAAGTGGTAAGCGTCCTCCCGAAGGTTAGACTACCTACTTCTTTTGCAGCCCACTCCCATGGTGTGACGGGCGGTGTGTACAAGGCCCGGGAACGTATTCACCGTGACATTCTGATTCACGATTACTAGCGATTCCGACTTCATGGAGTCGAGTTGCAGACTCCAATCCGGACTACGACGCACTTTTTGGGATTCGCTTACCATCGCTGGCTCGCTGCCCTCTGTATGCGCCATTGTAGCACGTGTGTAGCCCTACTCGTAAGGGCCATGATGACTTGACGTCGTCCCCACCTTCCTCCGGTTTATCACCGGCAGTCTCCCTGGAGTTCCCGACATGACTCGCTGGCAAACAAGGATAAGGGTTGCGCTCGTTGCGGGACTTAACCCAACATTTCACAACACGAGCTGACGACAGCCATGCAGCACCTGTCTCAGAGCTCCCGAAGGCACTCCTGCGTCTCCGCTGGATTCTCTGGATGTCAAGAGTAGGTAAGGTTCTTCGCGTTGCATCGAATTAAACCACATGCTCCACCGCTTGTGCGGGCCCCCGTCAATTCATTTGAGTTTTAATCTTGCGACCGTACTCCCCAGGCGGTCTACTTAACGCGTTAGCTCCGAAAGCCACGGCTCAAGGCCACAACCTCCAAGTAGACATCGTTTACGGCGTGGACTACCAGGGTATCTAATCCTGTTTGCTCCCCACGCTTTCGCATCTGAGTGTCAGTATCTGTCCAGGGGGCCGCCTTCGCCACTGGTATTCCTTCAGATCTCTACGCATTTCACCGCTACACCTGAAATTCTACCCCCCTCTACAGTACTCTAGTTCACCAGTTTCAAATGCAGTTCCGAGGTTGAGCCCCGGGCTTTCACATCTGACTTAATGAACCACCTGCATGCGCTTTACGCCCAGTAATTCCGATTAACGCTCGCACCCTCCGTATTACCGCGGCTGCTGGCACGGAGTTAGCCGGTGCTTCTTCTGTTGCTAACGTCAAGAGATGTTGCTATTAACAACACCCCCTTCCTCACAACTGAAAGTACTTTACAACCCGAAGGCCTTCTTCATACACGCGGCATGGCTGCATCAGGCTTGCGCCCATTGTGCAATATTCCCCACTGCTGCCTCCCGTAGGAGTCTGGACCGTGTCTCAGTTCCAGTGTGGCTGATCATCCTCTCAGACCAGCTAGGGATCGTCGCCTTGGTGAGCCATTACCTCACCAACTAGCTAATCCCACCTAGGCATATCTTGACGCGAGAGGCCCGAAGGTCCCCCTCTTTGGCCCGTAGGCATTATGCGGTATTAGCCATCGTTTCCAATGGTTATCCCCCACATCAAGGCAATTTCCTAGGCATTACTCACCCGTCCGCCGCTCGACGCCCATTAACGCACCCGAAGGATTGTTAGTGTCGTTTCCGCTCGACTTGCATGTGTTAGGCCTGCCGCCAGCGTTCAATCTGAGCCATGATCAAACTCTTCAATTTAAGATTTTGTGACTCAACGAATACTGACTTCAAAACTAATATTCATTGCTCTTTCGAAAAAGATTGATGAACATGTAATTCTAAAGCTATTACCATTCCAACAGAATGGTAATGAATTGACTGTGCCGAATAACTACAAGTAGTTAAACGTATTGGTCACTCAGTTCATTGAAATCAATTTGTTACCGAAGTAACTGTCATTACCTAAGTAATAACGCTTTGATATTCGTCAACGAGTGCCCACACAGATTGATAGGTTTAAATTGTTAAAGAGCTTTACTTCTCAAGCGCTCCTTTTAAGTAAGGTGCCTCTCGAAGTGGACGGCCATTCTAGCGAATTAACATTCAGTGTCAAACACTTTTTGAAAATTAATTTTTTGTAGCTTTCCGTCTTACTGATTCTTGCTGAAGCCTTGTGGCGTCTGCCGTCTCAGTGGTGTCGCATTATAGGGAACCCTCTCAGCTTAGCAATTACTTTTTCATAAAAAATGAATAAATAGGGGTTAACTGCCTAATAGTTCACCTGAACGTAAAAAAGAGAGCATTTCTGCTCTCTTTTTGCTCAAAATCTAAGAGTATTATTAGATAAAGGCGTAAGCATCTGCGTACATATGGTCACGTTTTGCTTCTTTATTTTGAGTAAATAAGTCTCTTGCAGCGCCTGCCATTTCAAAACGACCTGCAATATAGATATCGAAATCAGCCAGTGATTCGAAACTTTGCGTAATTGCTTCAAGTACATTACCAGTTTGGCCGTGCCATACTTCAGGTGCTTCTTCTACTACCGGTACAAAATGCACGTTGCTATGCTTTTCTGCAATGCCAACCAGCTCTTCTTTAGCATACAGCTGGCACTCATCTTTTGCGCCCCAGTATAGATAAATCTCTTTCGAGCTATTTTGCGCGATGCAGTGATCAAGAATAGAGCGCACGTAGCTGAAACCCGTGCCACCAGCAATAAGTAATAGAGGGCGATCACTTTCTTCTTTGATCCAAGCATCTCCGTGTGGCGCATCAATAGCAATATCGCCATCTTCAGCTTGAGCCTTCTTCATCGCTTCAACCACTTCTAGTGCGTAAGCATTATGCTCGGCAGCACCAATGTGTAGCTCAAGCTCACCTTCGTGGCGGCAAGGGCTACTTGCGATGGAGAATGGGCGCTTATCTTTTTCACC
The DNA here is from genome assembly GCF_024347535.1 of Vibrio kanaloae. Taxonomy (NCBI): domain Bacteria; kingdom Pseudomonadati; phylum Pseudomonadota; class Gammaproteobacteria; order Vibrionales; family Vibrionaceae; genus Vibrio; species Vibrio kanaloae. The sequence goes on along the minus strand of NZ_AP025497.1, from coordinate 67,930 downwards.
CATTTCAACCATCAGGTACTGGCCCGCTTTAAAAGCGACCGGTGTTTCTGGGTGAAGTAGGATTTGGTAAGTATTACAAGCCAAAGGCTCGATAGACTTCACTTTACATTTAATAGTCATGTTCTTCCTCTTACTAACCCTTAATCGGCAAAGGTTAGAACTAAATTACTTTCTGCAAATGCTTGGCAAGCAAAAATCCAGCCTTGTTGCTGCTCTTTCTCTGTGAGCATGGGTTCAAGGTGGTAACTCACTTGCCCTTCTAATTTTTTGCACATACACATTGCGCATGCGCCAACTTGGCAACGGTTTGGGAAATAGATATCGCTGTTGAGCGCAGCATCCAAGACCGTTTGCCCTTTTTCTACTGTGAAACTGATGTTTTCTGGGTATAAGACTACTTGGTAGCTCATGAAATTCCTAGCTGTTCCCAGATGCTATCAACCTTTTTCACGACATCAGGATCTTTTGTGATTGGTACACCCCACTCACGTAGGCATTCACCTTCCCACTTATTGGTCGCATCGAGACCCATTTTTGAGTGTCCAGTTTCGTTCTGCAGGAATAACGTATCTCTCGCCGGATCCATTCTGGTCGTTACAGCCCAAATGATGTCATTCCAATCACTCACGTTGACATCACCGTCACACACGATAACAAACTTGTTCTCATCAAATTGAGACCAAACCGCTTCCATGATTTTCTTACCATTACCGGCAGCTTGCTTATCAATAGACACCACAACCATGCTGGCATTGTCGTTTTGCAGGTGAATATCAATAATTTCAGGATGAACCTTGGTTAACTCAGCCAGGCTACCCTCTATATGTTCACTATTTACAGGTGCTGTTTGGACATCTGGCGATAACGCTAACTCTGCGTCCCACTTCTTAGTGATATCTAGACCCATCTTAGAACCCAACCCAACCACGGGTGAGGCAAAATCCAATGAATCGATCGGCGTGTTCTCTATCATCAGGCTATCGCGTGACGGATCCATATGTTCGCACATCGCTGCGGTTACTTGAGACCAATCACGTGCATTCACATCTTCATCACACACCAATACAAATTTGGTGTACATGAATTGGCGTAAGAAAGACCATACACCCATCATCACTCGCTTAGCGTGACCTGGGTATTGCTTCTTCATGGTCACTACTGCCATTCGGTACGAACAACCTTCAGGCGGTAGATAGAAATCTTCAATCTCTGGGAACTGCTTTTGAAGAATAGGCACAAACACTTCATTGAGCGCAACACCCAATACCGCAGGCTCATCAGGTGGACGGCCAGTATAGGTGCTGTGATAGATAGGGTTCTCGCGCATGGTTACATGAGTAATAGTAAACACATGGTGCTTTTCTTTCTCGTTGTAGTAACCAGTATGATCTCCGTAAGGCCCTTCATCCGCAAATTCATTCGGGTCGATGTAACCTTCCATCACGATTTCTGCACTTGCAGGAACTTCTAAATCGTTGCTGATTGATTTAACGACCTCAGTTTTACTACCACGTAGTAAGCCTGCAAACGCGTACTCAGATAAAGTATCCGGCACTGGCGTAACCGCACCAAGAATGGTGGCAGGGTCAGCACCAAATGCTACCGATACTGGGAATGGTTTCCCTGGGTTGGTTTCCATCCAATCACGCAGATCCAGCGCTCCACCACGGTGAGCTAGCCAACGCATGATGATTTTATTCTTGCCGATCTTCTGTTGACGATAGATACCTAAGTTTTGGCGTTTCTTGTTTGGACCACGAGTAACCGTTAAACCCCATGTTAGCAATGGTGCGACATCGTCAGCCCAACAGCTCATCACGGGAATTTTATCTAGGTCGACGTCGTCGCCTTGCCATACCACTTGTTGGCAAGCCGCTTTGCGAAGGCGTTTAGCTGGCATGTTTAAGACTTGCTTAAACACGGGCAGTTTATCAATAGCGTCTTTAAAACCTTTTGGTGGCTCAGGCTCTTTTAGGTAAGCAAGCAACTTACCTACTTCACGCAGTTCTTTGACTTCTTGACGACCCATACCAATAGCAACACGGTTGGGTGTACCAAATAGGTTGGTCAAAACAGGCATGTCATAGCCTACTGGATTTTCAAACAAAAGAGCCGGGCCACCAGCACGTAGAGTACGGTCGCTAATCTCGGTCATTTCGTAGTCTGGATCGACTGGGTGAGAAATGCGTTTCAACTGACCAATACTTTCAAGATGGTCGATAAAATCACGTAAATCTTTAAAACTCATAGGACTTCTACATGCTGATTATTCTGCGCTCAGTATATCAAAAAGGGTGACGCTGAGGTCCCCCTTTTTAGTGTGGTTATTGAGAGGCAAAATCCACTTTACGGTAATGCTTGCTCGATCAAAGAGCTCTTCACCTGAGGGTTATCATTCACAAGATCTTGCAACCATCGCGTATGACCTTGTTTGGCTAATTCACGGGCGACTAATGGCGCTTCATCGGCAATCGCCATCCTAGAGACAAGAAACTCCTTCACCTCTTCTGATAGCGGATTAACCTTGGTAAGCAAAGTAATCGCTTCATCTTTCAAACGTGGATTCTTAGTAGCAGCCATCACCTGCTTAAGCGCAAATGCTTGCTTGGTTTCAGCGAGACGAATCAATTCAGCTTGGCTATGATAATCAGCCTTCATGCGCCATAGGATCTTATAGACTTCTGGGTCTTCGCTCACTTGCGCTAATCGAACCACCACCTCAGTAGAAGGTAACCAGCTCACAATCGACGACGTGGTCAGTTGCTTAGTCAGAAAATCAACCGCTTCAGGCGACAAACTGTCTAGCTCTCTGATTAACAGCGCTTCTCGAGTTTGGACTTGGTGTTCAGGGCCAGATAACCACTCTTTCAGGTCGAGTTCCTGCTTCTCTGCATCTAGTACAAACACCAGTGTCTTCTGATCTTGACGCCATTGTTTGATAAGGCGATTGGCAATTGAAGGGTAATTAAAGGCAGGTACTGTAAACTCATAGCCATCTCCACGCTCTAATACTTGATAAGTTGGCGTAATAGCAAGTTGCTGCTCAATGAAGATAGACATCTTAGGCGTGAGTACGATTTTTTGCTTTTCGAGCTTCTTCAAGAGTTGGTAACGAGCTACCTCTTGCTGGGGAAATGTCAGACGCTCAAGTGCGAAGCGCAGCGAATTGACTTCATCACGTGCGACAAATTCTAATAATTCAGCAGTTTTCAGTTTTACTTGATCATTCTCAAGCCAAGACTCTACTGTCGTTGGAGACATCTCGGTGGCATAGCTCATACCAACCGGGGAAAATAACAGTGAAGTAGACAGGAGTAATGATGACAACAGTCCATGTTGCATTTTAACTTCCTTGTAACACTTTTGGTCATTCTGCAAGCTGTCGCTACAAAATGCAAATAAAAAGCGCCACCCGAAGGCAGCGCTTTTTAATAACTATAAACCAGTCAAAACTACTGACGACGCATTGCGTCAAAGAACTCATCATTCGTTTTAGTCATTGCTAGCTTGTCGATAAGGAATTCCATTGCGTCGATTTCACCCATTGGGTGAACAATCTTACGCAGGATCCACATCTTCTGTAGTTCATCGTTCTTCGTAAGAAGCTCTTCACGACGAGTACCAGAGCGGTTGAAGTCAATAGCTGGGAATACACGCTTTTCAGCAATCTTACGGTTAAGGTGCAGTTCCATGTTACCTGTACCTTTGAATTCTTCGTAGATAACTTCATCCATCTTAGAACCAGTATCAACCAGTGCGGTTGCGATGATCGTTAAGCTACCGCCTTCTTCGACATTACGTGCCGCACCGAAGAAACGCTTTGGACGATGTAGAGCATTTGCATCAACACCACCAGTAAGCACTTTACCTGATGAAGGAATCACAGTGTTGTAAGCACGAGCTAGACGAGTAATAGAATCCAGAAGAATAACTACGTCTTTCTTGTGTTCAACAAGACGCTTCGCCTTCTCGATTACCATTTCTGCTACTTGTACGTGGCGAGATGCTGGTTCATCAAACGTCGATGCGATTACTTCGCCTTTAACTAGGCGCTGCATTTCTGTTACTTCTTCTGGACGCTCATCGATAAGTAGAACCATGAGTTCACACTCAGGATGGTTACGAGCAATGCTTTGAGCAATATTTTGCAGCAGCATTGTTTTACCCGCTTTAGGCGGAGCAACAATCAGACCACGCTGGCCTTTACCAATTGGCGAAGCAAGGTCAAGGATTCGGGCTGTGATATCTTCAGTCGCGCCATTACCTGCTTCCATCACCATACGTTCGTTGGCATGAAGAGGAGTAAGGTTTTCAAAAAGGATTTTGTTACGTGCGTTGTCTGGCTTGTCGTAGTTAACCGTGTTTACTTTAAGTAGTGCAAAGTAACGCTCGCCATCTTTAGGTGGACGGATTTTGCCGCCAATCGAGTCACCAGTGCGAAGGTTAAAACGACGAATCTGGCTTGGTGATACATAAATATCATCTGGCCCAGCAAGGTATGAGCTATCGCCGCTACGCAGGAAACCAAAGCCGTCTTGAAGAATTTCTAGAACACCATCACCAAAGATGTCTTCACCACTTTTTGCGTGCGCTTTAAGGATGGAGAAGATAATGTCTTGTTTTCTTAAGCGAGCTTGATTTTCAAGACCTAGACTTTCGCTAAGTTTAACAAGTTCAGACACAGGTCTGTTCTTCAGTTCAGTAAGATTCATAGTGGTGGAAGTTTGTTTAGTCAAAATAGGATCTGTTTTCTTAAGTTAAGAAGGATTTGGTCACGCAGGATCGACCAAGAAGAGAAATTCGTTCAATTAACGTGCGATAAATTAGCACTAAAACTAAGACTAGTCCATAGCTTAGAAAAAACAAAACCGCGCATTTGTTAACTGCGCGGTTTCTTTTCAAATGCTCACCTAATTATAGGTTAGCGTCTAGGAACTCTTTAAGTTGAGTTTTAGACAGTGCACCAACTTTAGTTGCTGCTACGCCACCATCTTTGAAAAGAAGTAGCGTTGGAATACCGCGAATACCAAATTTTGGTGGAGTACCTGCGTTTTGGTCGATATTTAATTTACCGATAGTGAGCTTGCCTTCGTACTCGTCTGCGATTTCATCAAGAATCGGCGCAATCATCTTACAAGGACCACACCATTCAGCCCAAAAATCAACAAGAACCGGGCCTGCAGCGTTGATCACATCGTTATCAAAACCGTCATCAGTTAGCTGCAAAATCTTATCACTCATCTTCCACTCCAATGTATTTTTTAGAACTGGTTGGATGATAACCAGTAAATAGATGCCCTATTGGAATGTATTTACTTTCGTATTGCAAGCTTAAGCTGATATTCTATAGCAATGAAAAAGACGCATATCACAGAGCAAAAGTTCGCCGACTTGGATTTACTTCCGCAAGTCATTGAAGGATTGGAAAAAAAAGGGTTCGATTACTGTACTCCTATCCAAGCCTTGGCGCTCCCGGTACTGCTCACCGGCCAAGACATTGCAGGCCAGGCCCAAACGGGCACTGGTAAAACGCTTGCGTTTCTTACTGCTACTTTTAACCACCTACTAAAAACACCTGAGCATGAAGGGCGTAAGCCTAACCAGCCGCGTGCGATTATTATGGCTCCTACGCGTGAACTCGCGATTCAGATCTACAATGATGCTGACTCTCTAGTGGCAAGCACGGGTATCAAGGCCGCACTGGCTTACGGTGGCGAAAGCTACGACAAACAGCTAGGTAAAATCGAAGAAGGCGCAGATATCTTAATTGGTACTACTGGCCGTATCATCGACTTCTACAAGCAAAAGGTATTTAACCTTAACCACATTCAAGCCGTTGTTCTTGACGAAGCGGATCGCATGTTCGATTTGGGCTTTATTAAAGACATTCGCTTCTTGTTTCGCCGTATGCCTGAGCCAAAAGATCGCCTGAACATGCTGTTCTCTGCGACGCTGTCTTACCGCGTACAGGAACTTGCCTTCGAACACATGCACAACCCAGAGCATGTCGTTGTTGAGCCTGAGCGTAAGACTGGTCACCGTATTCAAGAAGAGCTTTTCTACCCTTCTAACGAACACAAAATGGCGCTTCTACAAACGTTAATCGAAGAAGAGTGGCCAGATCGCGCAATCATCTTCGCTAACACTAAACACAAATGTGAATCAGTTTGGGGCCACTTGGCTGCCGATGGTCACCGTGTTGGTTTGCTAACGGGTGATGTTCCTCAGAAGAAGCGCGAAAAGATTCTTGAGCAATTTACTAAAGGCGATGTTGACTTGCTTGTAGCAACGGATGTTGCAGCACGTGGCCTACACATTCCTCAAGTGACTCACGTATTCAACTTCGATCTACCTGACGATTGTGAAGATTACGTTCACCGTATTGGTCGTACAGGTCGTGCTGGTGAAAGCGGTCACTCAATCAGCTTTGCTTGTGAAGATTACGCAATCAACTTGCCGCCAATCGAAGAATACATTGAACACGCTATCCCAATGTCTGACTACGATGCTTCTGCACTACTTGAAGATCTACCAGCACCATTGCGTTTACGTACACGTAACCCGCAACAACGCCGCTCAAACAATAACGGCCCACGCAACGGTAACCGTAAACCAAACCAGAACCGTCGCCCACGCCAACCGCGTAATAACAAGGAAGCTTAGTCGCTTATGAGTCAAACAGTGTCACCCCCGCTTTACGCTGCAATCGACCTCGGGTCGAACAGTTTTCATATGCTCGTTGTGCGTCATATTGATGGCAGCGTTCAAACCATGGCTAAGATTAAGCGTAAAGTTCGCTTAGCTGCAGGCTTAGATGAAAATAATGCGCTTAGTTTAGAAGCGATGCAGCGAGGCTGGGGCTGTTTGAGTCTCTTTGCAGAGCGACTGCAAGACATTCCTCAAGAAAATATCCGCATTGTCGGTACCGCGACCTTACGTACTGCAACCAATGTGGATACCTTTCTAGAAAAAGCCAACCAGATACTTGGCTACGACATCAATGTTATCTCCGGTGAAGAAGAAGCTGCGACCATCTATAAAGGCGTCGCACATACTTCTGGAGGCAGCGGCCGCCGCTTAGTGGTTGATATTGGTGGTGCGAGTACCGAGATGATCATTGGTGAAGGTTTCTCATCTAAAGCCTTAACGAGCCTCAAAATGGGTTGTGTTACCTGGCTTGAGCGACACTTTAAAGATCGTCAACTTACTGCAACTAACTTCAATAATGCTATTGAAGCAGCTAAGTCTACGTTGAGGCCTATCCTAGATAGCTATATGGATATCGGATGGGATGTGTGCGTGGGCGCCAGTGGTACCGTTCAAGCACTACAAGAAATCATGTTAGCGCAAGGCATGGATGAAGTGATTACTCATGCCAAACTTAAGCGCCTACAGAAACAAGCCATGATTACTGAGCGTTTAGAAGAGCTAGAAATAGAAGGGTTAACTCTTGAGCGCGCTTTAGTGTTTCCAAGCGGCCTATCTATTCTAATTGCTATCTTTGAGCTGCTTGAGATTGAATCAATGACTCTCGCGGGCGGTGCGCTCCGTGAAGGCTTAGCCTACGAGATGGTTGACGAATTACGCCAAAAAGACATTCGAGCTCGCACAGTTACGAGTATTCAGTCTCGCTACCAAATGGATGTGACCTACGGTGAGCAAGTCGCCTCACTAGCACAATCTTTGTTTGAACAAGCAGGTGCTGAAACATGGGTTCCAGAACCTCAAGCAAGCGTCCTACTACAAACCGCAGCCAAACTGCATGAAATTGGTTTAACCATCGATTTCAAAAAGGGCGGCGAGCACAGTGCATACTTACTACAAAACTTGGATTTACCTGGTTTTACACGAGCGCAAAAACACTACCTCGGTGAGTTAACACGCCGCTATCGTGAACAGTTGACTTCGTTACCAGAGCAACATGCAGTGTCAGGCACTAGCAGCAAACGTATTTTACGCATTCTACGTTTAGCCATTTTACTAACCCATCGCCGTAATCCTGACCTTGTGGCTCAAGTAAAATTAACGGCAGAAGATGACAAGCTAACACTTAATCTGTCCAAGCAATGGCTCGTAGACAATCCATTGACTGCGGCAGAGCTAGAGAGCGAGTCTAATAGGCAAACAGACATTGGCTGGCCACTGACGATTGAAAGCACCTGATATTCTTATCTGATGCCAAAAATTTAAAAAGCCCAAGTTCACTTCAAACTTGGGCTTTTTCTTATCACTGTATTAACAACGCAATGCATCACCAGCCGAAAGCTTATGCACTAATACCCGTCGCTTTAAAATCAGGATTTACGGCGGTTAACTTCCTAACAATGTAGTTTAGAAGCACACCGTACATTGGAACAAACAAGCCTAGGCTGATAATAAGTTTGAACCCGTAGTCGACCAACGCAATTTCAGTCCAGTGCTCTGCCATAAATGGATCAGGGCTTTGGTAGAAAGCAATCGCAAAGAACGCGATGGTATCAATGGCATTGCCGAATAGCGTTGAACACGTTGGCGCAACCCACCATTGCTTCATTTGGCGTAAGCGGTTGAAAACATGCACATCTAAGATCTGGCCAAGCAGGTAAGCCATAAAGCTCGCTACAGCGATACGTGCAACAAACAAGTTGAACTCACCCAGTTGACTAAAGCCTTGGAATGAACCTTCAAAGAACACCACAGACAAGAAATAAGAAACGGCCAATGCAGGCAACATCACTAAGAAAATGATTTTACGAGCAAGCTGCGCGCCAAAAATGCGTACAGTCAGATCGGTCGCTAGGAAGATAAACGGGAAAGTGAAAGCGCCCCAAGTGGTGTGCATACCGAAGACGGTAAAAGGGAGCTGAACCAGATAGTTGCTTGACGCAATAATCACCAAATGGAACAAAACTAATAGTGCTAGGGCTTTGCGCTGTTGCGCAGGGGTAAAGTTACTCATGCTGTACCTTTTTAGTTTGGTTTGGGGGTGAGGGAACCCAAATCGAGTCATTTCTTCGAATAAACTAAGAAAGCTCTTACCAATAATATGAATTAAAAATGTTTCTATAATTTGCTCTATTGAGCGGCGGGCGATTATACATTAATCAATATTGGCTGCAACGGTGAGAACAGACGCAAACGTTTATCCTCACTTTTATTGGTGAATGGCGTTAGAAGCTAAGTTTTAAAAGCCAGGTTTAAAAGCTACGTTGAGAACCCACGCTAAAAGTTAGAAACCGCGCTTGAAAAGCGTCGCGAGATAATCAAACTCTTCTCGGCTTTCTTCTGAGTTTAACGACTCAAACCAAATTGATTCGCTGTAATGCTCAGACTTTAAAAACATTCGACAATCTTCAAAGTCAATCAACCAAGAGTGCATATCGGCGTCCCATTGCTTTTCAACAACTGACGCTGACAGCAACGCCACCAGCTTTTCACCTAGCACTTCATAAGAATCAAAATCAAAACTTGGAGACGTAATTAATAAGCGCCCTTCCTCAGCCAAATACTCTCTTAAGCCAAATTCTGTTGGTGTTGTCATGTCCCTATTAACCTTTTTCTTTTTCTATTAGTTAGACGTTTCTTGCAAACTAGCCGTGTGTCGTGATGTGTTCTTGAATCAAATCTAAGAATGGGTCTGCGTACTTATCGAGTTTGCGTTGACCAACACCGTTTACTGCCAGCATCTCACCGTATGAGGTCGGCAGTACTTCGGCCATATCAATCAGGGTCGCATCACTGAATACCACATAAGGTGGTAAGCCATCTTCATCAGCAATTGACTTACGCAGCTTACGCAGTTTGGCAAACAACTTCTTATCGTAGTTCTTGCTACTTAGCTTATCGGACTTAGCACTGCGCACCGCTGTATCTAAACGAGGAACAGCAAGCTCTAAAGACATCTCACCGCGCAGTAACGGACGCGCCTCTTCCGTTAGCTGTAAAGTCGAGTTACGAGTGATGTTCTGGAACAGCAAACCTTTGTGAATTAACTGACGGAAGATACTGATCCAGTAGTCGTGGCTGTGATCGCGGCCAATACCGTAAGTAGACAGCTTATCGTGACCGTTATCGCGGACACGGATATTCTGCATGCCGCGCATCACTTCCACCACATAACCCATACCAAACGACTGATTGACACGATACACACAAGACAACGCCTTCTGCGCTTCTTGGGTTGCATCAAAGTGTTTTGGCGGGTCGAGGCAGATATCGCAGTTGCCGCATTGCTTCTCTCGATATTCGCCAAAGTAGTTCAACAAAACCTGACGACGACAGGTTTGCGCTTCGGCAAAGGCACTCATTGCGTTCAGTTTGTGCATCTCAACCTGTTTTTGCGGGCCTTCTTCTTTTTCATCAAGCATACGACGTAGCCAACCCATATCAGCAGGATCAAACAGCATCATTGCTTCAGCAGGCAAACCATCACGACCAGCACGGCCAGTCTCTTGGTAATAAGATTCGATATTGCGAGGAATATCAAAGTGGACCACAAAACGTACGTTGGGTTTGTTGATCCCCATACCAAAGGCCACAGTCGCGACAACGATCTGAATATCATCACGTTGGAAGGCTTCTTGAACGTAAGCACGCTCGTCGGTGTCCATGCCAGCGTGATAACCCGCAGCACGAAGACCGTTATTGCACAGCTTCTCAGTCACCATCTCCACTTTCTTACGACTACCACAATAGATGATGCCGCAATTGCCTTTCTGTGTTTCTAGGTAGCGAACCACTTGAGACACGGGTTTATGCTTCTCAACTAAGTTATAACGGATGTTAGGACGATCGAAGCTGCCTAAATAAGTGTGTGGCTCCACCAGCTGCAAACGCGAAATAATATCTTTGCGCGTTGCGTCATCAGCGGTTGCCGTCAGCGCCATATAAGGCACGTGCGGGAAATATTGTTTCAGTTGGCCTAATGAAGCGTATTCCGGGCGGAAGTCATGTCCCCATTGAGAAATGCAGTGCGCCTCATCCACCGCAATCATCGAAAGCGATAAACCTTGTAGGCGCTCGATGAAGTCTCGCATCAACACACGTTCTGGCGAAGCGTAAACCATCTTCAATTGGCCTGAGTTCATGCGGTTGAACACGCTCAATAGTTGGTCACGTGGCATTGAAGAGTTAATGCACTCTGCCGCGACACCATTGGCCTTCAATTGGTCAACTTGGTCTTTCATCAGCGAGATCAGTGGTGAGATAACCAGAGTGAGCCCTTGACGAACCAAAGCAGGAATCTGATAACACAGGGACTTACCGCCACCAGTAGGCATAATCACCAGGCTGTCTTGGCCTTCAACGGCCAGATCGATGACCTCTTGCTGACCATCGCGAAAGCTTTGATAGCCAAACACATCTTGTAAGATGTTTTGCGCATCATTCGCGGGAGTCGGTATTTGCTCAGCAATCAGAGTGGCGGTCATTATGGTTCCTAATCGAGGTATGAAATCAGCGAGCATCGTTAGCAAGCAAGGCGCACATTGTAGAGGGGAACGCTGGTGAATTAAACCGCAAATTGCTAGGTGAAAAATGTTAACGCTCCTATACTAGCCAACTCTCTTATAAATCTTATTAATAAGCACCCAGTGCTAGAGAAAGTTGTATGACATCAGAAGAACAACAACGCACTCGACAAGGAGTGTTGCTTGCCATTGGCGCTTACACTATGTGGGGTATCGCCCCTATATATTTCAAATCGTTAAGTGACGTATCCCCACTGGAGATCCTTAGCCACCGTGTAGTATGGTCTTTTTTCCTACTCGCTTTCCTATTACACATTAGCCGCAGTTGGCGTAAGGTGCGTGACACCTTGACCTCAAAACCAAAAATGCTCTATTTGGTAGTGACTTCTACCTTGGTGGGCGCAAATTGGCTGATCTTTATCTGGGCGATTAACTCCAATCACATGCTCGATGCCAGCTTGGGGTATTACATCAATCCGCTGATTAACGTGTTACTCGGGATGATCTTCCTTGGCGAACGCTTACGTAAACTACAATGGTTTGCGGTTGCACTGGCTGCAATTGGCGTATTAGTCCAATTGATTGCGTTTGGATCTGTACCAATCGTAGCGATAGCGCTGGCATTCAGTTTTGGGTTTTATGGATTGCTACGTAAAAAAGTCAGCTTAGAAGCGCAAACCGGCTTGTTCATCGAAACCTTGGTCATGCTACCTCTCGCAGCGACTTACTTATTGTTTATTGTCGATAGTCCAACTTCAGACCTCTCAGCAAACCCTATAAAGCTCAACCTGTTACTGGTTGCTGCAGGCGTGATTACGACAATTCCATTACTGTGCTTTACCGGCGCTGCAACACGGTTGAAACTGTCGACACTCGGCTTCTTCCAATACATTGGCCCAAGCTTGATGTTCTTGTTAGCGGTACTGATTTATGGAGAAGCGTTTACTAGTGACAAAGCGATTACCTTTGCCTTTATTTGGGGAGCTCTCGTCATTTTCAGCTTTGATGGACTGCGTAACAACAAGCAGAATAAACTCGTGAAACAGTAGTACTGATCGTTTTTTACAAGACAATGGCTCATTACAAAGATAAGCTTGGTTGAATTGATGACAATTTGACCAAGCTTTTTTGTACCATGGATAAAGTCCACTATTACTCAACACCCAGCCAAGATATCAGCCTGATCCGAGCTCAATACCAAGAGTTTGCCTTTCAGCGTCACTATCATTTGGACTTTCACATCGGCTTAATCACCCAAGGTCAACAAAAGTTTGTCTACAAGGGCACCAGCTACCACGCAGGCGCTGGGCAAGTGGTGATGATGCCACCAGATGAGCTACATGACGGCCATTCCGAGTTAGAATCTGGTTATCAAGTCAGTGTTTTTTCTGTCTCCCCACAATGGCTAAGCGATCTTGCCGATCAGAGGGAACATGGTCACACTTTAAGCTTTTCTGAATTGATCCTCTCCGATCAGGCGACTTTTTTACAATTGTGTAACTTACATGCTCTGCTAATCAATCAAAACATCAGCCAGCTCGCTCAAGACTGCCTCCCTTATGAAGGTTTCTCAACCATTGTTGATCGCTATGTGAAATTTGGATCAAAAAGCCAAGTTCAATTAGGCATCCAATCTATCCATACCTTGAAAGAATATTTAATGGCAAATCTTGACCAGCCCGTTCGATTAGAACAACTGTCTGACCTGTGCGACTTAACCACCACTCAATTCCAGCGTCATTTTAAAAATAAGATGGGCATAACTCCCTACGCGTGGCTAAGTCGTTTACGAATGGAACAAGGCATGCGACTGATTAAGTCTGGTGTTAGCGGCACCGAGGTGGCTCATCAAGTTGGATTTTACGATCAAGCCCATTTCTCAAAGGCATTTAAGACAGCATTCGGCGTTTCTCCCTCGAAAATTAACTAAGCGTTGATAATTTACAATTGAGTGATCGAAAATAGCGGTAAGCTGATCTCAACGAAACCCAACAGAACAACCGAGTTATTGGACCCGATATGAACGAAGTCACCATCTTAGTCACCCTAGCCTCTATCCACTTTATTGCTTTGATGAGCCCCGGCCCTGATCTGGCTTTAGTTGTGCAAAACGCGACACGTCATGGACGCCAAACCGGTTTGTACATTGCGCTTGGACTATCTTGCGGGATCCTACTGCATTCATTATTTAGCCTGACGGGAATTAGCTACCTCGTCCACCAGCAACCGACTCTGTTTGCCATAATCCAGTTGGCAGGTGGTAGTTACTTACTTTACTTAGGTTTTGGTGCCCTTAGAGCCACTTGGAACATCGTTCAGCAGAGTGACGACCAAGCGGTAGAGACAAAAACCAAAGATCTGGTTATCGCAAATAAAAGAGAAGCCTTCTCGAAGGGCTTTGCTACTAATATCCTTAACCCAAAAGCCTTAGTGTTCTTCATCAGCTTGATGTCGAGCTTAGTCCCTGCGGATATGTCGCAGTCTGGCAAAGGAATCGCGCTCGTGATCCTATTTGGCCTATCGCTATTTTGGTTTTCACTATTGGCGTGGATGCTTTCTACTAAAGTGCTGCAAAAGAAGCTCAGCGAAGCAACTGTGTACATCGACGGGTTATGTGGTGTGGTATTTAGCATCATTGGCCTGAGTATTCTTTGGCAGTCGCTGTCTGGTTTGATCGCTTAAATTCGAATCAATATTACAATTCGTTAACAACGCACTGGCTATCTTATCTTTCCACTGCCAATCTAGCTCTGCATATTAAAAGGAGAAGATCATGCAGTGGAAAACAAAACTAACAACCCTCGCCACTTCTACCCTACTTTTTGCCTCTCACGTCAGTTGGGCAAATCAAGCTGCCGATTCCGTCGCTCCAGAACAAAGTAGTGGTTTAGAAACCAAACAGCTCGTTAAAGCCAACGATTGGATGGTCACTGCGGCCAACCCACTGGCGACCCAAGCGGGTGCCGATGTACTTGCTCGTGGTGGTAACTCCATTGATGCCATGGTTGCCGTGCAACTGATGCTTGGCTTAGTAGAACCGCAGTCATCAGGTATTGGCGGTGGTGCATTCCTTGTTTATTTTGATAGCAAGGACAAGCAACTCAAAACCTACGATGGCCGCGAAACTGCACCTCTTGATGCCACACCACGTCTATTCCAAGACGAAAACGGCCAACCGCTTAAGTTTTATGATGCCGTTGTTGGCGGTCGCTCCGTAGCGACGCCAGGCACGGTGCAATTACTGTGGGATACTCACCAGAAATACGGCAAGTTAGAGTGGGCATCACTGATCAAACCTATCGCACAACTGGCTGAAAAAGGTTTTACCATCAGCCCACGTTTAGCCACCTTGATCGAAAATGACCAACAGCGTCTAAGCCGCTTTACCACTACCAAAGCCTACTTCTTTAATGCCGATGGCAGCCCAAAAGCCGCTGGCACGCAACTTAAGAACCCAGAATACGCCGCCACGTTAAACGCTATCTCAAAGGATGGAGCTAAGGCTTTCTATCAAGGTGAGATTTCTACTGACATTATCAACACAGTACAAACAGCAAAAGGTAACCCCGGCGTATTAGCACAGAAAGACTTCGATGCGTATTCCATCAAGCAACGTGAACCCGTTTGTTCCGCTTATGAGAGTTACGATGTATGTGGGATGGGGCCACCAAGCTCTGGTGCGTTAACCGTTGGGCAGATCTTAGCAATGACCGAGCAGTTTGATATGAAATCATGGGGGCCAAACGACGCGAAATCTTGGCAAGTGTTAGCGGACGCTTCTCGCCTAGCCTTTGCTGACAGAGGCATGTACATGGCAGACCAAGATTACGTGCCAATGCCAACCCAAGGGTTAGTGAATACTGACTATTTACAGGAACGAGCCCAGTTAATTACTGCAGGTAAGGCATTAGACAGTGCGCCATCAGGCACCCCGCCGTGGGATCACGCAATGCTGCAAAGCCAAGATGTTTCTATTGAATTACCGTCCACTAGCCACTTCAATATTGTCGATAGAGATGGCAATGTCGTATCGATGACCACCACCATTGAGAATGCATTCGGCTCACGCTTGATGGTGAGAGGCTTCCTGCTCAACAACGAACTAACGGATTTCTCATTCAAGACCCATAACGATGGCAAACCCATCGCCAACCGACTTGAACCGGGTAAGCGTCCGCGCTCTTCGATGGCTCCAACCATCATCATGAAAGACGATAAGCCTTACATGGCGATTGGTTCTCCGGGTGGTAGCCGTATCATAGGTTATGTAGCACAAGCCATCATTGCCCATACCCAATGGGACATGGATATTCAACAAGCGATCAACCAACCGCACTTCCTAAACCGTTTCGGCACCCTAGATTTGGAAAAAGGAACATCGGCGGAAAACTTCAAACCTGAGCTAGGAAAGATGGGATTTGAGGTCAATATTCGCGATCTTAACTCGGGTTTACACGCCATTCGCATCACAAAAGATGGCCTAGAAGGTGCTGCAGACCCTCGCCGTGAAGGTGCCGCTATCGGCAAATAACGGAAAGCACTCCCTTTTTACCCACTGTCTTGTGCGAGATCTCTTACAAGACAGTGAGCATATATCGATATTTAATGGAGAAAATAGGTAGACGTTAATCACAAGCAGTTGAAAACAAACATAATGTATATTTATCATTCAAATAATTATCTAGAAATTAGCTGGAGCCCCATTGCCGATAGGTAAGGAATGGGTAATATTAAAGGTGTCGGAAGGATGCTGACACGGAACAGGAAATACCACGGACTTGGTTATCTTCAGGATGAAGATTCGATTACTCAGGATGAATAATCGGCATGGATAGCGAAATGGACATTGAATGGACGCAATAGTAACTAGGATGGTTACTACTAAGGAAGACAATGGACACCTCTGGACGAGGAAAGGACTGAACATCAGGATGATGTAAAGGACACCGCTCAAGGAACAAGTGACGCGCGCTAACGAGGAATGTTGGCAGATCAGGATAAGATCAAGGACACCGCTAGGAAGGCGATGAAAGGAATACGCTGAAGGATGACAGCACACTATCATGGATTTGATGCATGGAGCACACTTAGTAGCCGGATTGCTGCGAGTAAGACTATAGACCCCGATGAGCGCAAGCTCTCGGGGTTTTTCTTTATCTATACCGCTGTCTATTGCTTTTCAATTGGCCAACTCAATCTAACGGCCAACCGAACATAAAAATACGTTTAATTATAATTCTGACATTTAAAGCATTCACTTCTTAACCACTTCAGAGTAACGTAAGTCTCACTAGCATCAACTAGTTTCATAACCATAATTAAATTAAGGACAATCTATGTCACACGTTACCTTCAAAGGTGCAGCTGTTCCCCTAACAGGCACATTCCCACAAACAGGCGAAAAGGCACCAAGCTTTGCACTGACTGCGGGCGATCTTTCTGAACTGACTCTTGCTTCTCTTGAAGGCAAGAAAGTGGTTCTAAACATCTTCCCAAGCATCGACACAGCAACTTGTGCGACGAGCGTACGTACGTTCAACGCAAAAGCAGCGGAGCTTGAGAACACGGTTGTGGTTTGTATTTCTGCTGACCTACCGTTTGCTGCGGGTCGCTTCTGCGAACTAGAAGGCATTGAAGGCGTTCAACACGCTTCGACTTTCCGCTCGCCTGCGTTCGCATCAGACTACGGCGTAGCAATTGCTGAAGGCCCACTATCAGGCCTAACAACACGTGCCGTTGTCGTTGTTGATGAAAAAGGTGTGGTAACACACAGCGAGTTGGTTGCCGAGATCACTGAAGAACCAAACTACGAAGCGGCACTTGCAGCACTGTAAGCATCCTTTCTAGGCAGAAATGCCTTAAGCTCGATTCAGCCGATTTAGACTAGTTCCGAGCAATAAAAAGAGCAGCCATTGGCTGCTCTTTCTGTTTTTAATGCGGGTAACTTTAAATGCTGAACGGTTTTTAAAGACCACACTGCTTTCTAAATGCTGAAGTAGCAGATTAAAGCTGCTCTAAACGAGCGTAAGCCGTCACCAACCACTTGATGCCTTCACCATTAAACGCGACTTGAACTCGGCTTTGCGAGCCACTTCCCTCGAAGTTAATGATGGTACCTTCACCAAACTTAGGGTGCTTCACGCGAGAGCCCAAGCTAAAGCCTGTTTCGTTGAAATTCTCTTTCACGGCAGTTTGGCTAAAGCGACCGCTGCTTGCAGGACGGCTCACTTGCGCTTTCATACGCACTTCATCCAGACAGGTCTCAGGCAGCTCACGAATAAAGCGAGATGGTTTGTGGTACTTATCCTGACCGTACAAACGACGCATCTCAGCGTAAGTGATGTAGAGCTTCTCCATCGCACGGGTCATGCCTACATAGCAGAGGCGACGTTCTTCTTCCAAACGCCCTGCTTCTTCCGCTGACATCTGGCTTGGGAACATGCCTTCTTCGACACCTACCATGAATACCATTGGGAACTCTAGGCCTTTAGCACTGTGCAGAGTCATGAGCTGAACCGCATCATCAAACTCATCAGCCTGACCTTCACCCGCTTCCAAAGCCGCATGAGTTAAGAACGCCGTCAGCATACTCATCTCATCCGCTTCTTCTGGCTTTTCAAACTGGCGCGTTGCCGTTACCAATTCTTCCAAGTTCTCAATACGAGCCTTAGACTTCTCACCCTTCTCTTGCTCGTACATCGCAAATAGGCCCGACGATTTAATCACGTGGTCGGTTTGTTCATGCAGGCTAAGTTCTAGCGTGTCATCTTCAAGCGCATTAATCAGCTCAATAAAGCGACTTAATGCACCCGCAGCACGACCGGGTAGCACTTGCTCTTCTATCAAAGCAACACTCGCTTCCCACATGGTTGCACCACGATCACGAGCAGCAAGACGAATCGTTTCTAACGTTTTATCGCCCAAGCCACGCGTTGGCGTATTAACCACACGTTCAAACGCCGCATCATTACTGCGGTTGCTCATTAAGCGCATGTAGCTCAAGGCGTCTCTGATTTCTTGACGCTCGAAGAATCGCATGCCGCCGTAGATTCGGTAAGGTAGACCACCTTGGATCAAAGCTTCTTCAAGAACACGCGATTGTGCGTTATTACGATAAAGCATTGCGGTATCTTCTAGCGCGCCGCCTTTCTCCTGCCACTCTTTGATTTTGCTAACCGTGAAACGCGCTTCATCTAGCTCGTTGTAAGCCGAGTACACAGAGATAGGCTCACCATCATTACCATCCGTCCAAAGCTCTTTACCCATACGTTCGGTGTTGTTCGAGATAAGCTCGTTCGACGCCTGCAGAATGGTTTTGGTTGAACGGTAGTTTTGTTCGAGTCGAACCGTTGAAGCTCCTGGGAATTCATCCAAGAACTTCTGAATATTTTCGATCTTCGCACCACGCCAGCCATAGATAGATTGGTCATCATCGCCTACGATCATCACGCGACAATCAGGGCCAGCCATCATGCGCAGCCAGGCGTACTGGATGTTGTTGGTATCTTGAAATTCGTCGACAAGAATGTGCTTGAAGCGAGCTTGATAGTGCTCTCGGATGTGCTTCTTATCGCGTAATAGTTCATGCGATCTCAACAAGATTTCCGCAAAGTCGACCAGACCAGCACGATCACATGCTTCTTGGTAAGCAGAGTAAATTTTTAACCACGTTTGAGTGATTGGATCATGGTAGGCGTCGATGTGATTTGGGCGTAATCCCTCGTCTTTCTTGCCATTAATCCACCAAGAAGCTTGCTTAGCAGGCCACTGCTTTTCATCAAGGTTTTGCGCTTTGATTAAGCGGCGTAGCAAACGAACCTGATCATCAGAATCAATGATTTGGAAATCTTCTGGCAGCTTTGCATCTAAGTAGTGAGCACGAAGGATGCGGTGGCAAATACCGTGGAAGGTGCCGTTCCACATGCCTGACGAACTACCCATCATCAACTCTTCAATACGGCCACGCATCTCTGCTGCCGCTTTGTTGGTGAAGGTTACTGACATGATAGAAAACGGTGAAGCTTGCTCTACGCTTTGCAGCCAAGCGATACGATGCACCAACACTCGCGTTTTACCACTACCAGCACCTGCCAGAATAAGTAGATTTTCTAAAGGTGCTGCGACCGCCTCACGTTGTTTGTCGTTTAGGCCATCGAGTAAAAGCGAAGGATCTATCATTGGATATGCTCACTACTGGGTATTTATACATAAAAGTTGATTATAACCTAAACACTAAGCTGCGTTTAGGGGAATAAGAAGAAAAAACATCCAAAATTTAACAAAATAAAATCAACAACTTAAATGTAGACGTACAACTAACATCGATAAATTCTGCAATGTAGTGAAATTATTTCCAAGTTATGCCTATCTTCTTAGGTAAGCACGTTAACAATTCATTAACCTGCGATGCGTAAATAATATTAAATTTAGAGGGAATGACTATGAAAAGTTCTAATCTTGCTGTTACAGCTGCCATCACAAGTGTACTCGCGTTCGGCGGTGCCGTTCTTACATCAGCACCTGCGGAAGCAGCAGCAAAAGAAAAATGCTACGGCGTGGCAAAAGCTGGCCAAAATGATTGTGCAACCAAAACAAGTTCGTGTGCAGGTACAGCAAAAGAAGACAACCAATCCGATGCATTCGTAGTCGTTCCTAAAGGACTGTGTGGCAAATTATCGGGTGGTAGTACTCAACCATCATAATTGAGCTGCTTAGTATGGTGGGCTGATATTCAGCTCACCTCCACTTTCCATTAGGAGAACCGTTGTGACTCAAACTCTTCACCCCAACGCAGGGGTTGGCCTTAGAACACCGCACTTGGACTTCTTTAGCCAAAATCCAGCTTTAGTGAGTTGGTTAGAGGTTCACAGCGAAAACTACTTTTTAGTTCAGTCACTGCAACGCCAACAACTCAGAAAAATTCGTAATACCCACAACATCAGTTGTCACGGTGTAGGACTGTCTCTCGGTTCCGTTGAGCGCATCAATCAACATCATCTTGTGCAATTGAAAGAGCTCATTGATGATATCGAACCCTTCTTGGTTTCCGATCATCTCAGCTGGAGTCAGACTGGTGGTCATTACTTCAATGACTTGTTACCGCTGCCTTATACCGAAGAAGCGCTAGAGGTCTTTTGTCGCAATGTCATCGAGATACAAGACAGCCTGCAACGCCCGATGTTGATTGAGAACCCATCGAGCTACCTTACCTTCAAGCATTCAACCATCCCAGAATGGGAATTTTTAGCCGAGGTACAGAAGCGCACCGAGTGTCACCTACTGCTCGATTTCAATAATATTTTTGTCTCATCTTTTAATCATGGCTTCAGCTGTGAAGAGTATCTAAGTAGAATACCGGCAGACAAAGTGGAAGAGATTCACTTGGCAGGTTTCACGAAGAAGAAACTCGAACAAGGTGAGATCTGGATAGACACCCACAGTAAACCTGTCTGTGATGAAGTGTGGCAGCTGTACACCCAATGGATACAGCAACACGGTTCGCGCCACACCTTGATTGAATGGGATCTAGATATCCCAGAACCACAAGTTTTATTGGCTGAAGCAACCAAAGCCAGTGACATCTTGTATCAACACGACAAGTTCATTCAAAGGAGTCGCGCATCATGAGCCACTCCCTAGCAAAAGTTCAATCGGAATTTGCTAACGCCCTACGCTACCAAAACAGTGGTGAGCATTGCGACATAGTGAGCGACCATTTTACCGATGAACAGCGAATCCAGATTTACCGCAATAACTTTGTGATTAGCTTGAGCGAAGTACTCGCTGCAACCTACCCTCTCACTGAAATGCTGGTTGGTGAAGAGTGCTTCCAACAGATGGCTCGTCAACATGTCTTAAGTTATCCATCAACCTCTGGTGATGTCAGTGGTTACGGTGAACACTTTGAACAAACCATACAAGCCTTTCCTGCAGTTATTGAGGCAGCCCCTTATCTCCGTGAAGTGGCTTTGTATGAATGGAAAAAAGATAGCTTGGTGAGATGCGTTTCAGAATCAAAAGCCGACCAACGTCCTCTTGCTGGTTTAGCTGATGTGCCACCAGAGCAACAAGGCGCTTTAGTA
Organism: Vibrio kanaloae; assembly: GCF_024347535.1. Classification (NCBI taxonomy): domain Bacteria; kingdom Pseudomonadati; phylum Pseudomonadota; class Gammaproteobacteria; order Vibrionales; family Vibrionaceae; genus Vibrio; species Vibrio kanaloae. The sequence goes on along the minus strand of NZ_AP025497.1, from coordinate 46,401 downwards.
TTCCATCTCAAAGATTCAATAACGCTCATTAATTCTAACTATACGATTATCGCGCTTGAACACGCTATCTATCAGCAACAACTCGATGGGTTAGACATCAACCGACCTGAGTTTGGGGTGTTAATACGAACCGAGAATTCTCAGATTGAGAGTCATCACTTGAGTGAACAATGCCATCAGCTACTTCGCGAATTTCAATCAGGCCAAATGCTCGCAGCGATAGACCCTTCATTACTACAACATCTGAATGCTGTCATGACGCTTAACGTCATCTCAGGCTTTTCAATCAATGCCGAATTGGAGACATAATATGGATAACAACACAGTCACGAACATGATGGCTCAATACGACAGTTTGATTGAGAAATCACAGGCACTCTTTGTTCCGGTGCTACTGCTATTTTGTCGCCTATGGGTGGCGTGGGTATTCTTTAATTCTGGCCTGACCAAGATAGCGACTTGGGATAGCACCCTTTACTTATTTGAGTTGGAGTACCAGATACCGCTACTGCCTTGGGAATTAGCCGCTTACATTGGTACTGCCGCTGAATTGATTTTACCGGTGTTCTTAGCGATCGGTTTATTAACACGACCGATGTCTGCGGTGCTATTCGTTTTCAATATCATTGCTGTTGTATCTTACCCTGTGTTGTGGGCACAAGGCTTCTACGATCACCAGCTTTGGGGATTAATGATTCTTATCGTTATCGTATGGGGCGCAGGGCCATTCTCGCTTGATAGAACGTTGAAATCTCAGTTCAGGGGCTAGAGTGCTTTTGCATAGCCCTTAAACTTACTTATGCTTCGAGAACGCAAAAAGCCACTCAATAGAGTGGCTTCTTTTTTGACTGGGATAAATTATTTGCTTAGAAAAGCTTGTAGATCTTCGGCAGAGATACCTTGCTCGGCTAGCTCTTTTGCTAATAGCTGAACCTGCTCACCTTTACGAGACTCTATCACACGCTGAAATTGGTAAATGATATCTCGCAAAGTATCGATTGGAACTTGTTTTGCCGCACTGCGAATACGCTCTTCACTTTGGTTACCTAGCTCTTTAAGCAGTTTACCAAACATAACCTTTTCAGGTGCATCTTCCATTTGTTCTAAGATGCGCGCCATTTCGTAGGTTGTTAATGACATTACAGTATTTTCCGTTGGGTACTAACGTTTCAATGAGTGACAAATATACCATGTTTTAGGGTTTCGAAAACCGCCATTTGTATATTTTGTCACCCTTGTAAATTATGCCTTGGCAAACGTCGTATGCCACGACCTACCCGCTTTGCTCGCAAGCACTAACAAAGCTGGAACAATCAGGAACATTTGCAGCGCAATCATCACCTGTGATGTTAAATCAAGACGTTGCATGGTCCCCACAAGAAGTCCTGAACCACTCATTTGGAATAAGCCAAGTAACGCAGCAGCTGTACCCGCACGGTCACCAAAAGGTTCTAGAGCTTTGCCTGCCGCTGCACCAAGAATCCAAGCAAAGCCTACCGACGATAAGAAGATCGGTAGCATGAACGCGATAGCCGTGGCTTGATTTGCAAGCACCAGCATAATCACACCCGCTAAGCCAAGCATTGAGATACCACCAATAAGCGCCCTGTAAGTACCAAAACGATCCATGAACTTAGGAGCGGTAAAGGCTGCCGCAATATTAATAACCGCGTTAACACCAAACCACAAGGTAAACTCATTCATCGTCAAACCTAGGTTTTCCATCAGCACAACCGGTGCAGAAGTAACATAAGCAAGAATGACTGCCATCGCCATCAAACACAATGTCGCATGGAAGATAAATGATGGTGTTTTCAATACCGACCAGTAACGCTCAAGCTTGAACACCGCAACCTTTTCTGTGGTGGGGTTAGACTCTTTCATCTGAAAAAACAAAACACCGCCAACGACTACGGCAAAGCCAGCCATAAAGCTGAAGTTTGAGCGCCAACCAAACTCTTGAGTCAACCAAGCACCAAGAATAGGAGCTAATGCAGGAATAAAGCAGATCGCACCATTAAGGTAACTGATCATTCGACCACTCCTCTGAGGGCCAAATAGATCGCGAACCGTTGCAAAGGCTGCTACAGAAGTCGCACAAGCTCCTAAGCCTTGCAGCAGCCGAGCTATTAGCATCATATCAATCGATTGAGCTGCCCACGCCAAGCAAGCACTCAATGCATAGATACTAATACCTCCCAATGCAACGGTTCGACGTCCTAACTTATCAGCCAAAGGGCCAGCAAACAGTTGGCCGACACCCATGGCAAATAAAAACCAAGTTATCGTATCTTGTGCTAGTGCATGTTCCACGTGAAACGCTGTCGAAATTTGTGGCAGAGCTGGTAAATAGATATCAATAGCCAAAGGGCTAAATAGAACCAACATTGCCAATAAAGCAACCTGCAGTTTACTAGGGTTTGGAAGCGCGTTAGAAGGCACAAGATTCTCCGGATGAGTTAATTTCGATGCATAATAACCAACTAAAGATATGAACAAAAATGGCATATACTCATTAGCATTATTCCAAATAGGAAACTCACATGAATATAGAAAAACTGTCACGCCTCGACCTAAACTTATTAGTTTGTCTTCAGGTACTGATAGAAGAGCTGAGTGTCACTCGCACCGCACAACGTTTGTACTTGAGCCAATCAGCGGTGAGTAAGTCATTAGCAAAACTTCGTGAACAATTTAATGACCCCCTTTTCACACGCAGTGCTCATGGTCTACGACCAACACCAAAAGCGGTTTTCCTCAAACCTCGATTAGAAACGTTGATCAACCAGCTTGATGTACTTACCCAACCAGAGACTTTTACTCCCAATAACAGCGACCACAGTTTTCATATTGCGGCTGTAGAAAGTGTCTACCCGCTGATTCTTCCTCACTTTTTACCTGCGATATTTAGGCAGGCCCCAAAAGTTAACATCAACACTCACACTTGGTCAGAACAAACGTTTAAAAAACTACAGCTTGGTGAGTTGGATATAGGTCTAACGGGAAAAGACATAGATATCAACGATGCTAGGCTAACCATGCAGCCACCGGATGATATCTGTGAGCAAGAGATCTATCGTGACGCGCAAATGTGTGTGCTAAGACGTAACCACCCAGCCTTAACTGGCAAATGGGACTTAGGTACTTACCTTGCACAACGGCATGTGCAAGTCAGGTGCGATGGAAATGACCGCTGGTTGCTAGATTATAAACTGGCAGACATCGGGCACCAACGTGATATCGCTATCTCGGTACCAGACTTCAATAGCGCCGCAAGCTTGTGTACTTATACTGATTTTGTATTTACTGCACCAAGCCACTTTACTTATCTTGTTGCCAAACAACTTGACCTAGTGGTGGTCCCTTTACCGATGGAATTCCCTCCGATGGCATACACTCTGTTTTGGCACCGTGACAGAGAAAACGACCCAGCATTAACTTGGCTGCGAGATATCATCAAAGAAAAAACCCTGCACCTTAGATAAAAATGGCGTTCAGTATTTGCAGCAAACGAACAAAAGCGCTAGCTTATTGACTTAGTCCCCTCATAGGTATCTCTACTGTGGGCGCTAATAAGGACCCTAACAATAAGGATAAACACAGATGCACAATACCACTGCTGAACGCGTTGCTGCGGTTCGATCTTGGCTTGAATCAAACCACTTAGATGCCGTGATCATTCCACACGAAGACGAATATCTAGGAGAATACGTTCCAGCTCATAACGAGCGACTGCATTGGTTAACCGGCTTCACTGGTTCTGCAGGTACAGCGGTTATCACTCGTGAGAAGGCTGCTATATTTGTTGATGGTCGCTATACCGTTCAGGTTCGTAAGCAGGTACCAGCAGAGTTGTTTGAATATCGCCACCTTATTGAAGAACCCGCTTTAGATTGGATGATCAATTCATTACCGCAAGGCAGTAAGGTTGCATTCGATCCGCGCATGCACACCTCAGCTTGGTTGAAAGGCACACAAGCAAAACTGGCAGAGAAAGTGGAACTAACAGCACTCTCTTCTAATCCAATAGATCAGCTTTGGTCTGATCGCCCTGAACCTATCGTATCTGATGTACGCCTAATGGCAACAGACGCCGTTGGTCAGTCAAGTACAAGCAAGCGCGATGAGATTGCACGCATACTCAAGGCAAAAGGTGCTGATGCGGCTATTCTTACTGAACTCGATTCAATCTGTTGGTTGCTTAACATTCGTGGCTTGGATGTCTCTCGACTACCTGTTGTTTTATCCAACGCGATCATTCACGCCGATGAAAGCGTCGATTTCTTCTTAGACCCAGCGCGTATCCCTGCAGGCTTTGAAGCACACGTCGGTAATGGTATTCGTGTCTCTCATCCATCAGAGCTTAAATCCTGCCTTGAATCTTTAGCAGACAAAAATGTATCGGTCGATTCAGGTACCAGTAACGCTTGGTACACACTTGTTCTGCAAAACGCTGGCGCACATATCATTGAAGCAGCAGACCCATGCTTAATGCCAAAAGCCGCGAAGAATGAAACTGAAATTGCCGGTATGAAGGCGTGTCACATTCGTGATGGTGTTGCGATGGCGAAGTTCTTGTCTTGGATTGATGCAGAAGTGGCGCAGGGCAACCTACACAACGAAGCAGTCTTGGCTGACAAAGTACAATCATTCCGTGAACAAGATCCAACACTGATGGACCTAAGCTTTGACACAATATCAGCAGCTGGCGGAAACGCAGCAATGTGTCATTACAATCATGAAAACCAACCTGAACCAGGTCAGCTAGAAATGAATACTCTGTACCTAGTCGACTCAGGCGGTCAGTACCTAGATGGCACCACTGATATCACTCGCACTATCGCGATTGGCCAACCAAGCGACGAAATGATCCAGCAATTCACTCTCGCACTTAAAGGTCACATCGGTATTGCACGTGCTCGTTTCCCACAGGGTACTCGTGGTTGCCAACTGGATATCCTAGCGCGTCAGCACTTATGGGCTGAAGGGTTCGATTACGATCACGGTACTGGTCACGGTGTTGGGCATTTTTTAAGTGTTCATGAAGGTCCGCAAAGTATCTCTAAAAAGCTGGTTGACGTACCTCTTGTTGAAGGCATGGTGTTATCAAACGAGCCGGGTTACTACCGTGCTGATGAGTTCGGTATCCGTATAGAAAACCTAGAGCTGGTTGTTGAGCTTCCAACTCAAGGTGACTTCTCAGTACTGACTTTTGAATCACTAACGCGTTGCCCTATCGATAAACGCAACATCAACGTCGATTTGCTAACACGACCTGAACTGGCGTGGCTCAACGACTACCATCAAAAAGTATGGCACGATCTTAGCCCATTAGTTGAAGGTGATACGTTGGAATGGTTGCGCCAGTCAACGACTCCATTAGCTCACGCATAAGGTTTAGCTAGCTTATTAACTGAATCAAAACGCACTTACTAAGTTAAATAAAAAGTGACAATAGAAAAACGGCTACCTGTTAGGTAGCCGTTTCTGTTTGTCTGTATCAATACATCTAAACTAATGTTTCACGTGGAACATTAATTTAGATGTTAACTAGCCAGAATAAGCACTGTGCCAATCTTTCCACACTGGGTCGAATCCTCGCCGACGAATCATCGACTCCACATCGGCAGCACTTCTCTCATCACTTATCTCAAACTGCTCAAGTTCTTCTTCGCCCGAAGCATAACCGCCAGGTTGGGTTTTCGAAGCCGCCGACATACTTGTTATTCCCAATGGCAACACATTGTCGCGGAAAGTTGCAGACTCACGAGTCGAAAGAGATAACTCAACCTCTGGGTTTAACAATCGATACGCGCAGATAAGTTGAACCAACTGTTTATCACTCATAACAGACTTAGGTTGTAGACCACCATTGGCGTCTCCCCCCTCACAAGGGCGAAGGCGCGGGAACGAAATAGAGTAACGAGTTTGCCAGTAAGTACGCTCTAGGTAATCTAAGTGAGCAGCAACAAAGAAGCAGTCAGTTCGCCAGTCTTCCAAACCAATCAAGGCTCCAATACCTATCTTATCGATACCCGCCTTTGCCAATCGATCGGGTGTTTCGAGGCGGTACTCAAAATCCATTTTATTGCCACGCAGATGATGCTCCGCGTAGGTCCTTGGTTGATAGGTCTCTTGGTAAACCATCACCGCATCCAAGCCGAGAGTTTTAAGTTCTGCGTAATCATGCTGGTCAAGCGGCTGTACTTCCATCGCAAGGTAGTTGAATTGTTTTTTGATTTTCGGCAACACCTGTCGGAAGTAATTCATTCCAACCTTAGTTTCATGTTCACCGGTGACTAACAAAACACTATCAAACTTCATCTTTTTGATCGCTGCACATTCAGCATCTATCTCTTCCAAAGTAAGAGTGCGGCGCTTGATACGGTTCTCCATTGAGAAGCCACAATACGAGCATGCATTCGCACACAGGTTGGATAGGTACAATGGAATATAAAGCGACATCGTATTACCAAACCGTTTGCGAGTTAACGCCAGCGATTGTTGTGCCATCTGCTCTAAGTAAGGTTCTGCTGCCGGAGAGATCAGAGCCTTAAAGTCTTCTAAGTCGCGTTTCGGGTTACTCAACGCACGTTCAACATCCGCTGCCGTTTTACTGAAGATAGACATACCAATGTCGTCCCAGTTGAGCTGTTTAAATCGATCAACAAACGTCATAGTAATACTACTCGTCTAAGAATGAGGTTAGCGGGCTTGAAGCAACCGCGTGAGATACCTGACCAGCGAGACCTGCAAGGTAAGCCATACGACCTGCTTCAACTGCCAACTTAAAGGCAATCGCCATTTCAACAGGCTGTTGAGAGGCAGCAATCGCGGTGTTAACTAGCACAGCGTCCGCCCCCATCTCCATAGCACGAGCAGCATGTGATGGCGCGCCAATCCCCGCATCAACAATCACAGGAACATTTGCTTGGTCGATAATAATCTCTAAGAAATCTGCAGACGCAATCCCCTTATTTGAACCAATCGGCGCGCCTAGCGGCATAACGGCAGCACAGCCTACCTCTTCTAACCGCTTACACAGAACAGGGTCAGCGTGGCAATAAGGCAACACAACAAAGCCATCTTTAACCAACTGCTCAGCAGCGTTAAGTGTCTCAATGGGGTCTGGCATTAAGTACTTTGGATCCGGGTGAATCTCAAGTTTTAGCCAGTTTGTGCCTAGCGCTTCACGAGCCAAATGCGCAGCAAAGATGGCATCTTTTGCATTCTTCGCACCAGAGGTATTCGGAAGTAAATTGACGCCAGCATCAATAATGGGCTGCAAAATATCATCTTGTTCAGAGCGAATATCCACTCTCTTCAACGCCATAGTTGCCAGTTGAGAGCCTGACGCTTCGATCGCACTCGCCATAAAATATTTGTTTGCGAACTTGCCGGTTCCAGTGAAGAGTCGTGATTGAAACGTTTTATCTGCGATGGTTAACATGGTTAGCCCCCTGCAATCGCTTGGAAAAGAGAGATGGAATCGCCTTCGTTGACGATGGTTTGTTGCCATTGGCTACGCGGTACAACCGCATTATTGATAGCAAATACACAGCCCAAATCAGGTAGCGATAGTGCTTGGATGATGTCTGAGAGAGACGATGATTGCGCGACCTGCTCTGGTTGCTCGTTTATAGAAATAGTTATGTTACTCATTGTGCTTCTTCTTCTAAGTGTTGGGTCGCCGATGTATTGCAAACTGGACATTCGCTATCTTGAGTGACCATCAGGCTTTGCCAGTTCATGCTCTGGCCATCGAACAACTTAAGCTGATGTGTTGCGACTTTAAACTCGCCACTGCTAACACGCTGAATCGCAGCAAGAGCTTGGAGGTTGCCTATCGTGCCGACCACTGGGCCAATTATGCCGCTATCACTACAGCGCGTTGTTTGTGGATGATGATCAAACGGAAACAGGCAGTGGTAACACCCTTTCTGGTTCTGATAATCAAAGACAATAAATTGACCTTTCCAACCGATTGCAGAACCTGATATCAAAGGTGAATTAGCTTTGAAACATGCTTGGTTAACCTGTTGGCGTGAAACGAAGTTGTCAGTGCAATCCAACACGAGATCAGCCAACATCACTTCTAATTCAAGCTGGCTTTCACTCATTCGTTGATTGATGGCTCTTACTTGGCTGCGGCCATTGAGATCATTCAGTTGTTGTTTAAGAGCTTCGACCTTAGGTGAACCTAATTGGCTTTCCTTAAACGCTACCTGCCTCTGCAAGTTAGACGAATCCACACAATCATCATCGACCAATACGATCCTTCCGACACCAGAAGCTGCGAGATAGAGAGCAGCAGCATTACCCAAACCACCACAACCAATCACCAACACGTGGCTGTTTAACAGATTTCGTTGCCCTTGCTCACCAACCTCAGGTAATGCAATTTGTCGTTGGTAACGAATAAACTCAAAGTCACTCAACATAGCTAGGCTCCCGCATAACCTCTTTATTAGTCGTTGAAGAGTTAGAGATCATCAGCTTATCGAAAAACTCGATCACTTGTTTTGGGTCTTCTGCTAATGTAATCGCACGTACAACCGCCAAACTCGAGACACCACAACCCCAAACCTGCGCAGCTGTCGATTGGTCAATACCGCCAATAGCCACCGTCGGATAACCAACAAGCTTTTCTGTGTATGGGATGGTATCAATTAGCTGTTGGTACAAAGACAAACGCACCAAGCCTTGAGGCTTGGATGGCATCTGTTTCGTCGTGGTCGGAAATATATGGCCTAGTGCAATGTAGCTTGGATTGATTTGGACGATGCGTAACAACTCATAATAACCATGAGTCGATAGACCGATCTTAATACCCGCTAGGCTAAGTTGGGAAAGGTTTGATTCTTCAATATCCTCTTGCCCCAGGTGCACACCAAAAGCACCATACTTGAGTGCAAGCTGCCAGTAATCGTTAATAAAAACCTGAGCGTTATGTTCTCGACCAAGTTCGATCGATCGTGCGACTTGTTGCTCTAAGTCGGCTTGCTGCAGGTTCTTAATACGCAGTTGGATTGTGTTGATTCCAAGCTTAAGCAATCTTTCTATCCACTCAGCATCATCAACTACCGGGTATAAGCCGAGGCTATTTTTGCTCAACTCAGGGAAAGAAAGTGATGTCCCTTGGTTAGCCCAACCAACACTGATATCCAGTCGTTCGTCTTCTAGAACAGGGATAGGAAAATTTTGATAATGTGCTGGCCATGTTCCACGTGAAACATTCGACGCTGCGCGAGCTAAAACCAGTGCGTCTTCCAATGGAAATTCCAGCGCCAACAAAGTAAGTAACCAAGCAAAGTGGCTACGACTATCTAACTCTTGATGAGCTGTACTTTCACTCTTGATAACACGATTAGCACCTAAGTGTGACCAGATATCCAGTACAGCTGAATCATCTGAGACACCGATATAAATGGTATTCGGAGTTTGTGTAAAGGCATCACAAACGTCAACTAGCGAAACTGAATTGCTGTAATCAATAATATGGTTCAGTTGCGCTAACTTGCACTCCGCCAATAAATCAACATCATGAACAAAGCCAATAGATAACACTTGTTGAGCATCAACGATAGAGAAGTATTGAGTCGGGCTTACACCCAACTCAACTGCATCGGTTGCCAAGCCTTGTCGCTTAGCAACCAATAGACAGTTTTGAACCTCCCCCGTTAACTCGATGTATTGAGATGGGATGAGAATCTTCACTGTCATTATTCCTCTAATTGAGCTTCTTTTGCACTTACTGCAGGGTGATAAAGTTCAGAGCCAGTATCACGGAACTCTTTTGATTTCTGACGCATCCCTTCCAACGGGTTATCCAACATCTTGATCTCGATAGCCTGATCAGCAGCCACTTGTTCGGTGTCTTTCGCGTACTCTCGAACTTCTTGAGAAATCTTCATCGAGCAAAACTTAGGACCACACATAGAGCAAAAGTGAGCAACCTTGCCCGACTCTTGTGGCAGGGTTTCATCATGGAAAGAACGCGCAGTTTCCGGATCTAAAGCTAGATTAAATTGGTCTTCCCAACGGAATTCAAAACGTGCTTTAGATAATGCATTATCTCGGATTTGTGCACCCGGATGTCCTTTAGCCAAGTCTGCAGCATGTGCTGCCAGCTTGTAAGTAATCAAGCCAGTCTTAACATCTTCTTTATTGGGTAAGCCTAGGTGCTCTTTAGGGGTTACATAACAAAGCATCGCGCAACCGTACCAACCAATCATGGCCGCGCCAATACCAGAGGTAATATGGTCGTAACCAGGGGCAATATCTGTCGTCAGCGGGCCTAACGTATAGAAAGGCGCTTCATGGCAATGCTCTAACTGCTCATCCATATTCTCTTTGATTAAGTGCATTGGCACATGTCCAGGGCCTTCAATGATCACCTGAACGTCGTATTCCCAAGCAACTTTAGTCAACTCACCTAGAGTTCGTAACTCCGAGAATTGAGCTTCATCATTGGCATCAGCAATCGAACCCGGACGTAGACCGTCACCCAACGACAGAGCGACATCGTACTTCGCACAGATCTCACAGATCTCACGGAAGTGGGTATAAAGGAAGCTTTCTTGGTGATGAGCAAGACACCATTTCGCGATGATAGAACCGCCACGAGAGACAATGCCAGTCACACGTTTAGCCGTCATAGGCACGTAGCGAAGCAGTAAACCTGCGTGAATAGTGAAGTAATCAACGCCCTGCTCTGCTTGCTCAATCAAGGTGTCACGCATGACTTCCCAATTAAGGTCTTCGGCTACACCATTCACTTTTTCAAGCGCTTGATACATAGGAACCGTACCAATCGGCACAGGGCTATTGCGAAGAATCCATTCACGAGTCTCGTGGATATTACGGCCAGTAGAAAGGTCCATTACGGTATCGCCGCCCCAGCGAGTCGACCATACTAGCTTCTCAACTTCTTCTTCAATCGAAGAGCTTACAGAAGAGTTACCGATATTGGCGTTCACTTTCACTAAGAAGTTTCGACCAATAATCATTGGTTCTGATTCTGGGTGGTTGATGTTTGAAGGGATAATAGCTCGACCTTCAGCAACCTCTTTACGCACGAACTCAGGGGTAATTTCTTTCGGTAGGTTTGCGCCAAAGTTATGGCCAGGGTGTTGGTGGTTCAGCTGCTCATCAGCAAACTTCTGACGTCCCATGTTCTCACGTATCGCAATGTACTCCATCTCAGGAGTGATTATACCCTGACGAGCATAATGCAGTTGAGTCACACATTGATCGCCAGTCGCGCGACGAATTCTAGGCAGATTACCGTAACGAAGGTCGTCTAGGGTTTCATCTTCTAAACGTTCTTTGGTGTAAACAGAGCTTACATCATCGAGCAGTTCCGTATCGCCACGCTCTTCAATCCATTGCTCTCGCAACTTAGGAAGGCCGCTGTAAAGGTCTATTTCATGTGTAGGATCGGTATAAACACCTGAGGTATCGTAGACATGAATAGGCTCGTTAGGCTCGAATACGGGCTCTTTTTTGCTACCACCAACCAGGCTATCAGCGAGTGATATTTCTCGTACAGGGACTTGAAGGTCCTCTCGAGATCCTTGAATGTAAGCCTTTTTCGAATTTGGGTAAGGTTGTACGGATAAAGAATCAATGAAATTCTTCGCTTCCAGTCTTGCTTGTTTACGACTCGACATAGCATTTTTCCTTGGCTTTTAGCCATTATTTATAGGGATAAAAAATGCTTGACGGATTAGATGCTACAAGAGGGATCACGGTAAGAAATACAGTTGTGATCTGGAGATAGATCTCTAGAAGGTTTCTAGTTAGATATCTACTCTTGTTCCCTTCGCAGGTATTAGCCTGATCAGGTTCAACGGATCCCGAGTTAACGGTCTCAGCCATATGGCACTCCGACAAGTATGATCGAGTATATAAAAACGGCTTAGATAAACCAAGCCGAGTTGTTAACAAATCGTAAGAAAACTTTAAGACTTTATCAAAAGTTGGAAGCCGATCCATGCTGCTGAGATACTGAGAACCACATTGAGCAGTACATTGATCCCCATCTTAAAAAATGCACCCTGCTGCATAAGAAGCACGTTATCCATCGAAAATGTAGAAAACGTCGTCAGTGCACCTAGGAAACCTAGGCCGATAATCTGTCTCCATGGTTCCGTTGCGAGTATCTCATTTTCAAATGCCGCAATAAGTAATCCCATAATAAAGGAACCAATAACGTTAACGGTGAGCGTACCAAAAGGAAAACCACGCCCTAACATCACCGCACATAACTCTGAAATCAAATAACGTGAGCAAGCACCAAACGCCCCACCAATGGCAATAAAACCTAAAATAGATAACTGACCCATGACTCCTCCCAAACAGTATCCCCTACATTCTAACTTTACCGCCGATAAAAGCGAGGGTAGAAACTAAGAATGCATGCGCAAATATTAAACGTTACAGGAGTCACTTAACTTCAATATATCCCATTAAACCCGTTTTCATGTGTTCTATAACATGACAGTGATACATCCAGCGCCCAGGATTGTCTGCAACAAATGCGGCTTTAGCTCGGCCATTTTTTCCAAGTAACACTGTATCGGTATGGAAAGGCTCTTCAACTTTCTTCCCATCAAGTTCCAATACAGTGAATGTATGGCCGTGAATATGAATCGGGTGATGATATTGAGTGACGTTCTTAAGATCGAATATATAGGTTTTACCCAATTCTAAAGTCGCCAACGGTTCAGGAATATTATCTTTGCTCATCCCTTCCCATGCTCGTTTATTAGTTAGCCAAAACTTAGGCATAGATTTTCCATCTTTAGATACTGGAGAAACCGCCCCTTCCCATTCAAATAAAAAGTCTATTTCTTCTGCATTAGCAAGATCTAGGTTAGGTACTGGATTCAATGGTAATACTGGTAATGCTCGCTCTTGAGTAAATTCGGAACCTAAGACTTCAAATTGACACAAAGAAAATGGGAAACGCCCCTTCATCTGGAGAACGTTAACTCGGTCACCAGCTTTAGGTGCTATTAGCCCGAGATCAACACGCATACCTGGGCCTATTTTATGTTGAGTCAGCTTATAGGGTGTCTTTACAGGGTTGCCATCGATAGCAATGACCCATGCTTCAGCCCCTTCAATAGCAATTGGATAGGTAATCGTGTTATCAACATTAGCGATACGCAGCCTGGTCGTTGCATGTTGTTTTAACTGATATACAGGCTCATGTATTCCATTAACGCTACTCCACTCTCCTGGCGTGCCCATGCGAGCGCTGAGACGTGGGATCATTAGATCTTTCCATTGGCCTTTCTTATCGATATGCCAATGTTTAAGCATCAGTGCGTGCTCTTCATCAAACTGCACTGGGATGCTCTCCTCAACGATAATTAGACCAACCAAGCCCATACCAAGCTGTTTAACACTGTTCATATGTGGGTGATACCAAAACGTACCAGCATCTGGTGGCGTAAATTCATAAATGAAGGTTTCACCCGACATGATCGGTGACTGGCTCAAGAAAGGAACCCCGTCCATTTCGATTGGAATTCGCAGACCATGCCAGTGAATGGTCGTCGGCTCTGAAAGCTTATTCGTAAAACGAATTGTGACCTTTTCCCCCTGTCGACAGCGAATAGTCGGCGCTGGAATCTGCCCATTAAAGCCTAGAATATTAGTCTCAAACCCCGTCACAAGTCCAGCAGTTGAAGGTTCTGCCGTTAAGTCATAAACATACTTTCCTTGTTCATAAACCACCCGTTTCATAGAGCAAGCAGGCAGTACAGTGAGTGCAGATATAGCGAGAGATGATTGAATAAACTTACGACGGGAAATATCCATATTTGTTGCCTTTTAGTAATAACAACTAAAATGTAACAAAATATTGAGAATAATTCTCATAAAGAAGCATAGTTTGTACTGTTAGTTATACCAATTCCATTAATTAACTTACCAATCGAGTCCAATCTCTAAAGCAGAGGGATTGGACTCTTCGTTTATCTTCACAAAAACTGTTCCAAGCATTGCATACTGAGTTCACTATATCGTTATAGTTTTCAAAACACCTATTCGCTAACTTGTATTGTCGAAGCCATTGCCAAACTTGTTCTATCGGGTTTAATTCAGGTGAATATGGCGGGATATGGATTATCGTGATGTTCTTAAAATGATTGGCTAAATGTGTTTGATGCCAGCTCGCTTGATCCATAATAACCACGGAATGTTTACCTCTAGGGGTCGCCGTTGAGATTAATTCAAGATGCTTCGTCATTGCTTCCATGTTGCTTAACGGTGAAACAATAGCTTCAGCTTCGCCTGTATTGATACAAACGGCTCCAAACAAATAAGCATACTCAAATTGTTGCTGTTGAACGGCTCTAGGTCGAGTTCCTTTTTCTGCCCAAATCTTGGTTGTGGTATTGCGTTGACCAAATCTAGCTTCATCTTGAAACCAAACAAGCACTTCTTTTAAGTGGATATGCCCAGGGATCTTAAGGATCGTTTCTATTGGGAATTTTTTTAAAAGATTCTTGAGCTTCTTCTGATTGTTTTGGGTGCTTTGAACGTGTTGTTATCCAACTCAAATTAAGTTCATGCAGTAAGCGGTATACACCGGATGGTTGGTAAGATATATCAAATTCATCAAGGATGAATTGTGTGATATCACTCCCTTGTAAGCGCCCACCCTCAGGTTTTATTGCATTTGAAGTGACGTATTCTTTAAGATGTTTTTTTTGCTCAATAGTGAGTCTGGAAGGTCTTCCTGTATGAGGTTTTTCTACTAACCCTTCAACACCAAAATCAAGATAGGCCTTGATCCATTTATTCACACTGAGACGACTGACTTTAAGGAATGACGCGATTTCAGTTCGATTTTTACCATCGATAAAGTGAGAGACTGCGAGTAATCTTAGCCTCAACCTCGCGTTGGAGGTTGTGCCGATAAGCTTTGATAAATCTGAGTTCATATAGGCTCCTTTCAGAGTCTATATTAGATCATTAATTTAATGGAATTGGTATTACTTATAAAAGCGACTGAGATAAGTAAGCACTTACATTTTAAGACTATATTTTAGTAAAGGTAGGAATTATCGACTAAAAATTCGAACAAATATAAAGCAAAAAAGCCCCAGCATTTTTGCTGAGGCTTTGTATATGATATAGGTGGAAGTTTAGATTCCTAACACGCTCTGTTTTGGTAAGTCGGGGAATCCGCTGCTCTGCCAATTAGAGCTACACCCCTAAAACTTTATCTTACTTCAAATTCGAAAAAACCTCGCACTAGGCGAGGTGTTCGAATAAGTGGCGGAGTGGACGGGACTCGAACCCGCGACCCCCGGCGTGACAGGCCGGTATTCTAACCAACTGAACTACCACTCCGCAGTGGTCAACTCACCAAGTGAGCGTCCATATCTCCAGGTCGGTCAACCTAAAGATTTAATTTAAAGCCTGGCGATGTCCTACTCTCACATGGGGAAACCCCACACTACCATCGGCGCTATTGTGTTTCACTACTGAGTTCGGCATGGAGTCAGGTGGGTCCACAATGCTATGGTCGCCAAGCAAATTCTGTTTAATTGACGCCTCTGCGACAATTAATAATTCGGAAAGCTGTTACTCTATTCAATAGAGCAATAAAAGTCTCTTCAAACGCATTCAAGGTCTGTTTCTTTGAGTCCACAAAACCCCTTGGGTGTTGTATGGTTAAGCCTCACGGGCAATTAGTACAGGTTAGCTCAATGCCTCGCAGCACTTACACACCCTGCCTATCAACGTCGTAGTCTACGACAACCCTTTAGGACACTTATAGTGCCAGGGAAAACTCATCTCAAGGCTCGCTTCGCGCTTAGATGCTTTCAGCGCTTATCGATTCCGAACGTAGCTACCGGGCAATGCCATTGGCATGACAACCCGAACACCAGAGGTTCGTCCACTCCGGTCCTCTCGTACTAGGAGCAGCCCCTTTCAATTTTCCAACGCCCACGGCAGATAGGGACCGAACTGTCTCACGACGTTCTAAACCCAGCTCGCGTACCACTTTAAATGGCGAACAGCCATACCCTTGGGACCGACTTCAGCCCCAGGATGTGATGAGCCGACATCGAGGTGCCAAACACCGCCGTCGATATGAACTCTTGGGCGGTATCAGCCTGTTATCCCCGGAGTACCTTTTATCCGTTGAGCGATGGCCCTTCCATTCAGAACCACCGGATCACTATGACCTGCTTTCGCACCTGCTCGAATTGTCATTCTCGCAGTCAAGCGGGCTTATGCCATTGCACTAACCACACGATGTCCAACCGTGTTTAGCCCACCTTCGTGCTCCTCCGTTACTCTTTGGGAGGAGACCGCCCCAGTCAAACTACCCACCAGGCACTGTCCGTAATCCCGATTCAGGGACCAACGTTAGAACATCAAAACTACAAGGGTGGTATTTCAAGGACGACTCCATCACATCTAGCGACGCAATTTCATAGTCTCCCACCTATCCTACACATGTAGGTTCAATGTTCAGTGCCAAGCTGTAGTAAAGGTTCACGGGGTCTTTCCGTCTAGCCGCGGGTACACTGCATCTTCACAGCGATTTCAATTTCACTGAGTCTCGGGTGGAGACAGCGTGGCCATCATTACGCCATTCGTGCAGGTCGGAACTTACCCGACAAGGAATTTCGCTACCTTAGGACCGTTATAGTTACGGCCGCCGTTTACCGGGGCTTCGATCAAGAGCTTCGACCGAAGTCTAACCCCATCAATTAACCTTCCGGCACCGGGCAGGCGTCACACCGTATACGTCATCTTACGATTTTGCACAGTGCTGTGTTTTTAATAAACAGTTGCAGCCACCTGGTATCTGCGACTCTCGTCTGCTCCATCCGCAAGGGACTTCACTGATAAGAGCGTACCTTCTCCCGAAGTTACGGTACCATTTTGCCTAGTTCCTTCACCCGAGTTCTCTCAAGCGCCTTGGTATTCTCTACCCGACCACCTGTGTCGGTTTGGGGTACGATTCCTTACAATCTGAAGCTTAGAGGCTTTTCCTGGAAGCATGGCATCAATGACTTCACACCCGTAGGTGCTCGACATCGTATCTCAGCGTTAAGAAAGTCCGGATTTACCTAAACTTTCCGCCTACATACTTGAACCTGGACAACCGTCGCCAGGCCCACCTAGCCTTCTCCGTCCCCCCATCGCAATTGTAAGAAGTACGGGAATATTAACCCGTTTCCCATCGACTACGCCTTTCGGCCTCGCCTTAGGAGTCGACTTACCCTGCCCCGATTAACGTTGGACAGGAACCCTTGGTCTTCCGGCGAGGGAGTTTTTCACTCCCTTTATCGTTACTCATGTCAGCATTCGCACTTCTGATACCTCCAGCAGCCCTTACAGACCACCTTCAACGGCTTACAGAACGCTCCCCTACCCCACATACCCTAAGGTACGTAGCCGCAGCTTCGGTGTATAGCTTAGCCCCGTTACATCTTCCGCGCAGGCCGACTCGACCAGTGAGCTATTACGCTTTCTTTAAATGATGGCTGCTTCTAAGCCAACATCCTGGCTGTCTGAGCCTTCCCACATCGTTTCCCACTTAGCTATACTTTGGGACCTTAGCTGGCGGTCTGGGTTGTTTCCCTCTCCACGACGGACGTTAGCACCCGCCGTGTGTCTCCCGGATAGTACTTACTGGTATTCGGAGTTTGCAAAGGGTTGGTAAGTCGGGATGACCCCCTAGCCTTAACAGTGCTCTACCCCCAGTAGTATTCGTCCGAGGCGCTACCTAAATAGCTTTCGGGGAGAACCAGCTATCTCCAGGTTTGATTGGCCTTTCACCCCTAGCCACAAGTCATCCGCTAATTTTTCAACATTAGTCGGTTCGGTCCTCCAGTTGATGTTACTCAACCTTCAACCTGCCCATGGCTAGATCACCTGGTTTCGGGTCTAATCCTAGCAACTGTACGCCCAGTTAAGACTCGGTTTCCCTACGGCTCCCCTAAACGGTTAACCTTGCTACTAAAATTAAGTCGCTGACCCATTATACAAAAGGTACGCAGTCACACCACGAAGGTGCTCCTACTGCTTGTACGTACACGGTTTCAGGTTCTATTTCACTCCCCTCACAGGGGTTCTTTTCGCCTTTCCCTCACGGTACTGGTTCACTATCGGTCAGTCAGTAGTATTTAGCCTTGGAGGATGGTCCCCCCATATTCAGACAGGATATCACGTGTCCCGCCTTACTCGATTTCACTGATGATGATGTGTCGGTTACGGGGCTATCACCCTTTACTGCGCCACTTTCCAGAGGCTTCACCTGCATCATTAAAAGCTTAAGGGCTAATCCAATTTCGCTCGCCGCTACTTTCGGAATCTCGGTTGATTTCTCTTCCTCGGGGTACTTAGATGTTTCAGTTCCCCCGGTTTGCCTCCTGTTGCTATGTATTCACAACAGGATACGTGCTTATGCACGTGGGTTTCCCCATTCAGAAATCCCAGACTCAAAAGGTTATTACTACCTAATCTGGGCTTATCGCAAGTTATTACGTCTTTCATCGCCTCTGACTGCCAAGGCATCCACCGTGTACGCTTAGTCACTTAACCATACAACCCGAAAGGGTTTCTATTTGCTTTCACTTTAAAAAGTGAAGACAAATAAACGTATGGCAACTAACCAAGGTTTTTGGTTGTCATCAAGAAGGGTTAATTCCTGATAACTGTTTGCCGGACTCAATTTACTTTTTGTTTCCACTTTTTAATAAAAAGTAGAATCAAAAAATGAACAATCATTTCTGATCATTCGAATACAAGACACTTGAATGTGTTTGTTGTGTTTATCTAATGAAAGATAAACATTGAGAACTTTTAAATTTGATTGAATTACTCGTAAGTAAATCAATCAGTCAGCTTTCCAAATTGTTAAAGAGCATGAGACTTTAAGAACCAGTGTTCTAAAATTCACATTTTCTAAAGACTCTCACAGTCGAAAAATCCAACCAACGACAAAAGAAGTGGTTTGAATATTTAAATAAGTAAGAATATTTAGAGAATGGTGGGCGATACCGGGCTCGAACCAGTGACCCCCTGCTTGTAAGGCAGGTGCTCTCCCAACTGAGCTAATCGCCCACTAAAAGTTTTAATTCCTTCGTGGAGAAAGAATGGTGGGTCGTGCAGGATTCGAACCTGCGACCAATTGATTAAAAGTCAACTGCTCTACCAACTGAGCTAACGACCCAATGGTATCCCGTAGGGGAGTCGAACCCCTGTTACCGCCGTGAAAGGGCGGTGTCCTAGGCCTCTAGACGAACGGGACACTGCTAATTCATCTCCACTTTCAAAAGTAGAAACAAACTTTGAAGAACTTGGGAGTTCTTCGTCTCTTTGCTTTTCTAAACCTAATCAATCTGTGTGGACACTCATCGTCAATATCTTCGTATAAGGAGGTGATCCAGCCCCAGGTTCCCCTAGGGCTACCTTGTTACGACTTCACCCCAGTCATGAACCACAAAGTGGTAAGCGTCCTCCCGAAGGTTAGACTACCTACTTCTTTTGCAGCCCACTCCCATGGTGTGACGGGCGGTGTGTACAAGGCCCGGGAACGTATTCACCGTGACATTCTGATTCACGATTACTAGCGATTCCGACTTCATGGAGTCGAGTTGCAGACTCCAATCCGGACTACGACGCACTTTTTGGGATTCGCTTACCATCGCTGGCTCGCTGCCCTCTGTATGCGCCATTGTAGCACGTGTGTAGCCCTACTCGTAAGGGCCATGATGACTTGACGTCGTCCCCACCTTCCTCCGGTTTATCACCGGCAGTCTCCCTGGAGTTCCCGACATGACTCGCTGGCAAACAAGGATAAGGGTTGCGCTCGTTGCGGGACTTAACCCAACATTTCACAACACGAGCTGACGACAGCCATGCAGCACCTGTCTCAGAGCTCCCGAAGGCACTCCTGCGTCTCCGCTGGATTCTCTGGATGTCAAGAGTAGGTAAGGTTCTTCGCGTTGCATCGAATTAAACCACATGCTCCACCGCTTGTGCGGGCCCCCGTCAATTCATTTGAGTTTTAATCTTGCGACCGTACTCCCCAGGCGGTCTACTTAACGCGTTAGCTCCGAAAGCCACGGCTCAAGGCCACAACCTCCAAGTAGACATCGTTTACGGCGTGGACTACCAGGGTATCTAATCCTGTTTGCTCCCCACGCTTTCGCATCTGAGTGTCAGTATCTGTCCAGGGGGCCGCCTTCGCCACTGGTATTCCTTCAGATCTCTACGCATTTCACCGCTACACCTGAAATTCTACCCCCCTCTACAGTACTCTAGTTCACCAGTTTCAAATGCAGTTCCGAGGTTGAGCCCCGGGCTTTCACATCTGACTTAATGAACCACCTGCATGCGCTTTACGCCCAGTAATTCCGATTAACGCTCGCACCCTCCGTATTACCGCGGCTGCTGGCACGGAGTTAGCCGGTGCTTCTTCTGTTGCTAACGTCAAGAGATGTTGCTATTAACAACACCCCCTTCCTCACAACTGAAAGTACTTTACAACCCGAAGGCCTTCTTCATACACGCGGCATGGCTGCATCAGGCTTGCGCCCATTGTGCAATATTCCCCACTGCTGCCTCCCGTAGGAGTCTGGACCGTGTCTCAGTTCCAGTGTGGCTGATCATCCTCTCAGACCAGCTAGGGATCGTCGCCTTGGTGAGCCATTACCTCACCAACTAGCTAATCCCACCTAGGCATATCTTGACGCGAGAGGCCCGAAGGTCCCCCTCTTTGGCCCGTAGGCATTATGCGGTATTAGCCATCGTTTCCAATGGTTATCCCCCACATCAAGGCAATTTCCTAGGCATTACTCACCCGTCCGCCGCTCGACGCCCATTAACGCACCCGAAGGATTGTTAGTGTCGTTTCCGCTCGACTTGCATGTGTTAGGCCTGCCGCCAGCGTTCAATCTGAGCCATGATCAAACTCTTCAATTTAAGATTTTGTCGGCTCAATGAATACTGACTTCAAAACTACAAAAAGTAATTCTAAAGCTATTATCTTTCCAACAGAAAGATAATGAATTGACTGTGCCAAATAACCCCTCTCTATAAAGAAAGTCGTTATTCGTATTGGTCACTCAGTTCATTGAAACCAAAGTTGATTCCGAAGAATCTGTTTTACTTCTCTTAATAAAAAGGGAAGATAAAACGTTTTGATATTCATCAACGAGTGCCCACACAGATTGATAGGTTTAAATTGTTAAAGAGCTTTTCCTTTTTGAGCTTCGCTCAAATCGGACGGCCATTTTAGCGATTTAAGTTTTAGTGTCAACCACTATTTTCAAAACTTTTTTCAAGCGTTTAGCTTGGCTAATTTGACCTGCTGATTCGCTTTGGTTTCCTAAGAAGCCATCCCGTGTCAGCGAGGTGGCATTATAGAGATTTCGATCACACTGGCAAGCCCTTTTTGAAGTTTTTCTTACTTTTTTGATTGTTCGATTAAAAAGAACTCAAAACGCCTCAAAAGTAGGCTTTCTCTTACATCTCTTGTAGTTTCTTAGAGAATAAAGAGACTTTTTCCCAGTTTGTGTACTCGACTTCCTTGGTTGTATCCGTTTCGCCACCTGTCATATTCATAATGAAGCGAATCATGGTTTTATCGAACCAGTTATAACGAGGGTAATAGAGAGCCCCCGCGAATACACCGATCAAAGTTGGCTGCCACGGTGACTTAAGAAGAAACTTCTTAATATAAGCGCTACCTTCAGGGGTATCTTTACCTTGGTCTTCTTTACGAGCCGTTAAGTTAACGCAGAAGAAAGCGACCTTGTTTGATTGCAGTTGAGTAAGATTGGCATCAATGAACTGATATAGCTTCTTATTAAGGTGGCCATAACGAATAGATGCGCCAATCAAGACTCTGTCGTATTGAGCAAAGTCGACACTAGTAATAGAGTGCAGATTTTGAAGCTCACATTCGAACTCATTCATTTCTTCTTTTATATAGTTCAAGATTTTCTTGGTCTGGCCTTCACGGCTTGAATACAAAAATAGAGCTTTTGCCACAATATGTCCTTAGCTACGCCAAAACGTAGGGGTCAATAAAATTAATAAGGTGAATATTTCTAAACGGCCAAACAACATAGACACTATCAATACCCACTTTGCTTTGTCATTAACATCGCCAAAGTGCATTGCAACCTCGCCAAGACCAGGACCAAGGTTATTCAATGTTGCCGCCACAGCAGAGAAAGCGCTTAGCTCATCCATCCCCGTAGCAATAAGAGCCAACATACAAACCACAAAAACCAATGCGTATGCAGAAAAGAAGCCCCAAACCGCATCAACGACACGTTGTGGTAACGCCGAACCACCAACTTTGATGGTATAGACAGCACGCGGGTGAACAAGACGCTTCATTTCACGAGCACCTTGAAGTGTGAGCAATAAGATTCGAATGACTTTCATGCCACCGCCTGTTGAACCTGCACAGCCCCCTATAAAAGAAGAGAACAAAAGCAGAACAGGTAAGAATAATGGCCACTCAGAAAAACCAGTGGTAGTGAAACCAGCAGTTGTAGATATAGACACCGTTTGGAACAAAGCCTGATCAAAAGCATCGTAATACGAGTCATAAGAATTATGGTTAAGCAATAATAAGAAGCAAACTAAAAACAGCACCGCTTGAATAAAAATAAAAGCCCGGAATTCAGGATCTTTCCAGTAATATTTGGGATGTACACCACCTGAGGCAAACGCTGCAAAGTGTAATGAATAGTTACACGCAGATATAAGAAGGAACACGACGGTAATCATGTTGATAGCAGGGCTGTTGAAATAGCCCATACTCGCATCGTGAGTCGAGAAACCGCCAATCGCAATGGTTGAGAAGCTATGGCTGATTGCATCAAAGAAACTCATTCCTGCAAGCCAAAACGCCACCGCGCAAGCAATGGTTAAACTGAGATAGATGTACCACAACGCTTTTGCCGTTTCAGCAATACGCGGAGTCATTTTGCTATCTTTTACCGGACCTGGGATTTCGGCACGATATAACTGCATACCACCAATGCCCAGAACAGGAAGGATAGCCACGGCTAATACGATGATACCCATACCACCAAACCATTGCAGAAACTGACGGTAAAACAGGATTGCTTTAGGGAGTTCATCGAGGCCAACAATAACAGTAGCGCCTGTCGTCGTTAACGCTGAAAACGATTCAAAAAAGGCATCGGTTACTGAGATATTGGGGTTATCGGCGATCAAAAACGGCAATGCCCCCGCACTGCCTATTACCGTCCAAAACAGAACAACAATCAAGAAGCCATCACGCGCTTTCAATTCATGTTTATAGCGTCGATTTGGAAACCAGCAAACCGCTCCACAAAATAATAGAGCGAAGAAGGTCGTCACAAATGGCACACCTGCACCATCTCGATAGATCAGTGCGACGAGCGCAGGTGCGAGCATTGATACACTAAAAAGTGCTAATAATAATCCGACGATTCGAATAATTGAGCGAAATTGCATGAGCTATTGAACGAAGCAAAATGCTTCAAACTTCCTAGTTGTCTTTAACTTTCGTTACCAGTGCCTTGGCACCGCTTTTATTGATCATGGTCTGGGTAAACGAATCTACCTGCAGGAGCTCTATCTCAATGATAAGCTCAACTTGAACACCATAATCCGCTTGTACCTCAACAGCCTGATGCTGAGCCATGATGGACTGTGCGATCGGCACAAAGCCATAGTCTAACTCTAGCCGTAATTTTGTGGTTATTTTTTTCTCGATCGTTTGAAGCTGCTTGAGCGCTTGTTGCACGCCTCCGCCATAAGCCTTAACCAAGCCACCCGTTCCAAGCTTAATCCCACCTGAATAACGAGTCACCACAGCCGTTAACTCACCAACACCAGAACCAGACAATTGCGCCAATATCGGCTTACCCGCCGTACCTGAGGGTTCACCATCATCGCTAAAGCCCCAAAGCATTGAGTCTTCAGGTCGCCCTGCAACAAAACCCCAACAATTATGTCGCGCTGAAGAATGCTCTTTCTTTACCTGCTCTACGAACTGTTTTGCAGCTTCTACACTTGGAGTATGAGCAAGATGAGTAATAAAGACGCTCTTTTTTATCTCTTCTTCAAACTGAGCCGACGCAGACGGTATTAAATAGGGCTGTTCATTCATATCGTTAACTTAATTAATAAGAGCAGCGAAGTGTATCACGCGTGAATAATAAGGGTTAGAGGATCTGTGCTATCGCACAATGTTAAACAATTGTTTAAAAAATGTATTGAAATTAGCTAAACAGAGGTACAGACTAAAGCAACTGGTCTTACCAGGTATTCTACAATACTAGAAAGATAACAAGATTCTCTCAAACAATCGTGGATTGTATGTCATGGAGATAGACAATGATTTACCAAGCTAACACCCTACAGGTAAAGGAATTACAAGACGGTATCGCTGAACTAAACTTCTGCGCTCCGGCCTCTGTAAACAAACTCGACCTTGCTACTTTAGAATCACTAGATAAAGCGTTAGATGCTCTAAATGCTCACGTTGGATTACGTGGTTTAATCTTAACTTCAAACAAAGACGCGTTCATTGTAGGCGCAGACATCACTGAATTTCTTGGCCTATTCGCTAAGCCAGAAGCAGAACTTGATGAGTGGTTAAGATTCGCTAATTCAATCTTTAGTAAGCTCGAAGATCTTCCTGTACCAACTCTTTCAATGATGCGTGGCCATGCTCTTGGCGGCGGCTGTGAATGTGTCCTAGCAACCGACTTTCGTATCGGCGACAAGACCACCAGCATCGGTCTACCAGAAACCAAACTTGGTATCATGCCTGGCTTTGGTGGCTGTGTGCGCCTGCCACGTGTTATCGGCGCTGACAGCGCAATGGAAATTATCACGCAAGGCAAAGCATGCCGTGCTGATGAAGCGCTTAAGATTGGCTTGTTAGATGCGATTGTTGATACAGACCAACTACTAGACTCAGCAATTAATACTGTTTCTCTCGCTGCAAATGAAAAAATCGATTGGCAGCTACGCCGTAAACAAAAAACATCAGCGCTTTCACTAAGCAAACTCGAAGCGATGATGAGCTTTACCATGGCTAAGGGCTTAGTGGCTCAAAAAGCAGGACCTCACTACCCAGCTCCGATGACTTCTGTGATTGCTATTGAAGAAGCAGCACGTAGCGATCGCGATGCAGCACTAGACATCGAACGTAAACACTTCGTTAAGCTAGCAAAATCTGAAGAAGCGAAAGCACTGGTTGGTCTATTCTTGAATGACCAATACATAAAAGGCTTAGCAAAACAGGCTGGTAAATCTGCGAATAAAGCGACTGAACGCGCAGCGGTACTTGGTGCTGGCATAATGGGCGGCGGTATTGCTTACCAGTCAGCATTGAAGGGCGTGCCAGTGATGATGAAAGACATCGCACAGGCGTCTCTTGATCTTGGTATGAATGAAGCTTCTAAGCTGTTGAATAAACGCTTATCACGCGGTCGCCTAGATGGATTCAAGATGGCAGGCATCCTGTCTTCTATTACTCCAAGTCTACATTATGCAGGTGTTGAGCAATCAGATGTGATTGTGGAAGCGGTTGTAGAAAACCCTAAAGTAAAAGCAGCAGTACTGAGCGAAGTGGAAGGTTTGGTTGGTGAAGACACCGTTCTAACATCAAACACCTCTACGATTCCAATCAACCTGTTAGCGAAATCACTGAAGCGCCCAGAAAACTTCTGTGGCATGCACTTCTTTAACCCAGTACACCGCATGCCTTTGGTTGAGATCATTCGTGGCGAGCACACTTCAGAAGAGACAATCAATCGCGTTGTCGCTTACGCAGCGAAGATGGGTAAATCCCCTATCGTTGTTAACGACTGCCCTGGCTTCTTCGTTAACCGTGTACTTTTCCCTTACTTTGGCGGTTTCAGCATGTTGCTACGTGACGGCGCTGACTTCACCAAGATCGATAAAGTCATGGAACGTAAGTTCGGTTGGCCAATGGGCCCTGCTTACTTGCTAGACGTTGTAGGCTTAGACACCGCACACCATGCACAAGCAGTGATGGCGCAAGGTTTCCCTGAGCGTATGGGTAAAGAAGGCCGTGATGCCATTGATGCGCTTTACGTCGCTGAAAAATACGGTCAGAAGAACGGCAGCGGTTTCTACACGTACAGCGTAGACAAACGTGGTCGTCCTAAGAAGACTTTCTCTGAAGAGATTCTTCCTATCTTGGCTGACGTATGCCAACAGCCACAAGATTTTGATGACCAGACAATTATCCAACGTGTGATGATTCCGATGATCAACGAAGTGGTACTTTGTTTAGAAGAAGGCATCATCGCGACACCGCAAGAAGCGGATATGGCACTGGTTTACGGTTTAGGCTTCCCTCCATTCAGAGGCGGCGTATTCCGTTACTTAGACAGTGTGGGGGTTAGTAATTTCGTTGAAATGGCGAAAAGCTACCAGGACTTAGGTGCAATGTACCAAGTTCCTCAACTATTGCTTGATATGGCAGCGAAGGGCGAAAGCTTTTACGACAGCCAACAAGCCAGTTCTCTGTAACCCACATTTGGAAAAGGAATAGCAAAATGAATAATGTAGTTGTTGTTGATTGCCTTCGCACCCCAATGGGACGTTCCAAAGGTGGAGCTTTCCGTCACACTCGTGCTGAAGATCTGTCTGCACATTTGATGAAAGGCATTTTAGAGCGCAACCCAGAAGTAAACCCTGTCGAAATTGAAGACATTTACTGGGGTTGTGTACAACAGACGCTAGAGCAAGGCTTCAACGTTGCACGTAACGCAGCCTTGCTTGCTGGTCTACCGATTGAGATTGGTGCGGTGACGGTCAACCGTTTATGTGGTTCATCTATGCAAGCTCTGCATGATGCGACCCGCTCTATCATGGTTGGCGATGCTGAAATCTGCCTGATCGGTGGTGTCGAACACATGGGTCACGTACCAATGAACCATGGTGTTGATTTTCACCCAGGCATGTCTAAGCACGTAGCGAAAGCGGCGGGAATGATGGGGTTAACCGCTGAGATGCTAGGTAAAATGCATGGCATCAGTCGTGAAGACCAAGATGCCTTCGCAGCTCGTTCACATGCTCGAGCTCAAGCAGCAACAGTAGAAGGTCGTTTCAAGAACGAAATCCTACCAACCGAAGCTCACGCAGCAGACGGTTCACTGTTCACTCTGGATTACGACGAAGTCATTCGTCCAGAAACTACGGTTGAAGGCTTGTCTCAGCTTCGCCCAGTATTTGACCCAGCAAACGGGACAGTAACAGCAGGTACTTCATCAGCACTGTCTGATGGTGCATCGGCAATGCTTATCATGAGTGAGGATAAAGCCAACGCGCTTGGCCTTAAGATCCGCGCTCGCGTGAAGTCGATGGCTATCGCAGGTTGTGACCCTTCAATTATGGGTTACGGTCCAGTACCTGCAACTAAAAAAGCGTTAAAACGTGCAGGCCTAACCGTTGAAGACATGGGTGTGATTGAACTCAATGAAGCGTTTGCGGCTCAATCTCTTCCATGTGCTAAAGACCTAGGTCTATTGGATGTGGTTGACGAGAAAGTTAACCTTAACGGCGGTGCGATTGCACTCGGTCACCCACTAGGCTGTTCTGGTTCTCGTATCTCGACGACCCTAATCAACCTGATGGAAGCACAAGACGTGAAATACGGCTTAGCAACCATGTGTATTGGTTTAGGCCAAGGTATTGCAACGGTATTTGAACGCCCATAGCGATCACTGACGGTAATACTTGAAGGGTAATCTTTTGTGCAGCTATATTTATATAGCTGCACTTTTTATTACTCGGCATTCGATAATCTATCGATTCGTTCAATGAACTTGGTAAAACAAAAAGCACCACCTATATCTATGCACAAAACGCATATATTCAATGTTGATGTTTCATTATTTTTTCTCCAACGATTCAACTAAAGTTACTTCAGTTTCCTAATATTCCTCCTACGGAGCAGATCATGTTTAAAGCACTTGTACTAAACCAAGAAGACAAAAAAACTATCGCATCAGTTTCTCAGATTGATGAGTCTCAATTACCAGAAGGTAATGTGAAGGTTGATGTAAGTTACTCTTCTTTAAACTACAAAGATGGTTTGGCGATTACAGGTAAAGGGCGCATTGTTCGCAACTTCCCTATGGTTCCAGGTATCGACCTTTCTGGTGTGGTTTCACAATCTGATGACCCTCGCTACAAAGCAGGCGACGAAGTTGTTTTAACGGGTTGGGGTGTTGGTGAAGGTCACTGGGGAGGCATGGCTGAGAAAGCAAGCCTAAACGGTGATTGGTTAGTGCCTATGCCTAAGAGTCTAGACGCTAGGAAAGTCATGGCAATAGGTACTGCTGGCTTCACAGCAATGCTTTGTGTACAAGCTATCGTCGATGCAGGCATCAAACCAGAAGACGGTGAAATCCTAGTAACAGGTGCAAGTGGCGGCGTAGGCAGCGTATCTATCACTCTACTAAACCAACTGGGTTATAAAGTGGCAGCGGTTACTGGCCGAGCTTCTGCAAACGGTGAACTACTAAAATCACTAGGCGCGACACGTATTGTAGAGCGTGCTGAACTAGAAGAACCAGCAAAACCACTAGAGAAACAACTGTGGGCTGGTGCGATCGATACGGTAGGCAGTAAAGTACTTGCGAAAGTATTGGCGCAAATTGATTACAACGGCGCGGTTGCGATGTGTGGCCTAGCAGGTGGTTTTGACTTACCAACAACGGTAATGCCATTTATTCTGCGTAACGTTCGCCTACAAGGTGTGGACTCGGTAATGTGCCCTCGTGAAAAACGCATTAAAGCATGGGAACAACTGGCTGAGTTGCTACCTGAGTCTTTCTACGGCCAGGCCACTAGAGAAGTGTCTTTAGATGACGCAATTCAAGCTGCAGATGACATCACAAACGGTCAAATCACTGGTCGCGTAGTTATTAAACTGTAATTGTGAATTAAACTTCCATACCTAGAATAACAAAGGGCTGATCGTAATCAGCCCTTTTGCATTTTTGTCATTTCGATGAGTAAACCAAAGCTAGGCCTCAGTTAACCTAAGCCAACATCCGCAATACGCTTTTGAATCAACTCACCACACTCTTCTTTAACGACCCTTCTCAACCATTGTTGTGAGGCAGAAGAATCACAACGCGAGTGCCAGATAAGTGAGTAGTCAAACGGCATAAATTCAAATGGCAGTGGTTTAACGACTAAGTCATAACGTTCAGCCACCAAATAAGCCAAATCAGCAGGTACAGTGATCACCAACGGCATTCTATCAACAATCGCCAATGCCGCTTCAAGGTGATAAGCGCGCAGCACCATTTTTCGAGGCTGCTGATTAGCTAAAGCGTTATCGAGTAAAGCCTTAACACCATCACTGATCGCGATCATCGCGTGAGGCAGAGATACATAATCCTCAAGGCTTAGTGAACTATCTGCCAAAGGGTGATTTTTAGATAACAAGCACGACACGCCGACTGGCCCCAGTACTTCTTGATGAAGTGGCTCAATGCTGCCACTCGGACGACAAATCGCCATGTCGACATGTTCAGTACTGAGTTGTTTAAACAAATGTTCATGCTGCAACGGAGCAAACTCCAAAGAGATATTAGGTGCTTGTTCATAAATTTTCGGCAATGCATACGGCAAGATGGTTTGCATCGCATAGTCAGTGGTCGCAATTAAAAAACGTTCACTGCAATAGTAAGGATCGAAAGCACTAGGGCTAAGCAGTTGGCGGAATGATTCTAAAGGTTGATCAATACGCTGGCTGATCTCAAGTGCTTTTTTGGTGGGAATAAGGTGCTGACCTTGACGTGTAAACAGGGGATCGTTGAGTAGCTCTCTTAAGCGCCCTAATACTCGGCTGGTTGCCGACTGGCTTAAGTTAAGACGAAGCGCAGCCTGACTAACACTGCCCTCTTCAATCAATACTTTTAAGGCGACCAGTAAATTCAAGTCTCTACGATAGATGTCTTCTAATTCCACGCCACTTACCTAGCTGTATACAATTATCATTGGTCACTAAGTTGTTTATAGCATGCTTTAGATAAAAAAAATCCCGCAATTACGCGGGGAAGCCCAAGAAAATTTGGGGATAGTGTCGGAATGTTGTCGTATCGGAATTCGCTTGTTGTACTCGGGTTAGTGCTCTTGCTCTTCGGCTATGCCTTGCCAACGGCGCATCTCTACCCAAATACCAATAATCGTTGCTACTATGCCAAAAATAGGCATCAGTGAGGTCTCTGTCGATGAGCGTAGTACTAACGCACAAAAAGAAATAAAACAGAGAACCGAATAAATTGTTAATCTATCTAATCCTGTCAACATCGCCACTCCTTAGCTAGTTGCCTTTGCTTCAATTTGTTATCAACTTGTTAACTAAGTTATAGGAATTGATTCTGTTTGCCAAGCACTTATTGCATATTTTTTCTGCAGACGTATTATTCACTCGTTAGATAGATATAGAGATACAAACCATGACATTCAAACCTGAACTGGCAACCCATACTTTAGAAGCTGAAGGCCTGCGTTGTCCGGAACCAGTAATGATGGTCAGGAAGACAATTAGAAACATGCAGGATGGCGATGTGTTACTGGTAAAAGCTGATGATCCTTCAACCACTCGTGACATCCCGAGTTTTTGTCGGTTTATGGATCATCAGTTGGTCGGCCAAGCGACTGAAGCTTTGCCGTACCAGTATTTGATCAGAAAGGGGTTGGAGGCGTAACGCCCCACCGACTATCAAGTATCAAAAAAGCCGCTCGTACCTTATGTTCTTTAACAGAACTCAGAGTACGAGCGGCTTTTTGTTTATTCATTTCTAGATTTGTTTTGCAGATGCTCCAGCTGATGCTGAATTTCTCGAATATCTTTGCGCATCGGAATAATATGCGCGACCCGAACCCAAGCCTCTACCGCAAGCCCGGTCATAATCATCGAACCAGCCACCATTGGCAGCCACATATCCGTCAACACCATACCTAACAGTGTAAGAGCCAAACCAAAGGTAAATAGATAGCTTTGGCTTTGTGGAGTAATACCCATATAACGCGTCAACATAATCATGCCCTCGTGTTCTTAACTCACAAGATTAAAATATCATGACAAGTATGACAGTTATATGTCCATTCGCTCGATAACTCCCACAATACTGTAAGAGTATGACCTACAACACATTACTCTACTGGTTGAGTATAATTAGCCTCAACGTTATCCATTAATAGAACGCAGCAGCGATAGCCAAACCGACGAATAACAAGGCTGTGATCTTACGAATCAGATCAAGAGGCATCTTGTCAGCGGATAGCTTACCGATTATCACCACAGGCACATTCGCCAACAACATGCCAATCGTAGTACCCAAGATCACCCACGTTAATGCATCCGAATATTGCGCCCCTAGAATGGAGGTCGCAATCTGGGTTTTATCACCAATCTCAGCAATAAAGAAAGCGATAAAACTGGCGACAAATGGGCCTCGGTTCGAGATCTGTTCATCATCGTCCAACTTATCGGGAATCAGAATCCAGCCTGCCATCGCAATGAAACTGACCACCAGCACCCATTTAAGAACTTCGGGAGATAAATAATCGGCGACCACAACCCCGAGCCATGCAGCAAGAGCATGATTGGCAATGGTGGCAAAGAAGATAGCCGCAATGATAGGTATCGGCTTGCGATATCGACTGGCTAATAAAAGAGATAGCAACTGAGTCTTATCACCGATCTCGGCTAAGGCGACAGTTGTAATTGAAATTGCTAAAACGCTCACGACATGCTCATTTGGGACGGAGATTATTATATTTAACCAAAGACAAACCTCGCGCCCCATCCCGGTTCACGATGCTTGTCTAAGGTCTTGCTAAGCGCCACCAAGGTGGTGGTTGCCTCGAACGCCATGATGATTTTGCATCAATTATGTTGACGGACGAACTCATTCAATAGGATATGAATAAGTAAGCTACTCCCCAAAGACCGCGAGATTCTAATCACCTACGTACTCAAAAACAAGTGTCAAACTTATCAAAATATCCACTTGTACCGAAAAACAAACATTAAAGGCAAAAAAATCCACTAAACGACATTTTAGACCACTAATTAAACAAGATTACCCCTACTCGCTTTACGAATATCTCGGTATACTCAGAGGTTATTTTTATCACTCATTTAAAAGAATCGCGCGAACCTGACTATGCAAAAATACGATATCAAAACCTTCCAGGGAATGATCCTCGCGCTGCAGGATTACTGGGCACAAAACGGTTGTACCATTGTTCAACCACTAGATATGGAAGTAGGTGCTGGCACCTCTCACCCAATGACATGTCTACGTGCACTTGGCCCAGAGCCAATGTCTACAGCTTACGTACAACCTTCACGTCGTCCTACTGATGGCCGTTACGGTGAAAACCCTAACCGTCTGCAGCACTACTACCAATTCCAAGTAGCGCTAAAACCATCGCCAGACAATATCCAAGAGTTGTACCTAGGCTCACTAGAGGTTCTTGGTGTTGACCCACTTGTTCACGACATTCGCTTCGTTGAAGATAACTGGGAAAACCCAACACTAGGCGCATGGGGCCTTGGTTGGGAAGTATGGCTAAACGGCATGGAAGTCACTCAGTTTACTTACTTTCAACAGGTTGGCGGACTTGAGTGTAAACCTGTTACCGGCGAGATCACTTACGGTATCGAGCGTCTAGCAATGTACATCCAGGAAGTAGACTCAGTTTACGACCTAGTATGGAACGTAGCACCAGACGGTTCTAACGTGACTTACGGTGACATCTTCCACCAAAACGAAGTTGAGCAATCAACGTACAACTTCGAGCACGCAGACGTAGATTTCCTATTCACTTTCTTCGACCAGTGCGAAAAAGAGTGTAAAGAATTACTTGAGCTTGAGAAGCCACTGCCGCTTCCAGCTTACGAGCGCATTCTAAAAGCAGGTCACGCATTCAACATCCTTGATGCGCGCAAAGCTATCTCTGTAACAGAGCGTCAACGTTACATCCTTCGTATCCGCAACCTGACTAAAGCTGTTGCAGAGGCGTACTACGCGTCACGAGAAGCGCTTGGCTTCCCGATGTGTAAAAAGACAAACGAGGAGAAGTAATCATGGCGAAGAATTTTCTAATTGAACTGGGTACGGAAGAGCTTCCACCAACGGCACTTCGTTCTCTAGCAGAAGCCTTTGCTGCTAACTTTGAAGCGGGTCTTAAAACAGCTGAGCTTTCTCACGAAGGCGTGAAATGGTATGCAGCACCTCGCCGCCTTGCACTTAAAGTAACAGCACTGGCTGAAGGCCAAGCGGACAAAGTGGTTGAAAAGCGTGGCCCTGCAATCTCAGTAGCATTCGATGCGGAAGGCAACGCAACGAAAGCGGCACAAGGCTGGGCTCGCGGTAACGGTATCACTGTTGAACAAGCTGACCGTCTGAAAACAGACAAAGGCGAGTGGCTTCTTTTCAAACAAGAAGTAGCTGGCAAACCAGTTCAAGAATTGGTGATGGACATCGCTGCGAAAGCACTGGCTGGCCTACCAATTCCTAAAGCAATGCGCTGGGGTAACTCAGACATTCAATTTATCCGTCCAGTAAAAACACTGACAGTACTACTAGGTGATGAGCTTGTTGAAGGCGAAATCCTAGGCGTAGCATCTGCTCGTACTATCCGTGGCCACCGTTTCATGGGCGAACAAGAGTTCACAATCGACTCTGCTGACCAATACCCTGCGATCCTAGAAGAGCGCGGTAAAGTAATGGCGGATTACGAAGCGCGTAAAGCGATCATCCTTGCTGACTCTCAAAAAGCGGCAGCAGCGGTTGGCGGTAAAGCTGACCTAGAAGATGACCTTGTTGAAGAAGTAACGTCTCTGGTTGAATGGCCAGTAGTACTTACAGCGAAGTTTGAAGAAGAGTTCCTAAAAGTACCTTCTGAAGCTTTGGTTTACACCATGAAAGGTGACCAAAAGTACTTCCCTGTTTACGACGAAAACAAGAAGCTACTTCCTAACTTTATCTTCGTATCAAACATCGAGTCTAAAGAGCCTCGTCACGTTATCGAAGGTAACGAGAAAGTGGTACGTCCACGTCTTGCTGATGCTGAGTTCTTCTTCAACACAGACCGTAAGCGTCCGCTGATCGACCGTCTTCCCGAGCTAGACCAAGCTATCTTCCAGAAGCAGCTTGGTACTATTAAGGACAAAACAGACCGCATCACAGAACTTGCTGGCTACATCGCTGAGCAAATCGATGCTGACGTTGAGAAGTCTAAGCGCGCAGGCCTACTGGCTAAGTGTGACCTAATGACATCTATGGTATTCGAATTCACGGATACACAAGGTGTAATGGGCATGCACTACGCGACTCACGATGGTGAAGACGAGCAAGTTGCACTGGCACTTTACGAGCAGTACATGCCTCGTTTCGCTGGTGACGACCTACCAAGCACGGGGATCTCTTCAGCAGTTGCAATGGCAGACAAGCTAGACACTATCGTAGGTATCTTCGGTATTGGCCAAGCACCAAAAGGTTCTGACCCATTCGCTCTACGTCGTGCATCACTAGGTGTACTACGTATCATCGTTGAAAACGGCTACAACCTAGACTTAACGGATCTGATCGGTAAAGCGAAAGAGCTACTAGGCGACAAGCTGACTAACGACAACGTAGAAGCTGACGTTATCGACTTCATGCTAGGTCGTTTCCGCGCATGGTACCAAGATGCTGGTTTCAGCGTTGATATCATTCAAGCGGTACTAGCACGTCGTCCAACTAAGCCAGCTGACTTTGACCAACGTGTTAAAGCGGTTTCTCACTTCCGTGAACTGGAAGCAGCAGAAGCACTAGCAGCAGCGAACAAGCGTGTAGGTAACATCCTTGCGAAATTCGATGGCGAGCTACCAGCTGACATCGACCTAACACTTCTTCAAGAAGACGCAGAGAAAGCACTGGCTGAAAACGTTGAAGTAATGACAGAAGCACTAGAACCCGCATTCGCTACAGGCAACTACCAAGAAGCCCTAAGCAAGCTTGCTGATCTACGTGAACCGGTTGATGCATTCTTCGATAACGTAATGGTGATGGCTGATGACGAAGCGCTTAAGAAGAACCGTCTAACGCTACTGAACAACCTGCGTAACCTGTTCCTACAGATTGCTGACATCTCTCTACTGCAAAAATAAGCACGAGTGAGACAGTTACTCTAAGTCATACTCTGAGTAATTAACAGTAAACACCCAAAGGGAAGCGAAAGCTTCCCTTTTTGTTTTTGTGAACCAAGCATTTGTTTGTAGAGGTGTTATTGATTATCTGAATGAATCAGCGCTCAGACTGTAGAGGGCATTGTTTGCTATAACTGACCTGTTTATTCAGGGGAAGGGAACAATGAAAAAAACAGTACTCGCGCTTTCAATACTCGCACTCAGCGCATGCAGCCAAACCAATGACAACAACCTACTGCTGACGATTGATAACGACACTGTCGTATTCGAATCATCCGGTAAAGGCACTGTTATTGCTGAACAGGAACTCGCTAAAGGTAGCTATACCTTCTCTATCGGCGATACTCAAAAGACCTGTGGCACCAACTATGCGCTGGCTGAAGAAAACCGCATCAAATTCAATAAACCCCTTCGCCTAGACGACTGCGCCGAGAAGTCTGAATTAGATATCAAGGTCTTTCGCGCTAACACCTATCAGTTTACGCTCAACCCACAGACCAATGAGCTGACGGTTCAAATAAAACCGAAGCAACAACAAGTACAAAGCTTTGCTTGTCCGGTTCCTAGTGACGAGCCAACGACCATCGACGTTGCTCAAACCTTTGATGATGGCACCGTGGTAAGAGACGCTCTTTCAGGCAAACAAGTCACAGTAACGAATGGCAGCGTCACCATGCAGCCTGCAGAAAACAGCCAAGGTGTTCTGCTGCTTGAGAAAGTAGAACCAGAAACCAAAGCTGACTTTAGTTGGGATAACGCCACGGTTTACTTCGTAATGACTGACCGTTTCCATAATGGTAATCCTGATAACGACAACAGTTATAGTCGCAGCCAAGATGGACAAGACGAAATCGGTACCTTCCACGGTGGTGACTTGGCAGGCTTAACCGAAAAACTCGACTACATAGAATCACTCGGTGCTAATGCTATCTGGATAACGTCTCCGTTAGAGCAAATCCACGGCTGGGTTGGCGGCGGTGATCGCGGTGACTTCAAACACTACGGCTACCACGGTTACTACCATCAAGACTGGACCAAGATCGATGACAACATGGGCACCGAAGACGAGCTGAAAAACTTCATCGATACCGCGCACAGCAAAGGCATTCGCGTTGTTTGGGATGTGGTAATGAACCATACAGGCTATGCGACGCTTGCCGACATGCAAGAGTTTGATTTTGGTAAGCTCAACCTAACTGATGAAGAAGCCAAACAAACACTTGGCGAAAACTGGACAGACTGGCAGCCCACTAAAGGTCAGAACTGGCACTACTTCAACAACTACATCTCTTACAGCGACAAAGAAGCGTGGGAAAAGTGGTGGGGCAAAGCTTGGCTACGCAGCGATATCGGCGCCTATGACTCTCCGGGTTACAATAACCTCACCATGTCTTTGGCGCACCTGCCCGATTTCAAAACAGAATCGACAGAGACAACCGGACTGCCTAACTTCTATCGTAATAAATCCACCAGCGCGACCGATGAACTCAAAACACCTCGTGACCATTTAATCACTTGGTTATCGGATTGGGTGCGCGAATATGGTGTCGATGGTTTCAGAGTCGATACCGCTAAACACGTTGAACTCGAAGCATGGGCAGAGCTTAAAGAGAGCACTAACCAAGCGCTTGCAGAATGGAAGCAGAACAACCCAGACAAAGCCCTGGATGACCTGCCTTTTTGGATGACAGGTGAAGTGTGGGCGCACAGCGTTGTGAAATCCGATTACTTCGCTAACGGCTTTGATTCGATCATCAACTTTGAATTCCAAAGTGATATCGCACCCAAGGCGCTTAAGTGCTTGTCTGATCTCGATGCTGACTACCTTCGCTACGCAGATAAGATCAACAACGACAGCGAATTCAACGTTCTGAGTTACCTATCGTCTCACGACACCTCGCTATTCTGGACACAGCACGGCAGCGACTTTGCCAAACAGACCAAGGCAGCAAACGCATTGATGCTGGCTCCGGGGGCGGTGCAGATCTATTACGGCGACGAAATTGCACGAGACTTTGGCCCAACAGGTTCCGACCCTATGCAAGGCACTCGCTCTGATATGCCTTGGGATCAAATCACAGGCGAACGAGCGCAACTGTTAGACCACTGGCAAACCCTTGGCCAATTCCGCCAACGCCACCCAGCTGTCGCGCAAGGTAAGCACATCATCCGCAACAGCAAGGGCTATTACGCCTTCGAGCGCCAATATAAAGATGACAAGGTGTTGGTTGTCTATACCGGTTCGAAATAAACGTTCATTAAAATAAACCGTAGAAACTAAAAGGAGAAGCTCAGCTTCTCCTTTTTTGATCACAAAACACTCGTTCAATAAGAAAGCGAACACTCATTAGCTAAACTTTATAGAAGTTTTTTTCGTGTTAGAGCATTTGGCGCTATGCGTCGCAAAAACATTGCGGTATGTTCAAGGAATACACTGATGGCAGGCATAAGGCCTGCCTTAATGACACATAACAAGCAATCACAATGAATTAGGTAAAATAAGTAATGCAGTTCTCTAAGTTTGGTGAAAAGTTTAATCGTTACTCTGGAATCACTCGTTTAATGGATGATTTGAATGATGGCCTGCGCACTCCTGGCGCTATCATGCTCGGTGGTGGCAACCCAGCCGCCATCCCAGCCATGCTCGATTACTTTAACCAAGCCAGTGCCGATATGCTCGCCAATGGAGAACTCATCGCCGCCCTCGCCAACTACGATGGTCCGCAGGGCAAAGACAGCTTCATCAAGTCGTTAGCGGCAATGCTGAAAGAGACCTATGGTTGGGACATCAGCGAAAAGAACATCAGCCTGACTAATGGCAGTCAAAGTGGCTTCTTCTACCTATTCAACCTGCTAGCAGGCCAACAGCCTGACGGCTCGCACAAGAAAATCCTACTGCCGATCGCACCGGAATACATAGGCTACGGCGACGCGGGTATTGATGATGATATCTTTATCTCTTACCACCCAGAGATCGAGTTACTAGAAAACCGCCAGTTCAAATACCACGTCGATTTTGAACAACTCAAGGTTGATGACTCGGTTGCCGCTATCTGTGCTTCTCGTCCAACTAACCCAACAGGTAACGTACTGACCGACGAAGAAGTGCGTAAACTGGATAAGCTGGCGCGTGAAAACAACATCCCACTGCTGATCGATAACGCTTACGGCCTGCCGTTTCCAAACATCATCTTTGAAGATGTCGAACCGTTCTGGAATGAAAATACGATTCTGTGCATGAGCCTTTCTAAGCTTGGTTTGCCGGGTGTGCGTTGCGGTATCGTGATTGCGAGTGAAGAAGTAACACAAGCATTGACCAACATGAATGGCATCATCAGCTTAGCGCCAAACAGTGTTGGCCCTGCGATTGCTAACCACATGATTGAAAAAGGTGATTTACTGCGCTTAAGCAGCGAGGTAATCAAACCTTTCTATAAAGATAAATCGCTACGTGCAGTTGAGCTCTTACAAGAAGCGATCGATGACCCTCGCTTCCGTATCCACAAGCCTGAAGGCGCGATTTTCTTATGGCTATGGTTTGATGAACTGCCGATTACCACCATGGAGCTGTACGACCGCCTCAAAGCTCGTGGCGTATTGATTGTTCCGGGTGAATACTTCTTTATCGGTCAAGAAGATGAGTGGGATCATGCTCACCAGTGCTTACGTATGAACTACGTGCAAGATGATGAGGCGATGCAGAAAGGCATTAAGATCATTGCTGAAGAAGTGAAAAAGGCTTACAGCGAAAGTAAATAAAGGTTCCCTACTCTGTCGTACCTCCCCCCTCTATGGAATGACGCTGGCAGAACAAACAAAAAAGAGCACCTCATGAGGTGCTCTTTCACTTTTACTTCCCGATAGTTTTTGTCACTTGAATACCCTAAATAATTGGGGGTTCAGCTAGGCGACTAGAAAATTCAGCCCTATGAGCATAGGGAACCTATGTGATTAGGGGGAATTTACGACGTCAACAACGCTGTAGCTTCAAGTATGACGGGTATTAACCTTCTAGTAGGCTATTACCGTTGATAGCAATCTTACGTGGTTGCATCGCTTCTGGGATTTCGCGTTCTAGGTCGATGTGAAGAAGACCATTTTCCATGCTTGCACCTACAACTTTTACGTAGTCAGCCAGTTGGAATTTACGCTCGAAATCGCGCTCTGCAATACCTTGATATACGAAGGTTTTCTCTG
This sequence comes from Vibrio kanaloae, assembly GCF_024347535.1. NCBI lineage: Bacteria > Pseudomonadati > Pseudomonadota > Gammaproteobacteria > Vibrionales > Vibrionaceae > Vibrio > Vibrio kanaloae. Next base: position 6,947 of record NZ_AP025497.1, on the reverse strand, counting down.
CTTCTGCGTTACGCTCACCTTTCACAATTAGCATGTTCTCTTTTTGAGTCAGATCTAATTGGTCATCAGCAAAACCAGCAACGGCCATAGTAATACGGTAGTTGTTCTCGTCTTTTTGCTCGATGTTGTATGGAGGGTAACCGCCAGAAGAGTTCTTCGATGAGTTCGCTTCCATCATGTTGAATAGACGATCGAAGCCGATTGCGTTGCGGTAAAGTGGAGTGAAATCTACAGTTCTCATAATGCTATCCTTTTAGTAAGCAATAGTCTTAGCTGCGAATTTTACTTGGATCAAACCTGTGTGGGACCCAGTAAACAGCTAAGAGATTCAATTCGCATTCCTCGGGTTTCACCTCTATTGGCGACAACGCTGGGACATGACAATGAATCAATTTTTAAGTTGTGTGCTGCCAAAGTTATCCTCTATTGAGCGATACTCTAGCAACGGTTATGAAGGTTCTGTTTCTTCTCTTGTAGAGCAAGACAGTCATCCTCTTCACAACTAGATATGTGGATTGAACAAAATAGTTTCAAGGGATTATTTTCAATTATTTTCCAAAATCATTATTTTTCAAATACTTAAAAAACAAAAAAGACCGCCATTTCGGGCAGTCTTTTAAATAATATATTTAGTTTTTTGAGACGAAGCTATTTCGTTTTAGTTCAAGGAAGAGGCGCGGAGCATACGAATGTATGTGAGCACCTCTGACACAGAAATTAAGCGAAAGAGCGAAGTATCAAAGATACTAAACGTCTAGGTTAGCTACCTTCAATGCATTCTCTTCGATGAAGTTACGACGCGGCTCAACTTGATCACCCATCAGCGTAGTAAACAACAGATCTGCGCCAACCGCATCTTCGATCGTTACTTGCATCATACGACGACTTTCAGGATCCATTGTGGTCTCCCAAAGCTGATCTGGGTTCATCTCACCTAGACCTTTGTATCGTTGCAGGCTTAAACCACGACGAGACTCTTTAACCAACCAGTTCACTGCTTCAACAAAACTCGTTACCGCTTGAGTTCGCTCACCACGTTTAATATAAGCACCTTCTTCAATCAAACCATCAAGCGCTTCAGATAAATCCGATAATTTACTAAATTCTTTCGAGTTGATTAGGTCAATACTTAACAAATGCTCATGAGTTACACCGTGTGTACGCACGACAATCTTAGGAACACTTATTCCTAGGTCTTCGTGCTTTTCAACCTCAAGATTGTATTGGCTAGCACCCGTTTCTTTCGCGTTGAGCTGCTCTACAAGCTGCTTACCCCAAGCTTCAACAGCCACTTCATCATGACACTGCTCAGCGGTTAAGCGTGGCATATAAATCAATTCATGGATAAGTGCACGTGGGTAACGGCGACTCATACGATCAACAAGCTTAATACCGGCATTGTATTGCAGAACAAGCTTCTCTAATCCTTCACCAGCAAACGCTGGTGCTTCAGAGTTCACATGCAATGCTGCGTTGTCTAAAGCTAAAGATACTTGATACTGATTCATTGCATCTTCATCTTTGATGTATTGCTCTTGCTTACCTTTTTTCACTTTGAAAAGTGGTGGCTGAGCAATATAGATGTAACCACGTTCTATCAGTTCCGGCATTTGACGGTAGAAGAACGTCAAGAGCAATGTACGTATGTGAGAACCATCGACATCGGCATCGGTCATGATGATGATGTTGTGGTAACGCAGTTTGTCTGGGTTGTATTCGTCGCGGCCAATACCACAACCAAGGGCTGTGATTAGCGTTGCAACTTCTTGTGAAGACAACATTTTGTCGAAACGTGCTTTCTCTACGTTAAGGATTTTACCTTTAAGCGGTAAAATTGCTTGGTTCTTACGATTACGCCCCTGCTTAGCTGAACCGCCAGCAGAGTCTCCTTCCACAATGTATAGTTCAGACAGTGCAGGATCTTTTTCCTGACAGTCAGCAAGTTTACCTGGAAGACCCGCTAAATCTAATGCACCTTTACGACGTGTCATCTCACGAGCTTTACGCGCTGCATCACGAGCACGTGCTGCATCGATAATTTTCGAACAAACAATTTTCGCTTCACCTGGGTTCTCAATCAGGAACTCAGATAGTTTCTCACCCATTGTAGATTCAACTGCAGACTTCACTTCAGAAGAAACCAGCTTATCTTTGGTTTGGCTTGAAAACTTAGGATCCGGCACTTTCACTGAAACAATCGCCGTCAAACCTTCACGAGCATCGTCACCGGATGTTGAAGTCTTCGCTTTCTTAGAGAAGCCTTCTTTATCCATAAAACTATTTAAAGTACGGGTCAGTGCTGAACGGAAACCCGCTAAGTGAGCACCACCATCACGCTGAGGGATATTATTGGTGAAACAGTAAATGTTTTCTTGGTAACCATCGTTCCACTGCATCGCAACTTCGACGGTAATGCCATCATCACGCTCAGAATCGAAGTGAAAGATCTTTTGAATAATTGGGGTCTTGTTGGTATTAAGATGTTCAACAAACGCTTGAATGCCGCCTTCATATTCGAAGTGATCCATTTTGTCTTCTTCACGCTCATCAATCAGCCTGATTGATACACCCGAATTCAAGAATGACAGTTCACGTAGACGCTTAGCTAAGATGTCGTAATGGTACTCAATATTGGTGAATGTTTCTTCACTTGGCCAGAAACGAATCTCCGTTCCGGTTCTATCCGTATCACCTACAATAGCAAGTGGTGCCTGAGGTTCACCATGGTTATATGTTTGAGTGTGAATTTTTCCACCACGGTGGATAGTAAGAGTAACTTGCTTAGAAAGTGCGTTTACTACTGAAACACCAACACCGTGCAGACCACCAGATACTTTGTACGAGTTATCATCAAACTTACCACCAGCATGAAGAACCGTCATGATAACTTCTGCAGCAGACACGTTCTCTTCTGAGTGTAATTCTGTTGGAATACCACGGCCGTCATCGCGAACCGACACAGAGCTATCTTCATGGATAGTTACAATGATGTCATTACAGTGACCAGCTAGCGCTTCATCAATAGAGTTATCTACCACCTCAAAAACCATGTGGTGCAGACCGGTACCATCATCCGTGTCGCCAATGTACATTCCAGGACGCTTACGTACCGCATCCAGACCCTTCAGTACTTTAATACTCGATGAATCGTAATTATCTGACATAGTTACTCTCTGACTAATTATCCTTGCTCTATTTTGCCATGTTCCACATGAAACATCCTGCTATTTTCATCATGCATATCTGCAATCTGATCAGCGGTAATAGAGCTTACAAAAACTTGAGCCTCGGTCGCCTTTAAGCACTCAGCAAGACGTGCGCGGCGTTGGCTATCTAATTCGGAAGCAAAGTCATCTATTAAATAGATACATTGCTTTCCTGTCATTTGAGTGAGGTGTTGCCCTTGTGCTACTCGCAACGCGCACACCATCAACTTCAACTGACCTCGTGACAAGACATCTTCCACTGGAGTGCCGTTCACTTTTATCTTTAGATCTGCTTTGTTTGGCCCACTAAATGTGTAACCAAGCTGCTGATCCCTTTCAAAATTCTTCTCTAGTATCTCAGCGTATGGCGTGTCTTTTTCCCAGCCACGATAATAGTTAATCTTTATCTCAAACTCTGGCAAGAAGGTCGCACAGATCTCTTCGGCGACTTCTTTAAGTTGCTCAACATAGGTGGCACGCCAATGACTGATGTTTTCAGCTAAACGGGCCAGTTCTTGATCCCAATAGCTCAGCTCTCGATAATGCGTGGCTGTTTTCAATAATGCGTTTCGCTGTTTATTGAGCCGCTTTACCCTGCCCCAAGCATCATAAAAACCTGACTCACTGTGGAAAACTCCCCAATCAATGAATGCACGGCGATGTTTAGGTCCATCCGTCAGTAAATCAAACCCTTCCGGGTGAATCAACTGCAAAGGTAAGACTTGCGCTAACTGAGCCAACTTTTGTCCGGTTTGGCCGCTTATTTTAACCTCTGTCGAGCCATCACGCTGCTTATTAATGCCAATTGGCAGCTCAAATTGGTCCGAGGTCATAAAACGGCCATGTACAAACAGTTCACTGCACTCGTTTTGGATGATACGACCAGTTAGAGAACTTTTGAATGAGCGACCGTGCCCGAGCAGATAGACCGCTTCAAGGACACTGGTTTTGCCGCTTCCGTTAGCCCCTATAAGAAAGTTAAAGCCTGATGACGGTTGAATGTCACAGGCTTCAATATTTCTAAACTGCTTAACGATTAAGCGCGATAAAGGCATAGCGTCTTCATATTAATCTTCAATCACGACACAGTAGGTAAACGTTGTTGGTCAGTAAGCATGGTTGATTCACAAACAACGCTTATAAACGAATTGGCATAACAACGTACATCGCGCTGTCATCTTGCGCATTCTCAATCAAAGCACTCGCATTGGCATCTGACATTGATATACGAACCTGTTCACAACGCAGTGTGTTCAGCACATCCAATACGTAGCTTACGTTGAAGCCAATTTCTAGCGCGTCACCGTCGAAGGTGACGTCTAACACCTCTTCGGCTTCTTCTTGTTCTGGGTTGTTCGCGGTAATACGCATCTCGCTATCGACAAGGTTAACGCGAACACCACGGAATTTTTCATTCGACAGAATCGCCGCGCGAGAAAACGCTGAACGTAACTCATCGCAGCCGGCTTCTAATGTCTTGGTGGTATTCTGCGGCATTACGCGGCGATAATCAGGGAAACGACCATCAACAAGCTTAGAAGTGAAGACATAGTTGTTCACTTCAGCGCGTACATTAGAGTTACCAATTTGCAGCGTTACAGGCTGTTCAGGTGCATCCAACAGCTTGACTAGCTCTTGAACACCTTTACGTGGAACAATGATCTGCTTCTGAGCAAAATCGGCATCAAGTTGCGCTTGAGATACTGCCATACGGTGACCATCAGTCGCCACACTGCGCAGGATCGAACCTTCAATCTCGAACAACATACCGTTGAGGTAGTAACGAACGTCTTGGTTCGCCATTGAGAATTGTGTTTTCTCGATAAGACCGCGCAATTCAGCTTGTGTCACAGACACTTCAACTTCACTGCTCCAGTCTTCTATGTTTGGGAAGTCTGCCGCAGGTAATGTTGCTAATGAGAAGCGGCTACGACCAGAGCGAACCTGAATACGGTCACCATCCAATACCACAGTGATCACTGAGCTGTCTGGCAATCCACGGCAGATATCTAGGAATTTACGTGAAGGTACGGTAATGCTGCCCGCTTCGAAATCACCTTCAAGCGTTACACGGCTGATCAGTTCAACTTCTAGATCCGTCGCTGTCATCGACAACACGTTATCTTCTACTTTAATCAGTAGGTTTCCTAGAATTGGAAGCGTTGGCCTGCCACTGAGTGCGCCAGATACTTGTTGTAATGGCTTAATCAGATGACTACGTTCAATGGTAAATTTCATATCTTGCTCTTACGGTCTAAATGGCACTGCGTAATAGTACGTGGCCAAAATTCGGCTTATTAAGGTTAAGAATACTGTGTATTAAGAAGAAAGTGTACGAATCAAGTTCGAATAGTCTTCTTTAATGTCGTGACTCTCTTCACGTAGCTGAGCAATCTTACGGCAAGCGTGCAGTACCGTCGTGTGGTCACGACCACCGAATGCATCGCCAATCTCAGGCAAGCTGTGGTTAGTCAGCTCTTTAGCTAATGCCATCGCCAGTTGACGTGGACGAGCAACAGAACGAGAACGACGCTTAGACAATAGATCAGCGACTTTGATTTTGTAGTACTCGGCTACTGTCTTTTGAATGTTATCAATAGTGACCAGCTTTTCTTGCAGTGCAAGTAGGTCACGCAGTGCTTCACGCACGAAATCGATAGTGATCGGGCGGCCAGTGAAGTTTGCATTCGCAATAACACGGTTCAATGCGCCTTCTAGCTCACGAACGTTAGAGCGTAAACGCTTAGCAATAAAGAATGCCACTTCATCCGCAAGGTGAATTTGGTGGTCTTCTGCTTTCTTCATCAAGATCGCAACACGAGTCTCAAGCTCTGGTGGCTCAATCGCAACCGTCAAACCCCAACCGAAGCGAGATTTTAGACGATCCTCAACCCCGTTGATCTCTTTTGGATAACGGTCAGACGTTAGGATGATCTGTTGGTTACCTTCAAGCAGCGCATTAAAAGTATGGAAGAACTCTTCTTGAGAACGCTCTTTATTGGCGAAGAATTGGATATCATCGATAAGCAGCGCATCAACACTGCGGTAGTAGCGCTTAAATTCTTCAATCGCGTTATTTTGTAGCGCCTTTACCATGTCCTGAACAAAGCGCTCAGAGTGCATGTACACCACTTTAGCGTTTGGTTTGTTATCAACAATGGCGTTACCTACAGCATGTAACAAGTGCGTTTTACCTAAACCAGTACCACCATATAAAAACAATGGGTTATAGGCCGTTCCTGGATTATCTGAAACCTGACGTGCCGCCGCTAAACCCAATTGGTTTGATTTACCCTCAACAAAGTTATTGAACATATGTTTTGGGTTTACGTTTGAACGGTGATTCAAGTCAACCGCGACAGGCTCTTCATCACGCCAGATATTATGGACAGGCTTACGAGCTTGTAACTGCGCAGGAGCTGACGATTCAGCAGCTACATCAGCAGCTGTACGTGTCCTAGCAGGGGCGATAGTCTCAGGTGTTGCCGCAGTGGCTCGTTTACTTCCAATCTCAAAATGAAGATGTGGAATATCATGACCGCAATGTTCTCGCAGCAAACGGGTAATGCTATTTAGATACTTATCGCGAACCCAATCAAGTACAAACCGGTTCGGTGCAAATAGAGTTAGAGTATTGTCATTGAGCTCCGCTTGTAGCGGACGAACCCACATACTGAATTCTGTAGCTGGTAACTCTTCTTGAAGCTGTTGCAAACACTGCAACCAAAGCGAAGATGACAC